>NZ_KB904167.1 GCF_000380025.1 Streptococcus entericus DSM 14446
TCTGAACTTGCCTTACTCACATCAATCCCGAAAACTGCACGCATGATACTACCTCTTTGTCTTGAATGATTCCTTGTTTTAGAGATGTCATTTTCAATACTCGACGTCTAGCGTCCCACATACTTTGATAACATTCTTTCTAAAACAGGTGTCTTGCCAGTTTTTGTTGCGACGTCTAGCGTCAAAAAGCCCCACGACTTAACAAGACACCTCTACTTTATCATCTTGAGAATGAAAAAAGTAGTGAGTACTCTCTCCCGTCGGAGATTTCCTCACTACTAATCTTAGTATGTTTTTATTTCCAAAACTGGTTAATCGAAAAAAGCTAAAAACGCTTGACTTGGAGTTAACTCAAAGGTGTATAATACAACTATCAACAGGGAGGTGTGCCAATGAACATCAAAGCAGTCAGTGAGAAAACAGGACTTAGTCCAGATACCATTCGGTACTATGAAAAAATCAGTCTTCTGCCGCCGATTGCTCGGAACAAGGCAGGGGTGCGGGTGTTTTCAGAGCAAGATGTCTCCGCGATTGAGTTTGTGCGTTGCTTTCGAGCGACTGGGATGTCCATCGAACAGTTGAGCGCCTATATGACTTTGGTGCAGGCGGGCGATGAGACAATGGCAGAGCGCTTAGCCATATTGCGGTCTGAGCAAGCACGCTTAGAAGCATCAAAAGCCGTTATCGAAGAGAGTTTGCAACGCTTAGAGGAGAAAATCACTCACTACGAACAGCTTAACTCAACAGAATATGAAGCTTTTTCTCATGAAAAGACTGATACTGATTAGCTTCACTCTCGTTGGGCTGATTTTGTTGTCCAGCTGTCGAGATGTCTCACAGAAACAGGAGGTAATTCAGATGGTCAATGTTTCTATTGGTGAGCGTGTTTTTCAGTTGCAGCTGGTTGACAGCCCTGCGGCTCACGAATTCACCGACAGACTTCCTTTAACCATTGAGATGATAGATGTCAATCAAAATGAAAAATATGCTCGATTAGATGCAGGCTTGACACGCCATGATGAAGTAGCTCATCAGATTGAAAAAGGTGATGTCAAACTTTGGTCTGGCGATGGTTTGGTTATTTTTTACGAATCCTTTGAGTCGTCGTATGCCTACACCAATCTCGGGTATATTGTCAACACAGAGGGTTTGAAAGAGTCCCTAGGACAAGGGGACGTAAGGGTATCGTTTACCCTAGCACAATAATAGTTGAAAAATATAATTAAATGGAGGCTAAGATGAAAACAGCTATTTTTGAACAAGCAGGACAGATGATTATTGAAGAGGTGGCAAAACCGACCTTGCAAGCAGATGATGATGTCATTATCAAGGTGGTGCGTGCCTGTGTTTGTGGATCGGACCTCTGGTCTTATTCACATGGCGATGATAAGGCGGCCCATTCACCAAACAGCGGTCATGAAGCTTTAGGAATTGTTGAAGAGGTTGGCTCTGCCATTACGACGGTTCAGCCGGGTGATTTTGTCATCGTTCCCTTTACACATGGTTGCGGCACTTGTGGCGCTTGCCGTGCAGGTTTCGATGGAACTTGCGATAATCATCCCGGGGCGACAAACTGGGGAGGTGGCTACCAGTCCGAATACATCCGTTTCCATTATGGAAATTGGGCTTTAGTTAAAGTCCCTGGACAACCATCAGATTATTCAGAAGGCATGATAAAATCGCTCTTGACACTTGCTGATGTAATGCCGACGGGTTATCATGCCGCTCGCTGTGCTCAGGTTGAACGAGGAGACAAGGTCGTCGTGATTGGAGATGGTGCTGTTGGTCAGTGTGCTGTCATTGCAGCCAAGATGATGGGAGCTTCTCAGATTATTCTCATGAGTCGACATGCCGATCGCCAACAATTAGCTCTGGAGCTTGGGGCGACTGCAATTGTCGCTGAACGTGGCGAAGAAGGTGTTAAACGAGTGCGTGAGCTACTAGGTGGAGGTGCGGATGCCGCTCTTGAATGTGTCGGAACAGAGGCTGCGATTGATCAAGCACTGGGGGTACTTCGTAATGGAGGTCGTGTTGGTTTCGTTGGTGTACCGCACTATGATAAACACAAATTGGGGTCTACCTTTGCTCGCAATATTTCGGTTGCCGGTGGATCAGCTAGTGTGACCACCTACAATAAACAGGTGTTGCTAAAGGCTGTATTAGATGGAGACATCAATCCAGGAAAAGTGTTCACCACAAGTTATCGTCTAGATGATATTAACCAAGCTTACCGAGATATGGCGGATCGTAAGAGCATCAAATCGATGCTGGTTGTTGACTAGGTGAGCTATAAACAGAGGGAGTGAAAAACATAACTCTCTCTGTTTTTACCTTCTAGTAAGTCAAAAAAGGGGGGCTTTCTCCATAACTTAGGTGATGTTATGATTGTCGATATTCCCGAATTTTTACTAAAAATAAGCCTGAAAGTCTTGCTAAAACAGGAAAATCTGATATAATTATTTTCAATATTACATTTAGGAGGGCTTATGGCTTACCTATTAGACATTTTACCCAGTTTATTACAGGGTGCCTTGGTTTCCTTGCAGGTCTTTTTCATTGTCATCGCCCTATCTATTCCGCTAGGTGCTTTGGTTGCTTTTGCCATGCGAGCCAATATCAAATTAGTCAACTGGCTGTTCAATATCTACATCTGGATTATGCGCGGCACACCTTTGCTTCTGCAGTTGATTTTCTTCTATTATGTTTTGCCGAGCGTTGGGATAACTTTTGATCGGATGCCAGCGGCTATCATTGCCTTTACCATGAACTATGCAGCCTATTTTGCTGAGATTTTCCGTGGTGGGATTGCCGCTATTCCAAAGGGGCAGTATGAAGCTGCCAAGGTTCTGGGCTTGACCCCTGTTCAGACTATTGTCCATATTGTTTTACCGCAGGTGGTCAAGATTGTTCTGCCTAGCATTTTCAATGAAGTAATCAACTTGGTCAAGGATTCTTCCTTGGTCTATGTGCTTGGGGTTGGCGATTTGCTCTTGGCTTCCAAAACAGCCGCAAACCGTGATGCCAGTTTGATTCCTATGTTTATCGCTGGGGGCATTTACCTGCTTCTCATCGGCGTTGTGACCATTTTGTCTAAAAAAGTTGAGCAAAAATTCGACTATTACCAGTAGGAGGAGGGGCTTATGTTAGAGTTAAAAAATATCAGCAAGGCCTTTGGGGACAAGGTCATTTTCGACCAGTTTAATCTGACGGTTCAAGAAGGTAAAGTTTTGTCCTTAGTTGGTCCATCTGGTGGTGGCAAAACGACTCTGCTTCGTATGTTGGCTGGGCTTGAGAGCCTTGACTCAGGTGAGATTATCTATAACGGTCAAGCTGTTCCCATCGACCACTTGGAGACAGCTAATCTTCTCGGTTTTGTGTTTCAAGATTTTCAACTTTTTCCTCACCTATCAGTTTTGGAGAACCTGACCTTATCGCCGATTAAAACCTTGGGATTGTCTAAGGAAATTGCAGAGCAGAAAGCTCGTGACTTGTTACTGCAGCTAGGCCTGGCTGAACACCAACAGGCCTATCCCCACTCCCTCTCTGGCGGTCAGAAGCAGAGGGTCGCCCTCGCGCGGGCCATGATGATTGACCCAAAAATCATCGGCTACGACGAGCCGACATCAGCGCTTGATCCCCATCTCCGACAAGAAGTGGAGAAAATGATCATCGCTAATCGTGACCGTGGCATGACCCAAATTGTGGTCACCCACGACATGGCCTTTGCAGAACATATTTCAGATCAAATTCTGAAAATAAATCCGAGTTAGGCGCTTGCCAGCTCTGCTATTGAACAAAAGAAGAGGAAAATATTATGAAGAAGTTTTATCTGGGTGCTTTAGCACTTGTAACGAGCTTGACCTTGGCTGCTTGTGGCAGTAAGACAGAGACATCTGCTGACAAATGGACGACCTATGAGTCTGAAAAGTCTATTACCATCGGTTTTGACGAGACCTTTGTCCCAATGGGCTTCAAGGACAAGTCAGGTGACTATGTTGGTTTTGATATCGACTTAGCGACTGCTGTCTTTGACCAGTACGGGATTGCTATCAAGTGGCAACCCATCAACTGGGACTTGAAAGAAACTGAGCTGAACAACGGTAAGATTGACCTGATTTGGAACGGTTACTCTTTAACTGAGGAGCGCGCTGAAAAAGTCTTGTTTACAGACCCGTACCTGCCGACTTCTGACGTCATTATCACCAAAAAATCATCAGGGATTACTTCAGCTGCTGATATGGCTGATAAGACTTTGGGAGCACAGTCTGGCTCATCTAGTTACGATACCTTCCTAAGTAACCCAGCTATTTTGAAAGATATTGTCAAAGACAATGATGCAACCCAGTATGAAACATTTACGCAAGCCTTCATCGACTTAAAGAGTGATCGGATTGATGGTTTGCTGGTCGATAACATCTATGCCAACTACTACCTAACAGAAGAAGGCGAGCTTGGAAATTATAATGTGATTGACATTTCTAAAGAGTTTCAAGGGCAGAACTTTGCTGTCGGTGCACGAAAATCCGACAAAACATTGGTTGAAAACATCAACAAAGCCTTCAAAAAACTTTATGAAGACGGCAAATTCCAAGAGATTTCAAAAAAATGGTTTGGTGAAGATTTAGCCACCGAAGATGTGAAGAACTAATCTTTTTACCGATATAGGAAAAATGGCAGAGCTAATTGCTTTGCCTTTTACGTTGATTAAGACAAGGAAAAGCCCCTAACGGGGCTTAACATTTGTTTTAATTTTTCTTGGTTTGCTTGCTGAGATTAAGCCCCCAAGGGACGAGGTTCTCAGTCTTGTTCTTGATACGTCCCATGTTGTCTCTGTGACGAATAATGATAAGGCTGGCAATGGCGATGATTAAGCCTGTAAAAATCAGGCTGTAATCGCTGATGAGAAAGCTCATTGCAGGAAAAGTCAGCACGCCGATGATAGCGACGCTAGCAGCTGTCACACTGGCTAGGGAAATCATGCTAAAAAGGTAGAGTATCAGTAGGAAAATCACCAGCAAAAAAATCAGGAAAGCAGGGGCAAAACCTAGCAAGACACCTGCAGATGTGGCAACTGCTTTGCCGCCTTTGAACTGGGCAAAGATGGGAAAGGTATGTCCTAACACGGCAAAGAAGCCAATCAGTAGGGCTAAGTCGCCGTCAATGCCAAACCAGATGGGTAAAAGTGTCGCTACTGTTCCTTTTAGAACATCGACAAGCAGGGTGATGATGCCAGCTTTTTTCCCTAAAATACGAAAGGTATTGGTCGTACCAGTATTGCCAGAACCGTGTTCTCGCAGGTTGATGTTGTAAAATTGTTTGCCAATCCAGAGGCCTGTTGGGATGGAGCCTAGCAGGTAGGCAATGATGCCAAAAATAAAACTATTCATAGCGCTATTATACCATAAAACTTTGACAAACAAACTAAATGAACGTTAAAATGAGAGAAAAAGCAACTTTGCTTTGCCATTTGTCTCAAAAATCGGTAAAATAAAGAGATGACAAATTTGGAGGTCATAGATGCCTAAGAAAGAAATAAACGTAACAAACTATAATGATGACGCCATTCAGGTGCTGGAAGGACTAGACGCAGTCAGAAAGCGGCCAGGCATGTACATCGGCTCGACCGATGGCGTGGGGCTGCACCACCTGGTCTGGGAGATTGTGGACAATGCGGTCGATGAGGCCTTGTCAGGTTTTGGGGACAAAATCAGTGTGACCTTAAATGCCGATGGCTCGGTGACAGTGGCAGACAGTGGGCGGGGCATGCCCGTTGGTCTTCACGCCATGGGGATTCCGACGGTTGAGGTTATCTTTACCGTCCTCCACGCAGGGGGCAAGTTCGGTCAGGGAGGCTACAAGACCTCTGGTGGTCTCCACGGAGTTGGCTCGTCCGTCGTCAACGCCCTCTCTAGCTGGTTGGAGGTGGAGATTACCCGTGAGGGGAGCATCTATCGCCAGCGCTTTGAGGACGGCGGAAAGCCCGTGACCACGCTTGAAAAAGTCGGCACCGCTCCTAAGTCCAAATCTGGTACGACCGTTCGTTTCCTGCCCGATCCACGGATTTTCTCCACGGTTGAGTTTAAGTATGGAACAATCGCAGAGCGCTTAAAAGAGTCTGCCTTTCTCCTCAAAAACGTCACCATGACCCTGCTGGATCAGCGGTCTGGAGAAGAAGCTAGCTTCCACTATGAAAATGGGGTGCAGGATTTTGTCGCCTATCTCAATGAAGACAAGGAAACCTTGACCCCCATTATCGCCTTTACAGGAGAGGAACAGGAGTTTCAGGTGGACATCGCCATGCAGTACAACGATGGCTTTTCTGACAATATTCTCTCCTTTGTTAACAATGTCCGCACCAAAGACGGCGGTACGCACGAAACAGGGTTTAAGACTGCCATTACCAAGAGCCTCAATGACTATGCGAGAAAAACAGGGCTTCTGAAGGAAAAGGACAAGAACTTAGAGGGGTCTGACTATCGTGAGGGCTTGTCAGCTGTCCTATCCATCCTTGTTCCCGAAGCCCATCTCCAGTTTGAAGGGCAGACCAAGGATAAGCTGGGTAGTCCTCTTGCTCGTCCTATTGTCGATAGCATTGTCAGCGAGAAATTGACCTTTTTCCTCATGGAGAATGGCGAAACGGCCAGCAACCTCATCCGCAAGGCCATTCGTGCCAGAGATGCCAGAGAAGCGGCCAGAAAGGCGCGTGATGATGCCAGAAGTGGCAAGAAAAACAAGAAAGACAAGGGGTTGCTATCTGGTAAGTTGACCCCAGCCCAGTCTAAAAATGCCCAGAAAAATGAGCTCTATCTAGTCGAGGGAGATTCAGCGGGCGGTTCTGCCAAGCAAGGCCGTGACCGCAAGTTTCAAGCAATCTTACCCCTACGAGGCAAGGTTATCAATACCGAAAAGTCCAAGATGAGCGACATCCTCAAAAACGAGGAAATCAACACCATGATTTATACGATTGGAGCTGGTGTTGGGGCGGATTTCAATATCGCTGACATCAACTACGATAAGATTATTATCATGACCGATGCGGATACAGATGGTGCCCATATCCAAACCCTACTCTTAACTTTTTTCTACCGCTACATGCGACCTCTGGTCGAGGCGGGGCATGTCTACATCGCGCTGCCGCCACTCTATAAGATGAGCAAAGGCAAAGGAAAAACCGAAAAAATCGCCTATGCTTGGACGGACGGTGAGCTGGAGGACTTGCGAAAAGAGTTCGGAAAAGGCGCTCTTCTCCAACGCTACAAGGGACTAGGGGAAATGAACGCCGACCAGCTCTGGGAGACTACCATGAACCCTGAGACCCGCACCCTCATTCAGGTGACCATTGATGACCTAGCGCGTGCTGAGCGCCGCGTCTCCACCCTCATGGGCGACAAGGTCGAACCTCGCCGCAAATGGATTGAGGAGAATGTGCGGTTTAGCTTGGAGGAACAGACGGTGTTTTAGGGGGAGATAAAATATGGGAAGAAAAAGGTATGATGACATTTACACCTCAACCATATTTGTTATTCTGAGTTTAGAAGAATCTCGGATTCTTTTGAACCTTGACGAGTTGAAAAAATCTTAAGTTAATTAAATAGTGTATGGAGGCTTTATGGTCCTAGAAAACAAACTCGGTCTGACCAATAGTGCGGAGCTGGCTCGTCAGGAGGAATTGCTCAGCAAGCAGGCCGCCAAAAAACTTTTTGATAGTGGCCAACTATTTAAGATTGAAGTTGGCACTTTTGAGGGCTTGTCTGCCATCCACAAGGCACTCTTTTCGGACATCTACGACTTCGCTGGAAAGATCCGTGATGTCAACATTGCAAAAGATAACTTCCGGTTTGCTCCTCGGATATTTCTTGAGCAGTCCTTGGTCTATATTGACAAGCTCCCTCATCAGACTTTCGACGAGATTGTGGATAAGTACGCCGATATGAATATTGCCCATCCTTTTCGTGAGGGCAATGGCAGAGCGATGAGGTTATGGCTGGACTGTATGTTGCGAGCTAGTCTGGGACAGGTTGTTGATTGGAATAGAATTGATAAGGACGAGTATCTCAATGCCATGGTCAGAAGTCATGTCTCAACTGGCGAACTCAAATACCTGTTGCTCAAGGCTCTGACAGACGATTTAGGCCAACAAACCTTTTTCAAAGGACTAGACACGTCCTATTACTACGAAGGCTACACTTTGTTTAAGACAGAAGACTTATAGGAGAAAGCTTATGAAAACAAAAATGACCAAAACTCAAGCCATTGAGCAACTGCAAAATCGCTACAAAAAGGCAGAAGATTTGCTCAAAGATGACGCCAAAATGGAACCGTTTTTGGAGAAATTAGAGAAGAAAATCAAGTGGATTCCTTTTGTCAGTCAGGAAATCAAATCGATTCCGATTTTGATTAGCATGGTAAGAAGTTACTGGAAAGGTGAGTACAAAACTGTTCCGATCAAGTCTATCATCGCTATCGTTAGCGCTTTGATTTACTTCCTATCGCCGCTTGATGTCGTCCCTGACTGGATTCCCTTCCTCGGTCAGATGGATGATGCTCTCGTTATCGCCACCGTCTGGAAACAAGTCCATAAGGACATTGAGGCGTATAGGGAGTGGAAAAATAAAGTATAAAAACTTGACAAAAGTCTATATTGTATCATAGAATTGAAAGTATATGGCTAATTCAAGTGTAGAAAGACAGTTATGGAACAGAACCAGTTACGCAAATTAAAGCGTGAACAGTTACTTGAAATGATGTTGCACCAGCAGCAAGTTATTGAAAAACAGGAGCAAAAAATCCTAGCACTGGAAGAAGCTCTTAACGAAAAAAGGATACGATTGGAAAAGGCTGGCTCTATCGCTGAGGCCGCCTTGGCTCTGAATGAAGTCTTTGAAGCGGCGCAAAAAGCTGCGGATGATTACTTGCTGAGCATTCAATCGCAAGCTCAGGAAAGAGGTCACCAAGCGGATGTCTGATGTAAAGTTAACAACTCAATCGTTATCAACAGAACTGAATAGATTAACCTATCGTAAGCGATTTTGGGCAATCGTGAGAAATACCTTATACATTCTAATGGCTGTTGCTTCTACCGCGGTTCTCATTGCAGTCCTGTGGCTTCCAGTTTTGCGGATTTATGGGCATTCGATGGATAAGACCCTCCAAGAAGGCGATATCGTCCTCACTGTGAAGGGAACTGACTTTGATAGTGGAGACGTGATTAGTTTTTACTACAATAATAAAATCTTGGTCAAACGCGTCATCGCCAAGTCTGGTGACTGGGTTGACATCAACGACGATGGTGACGTCTATGTGAATCAGAAAAAATTAGATGAACCCTATATTTTGGAGCAATCTCTTGGGCAAACAAATCTGACTTACCCTTATCAAGTGCCAGACGGTCAACTCTTTGTCATGGGAGATAACCGTGCAACCTCTCTGGACTCTAGGCATACGTCGATTGGTGGGATTTCACAAGAACAAATCGTCGGAAAAATTATTTTTAGGGTTTGGCCTTTGCAAGAAATTGGGACGATTAAATAATCGATAATAAACAGACAAATAGAAAGGAGGAAGTTCATTGGAAACATGGTATAAATGGGTCTTACAATCGCTAAAAACCTATCGGCACCGTCCGTTTTGGAAAAGTGCTTTTTGGGCAACGGCTATCCTGACGACATTTTTAACTACCTATTTTTTAATTCTACCTGCCATTACACTGGAAGGCAATAACGCGAACCAGACAACAACTTCGACAAGTTTGTCACCACCCTCAGATTCTCAAGAGCAGGAGACTCAAGAAGCAACAACCACAGAAACCAGCCAAACTTCAGTAACGGATGGGTCTGAGACCTCCTCAGTTGCCACGACGTCATCGACTGAGAGCACGACTAGCGAGCCCAAAGTAGAGCCAGTACCAAGCCAGTCCTATCTTGAGGGTGAGGTCACTGTCGAGACACCGACTTATACGGTAAAAGTCCAAGCACAGCAGGATGCCAAGTTGCCATTAGCAACACGTTTGGATGTCACAGAAATAAGAAAAGAAATGGCTGAGTACGAGGCTTATCGTCATCAAGCCTTGGACAAAATAGACAAAACCATCGACGATATCAAAGATGTTGTCCTCTATGACATCAAACTCTACGACGACGAGCAAGAGATACAACCTCAAGCTCCCGTAACGGTTCAAGTGTCTTATAAAGAACCTCTGGACATCAAGAGTGATGAACTGGATATTGTTCATTTCAAAGACACAGGTGAACTTGAGGTACTTGAAACCAAGTCAACAGAAGAGACCAAACAGTTGGCTAGTGATGTTGCCTTTGAGACGACCTCTTTCTCTGTTTATGCTATTGTTCAAAATGCCACACCGCTCCCTCGGATAACCTATCGCTTTGAAAATACTGACGGAACGCCATTTACCTTTAAAACAGCCTCAAATGCTGATGCTAGCCAGCAAGTGCTCAAAAACGGTGAAAGTCTAAAAGATGTCGGCATACCAGTGATTGCTGTCAATAAGCATTTTGAAGGTTGGTATTACTATGATAAAGCTAGCAATACCTACGGTGAACAAGTTGTCTTTAACCAACCGATAAGGGTGACAGCCACTCAAGAGCGAATCATTCGTCCTAAATACAGCAGTATTGCTTATGTGACCTTCTATGACGATGCTGCGGGAACGGTTATCTTGCAACGTGAGCAGTTAGCCTTGACCAATGGACGAGGCACCTATGACTTGACCACGGTCAAGGCACAGCCTCCAACCGCAACGCAGACCTTTGCAGGATGGTCCAAGACAAAAAATGGCGCTATCATCAGTGAAACAGAGGCTAAAAACGCGACAATCACAGGAGATACGCTCTTTTACCCTATTTTCAAAGAGGCTAAGAAGGTAGAGTTCATCACAGGAGACATCGATACAGGCGCAACCTATATTGCTCCTCGCTACGTCTATGACGGTGAGACTACTCCACAACCTCCTAATCCCACCAGACCAGGATACACCTTTGGCGGCTGGGTGACCAGCCAAAATGGTAATACACGCTTTAACTTCAGAACAACGCGCATAACGGCTGATACTAAGGTTTATGCTAAGTGGATTCCAGCAAAAGCAAATGTGACAGTGATTATATGGAATCAGAGTGCAACAGATAAGCCTGATACAACTTTAAAAACCTATGACTACGCTGGTCAAAAAAATAGAACCGAAACAGTCGGAACTACAGTGAATTTGCAATCGTCAGATTATACTGTTCCGACAGGGTTTGAGTTCAATAGTAGTAAATCGGATAAGAATGTTGTTGTAAAGCCAGACGGATCATCAGTGATAAATGTTTACCTTGATCGTAATGTGATTACGATGAAGTTTTATCAAAGAGGTGATCCAGGAAGAGACAGTTGGGTTTGGGATGAAAGACATGGGCAAATAACGGTCTACAAGGGGTTATATGAAACTCCACTAACGGCGGGCTGGCCATCAACGCGTAATAGGACCATCTGGAGTTATTATACCAATTACGGTACTAGTGGTATGAGTTATTTAGGTGAGTTTAAGTTACCAACTGATGTTGCCCATAATAATGAGATTCGCTTTTTTTGGGGGAATAATAAGAATTCTGATGTTACTTTTTACAAAGAAAATATCAATGGTGGGTATGTAGATGCAGCTCAGGACAAAGGCTCTGCTGGAGGAGGAACATTCTATTTCAGTGAAAAATATACTGGATTTGAGGCATATTCTTATAAAGTCACACAAAAAAATAAAACTACTGTTACTAACTGGACAGAGATTGCTCCAGCAGGAAGTCCTCGGAAAGAAAGTGTGTTATTAAATGAGCCTAGTGGTTATTTTAATGTGCCGCCGAAACAATACTACAACTTAGAAGTTCGTTACAGGCGCCTATCCTACAATTTCAAATATCTGGACCCACTGAATGAAGATCCGTTGGAAAACTTCCCAAGTCGCTCCGTCAAGTACGAGGCTCCTCTAACCTCTTATAGACCAGATACGAGTGAAGTTCAGCCTGTTCCAAGTCGTCTAGGCTATCGCTGGAATGGCAAGTGGTACAAGGACGCTGCCATGACACAGGAGTTCGACTGGTCAACCACCATGCCGGCACAGGACGCTAAGGTTTACGCAGGCTGGGAAAAAATCACTCATAGGGTCATTATTGAACCTGAGGGAGGTCAGGTTGAGCGAACTCTGCTGAAGATACCGTACGGCGAAAAAGTCCCTGACACCTACTCGGCTGCTACTAGAGATTATGTGGTAGACCCAGATGGCACTTACTACTATCGCAACGATACCGTTAGCGGTACGATACCGCAAAACGGCATCTACAAGTCTATCTATACAACCAATGCCAATGATATCAATACTGATAAGACACAGAAGTATAGTTACGAAAAAGACGCTTACAAATTGATTGCTTGGTATCAAATCAATCCAGATGGCACGAAAAAACTCTATGATTTTAACACTGCTGTAACCTCAGACATTACTCTAAGAGCTGAGTGGCGGCGTGTTGGCGAGTTCCATGTGACCTATAGCAATCAAGCTGTTGACCAAAATGGTCAACCTCTAATCGCGCCTGGTGGCAGTCGTGTCATGACCTCTAACGAACCGGTTGATCGCCAGCGCTACGATGACCAATCAAACTTCACCCTCTTAAGTCGGCCAACAATACCTGAAGGCTATACCTTTAGAGGTTGGCATTATAATGGCAAGCTCTACAGCCCTTATGATGCAGCGACAGTTCTAAGCCATTTGGCGGATAGAAACAAAACCGTAACAGTTTACCCAGTGTTGATACCAATTGAGAAATTACCAACCAAGGACACCTTCCTCATTTATGATGGAAACGGTGGTTCTCGTCAGGAAAATGGTAAGATACTAACCAGTGTTAAGCACACCAAGTTAGAACTCAATAAGACTTATCAAGCAGAGTCAGCTACCTACTTTACTCGTGTGGGTTATGACCTTATCGGTTGGCATACTAGCAAAGACCAGGCTAGCGAAGGCATTGTGCAATTTAAGCCAAGACAGGACATTGGTCTAGATAACCAGCCTGATACCTCAAACACACTCTATGCTGTTTGGAAACCGAAGACCTATACCGTTCGAGTCACCAAGAATGTCAAGGGGACGGATAAAGATAAGCAAGTACTCTTTACGTTCTTTCCAAACGAGGCTCTTGATGTGACAACCTTCAAGCTTTCACATGGTCAGACGAAGACCTATACAATTCCTTATGATTCCGAGATCACGATCGGAGAGCAGGAACTTGAGGACTTTGATGTCACTGTGACGGTGACACACAAAAATCGCCCATCAGGGAAAGCTGATGAGACGGTTAACCACCAAGACGCTAGTCCGCTAACAGTAACAGTAGATGGAAACATCGACATCGTCTTCACTAACACGCGTAAGCGCCAGCTGATTTCCCTGCAAAAGGTTAGCGTTGAAAACCTCAACCAACCATTGGCAGGTGCAGTCTTTGATGTGTATGCTGTCGACTCAGCCGGTGACAGGATTTTGCCGGCTAAGTACACGGGAGTAACCTCTGGTTCTGATGGGTTATTGACCTTTGCAGATGGCCAGCAGGTGATGCTCCCAACAGGTGATTACCGCATTGCTGAAGTGAAAGCACCAGATGGCTATAATCTCGCTACAGATGATTTACGCCTCTCTGTCACAGATAGTGGTGCTAGCCTGCTACAAGATGGCAATACTGCCCCGTCTCAGGTGATTGAAGAACCTGATGGGAAACTTAACTATCGTTTCAAAATAACCAATTCCAGAGGAACGGAATTACCAAGTACTGGTGGTATTGGGCAAACTGTTGTTTCACTTGCTGGTGTTATCCTAATCACACTAGCCACGCTAACACTCTATCTAAAAAACCGTATTGAAAGACAATACTAGAAAAAGGACATCATGAAAAAACGTTTATTAACTACCCTATTTGCTGCTTCATTAGTGCTTGGCTCTGTTGCGCCAGCAGGTCACCTTGTATCGGCAAGTGAGTCTCAAGCAACTATTACGGTTAACAGTACTCAAAAAGGTGCTACGTACAAAGCCTATAAACTTTTTGATGCGACAATCACTGGACCAGATGCAGACAAAAAGGGTGTTTCCTATACCTTGCCAAAAGGCAAAGAGGCAATGTACAAAAATGAAGCATTCTCAACGTTGTTTGATACTTTTGAAAACGGCGATTTGACATACGTCGTTAAGAAGGAAGAAACAACAGACCAGCAAATTGCAGACTGGGCAAAAACTTTTGTTGAAGCAACAAAAGCTGAAGCAACTACTGAAGCCACAGAGAATAACGGTGATGGTGTTGAAACGCTCAATGTTCCTTATGGTTACTATTTTGTTGGGACAACAGTTGGCGGTGGCGCAACCATCATGGTGACATCTGCTGCGCCAAATGCGACCATCCAAGAAAAAAATAATGAACCAACTTGGGGCGAAAACGGTGGCAAAACCATTGATTCCCAAACAAAAACGTACTCTGTAGGTGATACGATTACCTACACGCTTGATTACAATAACGCAACTTACTACGCAAAAGGCGAGAAAGTTTATCAATATGTTATTAAAGATAACCTTGGCGAAGGGATAAAATTTAACAAAGATTCTATCAAGGTTACTGTCGATGATGAAGTGTTAGAAGAGACTGAGCTTGACGGAGTTGAAAGAACCTATAAAGTAACAAAAACAGAAACAGGATTTGAAATTACTATCCCGTGGGCGAAGACTAAAACAGCTTCTACAGAAAGTGGATACGGTAATAAGGATGATTTCTTCTACAAACCTATCAGCAAAATTAAAGTAACCTATACTGGTGTCTTGAAATCAGCTGCTGCAGAAGGTTCAACTGCTGATGCTAAAAACAAAAACAAGGCAACCATCAACCCTAACACTAAAAATACTGATCCAGGTAAAGAGGTTCATGTCTACGATGGTGAAATCACTGTTAAAAAAGTAGACGGTCAAACACCGACCAAGACACTTGAAGGTGCTAAGTTTGTTCTTAAGCGAAATGGTAAATTCATGAAGTTTGATAAAACTGCAGACAAATGGTCTGAGGTTGAGACACAAGCTGAAGCAACAGTTGAGACGACAAATAATCAGGGAATTGCAACGTTCTCAGGCTTGGCTGCTGGCGAATACCAGCTTATCGAAACTGAAGCACCAAAAGGGTATAATCTCAAAAAAGAACCGACTACAGTTACATTGACATTTGATGAGAATACAGCTGATGGAGATACACTATTAGCTACACCACAGATTGAGAACAACCAAGGTGCAGAATTGCCATCAACTGGTGGATTTGGTACGACTGTCTTCTATACACTGGGTGCTAGCCTCATCGTCGGTGCAGGTGTTGTCATGGTGGCACGTCGTCGTTTGCGTGACTAGTCTTTCTTAGTATGAGCAGACAATTGAAAAAACGCAAGATTGATACTGTTTCAGCACTGCTCATCGCGATAATCGTCATAGGGATAGGTTTGCTGGCCTATCCTTCTGTCGCTGATTACTGGAATTCTTTTCACCAATCACAAGCCATCATGGCTTATCAAGAACAGGTGACCAAGATTGATACCAGTCACTACAAGCGACTTCTCGAAGAAGCAGCGGCTTACAACAGTCAATTCAAAGAAACAGGTGTCAAGTGGCACATGACTGATGAGGAGATTAAGGTCTACAATAAGCTTCTGTCAATTGATGACACGGGAAATATGGGCTACATTACCATTCCTAAAATCAATGTGACTCTGCCTTTGTATCATGGAATTTCAGAAGATGTTTTACAGACCTCAATCGGGCATTTGGAGGGGACCAGTCTTCCTGTTGGTGGTGATTCAACCCATTCCGTCTTATCAGGACATCGAGGCTTGCCTTCAGCTAAGCTTTTCTCAGACCTAGACAAGTTGAAGGTCGGAGACCGATGGACAGTTAGTATCCTCAATGAGACCTATACCTATGAGGTGGATCAGATTCGGACAGTATTGCCAAAAGATCTTAGTAATATCCAAATTGAAGAAGGTAAAGATTACCAGACCCTATTGACCTGTACCCCTTACGGTGTTAATACTCATCGTCTCTTAGTTCGCGGACATCGCGTGGCAAATGAAGATGGAGATGCCTTGGTTATTGCGGATGCCATTCAAATTGAGCCGATTTATATTGCACCCTTTATCGCTGTGCCGATGGTGATTGGCTTGCTCATTGTCTTTCTGACCTCCACTCATCATCACCAAAAACGACGCAAAATTTTAACCAAATGGTTGAGAAAGGAGTAACAACATGCCTAAGATTTTTTCTCGCTTGACATTTATGTTGATAGCCTTATGTTTTCTTTTCTTGCCACTATCGGTAAGTGCTCAGGAGCAAACGGGCACAGTGATTATTCAACCCACTTATGATGCCAAACCTATCCTCGGTGGGGATATAGTGGTTTATCAGATTGCTAGTGTGTCATCTGATAATCCTCGTTCTTATGAGCTGTTGCCAACTTATCAGTCAGCCCCAATTTCTTTAGAAGCCACTCAGTTATCTGACAACAGTGCCAACTATGCTCAGATACTAACTTCTTATGTGGAAAAAGATACCCCGGTAGTTAAAGCAACTATTGACTCTAATGAGGGCTTGGTGGTGCCTCAATTGGCTCAGGGGGTCTATCTGTTTGTCCAAGAAACTCCAGCAGACGGCTATGAGTTACTTAAACCATTTTTGATTACTATTCCTAAAGATGGGCAGTACACCATCAATGCGATTGAGAAAATGTCGCCAATCGTGAGTAAGCAAAAGACTGTAACGCCATCTCCAACACTCAAACGCACCCAAGTTTTACCTTACACTGGTCAGGTATGGTGGCCAGTTTACCTCCTAAATGTCTTGGGTGTAGTATTGATAGGTATTTCTTTCATGAAGAGGGGGCAGAGCTAGTGACACCAGTAAGACGCTTTGCATTGAGAATGTTAGGGATTCTTTTAATGGTATCTGGATGTGTCTTTGCTTTGTTTAATTTCCAAGAAGCTAATCAGGCAGCAACAGCTTCAAATGTTGTTGCTCAAGAACTAGAAAAAAAAGAAAGCCAAAAACCATTCGGCTCAGAAAATGGGGAGATGCCGGTTGAGACGATTGACGGTGTTGATTTTATCGGTACACTCCATATCCCACGCTTAGGGATAACTCTCCCCATCGCAGCAGATTACAATTATGACCAATTAGCCCAGACTCCGGTTCGCTACAATGGTTCTTATTACACGAATGATTTGGTTGTTTGTGCCCATAATTACGCCAGTCATTTTGAGCCATTAAAAGACCTCGACATGGGTGAAGAGATTATTCTCAAATCTGTTACTGGTCGGATTTACCGCTACCGTGTGACCAATCGCCAAACGATTGAACCGACTGAGGTCGATCAGGTCTATAAAGACACCTCTAGTGACAAGGATTGGGATTTGAGCTTGTTTACCTGCACACCTTCCGGCTTAGCTCGTGTTTTGGTGCGTTGTAGTTTTGTTGGCAATAGCTGAGCGTTGTTCATAGGATACTGATGAGAGCCTACTTGGCTCTCTTTTTCGATGTTAAGGACAAACTTGATTTGACAACTTGTTTCTTCAAATTGTGGTATAATAAACTGAAAAGGAGAAGATATGTTGGCTAAACAAAAAGATCAGTTAATGCTAAGTAGCTCTTTGGCAGCTTTGTTGCTGATTTGTTTCATGCAGCTAGGCAGGTATTTGCAACCAGATGCGGAGACTATTCAACCAAGCACACCAGAGCTAGAAACTCATACGGCGCGTGTTATCGCAAATGGAGATCTGCTCTATCATGACAGGTTGTATACCAGTGCCTTGCACCAATATGGCAGTTATCAATTAGAACATCATTATGAGTATGTCAAGGAATGGATTTCTGGTGCAGATCTGGCCATCGGTGATTTTGAAGGGACAATCAATCCCGAATTACCGCCAAATGGTTATCCTCTGTTTAATGCACCCATAGAAGCTGCTCAGGCGATACAAAGTGCTGGTTATGATGTTGTTGACCTCGCGCATAACCACATCTTAGATACAGGTTTATCAGGAGCCTTGAGCACTCATCAGATTTTTTCAGATTTGGGGGTGACTCCTGTTGGACTTTACCCAAATGACCGTTCGACAGATGGTTTGGTGATTAAGGAGGTCAACGGCATTAAGATTGCTATTTTAGGTTATGCCTATGGCTTTAATGGAATGGAAGGCAATCTGTCTGAAGAAGAGTATACCCGCCACCTATCTGACCTAGATGAAACCAAAATGCAAGCTGAGATAGAGCGAGCGGAACAAGAAGCAGATGTCACCATCATCATGCCACAGATGGGGGTTGAGGAGGCGCTTGAGCCTAGCGAAGAGCAAGTCACCCTCTATCATAAGATGATTGACTGGGGGGCTGATGTCGTATTTGGCGGTCATCCCCATGTGCCGCAGCCTTCAGAAACACTTGAAAAAGACGGGGAGAAGAAGTTCATCATCTACTCTATGGGAAATTTTCTTTCTGACCAACGTCTGGAAACTCTTGGCAACATCTGGACAGAGCGTGGTGTCCTGATGGATGTCACTTTTGAGAAAACAGGTGAGCAGACACTTGTTAAAACAGTCACAGCCCACCCAACCATGCTTTGGGCGACTGGTCTTGGTGCTTATGGCAGTGAGGGATATGAATATGTTGATTATCGTGTCATTGTCTTGCAGGATTTTATTGAGGGAGGGCGTTACCGTGATCTGCTGGACGATGCGATGAAGGCGCGTGTAGACACAGCTTATCAAGAGATTAACGGTTTGGTGAATGTGATATGGTGACCTTAACTTCTTACCCGATTTATCCATTTTCGCCCTCTTATCAAACGGTAAAAGGCCTCTATAATGCAGCTTTTCCGCCAGAAGAGCGCCCGCCTTATCTACTCGCTAGCTTGTTTGCTCTTCAGTCTCAAGTTAATTTCCTTGCCTATTACGACAAGAACGTCTTTGCAGGTTTTGCCTATACCGTGAGGACAACTCAAGGGATATTTGTTTTTCTGCTGGCAGTTAATGACGAGGTTCGTTCCAAAGGTTACGGCTCAGCTATGTTGCGAACAATAGCCGAGCAGGCAAAAGGACTACCGCTAGTCTTATGTATTGAGCCTATGGAGGAGACAGCGAGTAATTATGACCAACGTCTTAGACGTCTAGCTTTTTACGAGAAGAATGGCTTTCGCAGGCAATATCGCCTGTTCCATGAATTGAATGAAGTCTACGAAATTGTCGCTACGACAGATGGCATTGATTATCAGAAACTAGCAAAGGAGCTCAACCGCACTAGTCTGGGGCTTCTAAAGATAAGGATAACATGATGGCATAGGCAATGATTGCCGAACAGAGTAAATAGTTTAAAAAATAAAGTAAAATCCTTGAATAAATCCCTTGTCCGTGGTAGAATAGTAATGTTGACTACATGCACATCCTGTGCAACCGCACGACTAGCGTTTTAAGAGGTTTCGTACCCACGCTACAAGGCGAGTCTTCACAAGGGAATTTCCCTACCAATATCTTTATAGGAGGTGCATCATGAGCACATACGCAATCATCAAAACTGGTGGTAAACAAGTTAAGGTTGAAGTTGACCAAGTCATCTATGTTGAAAAACTTGATGTTGAAGCTGGTCAAGACGTTACTTTCGACGAGGTTGTTCTTGTTGGTGGTGAGAAAACAATTGTTGGTACACCGCTTGTTTCAGGAGCGACTGTTGTTGGTACAGTTGAAAAACAAGGCAAACAAAAGAAAGTTGTTACTTTCAAATACAAGCCTAAAAAAGGTAGCCACCGTAAACAAGGTCACCGTCAACCGTACACTAAAGTTGTTATCAAAGCTATCAACGCTTAATCTGACAACCTAGAACACACAAAAGAAAGGACACTATTATGTTGAAAAATCTTGAAAACTTGTTCCTCATGGCGAGTAAAAAAGGTGGGGGTTCAACGTCAAACGGACGTGACTCACAAGCTAAGCGTCTTGGTGCTAAGGCAGCAGACGGTGAAACTGTAACTGGCGGCTCAATCCTTTACCGCCAACGCGGTACTCACATCCACCCAGGTCAAAACGTTGGTCGCGGTGGTGACGATACCCTTTACGCTAAAATCGAAGGCGTTGTACGTTTCGAGCGTAAAGGTCGCGATAAGAAACAGGTTTCTGTTTACCCAATCGCGAAATAAAAAGGTTCTGAGAATCTTTTTATTGGCTCCACTTCATCGGTAAGGAGGAGTCGAATAGGGAAAACATCGGCTTTTAGTCGATGTTTTTTTATCAGCAAAGGCTTATAACATCAAGAATGACTCCATTTTTAAAACTTGTGCCTGCTTTATTCGGTGTCTGATTACGACTATGTTATTATTTTTTAGCAGTACAGGGAGAGTAAACACTGAAAAACTTGGAATGACCGCAAACTTACCTTATTGAACAGTCGGCACTTTACATTTACAATCACTATAGTGGTGTTGAAATAATCTTAGATAATCATTTTTTATCTTAACATGATGGGCTAGGCAAACAAGTTTATGTTATGGATAGTTTGGGTAATAATCAACCTAACGTTGAACCAGGTGCAATTTTTGGCTATGAGCTATATGAACCTAGTGACATATCTGTTGATGAGGGAGAGACTATCATGCTTAAAACTTGTCTGAAAAGCAGGGTCCGACAAATTTTAAGCAGTTACCAAATTCAGTTACTACCATTGAACGAACTAATCGTTAAAACTCAGCAGCTGCTGGGTTTTTGTGTTATAATAGAGAAAATATGAGGAAAAATTAATGAACATTCAACAATTACGCTACGTTGTAGCAATTGCCAATAGCGGTACTTTTCGTGAGGCAGCGACCAATCTTTACGTTAGCCAGCCTAGTTTATCCGTGGCGGTCAAAGATTTGGAAGATGAGCTTGGCTTTAAAATTTTTAATCGAACAACTTCAGGAACGCATTTAACCCAGCGTGGTCGAGTTTTTTTTGAAAAGGCTCAGAAATTGGTTGGCTCTTTTGATTCTTTTGAAAACCAGTATACGCAGTCGAGTGGCAAGGGACGAGAGTTTTCAATTTCCAGCCAGCACTATGATTTTTTAGCCCCTTTAATGACGCGGTTTTCTGAAAAATATCCTGAATTTAGGCATTTTCGGATATTTGAGTCGACGACGGTACAAATCCTCGATGAGGTCATCGATGGGCATAGTGAGTTAGGCATTGTTTACCTCAGTCCTCAAAATGAAGAGGGCATTCGTCGTAAGATGGAGAAGCAAGGCCTTGAAGCGATTGACCTGATTGGTTTTCAAACTCATATCTATCTGGGTAAACACCATAGATTGGCTAGCAAGCCTAGTCTGACTTTAGATGACTTGACTGGCTTACCTGCTGTGCTATTTACCCAAGAAAAGGACGAGTACCTCTATTACTCTGAAAATCTAGTTGATCGCACGGAATCTAGTCTGATTTACAAGGTGACGGACCGTGCCACCTTAAATGGGATTTTGGAGCGGACGGATGCATTTGCGACAGGGTCTGGTTTCTTAGATAGTGCCAGTGTCAATGGCATCACAGTCATTCCGCTGGAAGGAGCGACAGACAATAAGTTGGTCTATGTCAAACGTGCGGAGATGGCGCTATCGAGTTGTGCTCAAAAATTTGTTGAGGTCATGACGGCTTATTTCAGTGATTAAGACCCTAAGGAGTTGGTATGAAAAAACTAATGATGGCAGTTTTAGCGCTTGTTCTGGTCGGTCTTGACCAATGGAGCAAGTTATGGGTAGTGGCAAACATTGGACTAGGTGATATTAAGCCCTTTTTGCCACCGATTTTCAGTTTGACCTATGTCCAAAATAGTGGTGCGGCCTTTTCTATTTTGCAAGATCAGCAGTGGTTTTTTACAGTAGTCACTCTGGTTTTCCTAACGGGGGCAATCATTTATTTTGTTAAATCCAAAAATCATTGGCTGAGTTTATTGCCTCTGACCTTAATGATGGCTGGTGGTGTTGGGAATTTCATCGACCGTCTCCGTCTGGGTTATGTCATCGATATGGTGCATTTGGATTTTATGGATTTTGCTATTTTTAACGTGGCAGATAGTTACTTGACCGTCGGTGTTGCCCTCATGTTTGTTGCCCTCTGGTGGGAGGAGCGTCTGGAAAAGCAGAAGCCGTAGTCTCCCGTCTTTACAAGAAGTGGCAGGTTGGGAGTTGGTTATCCGATCCGTTGCCTGTCAAACATATCAGTCATAGATAGGTCTGACAGCTGGCTAGATGGATTGTTATCATTGTTTGTTTCGTGCTTTGCGCTGAGCTAACGACGACGTCCAACTGGTCTGGAGACTTATCCTGATAGCTATTTGGGATGTCTGATCCCTTATTACACATCACTAGTGCCTTATGGAGGTTACCGTATGGTGTCACTAAAATTCATCCGTCGTTTACTGATTGTCTATGTTATCTGCTTGACTTGGGGGATTCTCTTCAAATTTGGAGCGCCAATCGCCTTTACCAGTTACCGCTACATCAACTGGGTGCCCTTTGCCGAACCGCTCATCATCAATGGTCAGGTGGTTTGGCTGGAGGTGGCTTTTAACCTAGTCGCTTTTATTCCCTTTGGTCTCTTACTCAAACTAACTAAGCCCCGCTGGGCAGTTACAAAGGTCATGACTCTAGGCTTTCTGTTAAGCCTCAGCTATGAAGCCCTCCAGTGGCTCCTTGCTATCGGTATGAGCGATGTCACTGACCTTCTCATGAACACCGCAGGCGTCGCTGTTGGCAGCCTGCTTGCTATTTTCCTAGAAAGAACCTTATGCAAAAAGAACTAACCATTATAGACGGCGGTAGCCGCCTGGACAAGGCTTTGGCCGACTTAACTGACCTCTCCCGTAGCTTCGCCAACGATGAGATTAAGGCTGGGCGGGTTTTGGTCAATGGCAGGGCTGCCAAGGCCAAGTACGCTGTTAAAGCAGGTGATGTCATCACCTACACGTTGCCTCAAGAAGAGGTCGTGGACTACCTGCCAGAGGACTTACCTCTGGAAATCATCTACCAAGATGACCAAGTGGCGGTTGTTAACAAACCGCAAGGCATGGTGGTGCATCCGTCGGCAGGTCACGCGACAGGAACGCTAGTCAATGCTCTGCTCTACCATATCAAGGATTTGTCCAGCATTAACGGCATTGTACGACCAGGCATCGTCCATCGGATTGACAAGGACACGTCAGGTCTGCTCATGATTGCTAAGACTGATGCTGCCCATCAGGCTCTGGCTGAGGAGCTCAAAGATAAGAAATCCTTGAGAAAGTATCTGGCTATTGTCCATGGCAACCTGCCGACCGACCGCGGGGTCATCGAAGCCCCTATCGGTCGCAGTGACAAGGACCGAAAAAAACAAGCCGTGACGGCTAAAGGCAAGCCTGCCCTGACTCGCTTTCAAGTCTTGGAGCGGTTTGGGGATTACAGCTTGGTCGAGCTGACCTTGGAAACAGGGCGAACTCACCAAATCCGTGTCCACATGGCCTACATCGGTCACCCTGTGGCTGGTGACCCTGCCTACGGTCCTAAGAAAACCTTAGCTGGTCAGGGACAGTTTTTACATGCTGAGAAACTGGGCTTTACCCATCCGACGTCAGGTGAGGAGATGGTCTTTACGGCTCCTGCGCCAGCTATTTTCCAAGAAACCCTAGAAAAACTAAGGAGAGGCTAAGATGAAAAGTAAAGAAATCGTTGATGGCGTAACCATGCAGCGGGCCATCACGCGGATGACCTATGAGATTATCGAGCGCAACAAGGAGCTGGATAAGGTGGTGCTGGCTGGTATTAAGACCCGAGGTGTTCATATCGCAAGACGAATGCAGGAGCGGATTTTGAGTCTAGAAGGGTTGGAGCTGCCAGTGATTGAGTTGGACACCAAGCCGTTTAGGGACGATATCAAGGTGACAGAGGATACTAGCGTGGTGTCCGTTGATGTGACGGCTCGCGATGTGATTTTGGTTGACGATGTGCTCTACACTGGGCGGACGATTCGGGCGGCCATCGATAAGCTAGTCAGTCTAGGGCGACCTGCCCGTGTTGGCTTAGCAGTCTTGGTTGATCGTGGTCATCGGGAATTGCCCATTCGGGCGGACTATGTGGGTAAGAACCTGCCGACATCAAGCACCGAAGAAGTCTTGGTTGAGATGATTGAGACAGATGGCAAGGATGGGATCAGCATCATAGGAGATTAAATTGTTAATGGGCTGATTAGAGAAACAAGTCGTGGGCTTGTTTCTTTTTTTATTGCTAATTTGAAAGTTTTTGGGAGATATTGCTTGACATTGGCAGAAAATATGGTAAACTAATAGCGTAAACGATTGCAAAGGAGGTGGAGCTCATCTTAAAATCAGAACGAAAGCGCCTGATTGCTGAGAAAATTGCTCAGGATGGGGTGGTGAGTTTGGAGAGCTTGGTTGATTTGCTAGCGACCTCTGAGTCTACTGTTCGCAGGGATTTGGATGAACTGGAGCTGGAAGGCAAGCTTCGTCGGATTCACGGTGGGGCGGAGAAAATCCAGACCTTACAGGAAGAGCTGACCAATCAGCAAAAATCTGTCAAAAACGTGCAAGATAAGCAGCGTCTTGCCCGCTATGCCAAGACCTTGGTAGCGGATGGAGATGTGATTTTTATCGATGCTGGGACGACGACAGACTTGCTGGTCGAAGAGCTAAATCAGCAGGTGACGGTAGTGACTAACTCGATTCACCATGCGGTTAAGCTGGTGGATCGGGGCATAAGGACCATCATCATCGGTGGGGACATCAAGTCTTCAACGGATGCTTCTATCGGCCCTCTGGCATTGACCCAAATCCAAGGACTGAACTTTGACAAAGCCTTTCTAGGGATGAATGGCATTGACAATGGCTATCTGACCACGCCAGATATGGCGGAGGCAGCGGTCAAGTCCGCCATTATTGCCAACAGCCGCCAGACCTATATTTTGGCGGACAGCTCAAAATTGGGCGAGGTTTCCTTTGTCAAGGTGGCACCCGTGACGGCAGTGACAATCCTGACGACGACGACCGATAAGGCAATCCTTACACGACTAAAAACAGAAACGAGGGTGATTGACCTATGATTTATACGGTAACACTCAACCCTTCCATCGACTTTATCGTTCGGCTGGACAGCCTGGAGACAGGCAGTGTCAACCGCATGACCAGCGACGATAAGTATGTCGGTGGCAAGGGCATTAACGTCAGCCGCATTCTCCATCGCTTAGGCATAGAGAGTAAGGCGACAGGCTTTGTCGGTGGCTTTACGGGTGCTTTTATCCGTGATGGCTTGACCGCTGAGGGCATCGCTCACCAGTTTGTCACAGTGGCGGAGGACACCCGTATCAACGTCAAGATTAAGGCCGACACGGAGACGGAAATCAACGGGGCGGGGCCTGTCATTTCTGCGGACAAGATGGCAGAGCTGGAAAGCCAGCTTGGTAAGTTGACGGCTGAGGATGTGGTTGTTTTTGCAGGATCTGCACCAGCCAGTCTGGGCAATCAGGTCTATAATCACTTGATTCCGCTGGTGCGTGAGACCGGTGCACAGGTGGTCTGTGACTTTGAAGGACAGACCTTGCTGGACAGCTTGGCCCATCAGCCGTTGCTTGTCAAGCCAAACAATCATGAGCTGGAAGCTATTTTTGGGGTAGAACTCAATGGTCTGGACGATGTTGAGCGCTATGCCCGTGAGATTTTGGCCAAGGGTGCTCAAAATGTGATTGTGTCCATGGCAGGCGACGGTGCGCTGCTCGTGACGCCAGAAGCGGCTTATTTCGCCAAGCCGATCAAGGGTGTGGTGAAAAACTCGGTCGGTGCAGGAGACTCCATGGTGGCTGGTTTTACAGGGAAGCTGGTTGAGACTGGTGACCCAGTTGAAGCCCTCAAATGGGGTGTCGCCTGTGGCACGGCCACAGCCTTCTCAGATGATTTGGCTGACATTAACTTTATCGCAGAAACTTATCAAGAAGTAGAGGTAGAAACACGATGAAACTTCAGGATTTACTGAACAAAAATGTCATGTTGCTGGACTTGCAAGCAACAACAAAAGAAGCAGCCATCGATGAGATGATTGCGAAATTGGTGGAACAAGGTGTGGTGACAGATGCAGACACCTTTAAAACAGGGATCATGAACCGTGAGGCGCAGATGACAACGGGCCTCGGTGATGGGATTGCCATGCCCCACAGCAAAAATGCTGCAGTTAAGGAGGCGACTGTCCTCTTTGCTAAGTCAAACAAGGGTGTGGACTATGCATCGCTGGACGGTCAGCCAACGGACTTGTTCTTCATGATTGCAGCGCCAGAAGGGGCAAACGATACCCACTTGGCAGCTCTTGCAGACCTGTCTAAGTACCTATTGAAAGAGGGCTTTGCGGCAAAACTCCGTCAAGCAGGCTCAGCAGAAGAGGTAGTGGCAGCTTTCAACGCAGAAGAAGCCGCTGCGACAGCTCCAGCTGACAACCCAGCCCCAGCTAGTCAAGACTTTATCGTAGCGGTCACAGCTTGTACCACTGGGATTGCCCACACCTATATGGCAGAAGAGGCTCTTAAAAAAGTAGCGGCTGAGATGGGTGTTGGGATCAAGGTAGAAACCAACGGTGCCTCAGGTGTCGATAACCGCTTGACTGCTGAGGACATTGCAAATGCCAAAGGGGTTATCATCGCAGCAGATAAGGCAGTGGAGATGGACCGCTTTAACGGTAAACCACTGGTACAACGTCCAGTCGCAGACGGTATCAAGAAAACAGAAGAACTCATCACTATCATCTTAGATGGAAAGGCGGACACTTACGTGGCAGCTAATGGTTCACAAACACAGGCGAGCGCTGCACCAACTAGCCTTGGTGGTGCCTTCTACAAGCACCTCATGAGCGGGGTGTCTCAAATGCTCCCATTTGTTATCGGTGGCGGCATCATCATCGCCTTGGCCTTCTTGATCGACGGTGCTCTTGGTGTGCCACAGGATAGTCTGGGTAGTCTTGGTTCTTATAATGAATTAGCAGCCATGTTCATGAAAATCGGTGGGGCAGCCTTCGGCTTCATGTTGCCACTTCTCGCTGGTTATATTGCTTACTCTATTGCTGAAAAACCAGGTCTAGTTGCTGGTTTCGTGGCGGGTGCCATCGCTAAAGACGGTCTGGCTATCGGTAAGATTGAATTTGGTGCAGCAGCAGAAGGTGCTGTACCAGCAGCGGTATCATCAGGTTTCCTCGGTGCCCTTGTCGGTGGTTTCTTGGCTGGTGCGGTTGTCCTTGGTCTTAAGAAAGCCTTGGCAAACTTGCCAAAATCTCTGGAGGGGATCAAGTCAATCCTTCTCTACCCACTTCTTGGTGTCTTGATTACTGGTTTCCTCATGTACTTTGTTAATATCCCTATGGCAGCAATTAACGAAGGCATGAACAGCTTCTTGTCAGGTCTTGAAGGCAGCTCTGCTATTCTCCTCGGTCTTGTCCTTGGGGGCATGATGGCAGTCGATATGGGTGGTCCAGTCAACAAGGCGGCCTACGTCTTTGGTACAGGAACTTTGGCAGCGACTGTGGCCAACGGTGGTTCTGTAGCGATGGCAGCGGTTATGGCTGGCGGTATGGTGCCACCACTTGCGGTCTTTGTTGCCACTCTCCTTTACAAAAACAAGTTCACTGCTGAAGAGCGTAACTCTGGTTTGACCAATATTGTGATGGGGCTGTCCTTCATCACGGAAGGAGCGATTCCGTTCGGTGCAGCTGACCCAGCGCGTGCGATTCCTAGCTTTGTAGCGGGTTCTGCTCTGGCGGGTGCCTTGGTCGGTCTGTCTGGTATCAAGCTCATGGCGCCACACGGTGGTATCTTCGTGATTGCTCTTACCAGCAACCCAGTGCTCTACATCGCCTTTATCCTCATTGGAGCTATTGTCTCAGGTATCCTTTACGGTGCTTTGCGTCAGGCAAAATAAGCGCTTAAACCTCGTCCTTGTGGCGGGGTTTTTATATGGTTGAAAAGATTAGCAAAGCCATCAGACCTGACAGACCGGCTACAACTGCTACAAAAAAAGCTCACCAGTATCTGGGGAGAGCTTCATCAGAGCCTTCGCTTGTCCTACTAATGAATTAGTTTAGAGATAGTTGTAGTAGTTGTCCGCTGTTTCCTTTTTATCTTCTTCATTTTTCTCGTTAAATCTTTTCTATCAAGCCATATAACGATGTAACAGATGTAACACCTGCACGATCACTGTCAGAAAAGCTATTTTGCTCTCCTTGTGGTATAATGAGACCATGAAGATTAGACCTGCAACCCCTGCGGACGCGGCAGCGCTTGTCGCCATTTACGCCCCTTATGTGACAGATACAGCAATCACCTTTGAGATTGAGGTGCCTAGCACTGACGATTTCGCCCAGCGAATCCATACCATCAGTCAGCAATTTCCCTATCTCGTCGCTGAAGGTACTGACGGTGCTTTGCTTGGCTATGCCTACGCTAGTTCCTATAAGAATCGAGCAGCCTATGATTGGACGGTTGAGCTGTCGGTTTATGTTGACCAGACTGTGCGCCATCACGGCATTGGCAAAGCGCTTTACGATGAGCTTGAGCGCCAGCTTGTTGCAATGGGTATTGTCAATTTTCTGGCTTGCATTGCTCTACCTAACGAGCCTTCCATTGCTTTTCATCTAAAACGTGGTTATGAACAGGTCGCACATTTTAAGGAAGTTGGCTACAAGTTTAACCGATGGCATGATATTGTCTGGTTGCAAAAGCAGGTTTTGACAAATAAAAATCGTTGACAATTAATAGTCAAAATGGTAGTGGTGACATCTTTCAGAATGAACCAAAGTTTTTGTCACGCACTACTCTGTTATTTTAGTTAACAACTGCTTCGGTACAGACTTGTTGCTGATTTTTGCTCATCTTGTTCGCTACCGTAGCGAAAATCAGACGTGTTCGGTCTTTTTTGCTAGAATAGAAGGAGCAGAAGAAAAAGGAGGCGTCTTATGACCCATTACGATTTATTGGTTATCGGCTTTGGTAAGGCTGGTAAGACTCTGGCTGGCAAACTGTCAGCAGCTGGCAAAAAGGTGGCTCTGGTCGAGGAAAATTCGGCTATGTACGGTGGGACCTGCATTAACATCGGCTGTATCCCAACCAAGACCTTGATTGTGGCAGCTGAGAAGAACTGGGATTTTGCGCAAGCCATGTCCCAAAAAGAAACTGTTGTGACCCGTCTGCGTAACAAGAACGAGGCTGTTCTTAAAGGCGCAGGTGTTGATCTCTATAATGCCCGTGCCCGCTTTGTTGCAAACAAGACCGTGGAGCTGACGGCTGGTGAGGACAAGGAGCAGTTAACGGCGGATATCATTGTGATCAATACAGGAGCCAAATCCAATGTCCTGCCGATTCATGGGCTTTTAGATACCGCTGGTGTTTATGACAGCACAGGTATCCAGCAGTTGACTGAGCGCCCTGAGCGTTTGGGCATCATTGGAGGTGGCAACATCGGTCTCGAGTTCGCTAGCCTTTACAGCAAACTAGGCAGCCAAGTGACTGTTTTTGATGCCGCACCGACCATTCTCGGTCGCGATGAGGAAGTGGTCGCTAAGTTGGCTAAGAGCTACCTAGAGGAAGACGGCGTTAGCTTCAAACTCGGTGTCTCGATTTCTGGGGTGAAAAATAGTGGAGCGGCTGTCCTTGTAACTGCAGATGGGCAAGA
This sequence comes from Streptococcus entericus DSM 14446, assembly GCF_000380025.1. GTDB lineage: Bacteria > Bacillota > Bacilli > Lactobacillales > Streptococcaceae > Streptococcus > Streptococcus entericus. The sequence goes on from NZ_KB904167.1 coordinate 29,750, forward strand.
CTATGCTTTTGATGCTGTTCTCTATGCTACAGGTCGCAAGCCAGCTACTGAGGATTTGGGTCTTGAGAACACCGCCATCGAACTGACTGAGCGTGGGGCCATTAAGGTAGATGACTACTGCGAGACAACGATTAAAGACATCTACGCTGTCGGCGATGTCAATGGAGGTCTTCAGTTTACCTACACCTCGTTAGATGATTTCCGTATCGTCTTTGGCAAACTGACCGGCAACGGTGACTACAAACGTAGTGATCGCGGTCAGGTACCGACGACTGTCTTTATCGAACCAGCCCTGTCTCGTGTTGGGCTGACCGAAAAAGAGGCTATTGCTGCAGGCTACGAGGTCATCGCTAATGAATTGCCAGTTGCGAACATGCCACGTGCCCATGTCAACAACGATCTCCGTGGTATTTACAAGGTCGTCGTGGACAAAAAGACCAAGCTTATCCTGGGAGCGACCCTCTTTGGAGCTGGGTCTCAGGAGATTATTAACCTTATCACCATGGCGATTGACAATAAGATTCCTTACACCTACATCAAGAACCAACTCTTCACTCATCCAACGATGGCTGAGAACTTGAACGATGTCTTTAATTTCTAAAAAAATGACCACTGACTGAGAAGTTGGTGGTTTTATGGTATAATAGGCTATGCTCATTAACAGAAAAAGTTACTTCTATCTCTTAATCCTGACTATTTTTCTAGGCTTATCATCCAGAAAGCTAGTGGTTTTTCCGGCAGAACTAGGTGATGCCCTGTGGGCTATTGCTGTTTATTTGGGTTATCGGCTGATTTTGATGTCAACCAGTCGTCGAACAACAGCTATTATAGCGCTAGTCACTAGTTTTGTGGTGGAATGGTCCCAACTGTTGACGTGGGACTGGCTTGTTGCTATCAGGCAGACGACACTAGGGCATTTGTTTTTAGGACAAGGCTTCCGCTTTTGGGATTTAGTCGCCTATGCTGTTGGCATTCTGGCTATTTTTCTGATTGATGATCGACTATTAATAAAGGAGTGACGCAGTGATTACCCCAAAAATGGATCAATACTACGAGAAAATACGTGACAAGAAGCGGCAAGATTATCGTCGCCTTAACCATCAAACCTTGGTTTATCCTGAATTGATTTTTATCGGGGATTCCATCACCGAATGGTTCCCCATTGAGCGTTTGATGGACATCAAGCGTGCTTGGGCTAATCGTGGTAGCGCAGCCTCAACCAGCCAGCACCTTCTGGACCACCTAGCAGTTCATGTGTTTGGCTCAGCAGTTCGTCAAGTGGTACTTTTGATTGGGACTAACGATATTGGCTATGATTTGCCACGTGAAAAAACGCTTGCTAACGTTCGGGAGATGATTGGTCAGATTAGGGCGGATTACCCATTAGCGACAGTCTATCTGCTTGAAGTTTTACCAGTGAATGAAGATAAGGTCTATCATCATACCGTGGATAATCGGACAAATCAGGCAATCCAAGACCTGAATAAAGGCTATGCTACCTTAGCAGATGACCTAGCGGGTGTGGAGTTAGTGAACACTTACCACTCTTTCCTGAATGAAGCTGGTCAACTTGCCCCTGATTTAACAAAAGATGGACTACATCTCAGCGAAGCAGGCTATCTTCTCTTAGCGGAGATCCTACAGCAGGTGATTTAACTGAAGGATTGTGGTATAATGAGAAACGCATTTATTCTAGTCAGAAGGAAGTGTAGCAGCCATGCGCATAAAAATCCATCTCAAGTGTAGCCAGTGCGGCAGTAAAAATTACCTGACCAGTAAAAATAAAACCACTCATCCAGAAAAAATTCAAGTGACAAAATACTGTCCCAAAGAGAGAAAAGTGACCTTACATCTTGAATGTTAAGTGAAAATGTGTTAGAATGGTCAAGATGATAGTGGAGGACACACGAGATGTATAGCATTTTACTCACCATTTTACTTGTTTTATCTGGGCTCTTAGTGGTCGCAATTTTTATGCAACCGCAGAAAAACCCAAGCAGCAACGTTTTCGATAGCAGTGGTTCAGAAGCTCTCTTTGAGCGGACAAAGGCACGTGGATTTGAAGCATTTATGCAACGTTTCACGGGAGTTTTGGTCTTTTTCTGGATGGCCATTGCCTTAGTGCTAGCTATTTTATCAAGTAAATAGTCAAGTGAGCTTGTGACGGTTGTCCCAAGCTCTTTTATTGCTTTGAAAATAGCAGAGCGATGTCCTCTACTGGTTTAAACCTCCCCTGACAGAACAATCAGACGGTGTGGTCTGTGAAAAAAGGATACATGATATCAAACATAAGGATTAAAGGAAATGAAAGAACAATTACTAACTTATTTACAGGAGCATGGCAAGTCCAGTGTCCATCAGCTCGCTGAAGGTCTCGATATGGCGACCTCGGCAGGCTTTCGTGACCTGGTCAAGACCATTTCCAAACTAGAAAGTCAAAGGCTACTTACCTTCGATGACCAAGGGAACATTGCCCTAAACACTAAGAAACCACAGAGACAGGACATCACCCTCACAGGAATTTTCCGTGCCAATAAGGCAGGTTTTGGTTTTGTTAGTGTCGATGAGGCAGAAAATGATCTTTTTGTCGGTCGTAATGATGTCGGCCATGCCTTGGATGGTGATACCGTTGAGGTTGCCATCACCAAAGTCGGCGACCGCCTAAAAGGCACGGCTGCTGAAGCCCGTGTGGTCAAGGTGGTCAAGCGTGCGCTCACAACTGTTGTTGGCAAGGTGATACTTGACACTCAACAGCCAGACTACATCGGCTACATGACCAGTAAAAACCAGAAAATCCAGCAACGGATTTACCTCAAGCCAACCTCGCTGGTGCTTGAAGGAACAGAGGTTGTCAAGGTTGATATTGAGACTTATCCTAGTCGCCAAAATGATTATTTTGTAGCGAGCATTCGTGACATTATCGGTCACGAGGGGGATGTTGGGATTGATGTCCTAGAGGTGCTAGAGAGCATGGATATTGTGTCCGAGTTCCCAGCAGTTGCACTGGCAGAGGCCGATGCTGTGTCTGATGTACCGCAAGAGAAGGACTATGTTGGTCGGGTCGATTTGCGTCAGGAACTGACTTTTACCATCGATGGCGCGGATGCCAAGGACTTGGACGATGCTGTTCACATCAAGCGGTTGGACAACGGCAACTTCGAGCTGGGGGTTCACATCGCTGATGTGTCCTATTATGTGACTGAAGGGTCCGAGCTGGACAAGGAGGCCCTCAAGCGGGGGACATCAGTCTATGTGACTGACCGAGTGGTGCCTATGCTACCAGAACGCCTGTCTAACGGCATTTGCTCCCTCAACCCGCAGGTGGACCGTCTAACCCAGTCGGCCATCATGGAGATTGACCGTCAGGGGCGCGTGGTTGATTACCAAATCTGCCAGTCAGTCATCAAGACCACCTACCGCATGACCTACACCGACGTTAATGGCATGTTGGCGGGCGATGAGGCTCTGTTGGAACAGTATCACTTGATTGCTGAGGCGGTTAGGGACATGGCAGAGCTACACAGGATTCTCGAGCAGATGAGGGAGCGTCGGGGTAGTCTCAACTTTGATACCAGAGAGAGTAAGATTCTCGTTGACGAAAAGGGTCTGCCTCTTGATGTTGTTGTCAGGGAACGTGGGGTTGCTGAGCGCTTGATTGAGTCCTTCATGCTTGCAGCTAACGAATGCGTGGCCCAGCACTTCAACAAGATCAACCTGCCCTTCATCTATCGGATTCACGAGGAGCCAAAGGCAGAAAAGTTACAGAAATTCATCGACTATGCTAGCCTTTTTGGGGTTCGGGTTCGAGGAACGGCCAGCAAGATTTCGCAAGAAGCCCTGCAAGATGTTATGAAACATATCGAGGGTCAGCCAGGCAGTGATGTGTTATCCATGATGCTGTTGCGCTCTATGCAGCAGGCGAGGTACTCGGCGCACAATCACGGTCATTATGGGTTGGCAGCAGCCTTTTACACCCACTTTACCAGCCCCATTCGCCGTTACCCTGACCTCTTGGTGCATCGGTTAATCAGAGAGTACGGTCATTTGACGGCTGAGCAAGTGGAGCATTTTGAGCAAATCATTCCTGAGATTGCCAGCCAATCATCGGCTTTAGAGCGTCGCGCCATCGATGCGGAGCGAGTGGTTGAAGCCATGAAGAAAGCTGAGTACATGGAAAAACATGTGGGTGAAGACTTTGAAGGCATCATCTCCAGCGTGGTCAAATTTGGTCTCTTTGTCGAGTTGCCAAACACCATCGAGGGTCTGATTCATGTGACCAATCTCCCAGAATATTATCATTACAACGAACGGACGCTCAGTCTTCATGGGGAAAAATCTGGTGTGGTCTTCCGTGTTGGTCAGCCCATCAAGGTCAAACTGACCAGGGCGGACAAGGAGACGGGTGATATTGACTTTGACTACCTGCCGAGCGACCTAGATGTTAGGGAAAAGCCAGCGAAGTCAGACAGAACTAGCCGTGCTAGACGGCAGCATAAAAAGCGTCACGAGGACAAGGGAAGTGACAGCAAGTCTCATCACCTGCGGTCAGGTAAGGCTGTCATTTCCCAAAAAGAAAGAGAGCAGAAGAAGGGCAAAAAGCTCAAGGACAAGGCTAAGAAAGGAGCAAAGCATGGCAAAGGGGCAGGGAAACGTCGTCGCGCAAAATAAGAAGGCGCGGCATGATTACACGATTGTAGAGACCTATGAGGCAGGGTTGGTGCTGACAGGGACGGAGATTAAGAGTGTCCGTGCGGCGCGGATCCAGCTCAAGGATGGCTATGTGCAGATCAAGCGAGGGGAGGCTTGGCTGGTCAATGTGCATATCAGCCCCTTTGAGCAGGGCAATATCTGGAATACCGACCCTGAGCGTACCCGCAAGCTCCTCCTCAAGCGCAAGGAAATCGCGAAGCTGGAGCAGGAGGTCAAGGGCACAGGCATGACCATCGTACCGCTCAAGGTCTATCTCAAGGATGGCTTTGCCAAGCTCTTAATCGGTTTGGCCAAAGGGAAACACGACTACGACAAGCGTGAGTCCATCAAGCGTCGTGACCAGGACAGGGATATTAAACGCACCATGAAGAACTTTAATGGACGATAAACACAACCCTCTGACAAAGGTCAGAGGGTTGCTCTTTTGTTGAGGAAAAATACTCAGCTAATCAAAGCCCAAAGATCAGCAAGACTATTCCAAGCAATATGCATCACGATAGGGACGTAGATGTTCTTACTGTAGCGATAAGCCATAGATAGGGCTAGACCAGGTATCAGATAAAAGATAAAGGCTGTCCACGACCATGAATAGCCGATAAAATGGAAGGCTGAAAAGAAAGAAGCTGACAATAAGACATCGAGGTAATAGCGTGAGTTTTTGAAATAAGCATCCATAAAACCGGCACGACAGATGAGCTCTTCTAGGATAGGGCCGATAACATTATAATCTAAAATGAGCAAGACTTGTGCCAAGGGGACGAAACTCAAAAAACTCAATTCTTTCTGAAAACTACTTGTTCCACCATAGTTTATCAGTGATTTTATAGGGAGACGGAGTAACTGAGCACAGACAAAGAGCAAGAGAGCTATCATCACCTGCTGTTTGGTCACGCGCCAATGATGGAAAAGCTCTTTTTGAAAATGTTTGAGGATAAAAACATAGCTTGCCAGTAGGATTAGCGTGGCAAAAAAGTTAACGATAGAGACATTTGTGATGCCAAAACTATTTTTTCTGTATAAGATAACGACGTACTCATAGCAACGATATAGGATGACCATCAAGATTGGATAACCCAATCGCTTGAGGTGTTGTTTGATGTCAGAAGATGGTGCCATTAGGGAGTTCTCCATTTGATTTTTTCCTCATAACTATCAGGTGACATGACGCGACTACCTCCGCCACAGGCAAATGGGTCAATAACCGCAACTCCACCGCTAATGTTGAGTAATTCTTTTTGAGTTAATGGTGTCATTGCTTGAGTTTTCATCTAACAAATTCTCCTTAAAAATTGTTATTGTTACCACTGGCCAGTGATGTTCTAAGTATAGCAATATCAGGGAGTTTTTGACGGCTAATTCCCAAACAGTCATCGAAACGTCCGGAATGGTTAGTTTTAACAATATTTTACCATCATTTTATCACCCGATAGTAATGTCGTCAAGAATGATTTAATTGTGTTGAAAACTAACTCTTGTTCAATAAGTTTTCTGAGTAGAAGGAAATTAAAAAATAGTGTATGATAGAAAACGTGTGTAGAAAGGAGGGGTTATGCCCTATATGTTATTTGCCTTGGCAGCCTTTATCGGGGGGATTGTTCAAGGAACGACAGGTTTTGGAGCAGGTGTTATCAGTATGCTTGTTTTGCCCTATCTCTTGCCTTTGCCAGAAGCAGCTGGGGTCTCTGGTGCGATTGCTATTTGGATTTGTGGGATGATTTTCTATCGTTATCGACAGCATGTTAATTGGAGCAATATCTGGGTGATTGTCGCCGTTTATCTCATGGCGAGTTTGACCGCTATCCAGATGGCACCAAGGCTTAATACGACTAGTCTAAAACTAGCTTTCGGTGTCTTTTTAATCGTGTTGGCTCTTTATTTTTTGCTGGTTAAGGATAATCTTGTCATAACACCTAACCTGATGACGAAGGTCATTGTGGGTGGGCTATCTGGTCTGAGTGATGGTTTTTTTGGGATTGGTGGTCCGCTGATGGTTGTGCTGTACCTAGCCTTTTCTAAAAGTCGTGAAGAATATCTCGCGACCTTGCAGTTATCTTTTGTACTGGTTAGCGCAGTCAATTTAGTGCTTCGGTTGCAACAAGGCATTCTGGATTCGTCTCACCTGCCTTTTATCGTTCTGGGTCTCTTAGCCATGACAGGAGGCTTGCAGATTGCCCATCGTCTTAACGAGCGATTAAACTCTAATCATTTGCGGCAAGCCACTTATTGGCTGATTGCTTGTTCTGGAATTCTGACTGTGGTGACGACCTTATGGAACTAATAACTTTTCGTCAATGGTTAACCATGCTATGGCTAGTTTGGAACATAGCGGTCGGTTTAGTTTATATTTGGGACAAGTACCGTGCCATCAGAGGAGAATGGCGCGTGTCTGAAAAAACGCTGTTGACCATAACATCTATCTACGGTGGTACAGGTGCTTATGTGGCTGCTCTGCTCTGTCACCATAAAACAAAAAAATGGTATTTCCATTTGGCTTGGTGGTTAGGTATCGTCTTAAGTATAGGCACTTTTTATCTTGTTTTCCGCTATTTTTAAAACGATTGCTTGGTTGTGGGCAATCGTCTCTTTTTTTGTTATAATGGTTTTATGGAAAAATCTCAAAAAATTGCTAATTACCAGCTTATGCTGGCACAAGCTGAGGCGCTGTTTGCTCAAGAAACCAACGCTTTAGCTAATCTTTCAAACGCTTCAGCCCTAATCAATCAGACCTTACCGAACTCCGTTTTTACAGGTTTTTACCTGTTTGATGGGCAAGAATTGATTTTAGGTCCTTTCCAAGGCAAGGTGTCTTGTGTTCATATCGCTCTAGGGAAAGGAGTCTGCGGTGAGTCTGCTGATAAACGTGAGACCCTGATTGTACCAAATGTCAAGGAGCATGCTAATTACATCGCTTGTGATTCAGCGGCCATGTCTGAAATCGTCGTGCCGATGGTTAAAAATGGTCAGCTCATCGGGGTGCTGGATTTGGATAGTCATGTCATCGGTGACTACGATGACGTTGACCAAAACTACCTAGAGCAGTTTGTGGCTCTGCTATTAACCAAGACCCGCTTTAATTTTGACATGTTTGGAGCTGACTAATGTATCAAGCCCTATACCGCAAATACCGTAGCCAAACCTTTGACGAGATGGTTGGTCAAGAAGTTATCGCCAAGACCCTCAAGCAGGCAGTGGCGACGGGCAAGATTAGCCATGCCTACCTCTTTTCAGGTCCTAGAGGAACAGGTAAAACCTCCGCTGCCAAGATTTTTGCCAAGGCCATGAACTGTCCCAATCAGGTGGACGGTGAACCTTGTAATGCCTGCGACCTCTGTCAAGATATTACTAGAGGGGCCTTAGAAGATGTCATTGAAATCGATGCGGCTTCTAACAATGGGGTCGATGAAATCCGTGACATCAGAGACAAGTCGACCTATGCCCCCAGCCGAGCTAAGTATAAGGTTTACATCATCGACGAGGTGCACATGCTCTCGACAGGGGCATTTAATGCCTTGCTCAAGACCCTAGAAGAGCCGACAGATAATGTGGTCTTTATCCTTGCGACCACGGAACTTCACAAGATTCCAGCAACAATCCTGTCGCGTGTCCAGCGCTTTGAGTTCAAGAGCATCAAGCCTGCGGCTATCCGAGAGCATCTAGCCCATGTCCTCGACCAAGAACAAATCACCTATGACGAACAAGCTTTAGCTATTATTGCCAAGCAGGCACAAGGTGGGATGCGTGACGCCTTATCTATCCTTGATCAGGCGCTTAGTTTATCAGATGGAACCCAGCTAACGACAAGTGTTGTAGAGGACATCACAGGAACGATTGCCTTGACCGCTTTATCGGCTTATTTTGGTGCCATAGCAGAGCAGGATAGCTTGTCTGCCCTGACGCATTTGCAGACCATCTTTGATAGTGGGAAGAGCATGGGTCGCTTTGCGACTGATTTGCTGACCTACATGCGAGACCTCTTAATCGCTCAGCATGGTGGTGAGGTTGATGGATTAGGAGATCAGGCTCACCTTGCCTTACCTGCAGAGCAGCTCTTTACCATGATTGACATTGTGACGAGGAGCTTGTCCGAGATAAAATCAGGCAGTCATCCCAAATTATACGCTGAAATGATGACCATCAAATTGGCAAATCCAGCACAGGAAACAACTCTGCCTGATGATGTGGCTCAACAGCTTAGCAGCTTGAAGCATCAACTCACAGAGCTCAAGACCTTACTAGCTAGTCTCCAGCAACAACCAAGTAGCTCTGCTATTTCCCAAAAGAAAGCAGCACCAATCAAAAATGCCTACAAGCTGGACAAACGCAAGGTTTTGGAGATTATGGCAGAGACTGTGCAGGAAGCTCAGCAGTCACGCGCCTATCTGGATGCCCTTAAGGGGGCCTGGAATGAGATTTTAGACAGCATTTCACCGCAGGACAGGGCCTTATTGCTTGGTTCTGAACCTGTTTTAGCCAACGCAGAAAATGCGCTCCTAGCATTTGAAACGGCCTTTAGTGCCGAGCAGGTCATGAAGCGAGGCGATCTGAACACTATTTTTGGCAATATCATGAGTCAAGCAGCTGGGTTCTCGCCAAATATTATGGCGGTGACCAAGGCTGATTTCCAGCTGCTTCGGACAGAGTTTGCTAGACAGCATCGGTCCAACGACCAGCCAGCAGAAGAAGTGCCTCAAGAAGCACCAGTTGTCCCAGAAGCTTTTCAATTTCTAGCAGAGAAGATTGAATGGGTAGATGATTAAATCGTCAAAAGAGGTCCTATCGAAACGTATAATTTTCGATAGGACCTCTTTGTGATCAATAGTTTAGGTTGATGGTTAAGCGATTTTAGATGGTTAGTACGGGTTTGGGTTTAAGAAAAATAAGGGTTGAACCGTTTTTCATTTCCTATCGTCGTGTTCATGCCGTGCCCAGGGTAGACCGTATAGTGGTCAGGCAGGGTAAAGAGCTGTTCGCGAATCCCTGTCAGGAGCGCTTGATGATCGCTGGTTGGCAAGTCTGTTCGTCCGATAGTCCCCTTGAAGAGAGCATCACCCGTGATGACTATTTCGTCTTGGTCAAAGACAAAAGAGACACCTCCGATAGAATGCCCTGGAGTTGGTCGCACAGTAAACTCAAACCCCGCCAGTTGATAGGTTTGGTGAAGCACGAAGATTTTCTCTGCTGGCTGGATGACCACATCGGCCATATCATCATGGCGTGCTAATCCAGAAAGATTAGCAACAGGCGTATAGAGCCAGCTGGCCTCATGTTCTGACACATAAACAGGCGGATGGTTAAATTTTTCGCGGATAATGTCCACGCTCATGATGTGGTCATAATGGGTATGGGTTAAGAGAATGGCTGCAACAGGTTTGTCAATATTGGTCAAAGTGTCTATAATTTTTTGGCTATCACTACCTGGGTCAATGACCAAGACAGCCTGATCGTTAGTGAGAAAGTAGGTGTTTTCACTAGCAACAGCGTTGATGGTTTTTAAAATTTTCATAAGACCAGTATAGCACAAAACCTTATATTTTGCATGAATTCAGGACAAAAATAACACATCTGGTCAAAAAAATTATAAAATAGTCATGAAAGGAGTTTAGAGATGACAACAGATATTTTTTCTGCTATTGAAAAAGGTGCACTGTTATTAGATGTTCGTCCAGCATCTGCCTATGCAGCTGGGCACATCAAGGGTAGTCAGAGCGCTCCCTTGGAGGATTTAGCGACAACTGACTTGCCAGAGGACAAGGAGCAGCCAATCTATGTGCACTGCCGCTTAGGGATTAAGTCTAAAGAAGCCAAAAGCCTTTTGGAAGAAAAGGGCTACACCAACGTGGTCGATGTAGGCTCTATCGATGATATGGTTGCACGTGGCTTTGATTACCAAGAGTTTGGCAATAGCAGAGCTGATTACACTGAGGTGATATCATCTCAGTTTTTTGGTTGCTTAGATAGCTCTGCCATGTTATCATAGAAGAAAGTATAACCAAGAGGAGGGCTTATGGAAACACCGAGCCGCGTGGGACTTTTTGTCCATCTTTATTATAATCGTGATAGTCGAAAACTTAATAAGTACGGTGATTTTCACTACCATTCTAAGAAATGTCGCTATGTCCTCATCTATGTACCAGCAGATGACATCGAGACCGTGATGACAGAGCTCAAGGCTCTGAAATTTGTCAAGAGTGTCCAACCGTCCTATCTGGATGACATTGACCGCCAATTTGTTGGTAATCTGACTGCTCATGAACTGGTCTAGTGACCGAGTGCTTGATAGTGGTCAGTCCATTTTCACTTTGATTGGAAGAATTGAAAATTTCAAAGAAAACCCTTGACAAAAGCAGTCACTTTATTAGATAATAGAAGAAAGAAAACGCTTTTAATATTTTCAAGGAGGTTTGCGATGCAAATTATTAAACGAAATGGTCAGTTAGCTGACTTTGACCCAGATAAGATTTATCAAGCCATCATTAAAGCCGCACGAACAGTCTATGTGATTGATGATACTTGGCGTGAAAATTTGGCTGAAGTAACTAAGAAAGTCGTCATTGATTTGCATGAGGCACAGGTTGAGCGTCCAACAATTTCGATGATTCAATCAATGGTTGAATATCGCCTTTTAGAAGCTGGCTACCTCAATATCGCAGAGCACTATATCTCTTATCGTTTGCAACGCGATTTGGAGCGTAATGGCTATGGCGATTTAATTAGTGTCCATCTAAAATTTGATCAGATTAGATAATCTTTCGACGATTGACCATCTACTCAGAGCCTGTATTCACAACTGATGTGCTTTGACTTGAACTTGATTTTAGTCCTTATCCGCAAGCGTTCTTACCAAATATTGGCAAAGAGAACTGATGAGCGTTCGGGCTAAACGGCAAACAAGTCTAGCAAATATCCGTTAGAATGCAGGTTTTTATGCTATAATAAAAAGTATCAATTGGGAGGTGTTCTGGTGAACTATTTATCGGTTAGCGACTTAACCAAGTATTTAAAACTAAAGTTTGACCGTGATCCTTACTTGGAACGGGTTTATTTGACTGGTCAAGTGTCTAACTTTCGTAGACGGCCAACTCACCAGTATTTTTCCCTAAAAGATGACAAGGCTGTGATTCAAGCCACCATGTGGGCTGGTATTTATAAATCACTGGGTTTCGCTCTAGAAGAAGGCATGAAGCTCAATGTTGTTGGTCGTATCCAACTTTATGAACCTGGCGGTAGTTACTCTATTGTCATCGAAAAAGCCGAGCCCGATGGCATTGGTGCCCTAGCTATTGCTTTTGAACAGTTAAAAAAGCGGCTGGGAGAAGCAGGCTATTTTGATGACCGCCATAAACAAGTTCTGCCTCAGTTTGTCAGCAAAATCGGTGTTATTACAAGCCCCAGTGGGGCAGTGATTAAGGACATCATCACCACAGTTAGTCGCCGTTTCCCAGGTGTTGAGATTTTACTATTTCCGACTAAAGTTCAAGGGGATGGGGCTGCTCATGAAGTCGCAACGAACATCCGCTTAGCAAATCAGCGCACTGACCTTGATTTGTTGATTGTTGGGCGAGGCGGTGGCTCAATTGAAGACTTATGGGCTTTTAACGAAGAAATGGTCGTCGAAGCTATTTTTGAATCTCGCCTACCCATTATCTCCAGTGTCGGTCATGAAACGGATACCACTTTAGCAGATTTTGTGGCGGACAAGCGTGCAGCAACACCGACAGCTGCTGCTGAGCTGGCCACGCCTGTGACCAAGGCTGATGTCGTCGCTTTTGTCAAGGACAGGCAATTACGACTATATCAGGCCATGCAACGGCGTTTGACTTATCAACAGGAGCGTGTGGCAAAGCTGAATCAGTCGGTGATTTTTCGCCAGCCTGAGCGACTTTATGATAGCTATTTACAGCGTTTGGACAAGTTGCTGACGACCTTAACACATCATTTTAAAGGGCGAGTGATGGACGTAGGTGCTTCTCGCCAGCTACTGCACCAGCGTTTGTTGAGTCAAGACCTGGCAGGAACAGTTGAACGAAGAGCTGAGCAAGTGCTCAGTTATCAGCACCGACTAGTTCAACACATGAAACATCAGATTGCAGTTTGCCAAGCTGATGTTGAGCAATATGAGACAAGGCTTCTGTCTCTAGATACGGATCGTATCTTGAAACGAGGCTTTGCCCTCATCCAAAAAGAAGACATCATCACACCATCAGTGCAAGGTATTAAGGCTGGTGATGAGCTGACCATTACACTACAAGATGGGCAATTAGACGTGGAGGTTAAAAATGTCAAAGAAACCAACATTTGAAGAAAATTTGCAGGCCTTAGAGGCGATAGTCAACCGCTTGGAAAATGGTGACGTTCCCTTAGAAGAGGCGCTGAGTGAGTTCCAAAAAGGAATTGGACTATCGAAAACCCTACAGCAAACGCTAGCTGAGGCGGAGCAAACGCTGGTTAAGGTGATGCAAGCTGACGGCAGTGAAAAGGATTTAGATTAAGATGAAGCATATTGATGGCATCACCAAAGCCTTAGCCGCTTACTATGATCAATGGCCAGTAGCCAAACGCCTTAACGAGGCTATTTACTATTCTATCGATAGCGGTGGTAAACGTCTTCGCCCTGTCTTGCTCTTGCAACTGTTAGAAGGTTTCGGCGTGTTGTTGACAGATGCCCATTATCAGGTGGCTGCTGGTCTTGAAATGATTCATACAGGTAGTTTGATTCACGATGATTTGCCTGCCATGGATAACGATGACTACCGTCGTGGTCGCTTGACCAACCATAAGCAGTTCGACGACGCTACAGCGATTTTAGCAGGTGATAGCTTGTTTTTAGACCCGTTTGGTCTGATTGCTAGGGCTGAGTTGCCAGCTCAAGTACGACTAAACTTAATCGCTGAGCTGTCGGAAGCTGCTGGCACCTATGGTATGGTGGGTGGTCAGATGCTCGATATGATGGGAGAAGGTCGTCAGTTGACAGTCACTGAACTAAAAACGATTCATGCCAACAAGACGGGCAAGTTGCTTGCTTTTCCCTTCCTTGCCGCTGGGATAATCGCTGAGCTGGACAGTTTATCAATCGCTGATTTGCGTTTAGCAGGCGAACTGGTTGGTTTAGCTTTCCAAGTTCGTGATGATATTTTGGACGTGACAGCTAGCTTTGAAGAGTTAGGAAAGACACCACAAAAAGACTTATCAGCTCAAAAATCAACTTATCCAAGACTGTTAGGTCTAAATGAGTCCTATGACCTTCTCAATGATTGTTTGGATCAAGCGCTAGCTATTTTCCAAAAACTAGAGCGAGACGAGGATATGGACTTAAGAAAAGTCCGAGACATGATAGAAAGGTTGCGACTTCATGGCTAAAGAACGTGTTGACGTGCTTGCCTATAAGCAAGGGCTTTTTGAGACAAGGGAGCAGGCCAAACGTGGCGTGATGGCTGGTCTAGTGGTTGCTGTGATGAACGGGCAACGCTATGACAAACCTGGTGAGAAGATTGATGAAGTAACGGAACTCAAATTAAAAGGCGAGCGCTTGAAGTATGTTAGTCGTGGTGGGCTAAAGCTGGAGAAGGCGCTGTCTGCTTTTGGATTATCTGTTTTTGACCAAATTGGTCTTGATATTGGGGCTTCAACAGGTGGGTTTACAGACGTTATGCTACAGGCGGGTGCAAAGTCCGTTTATGCTGTTGATGTCGGTACTAATCAACTGGCTTGGAAGTTGCGACAAGACCCACGTGTCCTATCCATGGAACAATACAATTTTCGCTACGCCAGCTTGGCAGATTTTACACATGGTCAGCCGACAGTGGCATCGATTGATGTGAGCTTTATTTCCTTAGCCCTGATACTGCCAGCCTTACATGAGATTTTAGCTGATGATGGGCAAGTAGTAGCCTTAATCAAACCGCAATTTGAGGCTGGGCGAGAATTTATTGGGAAAAATGGTATTGTTAAAGATCAGGCTGTCCATGAACGGGTCATACGTGAGGTGGTAGACAGGTCAGTCCAGTTAGGTTTTTCAGTTCTGAACCTTGATTTCTCTCCTATTCAAGGAGGTCAAGGCAATATTGAATTTTTAGCTCACCTCGAAAAATCTCCTGCTCCTCAATCATTAGTGCTAGAAAAAATTGTAAGAGTTGTTCAAAATGCTCATGATACCTTTAAACGCGAGAGCAGCGATCATTAAACTAACCCAACCAATCTTACCGATTGTGAACGACAAACTCAGAAGGAGAACTGATGCTACAGGAAATTGCGATTAAAAATTTTGCGATTATTGAAGCGATTCGCCTGACCTTTGATAAGGGGATGACGGTCCTGACTGGTGAAACAGGTGCCGGCAAATCAATTATCATTGATGCCATGAACATGATGCTGGGTAGTCGCGCCAGTCACGATGTGGTTCGCCACGGTCAACTAAAAGCAGAAATCGAAGGGTTATTTTCTGTCAATTATAGCAGTTCTTTGACCCAGCTGCTGACGGATAACGGGATTGAGCCAACTGAGGAGTTGATTATTCGCCGAGAGATTTCTGCCAATGGGCGATCAGTCAGTCGTGTTAATGGTCAGTTGGTCAATTTATCAACCTTGAAAGCTATTGGTGAACATTTGGTTGATATTCATGGTCAACATGATCAAGAAGAGCTGATGCGTCCTCAACACCATATCAGGTTATTAGATAGCTTTGGTGAGCAAGCATTTTGGAACTTGAAAAAAGCGTATCAGGCAAGCTTTGACAGTTATCGCAAAAAGCGCAAGCATTTACTGACGATCAAAAAAAATCAACAGGAGCATCGGGCGCGAATCGAGATGTTGGAGTTCCAGCTTGCAGAGTTAGAAGCAGCCGAACTAAAATCTGGTGAAGACCAAGACTTGCTAGCGGAGCGGGAACGCTTGCTGAACCATAAAACCATCGCAGATACGCTGGTTAATGTCTATGCCTTACTAGATAACGAGGATTTTTCCAGCCTGTCCAATATTCGTTCAGCCATGAATGACCTCCAGACCATTGAAGACTATGATGCAACCTATCAGGAATTGTCCCAACAACTTACTGAGAGTTACTATGGTTTAGAGGAGATTACTAGGCGTTTAGGTGCTACCATTGATGATTTGGAGTTTGATGGTGAGCGCTTGATGATGGTCGAGAATCGTCTTGACGTGATTCATAGCATGACAAAAAAATATGGCGGCACAGTTGATGATGTTTTGGTTTATTTTGAGCAAATTAGCAAAGAATATGCGCTCTTAACAGGAGATGATTTTTCGTTTGAAGATTTGGAAAAGGAACTGAAAATCATTGAACGTGACCTTGTCAATCAAGTGAAAGAGCTCTCTACAGCTAGACACCAGCTTGCTGAACAGTTAGAAGAAGATATTCATCAAGAGTTAAAAGACCTTTACATGGAAAAGGCGCGTTTTCAGGTTCGTTTCACCAGCTCAAAATTTAGCCGTGAGGGAAATGAGACTGTCGAGTTCTACATTTCAACCAACCCAGGTGAAGAATTTAAGCCTTTAGTCAAGGTGGCTTCAGGAGGCGAATTGTCTCGGTTGATGCTGGCTGTTAAGTCTGCTTTTGCTAGACGTGAAGATAAAACAGCTATTGTTTTTGACGAGGTGGATACGGGTGTTTCTGGTCGTGTTGGTCAAGCTATTGCACAAAAAATTTATAAAATTGGCAGCCACGGTCAGGTTCTAGCCATTTCTCATTTACCACAAGTTATCGCTATCGCAGATTATCAATTCTTCATTGAAAAGCAAAGCGATGAAAAGAGCACCGTGTCCACAGTTCGCCTCTTGACAACAGATGAACGGGTGGAAGAAATTGCAAAAATGCTAGCTGGGGAAAACGTCACAGAAACAGCTAGACAGCAAGCCCGAGAATTACTTGGCATCTAGGTAAAAAAATCATAAAAAAGTTAAAAAATCTATCATTTTTTTACAAGAGTTTTCGAATAACTTATTAGGAAGAGATTTCCAAACTATTTTAAGGAGGCTGACCATGTCAGAATTTACATTTGAGATTACAGAGAGATTGCTTGTCCTATCGACCAACGATAAAGGATGGAGTAAGGAGCTCAACCGAGTGAGCTTTAACGGGGCTGAGCCTAAATTTGATATCCGGATGTGGAACGAAGACCACACCAAGATGGGCAAGGGCATCACCTTCACCAACGAGGAATTTAAAACCATTCTGGACGCTTTCCGACCAGGGTATTAAAAACATGAAGTATCCCTAGACCTTGAGGGACATGTTGTCGAAAGGATTTGGAACTATGCTAATAGAACCAGATCCTTTTGCTATTTGTCAATCAATTGCATGAAAGCATTTTAAGATGATTTCTTAGTCGTTAAAAATAGCTTATTGAAATTAAGTCAGTAAAGATGTGACGTTTCCGTTGTTAAACGCTTAGGAGACGGTTATCTACGATGCTAACGGCTTAAAAGCAGCTGTTTGCAACAATGAAAACGTGTTATGTGAACTTTCAAAGTTAATCTCACCTTAATTGTGAATTTTGTGTTATACTAGTTAGGTTGTTTGTTCAACGATATAGAAAAGCGTGATAAGGCAGCTTCGCACTGCCTTTTTAGAAAGAAGATAACATGAATTTTAATGAACTTGCTCTGTCCTCAGAGATTTTATCTGCTGTGGAGACAGCAGGCTTTACCACCCCGTCGCCGATTCAGGAGCTGACTATCCCACTAGCTTTAGCTGGTAAGGATGTGATTGGTCAAGCCCAGACGGGAACAGGAAAGACCGCCGCTTTTGGCTTGCCGACCCTTGATAAGATTGATACGACGAATCCTGCGGTACAGGCCTTAGTTATCGCGCCGACCCGTGAATTGGCGGTGCAGAGTCAGGAAGAGCTTTTCCGCTTCGGTCGGGATAAGGGCGTCAAAGTTCGCTCTGTTTATGGCGGATCTAGCATTGAAAAGCAAATCAAGGCCCTCAAATCAGGTGCCCACGTAGTTGTTGGAACACCAGGTCGCCTGCTTGATTTAATCAAACGTAAAGCTTTGAAACTAGATGGGATTGAGACTTTGATTTTGGATGAGGCTGATGAGATGCTCAATATGGGCTTCCTTGATGATATCGAAGCCATCATCAGTCGCACGCCTGAAACCCGTCAAACCTTGCTGTTTTCAGCGACCATGCCTGACCCGATTAAGCGCATCGGTGTCCAGTTTATGAAAGAACCTGAACACGTTAAAATTGCGGCTAAGGAGTTAACGACAGAGCTGATTGACCAGTACTATATCCGCGTACGGGAGCATGAAAAGTTTGATACCATGACCCGCCTTATGGATGTGGAGCAGCCAGAATTGGCCATCGTCTTTGGTCGAACCAAACGCCGTGTTGATGAGTTGACTCGAGGGCTCAAGCTTCGTGGCTACCGCGCTGAAGGGATTCATGGGGATCTTGATCAGGGCAAACGCCTACGTGTTCTTCGTGATTTCAAAAATGATACCTTGGATATTTTGGTTGCAACAGACGTTGCTGCCCGTGGCTTGGACATTTCTGGCGTGACCCACGTCTACAACTATGATATTCCGCAAGACCCAGAGAGTTATGTGCACCGTATCGGTCGGACAGGTCGTGCGGGCAAATCTGGTCAGTCTATTACCTTTGTCTCACCAAATGAGATGGGCTATCTGGCCATTATCGAAAATTTAACCAAAAAGCGCATGAAGGGCATGAAGCCTGCGACAGCAGAAGAGGCCTTCAAGGCAACCAAGCGAGTAGCGCTTAAGAAAATTGAGCGTGATTTCGCCGATGAAGCTATCCGTGCGGAATTTGACAAGTTCAAGGCTGATGCCATCAAGTTGGCTACCGAGTTTAGCCCAGAGGAGTTGGCGCAATACATCCTCACTCTCACCGTACCAAACCCAGATACCATGCCTAAGGTGGAAATTGCTCAAGAAAAACCATTGCCTTTCAAGTTTGCCCCTGGTCAATCCAAAGGAAAAGGGAGTCGAGGACGTTCAGACCGTGACGATAGAGCTGGTCGCGACCGTCGTGGAGGCTATCGTGGCGACCGTCGCCGGGATGACCGCGATGGTGACCGTAGAGACTTTAAGCGCAGGTCCAATAGAAACCAGCGTGATGTCGTAAAAAAAGACAACAAGCGCCCTCACCGTACTTCCAGTGAAAAGCAAACTGGTTTTGTGATTCGGAATAAAGGTGATAAGTAATGTCCAACAAATGAGAATAGGGTAAAAACCTCTTTCTCATCTAATGCACATAAAAAGTAAGATGAAAGATGCTAATTGCCGCAGATATAATTGTGGTAATTAGCATCTTTTTAGTGACATTGCGCTTCCACTACTCTAGTGATTGATTACCCTGTGCTAATATTTCTGTTAGGATAATTGTCCTATCGCAAGGAAAACTCGCTACACTACCACTGTTTTACTAGATGACGATTGACAAGAGATATGGTATAATAGTTAAATGACAACAATAACGACCATTTATGCAAATCATGCCGAATACCCACGTGTTCCAGACCAGTATCTGG
The DNA here is from genome assembly GCF_000380025.1 of Streptococcus entericus DSM 14446. Taxonomy (GTDB): domain Bacteria; phylum Bacillota; class Bacilli; order Lactobacillales; family Streptococcaceae; genus Streptococcus; species Streptococcus entericus. The sequence continues at coordinate 48,973 of NZ_KB904167.1, forward strand.
ATGAAATTTTAGCTAAGCCGATTGCCAAGCGTCAGATGGAGCGAACAACTGAAGGGCTATTGCCTGGGCATGTCATTTTGCTCTGGCGTATTCAGTTTGGGAGCTACCTAACCACTAGCCAACCTCACAAATACTTTGCAACGACCTATGGGATTGATGCTGAACATGACCTGGTTTGGTTAATTGAAGAGGGCTATGTCTTTATTGAAGGGGCAAGAGATGCCCTGCGCCATCAGCCGATTGCTCAATTAAAAGCTTGGCTTAAGGACAAAGGGATAAGCGGTTTGTCAAAGATGAAACGTGCTGATTTGGATAAAGCAGTTTTAACGCATTTTTCTGATCAAGAATTAGAACAATACTGTCAAGAACGTGCTTATTTGTTAACAGAAAAAGGTCTCAGTACCTTGGCAAACCATCCAGAGATTGTTGCAAAACACCCACAGAAAAAATTTTAAGGAGACAACATGGAACTCACTAGAGAACAAGTTTTTGTTAATGCCTACCACTACGATGCCCGCAATCATGAATGGGAAAAAGAGCATGGTGCACCAGAATCGAATGCAGAAGTCAAGTTTCAACTTATAGAAAAGAGTGAAGAAAACCAAAAGACGACATTTATGGCGGTCTTGCACTTTATTATTGTCCAGCAAGATTTTGTAGTGAGCGGTGTGATGTCGCAAATTAACTATTTGCATAACCGTTTGGTTGAGTCGCCGAGCGAATTTTCGCAACATGACGTAGAAGAGGTATCCGCGCCCCTGCTTGATATGTTGCGCCGTCTAACCTATGAAGTAACAGAAGTTGCCCTAGATCGTCCTGGGATTAGTTTGGAGTTTTAAATGAAGTTAGCTGTTATTACAGATAGTTCTGCCTACCTTTCAGAGGATTTGAGACGTCGCGAAGGCTTATTTGTTCTGGATATTCCGATTACCATTGACGGAGAGACCTATGTTGAAGGGGTCAATCTGACACCTGAAGACTTTTATGCCAAGATGGCAGCTAGCCAAGCCTTGCCAACGACCAGCCAGCCCAGTGTGGCACAACTTGATGAGATTTTATCGAGCTTACCAGACAAAGGCTATACTCATGCGATTGGTCTATTTCTCTCTAGTGGGATTTCGGGCTTTTTCCAAAATATCCAGTATTTGATGGAGGAGCACAGTGACTTGACTATCGCTTTTCCAGATAGTAAGATTACCTCTGTTCCCTTGACCAGCATGGTGCGAAATGCCCTTGACTGGGCAGATGCGGGAGTTGATTTTGAGACGATGTTGAACAAGCTCAATCAAAAAATCGCGAAAAGCAACGCTTTTATCATGGCGAATGATTTGAATCACTTGGTGAAGGGTGGACGATTGTCAAACGGCTCTGCCATTCTCGGCAACCTCCTGTCCATCAAGCCTATCCTCTATTTCAATGAAGAGGGCGTGATTACAGTATATGAAAAAGTTCGCACGGAGAAAAAGGCAGTCAAGCGACTGGTGGAGATTTTGCAAGAGCGAACAGCCGATGGTGACTATGAGATTGCCATTCTCCACACCAACGCCCTTGATAAGGCGAGAGAGTTTCAGCAGTTGCTGGCGGTGCTGGGCTTATCCGCAGAGATTGTACCGCTCAATAGTGTCATCGCGACCCATCTGGGTGAGGGGGGCATCGCCTTTGGCATTACCCCTATTGTATAAGGAAGTGATATGATTAAGGTTATTATTGCAGGATTTTTAGGCAAGATGGGGTCGACAGCTGTCCAGATGGTACAGGCTGACCCTGAGCTAGAGTTGGTCGGTCTCTTGGACCCTTTTGCGACTGAAAAAGAGGTTGAGGGCGTGCCTGTCTTCACCGATAAGGCGGACTTGGTGGGCTTCTCTGCTGATGTCTGGGTGGACTTCACGACCCCTGCGGTCGCTTATAACAATACTCGATTTGCTCTTGAGCAGGGATTTGCCCCTGTCGTAGGGACGACTGGCTTTACCGAGGCACAAATCGCCGAGCTGATTGACTTGTCTCGTCAGAAAAAGCTGGGCGGCTTGATTGCCCCTAACTTTGCGATTGGCGCCATCCTCTTGATGGAATTTGCCCAGAAAGCAGCCAAGTATTTCCCAGATGTGGAGATTATCGAGCTCCATCACGATAAGAAAAAAGATGCGCCGTCAGGCACAGCCATTAAGACCGCAGAGCTCCTGCGTGAGACCCGCCAAAGCAAGCCACAAGGGGCTGCTGACGAGGAGGAGTTGCTGGCAGGAGCACGTGGGGCGGAAGTGGACGGCATGCGGATTCATTCCGTGCGCTTACCGGGGCTCGTTGCCCATCAGGAAGTCATCTTTGGGGCACAGGGGGAGGGCTTGACCCTTCGCCATGATTCCTATGACCGTGTATCCTTTATGAGCGGGGTCAATATCGGGATTAAGGCTGTGGTCACGCGTGACCAACTAGTGTATGGTCTGGAGAACGTGTTGTAAGTGACGGATACAAACCAGCTACCTGAATAGACAGTAAAGTCTTCTCGACAGAGAGGGCTTTTTTTTCTTTTCTTGCTTGGGTGTAGATTGGTGCTGCACAGATCTACCTCCTTTTGGAATTGGCTCGGTACGGTGTTGTGCTGTCGTGCTTTCTTTTGGATTTAGTTTGGTCGGGTGTTGTGTTGTGTTGTCTGGTTAGGGGTGGGTTTTGGTTCAGAATGGTTCTTGTTTTGTGATGAGGAGAGGTTTGTTGCATTGAATTTTCTGACAACTTTGCTGCTATACTAGTATAGCAGATAGGTAAGGTCATTGACATTCCCTTACCTATCTTAAACTATCAGTCAAGGAGAAAAAGATTTGGGCAGGCACTTGAGCAGAACTACTCGCAGGAGGTAGGGTGGTCAAGCGCCTGCCTTTTGTCTTAGTATAACCAAATGGCACGATTAGACATTATCAGCATTGAAGACGGGTTAAGGGACTTGGTGGCACAGCCTGATGAGGGCAGCTTCCTCTATGACTTCTTGGGGTTTTATGACATTCCCAAGAGCACGGTGACCAAGTTGCGGAAAGAGGGTGGCACCAGCATCAAGAACAAGCTCCACTACGAGCAGGTGGCGCTGGGCAGCTCCTGTGCTAACAGGGTGCACCAAATCGAGCAGGAGTTGGCTGGGGTCAAGTCCAAGCCTCGCTACATCATGGTGACCGACTTTGACCAGTTGGCAGCTAAGGATGTTAAAACAGGTGACACCCTAGCGATTCCTTTTGGGGAATTGCCGAGCTACGCAGACTTTTTTCTGGCCTGGAATGGCATCGAAAAGGTGGACTACGCACGGGAAAACCCTGCCGATATCAAGGCGGCGGAGCGGTTCACCAGACTCTACGATGAGCTGTGGCAAATCAACCAGTTTGACGACCAGACGACGGAGGAGAAGGAGTTCAACCTCTTTCTCATTCGCCTACTCTTCCTGCTCTTTGCCGAGGATACGGGCATCATGGATAAGAATATCCTGACCAATGCCATCAAGACTCGGACACAGGAAGACGGGAGTGACCTAACCGACTTTTTCAATCAGGTCTTTGCCAGTCTTGACCGTTTCGATAGGACGAGAGAGGCAGACTGGCTAAGCGCCTTTCCCTATGTCAACGGTAAGCTCTTTACAGACGCGGGGACAGCTCTGCAATTTGACCGAAAAACCAGAAAGCTGATCATCGAGGCGGGCGAGCTCCTCAACTGGGACGAGATTAACCCTGATATCCTAGGGGCCATGATCCAGACGGTGGCTAATAAGGAGCTACGCGCTAGTGCGGGCATGCACTACACCAGCGTACCCAATATCATGAAGGTCATCAAGCCCCTCTTTTTGGACAGCCTGAGGGCGACCTATGAGGGGATTGTCGAGGCGATCAATGCTAATGAGGACAAGTCCATCCAAGAGCAGACCCGTCGTGCCAATCGTCGTGCCTACGAGCAGGAGTTAGAGGCGCTACTGACACGTCTGTCCAAGATCCGCTTTTTTGACCCTGCCTGTGGCTCTGGGAACTTCCTCATCATCACCTACAAGGAGATGCGGCGGCTGGAAATCGACCTGCTCAGAACCCTCCGTGACCTGCGTGGAGACTACAGCATCTCCCTCTTTGAACGGTCTGCTATCAGCCTCAACCAGTTTTACGGCATCGAGCTGGACGACTTTGCCCACGAGGTGGCGAGATTATCCCTTTGGATCGCCGAGCACCAGATGAATGTGGAGATGAAGAACCACCTCAACTTCCAGCCAGCCCTTCTCCCCCTCAAGGACGCGGGTAACATCACCCAGGGCAACGCCCTGCGACTGGATTGGAATGAGGTGCTTCCTCACAGCCCAAATGATGAGATTTATTTGATTGGTAATCCGCCTTATATTGGGGCGAAATTGCAGAGCAAGGAGCAGAAGACTGACTTAGAACTGGCTATCGGTAAGGCTGGTAACTATAAGAAAATGGACTATATCGCTGGCTGGTTTTATAAGGGAGCAGACTTTATCACTACCGCTAATAGTAAACTGGCCTTTGTATCGACCAACTCCATCTGTCAGGGGGAGCAGGTTGCCATCATCTGGCAAGAACTCTTGAATAGGGTGGTCATCGACTTTGCCTACACCTCCTTTAAGTGGGGCAACTCGGCTGCCCATAATGCTGGGGTGACGGTTGCTATTATCAGTTTAGCGACCAAACAAAATGCCTCCCCAGTCCGCTACCTTTTCGATGACCAACTGACCCAGCTGGGGGTTGACCATATTAGCCCCTACCTGACAGCTGGTGATGATACCATTGTCGCCAGTTCGTCTCAGGTCTTGAATGGTCTGCCTAAGATGGTGTTTGGTAACATGCCTAATGATGGGGGTGGCTTGATTTTTAGTCCACAAGAGTATCAAGAGGCTCTTTCTAGCTACCCTGAATTAAAACCTTATCTTAAAATTTTTATCGGAGCAGAGGAGTTTATCAAGGGGAAAAAGAGGTACGCTTTTTGGTTGAAAGAGCAAGAGTACCTGAAAGTACAAAATAATCCTCTTGTTACAACTCGAATTGAAAAAACACGACAACATCGTTTAAAATCTAAACGTCCAGCAACAAATGATTTGGCTAAAATGCCTTGGAAATTTTTTGGAACGAATGAACCTACTGAAATTCAAATCATCGTCCCTCGTGTCTCTTCGGAAAATCGTCAGTATGTGCCTATGGGGATTGTTGGGGAAGATACGATTATATCGGACTCTGCCATGGCTATCTACAGCGCTCCTCTCTGGCTTTTGGGGCTTCTGATGAGTCGTCTCCACATGGTCTGGCTCCGTGCCATCGGTGGTAAGTTGAAAACAGACTATCGGTACTCCGCTGGTCTTGTCTACAACACCTTCCCTGTGCCTGAACTCTCCACTCGGCGGAAAAACCAGCTGGAGGAGCAGGTCATGGAAATCTTGGGACTGCGGGAGGAGCTGGGTGGCACGCTGGCAGAGCTCTACAACCGTGAGGTCATGCCAGCCAGTCTACGGGAGGAGCACCGCAAGCTAGACGAGCTGATCGAGCGTGCCTACAAGGAGACCCCATTTGCCAACGACGAGGAACGACTCAGCCATTTGTTGAATCGATATAAGGAGATGGTCAAGGATTAGGAAAGAAAGTCGTTTGCTCTTCCTCCATATAGATTCAGAACGGCACGATATCGTACTCACCTCCCTCCTTTTGGATTTTACTCGGTACCATGTCGTACTGGTTGACTTCCACTTGGATTCAGCTCAGTACGCTTCCGTTCTGGCTTGCCTCCACATGGCTTTAGCTCGGTACGGTGTCGTGTTGGCTGACTTCCATGTCACTTTACCCCAGTTCAGTCTCTGGCTGGATAACTCCTATCAGGTCTTAGCTTGACCTGATTCTGCACTGCCTAGAAAGGATACCTTTATGAACAAATACAAGATTAGCACCCTCGATCTGAGAAGTCTCGACAACGCCAATACTGCTCAGCTATTGACTTCAAGCCTCGCCCTTCTCACCGCCTTTGTCAAGGTGGAGCGGGCGGATAACGGTTTTTACAAGAAACAGCTCCCCCTCATGGAGCAACAGCTGGCCGCCTTTGAGGCGGGTCTCCACCAAAACCGTGCCAGTCAGGTAGCTAAAAAGCTGGAAGCTGCGGATAAGGAGCGGGATTTGGCTCTGACCACGGTGACCAAGCTGGTGCGGGCCTACTCGAGTGTCAAGACCGAGCCTGTCGCCAGCAGCCACCAGCTCTTGTCTAGCCTGCTCAAAAACTACAAGCTGACCAGCAAGACCAGCTATGAGGAGGAGACGGAGCTCTTGCGCAACCTCCTCAAGGAGCTGGGCAAGTCCACCTACCGCTCTGCTATCGCTGCCCTCCACTTGACTGAGCCTATCGCCAGCCTCAAGGCAGCCCAGACTGCCTTTGAAACCCTTTATCAGGAACGGCTGACCGAGCAGACCAGCACCAGCCCTAGCCAGAGCAAGCAACTCCGCAAGGAGCTGACCGAACGCTATAGCCTTGTGGTCGACTACACGGCGGTCAATGCGGCTGCCCACCCTGAAAAGACTTATCTGGCCAGCCTGCGCGATGACCTCAACACCGTCCGCAAGCGCTATAAGGGGGTCGGTGCCAAAAAGGCTGATGACAAGAGCTCAGAAGCCTCGGACCCCATCAGCCAAGCCTAGCCCCGTAACCGCCCCGAAACAGAAAAGAGAAAGCCATGTCCCAAGTTTTTGAAATCACCTACGGTCAGACCAAGACCAGTGTCAACACCGATGCCCTCGGCATGCGGGAGATGCAGGCCAGGGTCTATGAGAAACGCGACAGCCAGCACCTGCTGATTAAGGCACCGCCAGCTTCTGGCAAGTCCCGCGCCCTCATGTTTGTCGCCCTGGACAAGCTTCACCGCCAAGGGCTGAAAAAGGCCATCATCGCCGTTCCCGAGCGCTCTATCGGCAAGTCCTTTCGCTCAACCCAGCTCAAGGCTCATGGTTACTTTTGGGATTGGGAAATAGCAGAGCGCAACAACCTGACCACAGCAGGCACCAGCAAGAGCAAGGTGACCCAGTTTGTCGACTTTATGCACTCAGACAGGCCAGATGACCGTGTCTTGATTTGTACCCATGCGACCCTGCGCTTTGCCTGCGAGCAGCTGGACGCTGGGGCTTTTGATGACTGCCTGCTGGCCATCGATGAGTTCCACCATGTGTCGCAGGACGACAGTTCGGTCTTGGGGACAGCCCTGCGGGAAATCCTCCAGCTGTCAACGGCTCATATCTTTGCCATGACGGGGTCTTACTTTCGTGGGGACAGCGTGCCCATCCTAGACCCAGCAGACGAGGCGAGATTTGACCGGGTGACCTATACCTACTACGAGCAGCTGGAGGGCTACCAGTACCTCAAGTCCTTTGCCATGCATTACAAGTTCTATCAGGGGCATTACCGCACCGCCCTGCCTGAGCTCTTGCCAGAGTTTATGGATAAAAAGACCATTATCCATATCCCCAATGTCAATTCTGGCGAGTCCAGCAAGGACAAGTACAGTGAGGTGGACGAGATTTTGGATAGCTTGGGCGACTACCTTGACAAGGACGAGCACAACATCATCCACCTGCGAACGGCTACAGGCCAGGTGCTGAAAATCGCCGACCTGGTCACCGAGGAGGGGCGGGATAAGGTCACCGCCTATCTGGATCAGATGACGGAGCTGGATGATTTGGACATCATTATCGCTCTGGGAATGGCCAAGGAAGGTTTTGACTGGCCTTATGCCGAGTATGCCTTGACCATCGGTTACCGGTCGTCCTTGACGGAGATTGTCCAGATTATCGGACGGGTAACCAGAGATTCGTCCAATAAGACGACCGCCCAGTTTACCAACCTCATTGCCCAGCCAGATGTGGACGATGCCGAGAGTCAGTATGCGGTCAACAACATCATGAAGGCCATCACGGCTAGCCTGCTTATGGAAAGCGTTTTGGCTCCCGTCTTTAAGTTCAAGCCCAAGACCAAGGATGACCAGACATCATCAGGCGCAGATATTTACATTAAGGGCTTGGCAAAGCCATCTAGTGAGCGGATCCAGCATATCATCGAACAGGACATGGTGGAGCTCAAGGCCTCTATCTTGCAGGATACAACGGTCGAAGCGGCTATTTCTGCTGGGGCAGATGCCAAGGTCATCAACAAGCAGTTGATTCCGCAGGTCATTGCCAGAATTTACCCCGACCTCAAGCAAACCGAGGTCGAGGAGGTTCGTCAGCACCTAGTCGCTGACCTCAACCTCTCGACCGCCCATCGAGATAAGGAGAACAAGCAACTGCTCAAGATGGCGGATAAGTTTGTCAACCTGGATGACTTGACCATTGATTTGATCGATAGCGTCAACCCCTTCCAAAAAGCCTATGAGGTGGTCTCTCGGGACGTGGATAGCCACACGCTTAGCCTGATTGCCAAGGTCTTTGACAGCAGGAAGTTTGAGTTCACAGCAGAAGACCTCCGCCAGCTGGCACCGCAGATTAAGGCCTTTCGCCTGATTTACGGCAGAAACCCTGACCGCAATGCCAAGACTTTGGAGGAGCAACGGCTCTACTATGCCTTGGCAAAACTAGATGAACTGAGACGACAGAAAGAGAGGGAGCGGGCAAATGGATAACTTTATGACCTTGGAGGCGGTGTTTGCGGACGCTGTTTTTCAGGAGATGTTTGAGGAGATGAAGCCTGTCAAGGTGACCAGCCTTGACCCAGAAGTGGAGAAGTTTCAAGCCCTGCTGGACTGGGTGCGTGAGCAGGGCAGAGCGCCCTTGGCGACGGGCAGTCTGGCAGAGAAGCTCAAACACCGCTACTTGAAGGGCTTGCGGGCAGACGAGAGCCGCAAGTTGCGGTGCCTGCCCTATGATGAGCTGGGCTTGCTAGGAGGTGACCATGACAGATTGGCGTGACCTTGATGACCTCTTGGAGGATGAGGAGCTTTTTGTGGATCTGGGACGAGACGAGAAACTCTTTGACACCAGCCGTTATGCCGATACTGTCAGTCGACTAGCGCAGACGACCTCCAGCCAACGACGGCGGATGGGACAAAGCTTTGACCGTTACCGTGACCTCTTTGCCCAAGTCCATGCGGATCTGGCTAGTGGCAAGCGGCAACTGAAAGCCGTCGAAGAGGTGGAAAACCTCAATCGAATCAGCCAGAAAAACCCTATCAAGCAGGGGAACTTCTATGTGGACAAGGGGGTCATGCTCCATGTGGCACGGCTTTATGACCCAGAGACAGGGCAGGACTACCCAGCCAGCACCAACCGCAAGCACAAGGTGCATGTGGTCTATGAAAATGGCACGGCAAATCAGGTCTGGCTCCTCAGTCTCATCTCTTCCCTCTATGACAAGAAACGGCAGGGGCAGTTTGTCACCGAGAGGTTAGAGGACATTGACCTGATGGGGGAGGGAGTGACGACTGGTCACCTTTACATCGTCCGCTATGCTGGACAGGATCAGCGCTTTCTCGATCTGCCCAACCTCTATAAGATTGGTGTCGCGACAGACCTGAAAAAGCGCCTGGCAGGTACTGAGACCCAGGCCACTTACCTCTATGCCCCCGTCCAGTTGGTCCGCTCCTACGAGATCAAAAACCTTGACGCCCACAAGCTGGAGAAGGTCATCCACCATGCCCTTGCCGACAAGCGGGTGCGGTTGCAGGTGGCTGACGCCAAGGGCAGAGCAGTCGAGGCGACGGAGTGGTTTGTGGTCGAGCTGGAGGCGGTGGAGCGAATACTTCATCAGATTCTCATAACGGTGACGAAAGATTAGGAAATGAAAAAGGAGATGGTGAATGGATTGGAGAGATAGGGATTTTATTTCACGAGAACAGCGAGAGACTAGACGAGCGATTGAGCACCAGACAGCTTATTTGGCGACCAACCAATCCTTGGAGGCGGCCAAGTCTCGACTGAGTGAGGCTCGTCTGGCCTTAGCATCAGAGGACAACCCCGTCAAAAAAGCTCGCTTAGAAAAGTTGGTTGAGGAGTATGCCGATGAGGTTTTAGCTCTCCAGTCACAATTGAACGGCACGGACCAGTCACCAGGATGCCTAGGTTGTCAGGTTTGGTTTGTTCTTTTCTTCCTAGCTTTCTTTTTCTTTCCTCAGGGCTGGTTTATCCTGATTCCATTCTTTGGTCTATGGCTTTTGTGGCGCTTGCTGAAAGCTGTCGGTTCGATATTTCTCAAAGCTAAGAAGGATCAGCATAAGGAGACGACTCAGAAAGAAGCTAAGCCGAGAAAGCTTAGTCAACCTGCTTCAGAAAAGCCAAAAGTGTTAGCTAATATAAAGGCGTTGAAGCAAACCTGTGACCAACTTGAGCAGCAAAAGCAGACATGGATTGAGAAGGTAGAACAAGAGATTGTAGCACCAGCTCAGGAGACTGGAGAAATTGACCTTGATGCCATTTTAACGGTTCAAAAAGAGGGCGAGGCACTTCGACAATCCTATCAAGACTTGGTAGAAACAGCTGCTGGTGATCCGCGGATTGAAATAAGTGGCATAGATGAGATGATTGCTGATATTGATAGTCTTCTGGCTAGTTTGCAGGAGATGCTTGCTTCTGCAAAATTTGAATTTTAACACATTTCAATCTCGTCCTTGTGGCGAGGTTTTTTGTTTGGACTATATGAAAAAGTGAGGATATGGTATAATTAGAGATAAAGTATGGTAGTATGGAGAACAGGATAAGAATAGTCATGATGAAACTATATACCCTGCCTTCTGAATTTCAGAAGGCTTTGCCGATTTTAGAGAAATTACAGGCGGCGGGCTACGAGGCTTATTTTGTGGGCGGTTCGGTGCGAGATGCGCTTCTTGATCGTCCGATCCACGATGTGGACATCGCCACCTCTGCCTACCCGCAGGAGGTCAAGAGTGTTTTTCCACGCACAGTTGATATTGGGATTGAGCATGGCACGGTGCTGGTTTTGGACGGTGAGACGGGCTATGAGGTGACGACTTTTCGTACGGAGGATGTCTATGTGGACTATCGCCGTCCGTCTGGTGTGACCTTTGTCCGCTCGCTGGAGGAGGACTTGCTGCGTCGGGATTTCACGGTCAACGCTTTTGCCCTCGATAGCAGCGGTCAGGTCATCGACCTCTTTGAGGGGCTGGCTGACCTTGACCACCGCCTGCTCCGTGCGGTTGGCGTCCCTGCTGAGCGCTTTCAGGAGGATGCCCTGCGGATCATGCGTGGTTTTCGCTTTGCGGCTAGCCTTGGCTTTACTCTTGAGCCTGCGACTTTTGGGGCAATGGCAGAGCTGGTACCCTTGTTAGCCAAGATTTCCGTGGAGCGGGTCTTCATCGAGTTTGACAAGCTCTTGACCGCGCCGTTTTGGCAGGCGGGTCTGACCAGTCTGATAGCGAGTTGTGCCTATGACTTTCTGCCTGATATGGCTGAAAAAGGAGCAGCGCTTGAGACCTTGCGTGATGACTTCACTGAGGGCTACCAGTTTACCAGCTCCGAACAGGCGTGGGCTGCTTTGCTATTAGCCCTAAACATCAGAGACATCAAAGCCTTCCTGAAAAAATGGAAAACCTCCAATGACTTTCAGAAAGCGGTCGATCAGCTGGTGTCTGCCTACAGTGAGCGTCTGCGTGCGGAGCCTAGTCGTCAGCTGGTCTACCGCTATGGTAAGGACTGTCTGCTTTTGGTGGAAGACCTCAGACAGGCCAAGGGCTTGTCCAGCCAGCCAGCGCTGATCCAGCAATTAGACGAGGAGCTCCCTATCCATTCCAAGCAAGACATGGCTATCACCGGGCGAGACCTGATCCAAGACTTCGGCATTAAACCAGGCCCACAACTGGGTGATATCCTCGACGAGCTGGAGCGAGCGATTGTGGCAGGGGAAGTGGAGAATAAGCGGGAGCAAGTTTGGGAGTGGGTCAAGCAAGCTAGATTTAAAAACCAAGCTGAGGAAAGCTGACCGCTATTTTTGGAAAGTTATCCTGTTTCGATTCATAACTCTGGCTGACCTTGTCAGTTCTATTATCTGTGGATAAGCGTTTAACTGCCGCTCATCGTTAGCTATTAATCGTTAGCTATTAAAGGTGCTAGGAACTCCTTATCTTGATAAAATTCTAATGTGCCCTGTATGGTCTGATGATGAAATGATAATCTAATTTTAGGAGAAGAAATGCCAACACTGAAATTTAATGCCAACCAACTGAAACTAATTGCTATCGTAGCGATGACAATTGACCACTTAGCCTGGTTGATCTTTCCTGGATTGGTCAAGGAGCCTCTCCCTGTCTTCTTACATTTGATTGGTCGTCTGACAGCTCCCATCATGTGGTACTTTATTGCAGAAGGTTGCTTTTACACCAAAGATATTACCAAGTACTTTTGGCGGTTGTTTGGCTTTGCTTTGGTGTCTCACTTTGCCTTTTGCTTTGGATTAGGAGTGCCATTCAATGTTATGACAGGGAGCTTATTTAACAAGACGAGTGTCCTTTTTCCTCTAGCAATGTCTGTCTTGCTGATTGCTATTTTTAAAAATGCTAGGGTTGGTAATGGGTTGAAAATCGCAAGTATCATCTTTTTTTGCGTGTTAACCTTTACCGCAGACTGGTCCAATATTGCCCTCATGATGCCTTTTTTCCTCTATCAGCATCGGGGCGATAAGAAAAAGCAGGTTCAGGATTATCTGATTTGGATCAGTGTCTATGCAATGGTCTACACCCTTTTCATCGATAGACTCTACGGACTCTTGCAATTCGGCACACTGCTATCTCTCCCTCTTTTGATGGCTTATGATGGCAACAAGGGAAGTAGTCACTTGTCCAAATGGTTCTTTTATCTCTATTTTCCTGCCCATTTATTTGTGATTGGAATCTTGAGAATCTGGCTATATGGTGATGTGCCTCTGGTGTTTTAAGAAATATGATGACATAAAAGGAGTTCCTTGTTTAAAGATAACTCCCAAGTTAATGAGGCTTGAAGTGGTCATTTGGTAGGAGCTTTTCAATTCGCTTTCCCCCAGTTGTTTTATTCGTTTGGGAAATAGCACCTGGGGAGGTTTGTATCCAGTCATCATGAACAAATTGTATCAAGTACTTGTTGAGGAAGTTGATTTGAACCAAGCCTTAATTGGGAATGCAATCCATTAGATGAGCCCTGACTGCTTTTCCACCTAGTCAAGTCATTTGGGATTTTGAAGATTTGTCAGCAACACCTCCTTGGGGTGATGTTACTCACCTTGGCATCACGAATTTATCGGATTATTTTATAACGGCTAATGGCAGCAACTTAATTGATATGATGATTAGAGTGTTTGAGCAGGCCATATCAGTTAATAAAAAAGTTGAGATAGACACCATTTAATTTAGAAAGAAAACACATGTCAAACTTTATCATCGAACACTTAACCAAGTCCGTTGGGGACAAGGCGGTTTTTCGGGACATCAGCTTTATCGTCCATGAGCTGGATCGGATTGGGCTGATTGGGGTAAACGGTACAGGCAAGACCACGCTCCTTGACGTTCTGTCGGGGCGGTCTGGCTTTGACGGCGACCGCTCGCCCTTTACCGCTGCCAAGGGCTACACCATCAGCTACCTGACCCAAGAGCCTGATTTTGACGATAGCAAGTCCGTCTTAGACACGGTGCTGTCATCGGAGTTAAGGGAAATGGCAGTGCTGAAACGCTATGAAGCACTGCTCCTCGACTATTCAGAAGAGAGCCAGAAAGAGCTGGAAAAGGTCATGGCAGAAATGGATGCGCTGGACGTCTGGTCGATCGAGAGCGAGGTCAAAACGGTTCTGAGCAAGTTAGGAATTACAGATTTGCAAGCCACCGTCGGCTCCCTGTCTGGGGGGCTGCGTCGTCGGGTTCAACTGGCTCAGGTGCTCTTGTCAGACAGTGACCTCTTGCTCCTTGACGAGCCGACCAACCATCTGGACATCGATACCATCGCTTGGTTGACCAACTACTTGAAAACCAGTAAGAAAACGGTTCTGTTTATCACCCACGACCGTTATTTCTTGGATAATGTTGCCACCCGTATCTTTGAGCTGGCTAACAGCTCCCTTACTGAGTATCAGGGTAACTACCAAGACTATGTGCGCCTGCGGGCAGAACAGGACGAGCGAGATGCGGCTAGTCTTCACAAGAAAAAGCAACTCTACAAGCAGGAGTTGGAGTGGATGCGTCGCCAGCCGCAGGCGCGTGCGACCAAGCAACAAGCTAGGATCAATCGCTTCCATGAGCTGAAGGGGAATTTGGCGACCACGACCAGTACGACTGACTTGGACATCACCTTTGAGACAAGCCGGATTGGTAAGAAAGTCATCAATTTTGAGCAGGTCAGCTTCTCCTATGGGGACAAGCCGATTTTGAGCAATTTTAATCTGCTCATTCAAAATAAGGACAGGATTGGCATTGTCGGAGACAATGGGGTCGGCAAGTCAACTCTGCTCAACCTGATTAGCGGAGACTTGCAAGCCACAGCTGGGACGGTTAACATGGGGGAGACTGTGCGGGTTGGCTACTTCTCGCAAAACCTCAAGGGGATGGATGAGAGCAAGCGGGTCATCAACTACCTGCAAGAGGTGGCGGACGAGGTCAAGACAACTGTCGGCACCACCAGCATTTCCGAGCTCTTGGAGCAGTTTCTCTTTCCTCGCTCAACTCATGGCACCCAGATTGCCAAGCTGTCTGGTGGCGAGAAAAAAAGGCTCTATCTCTTGAAAATCTTGATTGAAAAGCCCAATGTCCTGCTCCTAGACGAGCCGACCAATGATTTGGATATCGCCACCTTGACGGTGCTGGAGAGTTTCTTGGCTGGCTTTGCAGGTCCTGTGATTACGGTTAGTCACGACCGCTATTTCCTTGACAAGGTGGCGACCAAGATTCTAGCTTTTGAGGCTGGCGGTGTTAGGGAGTTCTTCGGTAACTACACCGATTATCTGGATGAAAAGGCCTTCGAGCTGGACAGCTCTGCGATTGCTCCAAAAACGGAAAAACCAAAGGCGGAGAAGGAAAAAGCAGAGCGCAAGCGCATGTCCTACTTTGAGAAGCAGGAATGGGCGGTCATCGAGGAGGAGATTGCCCAGCTGGAGGAGCGGATTGCTGCTATTGAGGGCGAGATGGCGACCTGTGGAGCGGATTTTGCCCGCCTGTCCGACCTGCAAAAAGAGTTGGACGAGCAAAATGACCAGCTCCTTGCCAAGTACGAGCGCTATGAGTACTTGAGTGAGTTGGAGGGGTAGGAGATGGAACTTCATTACCTCACCCCAACTGATAACTCTGCGGTGGCCACTCTTATTCGCTACTGTCTGGAAGACGAGGGCTTGGCTCTTCCTGGAACAGCTTATTTTGACCCGCAGTTGGATGACTTGGCGAGTTATTATGCGGATTTGGAGCGAGCAGACTACTTTGTCCTAAAAGATGCTGGGCAAGTCGTTGCTTGCGGTGGTTTTGGTCCGATTTCAGAATCGGTTTGTGAGCTGCAAAAACTCTATGTAGACAAAAACTACCGTCGAAAAGGCTATGCCAGCCAGCTCTTGGCATACATTGAAGAAAAAGCGCTGCAAGCAGGCTATGAGCAGATGTACCTAGAAAGCTCAACCAAGCTAGCTGCTGCTCTCAAACTCTATGAGAAGATGGGCTACAAGCAATTAGCTCAGCCATTGACCCAAGAAACAGGACACTACCTAATGGATGTCTGGATGGTTAAGTCGCTGTGATGGTCACTTACTGTTGAGCTTGCAACTCCAGAAAGACGAGAAAGGAACTTATGGCATATATTTGGTCTTATTTGAAACATTACCCCAAATGGCTCTTGTTAAATGTGGTCGGGGTTTTACTCTTTATTGTGGTCAATCTAGGTCTGCCGACCATTTTGGCACGAATGATTGATGACGGCTTGGTGCAGCAAAATGAAGCTGCCCTTTACCGCTGGTTTTGGGTCATGTTGTTAGCCAGTCTAGCTGGTCTGGTCGGTCGCCTGACCATGGCTTATGCCACCAGCAAGTTAACGACTACCATGATTCAGGACATGCGTAATGACATGTACGACAAGCTTCAGGCTTATTCTCACCATGAGTACGAGCAAATCGGCGTCTCCTCTCTCGTTACTCGGATGACAACGGATGCCTACATGCTCATGCAATTCGCTGATCAAGCCTTGCGTCTTGGCATGATTACCCCACTAATGATGCTGTTTTCGGTGGTTATGATTCTTCGCACTAGCCCATCCATGGCTTGGATTGTGGCGGTCTCCATTCCTTTCTTGGTGGCTGTGGTAGTCTACGTCGCTAGACGAACGGAGCCCCTATCAGAGCAGCAGCAAACAACGCTGGATAAGATTAACCAGTACGTGCGAGAAAACCTGACAGGCTTACGGGTGGTTCGTGCCTTTGCACGGGAAGACTTTCAGGAAGAGAGGTTTGCGACGGCCAACCAGTCGTTCACAGAGACCTCAAGCAAGTTGTTTCGTCTGACTGCCTTGACTGAGCCCCTCTTTGTGCAAATCATCATCGCCATGATTGTCGCCATTGTCTGGTTTGCCATTCCGCCACTGTCGCGAGGAGACTTGCAGATCGGTGACATGGTTGCTTTTATCGAATACGCCTTTCATGCGCTGTTTTCCTTTTTGCTTTTTTCTAACCTTTTTACCATGTATCCGAAGATGGCGGTCTCTAGTCACCGAATTAGAGAAGTGATGACCATGCCTATCTCTATCGCACCAAATGAGGATGGAGTGACGGAAACAGCGACCAAGGGCTATCTGGAATTTGACAATGTGACCTTTGCTTACCCAGGAGAGACGGAGAGCCCTGTTCTCCATAACATCTCCTTTAAGACCAAGCCCGGGGAAACCATCGCTTTTATCGGTTCAACGGGGTCTGGCAAATCTAGTCTAGTCAGCCTGATTCCTCGGTTTTATGATGTGACCTTGGGGAAAATTTTGGTCGATGGGGTCGATGTTCGTGACTACAACCTCAAGGCTTTGCGGTCTAAGATAGGCTTTATTCCTCAGAAAGCTCTGCTATTTACCGGAACGATCGAAAAAAACCTCAAGTACGGCAAGGAAACGGCGACCCTGCCAGAGCTAGATCAGGCTGCGCAAGTATCACAGGCAGCTGACTTTATCGCTAGCCGTGAGGAAGGCTACGAGAGCTTGTTGGCAGAGGGTGGTAGTAACTTGTCTGGTGGGCAAAAGCAGCGGCTGTCGATTGCGCGAGCGGTGGTCAAGGAAGCTGATATTTATATTTTTGATGATTCTTTTTCAGCCTTGGACTATAAGACTGATGCCGAGGTACGGCGGCGGTTGAAGGCGGTGACGCAGGATGCGACGGTCTTGATTGTGGCGCAACGGGTTGGTACGATTATGGATGCTGACCAGATTATCGTGCTGGACAAGGGAGAGATTGTTGGGCGCGGGACGCATGAGGAGCTCATGCTCAGCAATGCCATTTATCGCGAGATTGCAGAGTCTCAGCTAAATAGCCAGAGTTTGACAGAAAGTGAGGGCTAAGAATGACAGAACAAGGTTTTAAGCGACTGTGGCCTTATCTTAGTCGCTATCGAGGCTCACTCTTTTTAGCTGTATTCTTTAAGGTCATCAGTATTGTAGCTGGTGTTTTGGAACCCTTTGTTATTGGTTTAGTTATCACAGAGTTGACGCAAAACCTGATTGATATGGCGAAAGGTGTCGCTGGTGCAGGCATTAATTATCGCTATGTGACCCTAATTTTAGGGCTCTATCTGGTGCGTGCCCTCTTCTTTGAAGTCGGTGTTTACCTGGCCAATATCTACATGACTAAGGTGGTGCAAGGCGCGATGCGTGACTTACGCCAAGACCTCAGCCATAAAATCAATCGCCTGCCGGTAGCCTATTTTGATCAGCACCAGTTTGGTGATCTTTTAGGGCGATTTACAACCGATGTAGAGACCGTCTCGAATGCTCTTCAGCAGTCTTTCTTACAGATTGTTAATGCGGTCTTGAGTTTAATTTTGGTCATCTCCATGATGGTCTGGCTCAATAGTCAGCTGGCGCTAGTGGTCATGGTTAGTATGCCCATCA
Source organism: Streptococcus entericus DSM 14446 (assembly GCF_000380025.1). Classification (GTDB taxonomy): domain Bacteria; phylum Bacillota; class Bacilli; order Lactobacillales; family Streptococcaceae; genus Streptococcus; species Streptococcus entericus. Next base: position 67,002 of record NZ_KB904167.1, read on the forward strand.
CCTACTTGACGGCTCGGTTCTTGTTGAAGCTGTCTCAGCCATACTTCACCGAGCAATCCAAAATTTTAGGAGACCTTAACGGGTTTGTTCAGGAGAATCTGACGGGATTCAACATTATCAAACTCTATGGTCGTGAAGAAGCATCTAGTCGAGATTTTCGCCACATTACCAGCAGCCTGCAGGGAGCTGGCTTCAAGGCTAGTTTCTTATCCAGTCTGATGTTCCTGCTTAACTCTATCTCTGATTTGACCTATGTCGTTCTAGCGCTTTTAGGTGGGCTTCAGGTGTTGGCAGGGCGATTGACCATTGGTAATATGCAGGCCTTTGTTCAGTACGTTTGGCAGATTAGTCAGCCAGTCCAGACCTTAGCGCAGTTGTCGGGACAATTGCAGAGCGCTAAATCATCTTTAGGACGGATATTTGCTGTTCTCGATGAAAACGAAGAAACGAGCAGTCCCCAAACGGCTGACGAAATCAATTTGACTGGTCAAGTGACCTTTAGCAATGTTTCTTTCCAATACAGTCCAGACAAGCCCCTCATTCGAGATTTCAATCTGACAGTTGAACCAGGTGAGATGATTGCCATCGTTGGACCAACGGGCGCAGGAAAGACTACTCTGATTAACCTTCTCATGCGCTTTTATGATGTGACTGCGGGAGCTATTTCCCTAGATGGTAGAGATATCAGAGACCTGGATAGACGGGCGGTGCGCCGCCAGTTTGGTATGGTTTTGCAGGATGCTTGGCTCTATGAAGGGAGCATCAAGGACAATCTCCGGTTTGGTAACCTCTCAGCGACCGATGAGGAGCTGGTGGTAGCAGCTCAGGCTGCCAACGTGGACCACTTTATTCGCACCCTACCAGGTGGTTACAAGATGGAAATGAACCAAGAGTCCAGCAACATTTCGCTGGGGCAAAAACAGCTCTTGACCATTGCCCGTGCCCTCTTGGCAGACCCGAAAATCTTGATTTTGGATGAAGCGACCTCGTCAGTGGACACAAGACTTGAGCTACTTATCCAGCAGGCCATGAAAAAGCTCATGCAGGGGAGAACTAGCTTTGTCATTGCCCACCGCTTGTCAACGATCCGAGAAGCAGACAAGATTTTGGTCCTTAAGGACGGTCAGATTATTGAGCAAGGCACGCATGACAGTTTACTGGCTGACAAAGGCTTCTACTATGAACTCTACCAAAGCCAGTTTGCCAAGGCAGATTAAAAAAAGGCGTGAGAATGAAATAGCCTCCTAGACTATTTCATTCTCACGCCTTTAATATTTAATGGATAATCCAAGTATTGAAACGATGGTCACACAATCAATTTCTAGTTAAAAAATGCACGGTACAGCGCTCTGACTGCAGCTTTTTCATCGCTTGTTTTAACAACAAACATGACGGAAACCTCACTGGCACCTTGGGAAATCATCACCAAGTTAATCTCCTCTTTAGCTAAAGCAGAAGTAGCAGTGGCTGCAACGCCGACATGATTTTTCATGTTTTCGCCAACAATCATAATAATCGACAAATCTCGTTCAATGTCAACATGATCAACTTCTAGTTTTCGCGTTAATTGATCGATGATTTCCTGCTCTTTGATTGGACTAAGCTCACGCTCACGCACAACAACGGATAAATCATCGATCCCTGTTGGCATATGTTCGAATCGGATATTCAAATCTTCAAGAATCTGAAGGACCTTCCGTCCAAATCCAACTTCTCGGTTCATCATGTATTTGGAAATATTGATGCTGACAAATTTATCATCCCCAGAGACCCCAACAACTGGCTGGTCTTTTTTGGGACTCTCCAAGACAATTGTTGTGCCAGGATGATCAGGGTTGTTTGTATTTTTGATGACAATAGGAACTTTTCCACGATAGGCTGGAATGAGCGCTTCATCATGTAAAACAGAGAACCCACCGTAGGCCAGCTCGCGCATTTCCCGATAAGTTAACTCCGGAATGGAGTGTGGCTGGTCAACGACACCTGGGTGAGCAGCAAATATCCCATCAACATCAGTGAAGTTTTCGTAAATATCAGCTTTAACCCCTGCTGCAACAATAGCGCCTGTAATATCAGACCCTCCTCGCGAGAAGGTACAGATTTGTCCGTCAACTGTCACACCAAAAAATCCAGGGATAACTAAAATTTCTTCAGAATCACGCAGTTTTTGCAAGGCATTATAGCTTGATGTCAGAAGTTGTGCGTTACCGGGTTCACTCGTGACGATAATGCCAGCTTCTTCTGGGTGAATATACTTAGCATCTAACCCTCTTTGTCTAAAGAAATCAGCAATCAGCTTAGCATTGTTGTCTTCTCCAGCTGCCAAAAAAGTATCGTAAAGAAACTCGTTTCCTTCTTTCGGCAGAGTGGCAAGACTGACGATGGCTAATGCGATGTCATCAAGAATTTTGTTAGACAAGCCAAGCTCATCAACCATGGCTTTATAGCGGTTGATGATCCAGTTTTGATCAGCCGTCACATCGTGATTAGCGGTATAATTTTTGTAGTATTTAATCAGGGCATCGGTCACTTTTGTGTCATCTGCCGAACGTTTGCCTGGTGCTGAGACAATGACGAAACGTCGTTCATTATCTGATTTAACAATGTTAAAGACTTTTTCTAGTTGCTGGGCAGAAGCAAGAGAGCTACCACCAAATTTGGCTACTTTCATGAGTGGTCCTATTCTTTCTAAAACTTTACCCTAACATTATAGCAAAGACAATAAACTTTGTCAGTAGCTTTGCAGTTTTTACTTGCATTTTCAGTTAAATCAGTTATAATAAAGTAAATCATTTGATTGTCAAATGATTTATCTATCTAACTATACAAGGGGATGATAAGGAGATGTTTGAAGAAATTATCTATGAGGTAGCAGATGGTGTTGCCACACTGACCCTCAATCGCCCTCAAGTCTCTAATGGCTTTAATGTACCCATTTGCGAGGAGATTTTAGCAGCGATTGAGCTAGCCAATCAGGATCAAGCTGTGAAGATTCTTCTGGTCAAGGGTGAGGGAAAGGTGTTCTCTGTTGGTGGAGACTTAGCCGAGATGCAACGGGCTGTGGATGCCGATGATGTGTCGTCTTTGGTAAAAATAGCAGAGCTGGTTAACACGATTTCCTTTGCCTTGAAGCGTCTGCCAAAACCAGTGATTATGGCAGTTGATGGCCCAGTGGCTGGTGCAGCCTTTAACATGGTTATCGCTGCAGATTTTTGCATCGCAACCGAGCGGGCAAAGTTTATCCAAGCCTTTGTGAATGTTAATCTAGCACCCGATGCTGGAGGTATTTTCCTTTTGACCCGTTCGTTAGGAATCAATCGAGCGACACAGCTTGCGATGACCGCAGAAGCTGTAACAGCTGAACGTGGTTTAGACTATGGTTTTGTTTATAAAACTTGCACGTCAGATAAGTTAGACAAAACGGTTACGAATCTGATCACAAAATTAAACAGAGCTTCTTTTCAATCCTATGCGGCAATCAAACAGATGATTTGGGCTAGCGAATTTGCAGGTTGGGAAGATTATGCTAAGTTAGAATTGAAATTGCAGTCAGACTTAGCTTACAAAGAAGATTTCAAAGAAGGCGTTCGAGCTTACACTGAAAAACGCCGCCCTAAATTTACAGGAAACTAGTGATGACATTTTTTTCTTGTCAAACAACTTTGGTTGTGATATAATTTGACCATCAAAGTTCTAGCTTTGATAAGATACAGTGGGGGTGTGGTGTGGACTACAATCAAATCAATAGTTACTTAGTAGATATTTTTAACCGTGTTTTGGTTGTAGAGGAGAACAGCCTGAGACAAAGTCAGTTTAAGGATGTTAGTTTAAAGGAAATGCACACCATTGACATTATTGGAATAAACAAGGATGTCACACCATCTGATATTGCAAAAGAGCTGCTCCTAACCCTAGGAACAGTTACCACCAGCCTTAATAAACTGGAAGCAAAAGGGTACATCACACGGACACGTTCGCTGACAGATCGTCGTGTGGTTTACATTAGCTTAACAAGCAAGGGACGCTTGCTGTATAGACTCCACCGTCAGTTCCACAAAAATATGGTGTTAAAGGTATTAGGCGATATGAGCGAGAGCGAGGCCCTAGCGCTTCAAAAAGGTCTAGCTAGCCTTCACCAGTTTCTGGAGGACTTGATGTGATGACCTATGCAAGAATTAGTCAGGTCGCTCACTACGTACCTAGTCAGGTGGTGACCAATGATGATCTCGCAGCAATCATGGATACCAGCGACGACTGGATTGCTAGTCGTACGGGTATTAGAGAGAGGCGGATCAGCCAGACAGAGGACACCAGTCAGTTAGCGACAGCCGTTGCTGAGCAACTGCTGCAAAAAGCAGGCTTGACGGCAGAAGAGCTTGATTTTATCATCGTTGCGACAATTACGCCAGACAGCATGATGCCTTCAACAGCAGCTCTCGTTCAAGGCGCTCTTGAAGCTACGCGTGCATTTGCGTTTGATATTACGGCAGCTTGCTCAGGTTTCGTCTTTGCCTTATCAACCGCTGAAAAATTTATCCAGTCTGGTCTTTATCAAAAAGGTCTTGTCATTGGGGCGGAGGTCTTTTCTAAGATTTTGGACTGGTCTGATCGCAGCACCGCTGTACTCTTTGGTGACGGTGCTGGCGGGGTCTTGCTGGAGGCCAGTGAGCACCAGCATTTTCTGGCCGAGAGCCTCAACACCGACGGCACCCATAGTCAGGCCTTGCGGTCAGGGAAGTCAGGGTTTTCATCGCCTTTTGCGGCAATGGCAGAGCAGGCTGATAGTCGGGTTCAGATGAACGGTCGAGCTATCTTTGATTTTGCCATCAAGACCGTATCAAAAAGCATCCGTCAACTATTATCCGACAATGACTTATCGCCAGAGGTTGTCGATTACTACCTGCTCCATCAGGCCAACAGTCGCATCATTGACAAGATGGCTCAAAAAATTGGCGCTGACCTAACTAAATTTCCAGCCAACATGATGAGCTATGGCAATACCAGCGCAGCGTCCATTCCTATCCTGCTCTCCGAGTGCGTCGCCGATGGGCGGATTCGTCTCGATGGTAGCCAAACCGTCCTCTTATCAGGCTTCGGTGGTGGCTTGACCTGGGGTAGTTTACTGATTACAATCTAGTTATCAATGGGTTAGCACCCGTTTATAAAAATATTTTTATCCAAAAAGGAGACCCTATCATGACAGTATTTGAAAAAGTACAAGAAATTATCGTTGAAGAGCTCGGCAAAGATGCTGAAGAAGTTACTCTCACGACAACGTTTGATGAGTTGGACGCTGACTCATTGGATGTGTTCCAAGTTATCTCAGAAATTGAAGATGCGTTTGACATCCAAATCGAAACAGAAGACGGTTTGAACACCGTTGGCGACTTGGTTGCTTACGTTGAAGGCAAAATTTAATTCGTTCCATAAAGAAGCTATCAATATCATTAAAATATAGAAGTTAAGGCTAAATGATTAGCCTTACTTCTTACCTGAATAGTTTGATAGAAAAAATATTTTTTTATCAAACTTGCTAGGTAAGCAAGAGAAACCTGTCTTGTTTTCCTAGCAGGTTTGCTAAGTTGTAAAAAGGATAAGAACTAAAATGAACACACGTATCACAACACTATTAAACATCAAATACCCTATTTTCCAAGGGGGGATGGCATGGGTGGCAGATGGCGATTTGGCTGGTGCTGTCTCAAATGCTGGTGGTCTGGGCATCATCGGTGGGGGCAACGCTCCAAAAGAGGTTGTTCGTGCTAATATCCAGAAGGTCAAGTCTATTACGGATAAGCCATTTGGGGTCAATATCATGCTCCTATCGCCTTTTGCGGATGACATCGTGGATTTGGTCATCGAAGAGGGTGTCAAGGTCGTGACGACAGGTGCAGGAAATCCTGGGAAGTACATGGAACGCTTGCATGCAGCAGGGATTATCGTCATTCCAGTGGTGCCGTCCGTTGCCCTTGCTAAGCGCATGGAAAAACTGGGTGTGGATGCTGTCATTGCCGAAGGTATGGAAGCAGGCGGACACATCGGTAAGTTGACGACCATGACCTTGGTGCGTCAGGTTGTCGAAGCGGTGACGATTCCTGTCATTGCAGCAGGTGGTATTGCAGATGGTCACGGTGCGGCTGCAGCCTTTATGCTGGGGGCAGAGGCGGTGCAGGTAGGGACACGCTTTGTTGTGGCGACAGAGTCCAATGCCCACCAAAACTTCAAAGATAAGGTTTTGAAAGCTAAGGACATTGATACGGTGGTGTCGGCGTCTGTTGTCGGGCACCCTGTCCGTGCTATTAAAAACAAGCTGGCGACAGCTTACAGTCAGGCTGAGAAAGATTTCTTAGCGGGTAAAAAGACGGCTGAAGAGATCGAAGAGCTTGGAGCTGGTGCCCTTCGCAATGCGGTGGTTGACGGGGATGTTGACCATGGTTCTGTCATGGCAGGTCAGATTGCAGGTCTCATCAGCAGGGAAGAGACTTGTGAAGAGATTTTGAAGGATATTTACTACGGTGCGGCTGCAGTGATCAAGGAAGAAGCAGCGCGTTGGGCAAGTATTGGAGAATAAGATGACAAAGACAGCTTTTCTGTTTGCAGGGCAAGGGGCGCAGTGTCTAGGGATGGCACGGGACTTGTACGATACCTATCCAATTGTCCGAGAGACCTATGAAGCGGCTAGCCGTGTCTTGGGCTATGATGTGAGGGAACTTATCGATACCGATGAGGTCAAGCTCAATCAGACCCGCTATACCCAGCCAGCCATGCTGGTGACTTCTGTGGCGATTTTCCGTCTCTTGCAGGAGCAGGGATTGGTGGCTGATATGATGGCAGGTCTGTCCTTGGGCGAATACTCAGCCCTTGTGGCAGCAGGCTATCTGGATTTTGAGGAAGCAGTCGCCCTCATCGCCAAGCGTGGGGAGTATATGGAAACAGCAGCTCCTGCTGGATCAGGCAAGATGGTGGCCGTCCTGAATACGGATGTCGCTGTCATCGAAAAGGCCTGTCAAGCAGTCGCTCACTTGGGTGTAGTCAGTCCTGCCAACTACAACACGCCAGCACAGATTGTCATCGGTGGTGAGGTAGAGGCGGTGGATGCGGCGGTAGAACTCCTCAAAGAGCAAGGCGTCAAACGCCTGATACCACTGAATGTCTCTGGTCCTTTTCATACGGCACTCCTCAAGCCGGCGTCGGACAAGCTAGCACTTGCTCTAAAAGAAGTGGCCTTTCATGAGGGAACTTGTCCTGTCGTTGGCAATACCGAGGCGGCTATTATGGCGACTGCGGACATTCCAAGTCTGTTGACTCGTCAGGTCATGGAGCCTGTACGGTTTTACGAGTCGATTGCTAGCATGCAGGCAGCTGGGGTGACAAACTTTATTGAGATTGGTCCGGGCAAGGTCTTGTCTGGCTTTATCAAGAAAATGGACAAGACAGCAGGTATTGCTCACGTTGAAGACCTAGCGAGCCTGCAAGCTTTACTGGAACAATAGGAGAAATCATGGAAATCAAGCAAAAAAATGTCTTTGTGACAGGTTCTAGTCGAGGGATTGGCTTGGCGATTGCCCATAAATTTGCCAGTCTGGGTGCCAATGTCGTGCTCAACGGTCGTGGGGAGATTCCAGCAGAAACGCTGGCTGCCTTTGAGCCCTACGGTGTCAAGGTGGTGAGCATTTCAGGAGACATTTCCAGTCAAGCGCAGGCCAAGCAAATGGTTGATAGAGCTATCGAAGAGCTGGGAAGTGTGGACATTCTGGTCAACAATGCCGGCATTACCAAGGATGGTCTAGCCATGCGGATGACGGAAGAGGACTTTGATAGCGTCCTTAAAATCAACCTGACAGGGGCCTTCAACATGACCCAAGCTGTCCTAAAACCCATGACCAAGGCACGTGAGGGGGCGATTATCAACCTCTCGAGCGTGGTTGGTCTCATGGGCAATGCAGGGCAGGCTAACTATGCAGCGTCTAAGGCAGGATTAATTGGCTTGACCAAGTCCATCGCACGGGAAGTGGCCAGCCGCAATGTGCGGGTCAATGCCATTGCCCCAGGCTTTATCGAGTCGGATATGACAGATGTGTTGGCAGATAAGATTAAAGAGGCGATGCTGGGACAAATCCCGATGAAACGCTTTGGACAAGCGGAGGAAGTGGCTGATGTGGCAGTCTTTCTGGCCAGTCAAGATTACCTCACCGGTCAAGTGATTGCCATTGATGGCGGATTGACCATGCAATGAGAATACAGTTGAGTAGGGGTGTAAAAGCTGATGACATCAGCTAAACAGCCCTGACGATTGTGGCGAGCCTTTCTCGCTCTATCCACAACCTCAAACAGCCATCTTTAGGCTGTTTGAGCTGTGCAACTCACGATTTCTCGCCTTCAAGGCGCAAACGCCTTGACGCACTCAGCCACTGCGTCTCGTTGATGTGACAGTTGTAAAAATCGTACAGTTCAAAAAGGAGAACACCATGACAAAAACCAATCGTGTCGTCGTTACAGGATACGGCATTACTTCCCCAATCGGGAACACGCCAGAAGAATTTTGGAACAGCCTATACACAGGCAAGGTCGGTATTGGCAAGATTAGCAAGTTTGATACGAGTGAATACAGTGTCCATAATGCCGCGGAAATCAAGGATTTCCCTTTTGATAAATACTTTACGAAAAAAGACACCAATCGCTACGATGACTACTCGCTCTATGCCCTCTATGCGGCAGAAGAAGCAGTCACCAATGCAGGTTTGACGCCAGACACGTTAGATAGAGATCGTTTTGGGGTGATTTTGTCGACCGGTATCGGTGGGATTTTGGAAATCGAGCAACAAGTGGAGCGAATGAACACCAAGGGTCCCAAGCGGATTCGCCCGATGGCTCTGCCAAAAGCCCTGCCAAACATGGCAGCAGGGAATATCGCCATGCGGTTTGGGGCCAATGGGGTCTGCAAGTGTGTGATTACGGCCTGTGCTTCATCCAATGATGCGCTGGGCGAAGCCTTTCGTGAAATCAAATTCGGCTTCCAAGATGTCATGCTAGCTGGTGGTTCAGAAGCAGCCATTACGCCATTTGCCATCGGTGGTTTCCAGGCCTTGACCGCTATGTCCACGACCGAAGACCCGCTTCGTGCGTCGATTCCTTTTGACAAGGACCGAAATGGCTTTGTCATGGGTGAAGGTGCAGGTGTTTTGGTCTTGGAAAGTCTGGAACATGCCCAAAAACGTGGGGCGACGATCTTGGCGGAAATCGTGGGTTATGGCAATACCTGTGATGCCCACCACATGACCTCGCCACATCCAGAAGGGTTGGGGGCCATTAAGGCCATGAAGTTGGCGCTTGCAGAAGCAGGCATCGAGCCAGCAGATGTGGACTACATCAACGCCCACGGGACTTCTACTCCTGCCAATGAGAAGGGCGAGAGCGGCGCAATCGTTTCTGTCTTTGGAACCAATACGCCTGTGTCCTCGACCAAGTCCTTTACAGGTCATTTGTTGGGGGCTGCGGGTGCAGTGGAAGCCATCGCTGTTATCGAAGCGATGAAACATGCCCATGCGCCGAAAACGGCTGGCACGACAGAAGTATCTGACTACATTGAGGCGGATGTCATCTATGGACAAGGTCGGGATATGGCTATTCGCTATGCCATTTCCAATACCTTTGGCTTTGGTGGTCACAATGCGGTTATAGCATTTAAGAAATGGGAGGGCTAATGGAATTAGCAGCAATTAAAGACTTGATGGCGCAGTTTGACAGCTCAAGTCTCCGTGAATTTTCTTATAAGAATGGCAGCGATGAGCTTGCCTTTAGTAAAAATGAAGGTAGCGCTTTGGCCGTGGCACCAGTTGCTCAGCCTGCGGTGGCTAATGCTGCCCCTCAAGCGCAAACGCCAGTCGTTTCCCTAGATAAGCCTGCGACTGCTAGCTCTGCTATTGTTCCAACAGCACAAGCCGAAGGGGAAGTGGTGGAGAGCCCGCTTGTCGGTGTGGCCTACCTGTCGCCAGCTCCAGACAAGCCAGCCTTTGTGGCCGTCGGAGACAGTGTGAAGAAGGGACAGACCCTGATGATTATCGAGGCCATGAAGGTGATGAACGAAGTGCCAGCTCCACGTGATGGGGTTGTCACAGAGATCTTGGTGGCCAATGAAGCCGTCATCGAATTTGGACAAGGATTGGTGCGCATCAAATGATGGATATAAACCAGATTAAAGAGGTGCTGCCTCACCGCTACCCGATGCTCTTGGTGGATCGGGTGCTGGAGATGACAGACGATACGATTGTCGCAGTGAAAAATGTGACCATCAATGAACCCTTTTTCAATGGGCATTTTCCCCAATATCCAGTCATGCCGGGTGTCCTCATCATGGAAGCCTTGGCGCAGACAGCAGGTGTCTTGGAGTTGTCCAAGCCTGAAAACAAGGGCAAGTTGGTCTTTTATGCGGGCATGGACAAGGTCAAATTCAAAAAGCAAGTCGTTCCTGGAGATCAGCTCGTCATGACGGCGACCTTTGTCAAACGCCGTGGCACGATTGCAGTTGTTGAAGCCAAAGCCGAAGTTGATGGCAAGCTGGCAGCGAGCGGGACGCTGACCTTTGCGATTGGGGCTTGAGAGTGGGACAAAAATCGGTAACCCGAGGGGTTCGATGAGTCGTTAGCCCACTCAACCACTGCGTCTTGTTGACTGTATGATAATAACATGGAGAGACCAAGACTTTTGTCCCAGTCTTAAGGTTCGAGCCTGAAAATCAGAAAGCGGGAATACAGAAGTCGCTAACGCAGAGCGTTCGAGGTCGTTGTCCTATCCTCGCAAGACTTCCAGAGTCAGTGAAGTGACTCTCGAAGGTTCGAGTCTGAAAATCGGAAAAGGAGCAGGTTGGGTCACAAGCCTAGCGATGTGAACGACCCAACAGCTACTGTGATGTAAAAGTGTTCATTGGAAACCTTTGGCTAGGATAGCTGTCTTAGCAGAAACTGCCATAAAGAGAGAAAAGTATGTTCAAAAAAATCTTAATCGCCAACCGTGGCGAAATTGCGGTACGGATTATTCGTGCAGCGAGAGAATTGGGAATTGAAACGGTGGCGATTTATTCGCAGGCGGATAAAGACGCCCTTCATGTGCTCTTGGCAGATGAGGCGATTTGTGTCGGACCTGCCAAATCGATCGACTCCTATCTGAATATCAACGCTGTTTTATCTGCTGCAGTTGTGACAGGTACAGAAGCCATTCACCCTGGTTTTGGATTTTTAAGTGAAAATTCCAAGTTTGCGACCATGTGTGAAGAGGTGGGCATTCAGTTTATTGGCCCATCTGGTGCCGTCATGGATACCATGGGGGATAAGATCAATGCCCGTTCCGAGATGATTAAGGCAGGTGTGCCTGTCATTCCTGGTTCAGATGGGGAGGTCTTCTCTGCTGAGGAGGCGCTAGCCATTGCGGAGAAAATCGGCTATCCAGTCATGCTCAAGGCGTCAGCTGGTGGTGGTGGCAAAGGGATTCGTAAGGTCGAAAAGGCTCAAGATCTGGTGCCTGCCTTTGAGTCAGCTTCGTCAGAAGCCAAGGCAGCGTTTGGCAATGGGGCCATGTATTTGGAGAAAGTGGTCTACCCAGCTCGTCACATTGAGGTTCAAATCCTCGCAGACAAGCAAGGGCAGGTGATTCACTTGGGCGAGCGGGACTGTTCGCTCCAGCGAAACAATCAGAAAGTCCTTGAAGAAGCGCCGTCTATTGCGATTGGACAAACCATGCGCCACAAGATTGGGCAGGCAGCCGTGCGTGCAGCTCAGTCTGTTGGGTATGAAAATGCAGGAACCATCGAGTTTCTCTTGGACGAAGCTAAGGGTGAGTTTTATTTCATGGAGATGAATACCCGTGTCCAAGTCGAGCACCCTGTGACGGAATTTGTAACAGGTGTAGACATCGTCAAGGAACAAATCCGCATCGCAGCAGGACTGCCGCTATCGGTGACCCAAGAGGAGGTCGCCATCACAGGTCATGCCATTGAATGTCGGATCAATGCTGAAAATCCAGCCTTCAACTTTGCACCGAGCCCTGGTAAGATTCGTAATCTCTACCTGCCCAGTGGTGGTGTGGGCTTGCGGGTTGACTCAGCTGTTTACCCCGGCTATACCATTCCGCCTTACTATGACAGCATGATTGCCAAGGTCATCGTACATGGGGCCAATCGATTTGAAGCCCTGATGAAGATGCAGCGAGCCCTCTATGAGCTGGAGATTGAAGGGGTTGTGACCAATACAGACTTTCAGCTGGACTTGATTGCGGACAAGCGAGTAGTGGCAGGGGATTATGACACCGCCTACTTGATGGAAGAATTTTTACCGCACTACCACGCCACTCATGACTAAAATAGGAAGATACACACAAGAAGCTGGGGCATAAGCTCCCAGCCTCTCTGCTAAAAAGGAGGAAGAATGGCTTTATTTTCACGAAAAGAAAAATATATCCGTATCAACCCCAATCGCTCTGCTCGAGAAGTCCGTCCACAGGTCAAGCCTGAGGTGCCAGACGAACTCTTTTCCAAGTGCCCTGCCTGCAAGCAGACCATCTATCAGAAGGATTTGGGGCTAGAAAAGACTTGTCCATCTTGTCAGTATAACTTTCGGATTACAGCGCACGATCGCTTGACCCTGACAGTGGACGAGGGAAGTTTTGAGGAACTGTTTACAGGGATTGAGACCAAGAATCCTTTGGACTTCCCTCACTATATAGAAAAATTACAGGCAACCCGTGAAAAGACTGGTCTGGATGAGGCAGTGATGACAGGGACTGCTATGATTGAGGGACAGAGAGTGGCGCTTGGGATCATGGATTCTCACTTTATCATGGCGTCCATGGGGACGGTCGTGGGAGAGAAAATTACTCGTCTGTTTGAGCATGCGACGCAAGAACGCTTACCAGTCGTCCTCTTTACGGCTTCTGGAGGGGCTAGAATGCAAGAGGGGATTATGTCCCTCATGCAGATGGCCAAGATTTCAGCTGCTGTCAAACGCCATTCCAATGCAGGGCTCTTTTACCTGACGATTCTAACAGATCCGACCACAGGTGGGGTCACAGCCAGCTTTGCCATGGAAGGGGACATCATCTTAGCCGAACCGCAGACCTTGATTGGCTTTGCAGGACGGCGTGTCATTGAAAGTACCGTACGGGAAACGCTGCCAGATGATTTCCAAAAGGCAGAGTTTCTCTTGGAGCATGGTTTTGTCGATGCTATCGTCAAGCGGCAGCACCTGCGTGAGACCATCAGTCGCTTAATTAGTCTACATGGAGGTGTGCGATGAGTGACATCGGAAACATCATCAAGCAGTCCAGAGACCAAGCTCGCTTGACCGCTCTGGATTATGCTGAGCTCTTGCTAGATGATTTTATGGAGCTGCATGGTGATCGGCATTTCAGAGATGATGGGGCGATTGTTGGAGGTGTCGGTCGATTGGCAGGTCAGCCTGTGACCTTGATTGGTATCCAAAAAGGGAGAAATCTTCAGGACAATCTTGCCCGTAATTTTGGGCAACCTAGCCCAGAAGGGTACCGCAAGGCCCTGCGTCTTATGAAGCAGGCGGAGAAATTTGGTCGCCCTGTCATTACCTTTATCAATACTGCGGGCGCTTATCCAGGTGTCGGAGCAGAAGAGCGGGGACAGGGAGAAGCTATTGCCCGCAATCTCATGGAGATGAGTGACCTAAAAGTGCCGATTATCGCCATCATCATCGGTGAGGGTGGCTCTGGTGGTGCCTTGGCTCTAGCAGTGGCGGACAAGGTTTGGATGCTGGAGCATTCTATGTATGCGGTGCTTTCGCCAGAAGGCTTTGCTTCTATCCTCTGGAAAGATGGCAGTCGTGCCATGGAGGCGGCTGAGCTCATGAAAATCACCTCTTATGAGCTGCTCAAGCTGGATGTCGTAGACAAGGTCATCCCTGAATATGGGAAATTTACAAATGAAGTTGTCGCGACACTGAAAAGTGAATTGATTAAGGAACTTGACCACTTATGCCAACTGCCGTTAGAAGAGTTATTAGAAGCCCGTTACCAACGGTTTAGAAAATATTGATTTTTTGGCAATAGGTGTTGCTATTCTGTTAAAAAGATGATAGAATTAACCCATCAGAGGTGTTTTGAGAAAACAACTGTACAGAAAGCGGTGAGGCTGAGAAATCCGCGAGTTGGTCAAAACTAGTTGCTGATGGCTAAAACTGAACAAACAAAGTTGCGGGTACAAGCCCGAATTTGGGTGGTACCGCGGTAGTTGAACAACATCGTCCCTGTCTTTTGACAGGGGCGTTTTGACGTTTCAGAAAGGAGACTTATGCTCCATCACATTGAACTGTATGTTTCTAATTTGGCACGCAGCCGTGCCTTCTATGACATTCTCCTCCCTCGCCTAGGCTATACCCTATATCAGGAGTGGGTGCAAGGTTTCTCTATGAAAAAGGCAGAGCAGTATATCGTCTTTGTTCAAACGCCAGATGATTTCCAAAAAGCAGGCTATCACCGCTGCCGAACAGGGCTGAATCACTTAGCCTTCCATGGTGGCAGCCGTGAACAGGTTGACCAACTCAGACAGGATTTGTTGACCAGAGGAACCAAACTCCTCTACGATGACCGCTACCCCTACGCAGGAGGAGAGAACCACTATGCCCTCTACTGTGAAGATCCTGATGGAGTGAAGATTGAGGTGGTGGTAAAATAGAAAGAGGAGAACTAGATGAAAGTACCATTTGAAACAAGTAAGTTATACTATGGCTTTCCTGTTTACATTTTAGGCTACAAAGATGACAAATTTCAGTACAATATCACGACATCCAGTTCATCATATAGCCTAGGAGATATGATGGTTATAGGAATGTTTAAAGGGAGTAATGCTGCTGAACAGATACAAAAGCATAGAGAATTTACTTTAAATATCCCTTCAAAGGAACAAGCTTTTATGATGGAAAAAGCAGGTTTCTTAACGAAACGAGAAAAGCTGAAGACTCTGCAAGTTTCTTACACGATTGCAGATACCGTGGATGCCCCTCTGTTGACAGTATGCGCTATTTCTGTAGAATGTCGTGTAGTAGCTGTTGAGGAATACCAGAATTACCTAAACTTTACAGCTCAGATTACTAAGCGTTGGGTAGATAATAGTCTTTTAGATGATAAAGGGTATTTCAGAAATGAGGCATTTTTCCCGCTAGAATATATGGGTGATGGTAGAGCAAGAGTTTATCGTGAATTAACAGCAGATACACAACCATTGGGTGCTTTTATTAAAAAAGAGCGAACGACTAAAAATTGATAAAAAATAATGAATAAGGAGACACCCCATGTCAACACAACTTTCCCCTAAATACAATCCAGCAGAAGTAGAAGCTGGTCGCTACGCTAAATGGCTTGAGGCTGATGTCTTCGCACCGTCTGGTGACGAGACAGCCAAGCCCTATTCTATCGTGATTCCACCGCCAAACGTGACGGGTAAATTGCACCTTGGGCACGCTTGGGACACGACCTTGCAGGACATCATTATCCGCCAGAAGCGCATGCAGGGCTATGATGCTCTCTGGCTGCCGGGCATGGACCACGCAGGGATTGCCACCCAAGCCAAGGTGGAGGAGCGCCTGCGAGAGCAGGGCATTTCGCGCTATGACCTCGGTCGTGAAAAGTTTTTAGAAAAGGTCTGGGAGTGGAAGGAAGAGTACGCTACCACTATCCGCGAGCAGTGGGGCAAGCTGGGCTTGTCCTTGGACTACCAGCGTGACCGCTTTACGCTGGATGAGGGCTTGTCAAAAGCCGTTCGCAAGGTCTTTGTCGACCTCTACAAGAAAGGGCTCATCTACCGTGGTGAGTTCATCATCAACTGGGACCCAGCTGCTCGTACGGCCCTGTCCGATATCGAAGTGATTCACAAGGATGTGGAGGGCGCTTTCTACCATATGACCTATATGCTGGAAGATGGCTCGCGCGGTCTCGAAGTGGCGACCACAAGACCAGAAACCATGTTTGGTGATGTGGCAGTCGCTGTCAACCCAGAAGACCCACGCTACAGGGGCTTGATTGGCAAAAACGTTATTTTACCAATCATCAACAAAGCAATTCCAATCGTGGCTGACGAGCATGCCGATCCAGAATTCGGAACAGGGGTGGTCAAAATCACGCCGGCCCATGACCCGAATGACTTCCTCGTTGGGCAACGCCATGATTTGCCACAAGTCAATGTCATGAACGATGATGGCACCATGAACGAATTGGCGGCGGAATTTGCTGGCATGGATCGCTTTGAAGCCCGCAAGGCAGTCGTTGCCAAACTAGAAGAGCTTGGTAGCTTGGTTAAAATCGAAAAACGGGTGCACTCCGTAGGACACTCTGAGCGTTCAGGTGCTGTCGTTGAACCCCGCCTGTCCACCCAGTGGTTTGTCAAGATGGACGAGCTGGCCAAACGGGCAATTAGCAACCAAGAGACTGACGATAAGGTTGATTTCTACCCACCACGTTTCAACGATACCTTCCTCCAATGGATGGAAAATGTCCATGACTGGGTGATTTCACGCCAGCTTTGGTGGGGTCACCAGATTCCTGCATGGTACAATGAAGCTGGTGAGATGTATGTCGGCGAAGAAGCCCCTGCAGGTGAGGGCTGGGTGCAAGACGAGGACGTGCTGGACACTTGGTTTAGCTCTGCCCTTTGGCCATTCTCCACGATGGGCTGGCCAGATACGGACAGCCATGACTTTAACCGATACTTCCCAACCTCAACCCTTGTCACAGGCTACGACATCATCTTCTTCTGGGTGTCTCGCATGATTTTCCAATCGCTGGAATTTACTGACCGCCGCCCATTCAAGAATGTCCTCATCCACGGTCTCATCCGTGACGAACAGGGGCGTAAGATGTCCAAGTCTCTGGGCAACGGGATTGACCCCATGGATGTTATCGACCAGTACGGTGCAGACGCCCTGCGTTGGTTCCTCTCAAACGGCTCTGCCCCAGGACAGGACGTCCGCTTCAGCTACGAGAAGATGGATGCTTCTTGGAACTTCATAAACAAAATCTGGAACATTTCCCGCTATATCCTCATGAACCGTGAGGGGTTGACCCTTGAAGAGGCGCGTGCCAATGTGCAGAAGGTCGCTAAGAGCCAAGCTGGCAACGTGACCGATCGCTGGATTCTCCACAACCTCAATGAGACCATTGCCAAAGTCACAGACACCTTTGAGAAGTTTGAGTTCGGTATCGCTGGACACCATCTCTACAACTTCATCTGGGAAGACTTTGCCAACTGGTATGTCGAGCTGACCAAGGAGGTCCTTTACAGCGACGATGAGGCAGAAAAAGCCATCACCCGCTCCGTCCTCCTCTACACGCTTGACGCCATTTTACGCCTGCTCCATCCGATTATGCCGTTTGTGACCGAGGAGATTTTTGGTCAGATTTCTGATAGCAGTATCGTGGTAGCCACTTATCCAGTGGTGGATGCTTCTTTTGACAATAGCAGAGCGGCGACAGAGGTCGAGAGCCTGAAAGACTTGATTCGTGCGGTTCGTAACGCCCGTGCTGAGGTCAATGTCGCCCCAAGCAAGCCGATTACCCTCCTGATTAAGACCGCAGACAGCGAGCTAGAAGCCTTCTTTAAAGCCAATATCAACTACATCACCCGCTTCACCAACCCAGAGAAGCTGGAGATTGGCGCAGCTATTGCTGCTCCAGAGCTCGCCATGTCAGCCGTCATCACAGGCGCTGAAATCTTCCTGCCGCTAGCAGACCTGCTCAATGTCGAAGAAGAGCTAGACCGCCTCCACAAAGAGTTGGCCAAATGGCAGAAAGAACTGGACATGGTGACCAAGAAACTCGCTAACGAGAAATTCATCGCCAATGCCAAACCCGACATCGTCCAAAAAGAACAAGACAAACAAACCGACTACCAAACCAAATACGATGCCACCAAAGCACGCATTGCAGAGATGGAGAAGTTGGGGAAGTAAGCAGGTAAAACTGTATTTCAATAACCGATAAACCCCAGCAGATTGCTGGGGTTTTTGGTATAATGGGAATAAGAAATTACAAATTAAGAGGTAATTAAATGAGTAGCTCAAATGCAACAGCCTCGGCTTTTGGTTGGGATTTTCAAGCCAATTTAGGTTTGTATCTAGTGATGGATGATGATTTAACGCAAGTTGAAAAGTTTAAAATAGAAGGAAATACAGAGGACATTGAAATATATTATAGAGGTAATACGGGGAGAAAACCTTCATTTATTCAAGCAAAGGCTCAGGAAAATCCAAGGTCAGATAATACAACCTCGGAACACTTGAATAAAGGTTTCAGATGACTCCTTGTTAGTCTAATAGGATTTGGGTGTTCATCATTTCAAGGAAGGGTAAAGGAAGATGATAAGTGATTTAGAACTGCGACAAGTATCGCATGCACTCCTCGTTGAAAGAGGGGTTCAGCTGTTAGATATTGCCGAATTAGTGTTAAATTTGCAGAATAAGTACATTCCTAATCTATCAGTGGCGGAGTGTTTGGAAAATGTCCAAGCAGTGCTTGAAAAAAGAGAAGTTCAAAACGCCATCATTACGGGTATTGAGCTAGATAAATTGGCTGAGCAGGATATGCTCTCTCAACCCTTGAGAGAGATTTTGACCAGCGACCAAGGCTTATATGGCATAGATGAGATTCTTGGTCTGTCCATTGTTAATCTCTATGGCTCGATTGGATTTACCAATTATGGTTATTTGGATAAGACCAAGCCTGGGATTATCAAGCGCTTAGATAGTAAAGTTGGTCAGAGTTGCCATACCTTTTTGGACGATATCGTCTGTGCTATTGCTGCTTCAGCAGCTAGTCGCATGGCTCACAATGACCCATCAAAAATCGCAATTGTGAATCAATGATAGTCATTAAATAAGAGCAGAAGAAGTCGATAGTAAATAAGAATTCAAGCAAAAAGGTTGGATTTAAGTTGCTGTTCAGGCAGTTTCTTACGATTTAGTCGAGAAACTGCTGGTTATTTTCTTGACAAGAGATAAAAAGTACATGCTTTTTATCTTTTTTTTTGGTAGAATGGTGGTATCAATGGAGATAGGAGTTCAAATGGCAACATTAATTGATGGAAAAGGCTTAGCAAATCGTTTGCAAGAGGAATTAGCAGAAAAAGTTGCTCAGATGAAGGAAGAGCATGCTATTGTCCCAGGTTTAGTCGTGATTTTGGTTGGTGATGATCCTGCTAGTCAGGTTTACGTTGGCAACAAGGAGCGGTCAGCACTTGCCGCTGGGTTTAAGAGCGAGGTGGTAAGAGTACCTGACACTATTTCTCAGGAGGAGTTGCTGGCTCTTATCTCTAAATACAATGTGGACGCCAGTTATCATGGGATTTTGGTGCAGCTCCCTTTGCCTAAACATATTGACGAAGAGGCTGTTTTGCTAGCCATTTCTCCAGAAAAGGATGTTGACGGTTTTCATCCGATGAACATGGGACGCCTCTGGAGCGGACACCCCGTCATGGTGCCTTGCACGCCTGCTGGGATTATGGCAATGGTTGAGGCTTATGGTGTCGAACTAGCTGGCAAACGAGCGGTTGTGATTGGTCGTAGTAACATTGTCGGCAAGCCAATGGCACAGCTGCTCATGGATAAAAATGCAACGGTGACGATTGCCCACTCTCGCACCCAAAACTTGCCAGAGTTGGCGCGTAGCGCAGACATTTTAGTCGTTGCCATCGGTCAGGCTAAGTTTGTGACCAAGGAATTTGTCAAGGAAGGTGCTGTTGTCATTGATGTCGGCATGAACCGTGACGATAATGGCAAGCTCTGTGGTGACGTTGATTTTGATGAGGTCGAACCACTAGCAAGTCTCATCACACCTGTTCCAGGTGGGGTCGGTCCCATGACCATCACCATGCTACTAGAACAAACCTATCAGGCAGCCATGCGCACAGTGAATATCTAAGAGAATTATAAAAAACGCCATCTGGCGTTTTTTAGATTAAAGTATTATTATTTCTCCGTCTTGTGGAATATGTAAGCGGTCAGCGAATCCGTGTTGTTCAGCAAAAGTAGCAAGTTCCTGACGAGACAGTGCCCAGTGGTTGACGGCCTCCATATGAACAGCGATGAGCTGAGCTTCTGAATGCCGAGCGACAGCTAAGACATCGGCCTTGTCCATGACGACACGACCAAAGCCCTCAAGGGCATTGCCCCCAGCGTTGAGGACGATGACCTCTGGCTGGTAGCGATTGATGGCTGTTTTGACATCATCATTCCAGAGAGTGTCGCCAGCGAGGTAGAGCGTTTGTTCGCCCTCTGTTTGGAAGACCACCCCACAGACCGAACCGATAAGGGTCTGCATGTCTGGAGAGAGTTGGCTCATATCCTCGACGTGTACGCCATCGGTCTTGTGGAGGGAAATGCTCTCAAAGCTGGTGTCCTCGGTCAGGACACGGACATCGGTAAACCCTGCTTCGGCAATCACGGTAGCGTCAGCTTCATTTTGCACAAAAATCGGCAGAGCCTTATCCAGTACCTCAGCAGCCACAGGGTCCCAGTGGTCGATATGGAGGTGGGTGATGATGACGGCATCAATCCCAGCGGTCAGTTCTACCAAAGACAGGGGCAAATCGACTAGAGGGTTGTTCTGGGTGTTGCCCGTAACAGCTCCATCAAAAGCTGGATAAGCGCCCTTTTCTGCCAGCATGGGGTCGATGAGGAAAGTCTTTCCAGCATAGGTCAGGCGAGCCGTTGATTGTCGAAGGTGTTGAAATTGCATGTGTCAAATCCTTTCAAAATTGATAGGACTATGATACACTAAAAGCATAGGAAGATACAGGTGTTTTCAAAAGTATTTGCCCTAAAAACTTTAGTTTAGAAAGAAAGATATGCTAGACCAGACAGACCGCCAGATACTGACCCTCTTGCAAGCTAATAGTCGGTTGAAAATTAAGGATATGGCAGAAGCTGTCCATTTGACAGCCCCTGCTGTGACGGCTCGCCTACAGAAAATGGAAGAACAAGGCGTTATCCAGCGTTATACCGTAGAACTCAATCGTCATCAAACAGGGTGTATGGTTCATGTTCTAGTCTTAGTCACTTTAACAGAAGGTAACCACCAATCCTATAAGGACTATGTTAGTCGGTTTGCCTATCATGTTGACCGTCATTATCGGATTGCTGGGAATGGTTGTTACCATCTGGAAATGTATTTTGAAAAAATAGAAGATTTATCACATTTTCTTGATGGTCTGGAGCGATACGCTAGTTATCAGGTATCCACTGTTGTTAATTTTATTGCATTTGATGATTAGTGAATAGCAATTGTATTTTTTATCATGTCAGATAATTCTTAAAATTCCTCCTCATCAAAGAGGTTGTTTTTTATGGAAGCCCCTGATGTAGTGTCTGACCAGCCGACGATGGCCTGCCCTGTCTCGGTTAGATAGCTAGCGAGCATAGGCTTGATGTCTTGTACCTGCTGAAAAATGCCCTGAAACTGGTTATTATCGTAAAGCCCTTGATAGGACTGGATGAGTATCTGATCAAAAGAGGTGGCAGGCAAAAGCAGATGGACGGCGTGTTCAGGTTTAGTCTGAACTTCTTGAATCAGCCAGTCCTCAACAGGGGTTTGTTCCAGCTCGTCAAAGAAGAAGGGGTCTTTGGGTTTCTGGTTATGGTAGATGAGACGATTATCTCGGTCAGTAATGGCAGCGTGTAAGGGTAACTTATCTAGCCAGTGCAGCTGCTCTGGTTGACCAACTGTCATCAAGTAACTGGCGAGGGCTAAGCTGGTTGATATGTCCCAATCTTCTGGGGTTAAGTTGGGGAGCTCAATGAAATGTTCTGTGTTGCTGGCTATCAATCTAAAGGTCGGTTGATGATTGACCCTTTGTTCAATCAAGGTCAGCTTGTTAGGGCTTACCTGCTCAGTCATCTCATCAACAAGCTCTAGAGTGATAAATGCCTTGTACAGCTCGGCTATTGTCCTCCAAAAAGCCTTATGAGAAGGGGTCTGGGGTTGGGCGAAAAATCGTTTGTTCATAGGTCTATCATAGCACAAGGCGGACGAGGGAGCAAGTTTGTGGTATAATGATGGAAACGTAAAAGGAGAACATACATGAGAAAAACAATAAAACTCGGGCTGGTGACCGCCCTTGGTCTGCTGGTGTTAGCAGGATGTCAGAGTGTGACCGACTTTTTTAAGACCACGCAGGAGCAGTATCTGGGCTTGTCAGGGACGGTGCGAACCTTTGACGAAAACTCGCAAGTGATTGACAAGTTGACAGGCAAATCAGTATCTATCCAAAGCGATGATCGGTTTGATATGACCGATGAGCTGGGCAATATCAGCAAGGAATCCTCCGTTCTTGACGTGACGATAGGGTCTAGTCAGGTCTTGCATGTGGGGTCAACCCTAATTTTTTCTGAGGATGGCTTGACAGATTACATGGATAAGTATGGGGCTAGTGTGGAGCTTGAGACTGATGACCGCTCGCTTCCTTTTGTCAATCGTTTCTTTAATCAAATCAAGAACGACTGGACTGGTCAGAGCAAACTGATTCTCATTCGGTCGCAGAATGGGACGCCGCTAGCGACTTATTTTGGGAACAAGGTATCGACCTCTGCCCCAAATGGCATCCCCAATACGACCTACCTGCTTATCGATGGCAAGCGTTTGATTATCTATCGTGCAGACTTTACGATTTACGACACGGATTTGCTTGATTAAGTAGAAAATCAAAAGTAAACTAGCAGCTGTTGCTAAGGTTAACTTGCTTTGAACTCTAAGACTAAATATAAAGTAGTAGAAATTGAGATGGTGACCATCTCAGTTTCTTTTTATATTTAAAATTAAATAATCATTTAATTCAAAAAAACTATTGACTTTATAAAAATATCTGTTAAAATAAAATTAAATAAACGTTTATCAAAAAATAGTCGTGAGGTTTACACCATGAAAACAGTTTTGAAAAATAAGCTCTTTTTGACCACTTTTGTCGCAGATGCGATTTCTAACTTCGGAGACACCTTGTATTATCTGGCTCTGATGAATTATGTCCTCCTTTTGCCCAATAGTCAACTCGCTATTTCAGCAGTGACCTTATCAGAAACCCTGCCCATGCTCTTTAGCTTTGCTATGGGGATCAAAGCCGATCAGACCAAGAAGAAGCTGGAGATGATTATGGGAACACTAGTCTTGCGTGTCGGCCTCTACAGCTTGATTGGTTTCTTTATGGGCTTTGAGCCTAGTTTGTGGGTGGTGCTGGCTGCCAGTACGATTAACTTTATCTCAGATTTGGCTGGTCAGTATGAAAATGGACTGTATAGCCCGATTTCCCTGCGGGTGATTAAGGCTGAGGAGAGGGAGCAAGCCATGGCCTTTCGTCAATCTAGTTTCTCTTTGCTCAGTATTGTGTTTAAGTTTAGCGGAGCTCTGCTGATTGCGGTGATGAGTTACCAGCACTTAGCCTTTTTCAATGCGGCAACTTTTGCAGTAGCGGCGCTTATTATGCTAGTGATTAAGCCTAAACTCACTGCTCTCTTGATTGCTGATCCGATTAAAGACGTTGAAGCCCCGATTGAACGCCAAAACTTTTTGGTTCAGATGTGGGAGAGTTCCAAGCTGGTTATTCGGGAAATTAAACAAATCCCTGCTTTGCGGACGGTTATGACAATTATTCCTCTGCTCAATGCTGTTTTCAGTGGATTGGATGTGCTCTTTCTATTTGCTGCTAGTCAGAATACCAACATGATTATCGTGAATCTGCCCTTTACCCTAACCCTCATCAGTGCGGCAGCCATGTCTGGTCAGATTATCGGCGGTATGCTGACCATGTCAGTTGCCAAAAACTGGGAAGTGACAAAGCTCGTGCGCCTGTCAGCCCTAGCTCCAGCTCTTCTCTTCTTAGGACTCTTGCTGGGCAATACCTACCTGATGATTGCTGTCCTCTTTGTCACCATGGTCAATGTCGGCATTGTCAATCCGAAAATGAATGCCCTTATAATGAATGAACTGCCAGAAGAACGCTTAGCAACAATTTCATCAGGCATTAGCACCTACTTTACCGCAGGTATCCTCTTGGTGCGCCTGCTCCTATCAGGGCTGGTATTAGTCCTTGCACCGACACCATTAGCTTTATTGTTCCTTATCGCTTCTATTGCTCTTGTTATTTGGACATTTTTTGGAAATAGCAGAGCTTAAAGCCTCTAGAGTTCACCGTTAGACCTTGTATCGTCTGACTTTGACTCATCAGCCTAGACGGTTGAGTTGATAAGGGGTATAATAGATATAACAGATTGCGATTAAAGGAGTTGCTATGACCTATACCTACCATGCTCACCACAGCCAGATTGTCGACTTTCTCTACGTTCCCCTCTTTATGCTTGAAAAAGAAGGAGACTTAGAATGGGATATAAATCAAAAAGAAAAAGATATTTTGAGCGATGTCTGGCAGATTAAAGAAGAGATAAAAGATAAACTATCACCCTTAGACGAAGACCTCAAACGTTATAACCTCTGGAGTGAAGCCTATGCCATTTCCCACATTCTTTACATTATTCTACTGGACAAGGGGCATGACCCCAAGACCCTGTCTGAGGCTCTTGATCTCTTTGAAACCTTGTCTGAGCAGGATATTATCAAAGCCTATCAGATGACTCTGGTACGCTCCTATATTGAAGAGGAGATTGAGGCTGTGCCTCTCTTGACCTATCTGGACAAGGTCGAGATGTCTGCCGAGAATAAGTGGTACTGGTATCAAGCTATCAACAGCCCTAAAGAAACAGTAGAGGGTTTGATTAAGGTCTTGCGTCAAGTGGAGACCATCTATGCGCCTTACTATGAGCAGTTTGCGTCAGAGCGGCAGTCTTACTTGGAGGCCTTCGGTCTAGAGTCCTTTTTCGCCTATGTTCCGATGGCAGGGATGTCGAACATGGCTGAGCAGTACCAGACGACCTATGAGTTAATCTTGCTCAGTCCTATTCACATCAGGGTCATGGCTATGTTTTTCACGAAGGAATTTAGCCTTCCTATCTGGCTGGTGACTTCTACTCGGATGGATCAGCTATTGAACCAGCGAGATGTCTTAGATATGGATAGCTTCTCAACCATTCTCAAGACCATGAGTGATATCAGCCGTTATCAGGTGCTAACTGAGTTGATTCAACCCCATGCTAAGAATAAGGTCATTGCAGAAAAACTAGGCATTACAGGAGCGGCGGTTTCTTTTCACACTCAAAAACTGATCAATTCCAAATTGCTTTTGGTCGACCATGATAACCAAACGACCAAGTATAAACTTAACCAAGGTCTCATTCAGCAGATGATAGACAAGCTTACTGGTGATTTTAACCTAGAGCAAAAAACTTCAGAACAAAAAACAGTAACGGAGGAGAAGGAAGACATGCCAGTTGTGATTAAGGACGGGATTTGGTATGACCAGGCTGGTCGCCCTCTGACTGAGGAGGAAAAAGCCCAAGTCAAGGACCAAGTCTACGCTGAGTTGGACAAAGACCTCAAGGACACAGGCTTTGAAGGTCTCATTAAGAAATTTATCAAGTACCTGATGACCAAGAATGGCAAAGGATTAGGTAAATATTTGCACATGGATAGCCAAAAAACGCTAGTGGGCTGGCAACCAGAGGTGGGGTCATCTGATGCTAAAGAACAACCTCTGCCGACGGACAGCAGTGAATTAGCCGAAGAGCTAATTGATGTCGAAGAGGATTTGGCCGATGTGGGTGAGGAATTGACAGATGTTAACTCAGAAATCGAGGACTTGACCACCGAGTTGGAGATCTTATCAGCTAATTTAGCACGCCTACAAGCTGAAGAAGAACGGTTGAAAGCCCGTCGTCAAGCTATTTTAAAACGTTATGGTGAGCTATCACATTAACAGGGTATAAAAATAGTTCGTTTTTAACGAACTATTTTTATTTTTATTCACACAAAAATTGAAATAAACGACAGTTGTGGTAAAATGGGTAAGGAAAGGCAAGTTTTTGCCTAGCGATGCGATAGCATAGGAAGGTCAATTATTTAGTCAAGGAGTTACCTGATGTACCATAATTTTCCAATTTTCGACTACGAAGATATTCAACTCATCCCTAATAAGTGTATCGTCCGTAGTCGGTCTGAAGTAGATACGACAGTTGAGTTCGGCGGTCATCGCTTCAAACTACCGGTGGTTCCTGCCAACATGCAAACCATCATTGATGAGGCGGTAGCTGAACAGTTGGCTCGCGATGGGTATTTCTACATCATGCACCGTTTTGATGAAGCAGCTCGCCCTGCATTTATCAAAAAAATGCATGACCAAGGGCTTATTGCGTCCATTTCGGTGGGGGTGAAGGACTATGAGTATGACTTTGTGACGTCACTAAAAGCTGATGCGCCTGAGTTTATCACTATTGACATCGCTCATGGGCATGCGGACAGTGTGATTGATATGATTAAACACATCAAAAAAGAGTTGCCTGAGACCTTTGTGATTGCGGGGAATGTCGGCACACCAGAGGCGGTGCGTGAGCTGGAAAATGCGGGTGCTGATGCAACTAAGGTTGGTATCGGTCCTGGTAAGGTCTGCATCACCAAGGTTAAGACTGGCTTTGGAACTGGTGGTTGGCAGTTGTCTGCCTTGAAACTCTGTGCCAAGGCGGCCAGAAAACCGATTATTGCTGATGGGGGTATCCGCACCCACGGTGATATTGCCAAATCCATCCGCTTTGGGGCTAGCATGGTCATGATTGGTTCGCTCTTTGCAGGGCATATCGAAAGTCCAGGTCAGTTGATTGAAGAAGATGGCCAACTCTTCAAGGAGTATTTTGGCTCTGCTTCCCAATTCCAAAAGGGTGAACACAAAAACGTTGAAGGCAAGAAAATTCTCCTCCCAGCCAAGGGTCATCTAGCCGATACCCTCAAGGAAATGACGGAGGACTTGCAATCGTCCATTTCCTACGCGGGTGGTCGCGATGTGGATGCCCTGCGCCATGTAGACTATGTGGTGGTGAAAAACTCCATCTGGAATGGGGACAGTATCTAGTAACAGGAAAAAGCTGGTCAGTTAGGACTGGCTTTTTATCAGACGAACTTCTGTGGCAAACAGTAATAGCAGAGCTGATGGTCTAGTTTTTTGAGGACTTGTGTTATAATGGGAGAAGATTATTTCAGAGGAGAAATAGATGAAAGTACCATTTATCAGTCCTGAAGAACTGAGAACAGTAACAGACCAGTTTCCGACCCCTTTTCATTTGTATGACGAGCAGGGCATTCGCGAGAAAGCTAGAGCGGTTAATGCGGCCTTTGCTTGGAACAAGGGCTTTAAGGAGTATTTTGCTGTCAAGGCGACGCCGACCCCTGCGATTTTGAAAATCTTGCAAGAAGAGAACTGTGGGGTGGACTGTGCGACAGAGGTAGAACTGCTGATGAGTCACAAACTTGGCTTTACCGACATCATGTTCTCCTCCAACAACACGCCGTCAAGAGAGTACGCCTATGCCCAGAAAATTGGGGCGGTGATTAACCTAGATGCCTATGAGGACATCGCTTATTTGGAGCGTGAGGTCGGTCTACCTGAGACCATCTCGTTGCGGTATAACCCAGGTGGCGTTTTTGCTCTGGGAACAGACATCATGGATCACCCTGAGGAGTCAAAATTTGGCATGACTAGGGCACAACTGATGGACGGCTACCGTTACCTGAAAGACCGTGGGGTTAAGAGTTTTGGACTTCATGCCTTCCTAGCTTCAAATACAGTGACCAACGCTTACTACCCCCAGTTGGCACGGCAGCTGTTTGAGCTAGCAGTTGAAATTCAGTCTGAAACAGGCATTAGCCTTGAGTTTATCAACCTATCAGGTGGTATTGGGGTTAATTACCATCCTGACCAGCAGCCAAATGATATTATGGCTATCGGCGAGGGTGTCCGTCAGGCTTATGAAGAGGTACTCACCCCTGCTGGTCTAGGTGAGGTCAAGATATTTACGGAGTTGGGGCGGTTCATGCTGGCACCGCACGGGCTCTTGGTGACGACTGTTACCCATAAAAAACACACCTACCGCTCCTATCTGGGGGTAGATGCCTCTAGTGTCAACCTGTTGCGTCCTGCCATGTATGGCTCTTATCACCATGTGACCAACATGGCTCGTCTTGAGAGCACAGAGACGGCTGTGGTCGATGTGGTCGGTGGGCTGTGTGAAAATAATGACAAGCTGGCGCGGGAACGTGAATTGCCAGTGACGGAGATTGGCGATACCTTGGTTATTCACGACACGGGGGCGCATGGGTTTTCTATGGGCTATCAGTACAATGCTAAGCTCCGCTCTGCAGAAATTCTCTGGCAGACTGATGGCACACCGCGTCTCATTCGTCGGGCAGAAACCCCAGAGGACTATCTAGCAACTGTGATGGGCTTTGATTTTGGTGACTAGTCGTTATTTTCCCTTTGTCAATTTGCTTATTTTTTGCTATAATGGTTAAGATAAGAAAATGAAACGGAGTATCGATTGATATGAATATTTGGGTAGCCATGCTCTTGATTACTTTGGCAGGTCTCGGCGGTTTGGTCGGCGGTGCTTTCATCGCTCGTAAACAGATGGAAAAATATTTGGAAGAAAATCCACCATTTAATGCGGATATTATCCGCACCATGATGAGCCAGATGGGTCAAAAACCAAGTGAAGCCAAGGTTCAAGCTGTTGTTCGTCAGATGCAAAAGCAACAGAAGGAAGCAAGAGCTAAAGCCAAGAAAAAATAAGAAGTGGGCAGTGATTGCCAACTTGTCAAATCACGTCCAATGGCGTGATTTTTGATTTTGGTTGGAAGATCTCGTCATCAATTGTAAAAGTAGGTGTCGTCGACGATTAGCGCTGACAGCTCTGCTATTTTCATAAATCTCACAGAAAGAAGACGATGGACAATAGACCTATTGGATTTTTGGACTCAGGCGTTGGTGGCCTGACGGTGGTACGTGAGCTGATGCGCCAGTTGCCCCACGAGCAAGTTGTTTATATCGGTGACTCGGCTAGAGCCCCTTATGGCCCTAGACCTGCCGAGCAAATTAAGACCTACACTTGGGAGCTGGTCAATTTTCTGCGCAAACAGGACGTCAAGATGATTGTACTGGCTTGTAATACCGCAACAGCAGTGGTGTGGGAAGACATCAAGAGCCAACTGGATATTCCCGTTATCGGGGTCATTATGCCAGGAGCCAGCGCTGCGATTAAGGCAACAAGAACTGGGAAAATCGGTATTATCGGCACGCCTATGACGGTGCAGTCGGACATCTACCGCGAGAAAATCACCAGTTTAGCCCCTCAAAGTCAGGTGGAGAGCTTGGCTTGTCCAGCCTTTGTTCCTATCGTTGAGTCCAACCAGATGAACTCACCTTTGGCCAAGAAGGCTGTTTATGAGACCTTGGCGCCTTTGGTTGGTCAGGTGGATACCCTCATTTTAGGCTGTACCCACTACCCGCTCTTGCGCCCTATCATTCAAAACGTTATGGGGCAGGAGGTGGCTTTGGTTGATAGCGGAGCTGAGAGTGTGCGAGACATCTCCGTCTTGCTTAACTATTTCGGCATCAACCGAGACCCTCGCCAGCCGGCGCAAGGTCACCGTTTTTACACAACCGGAGGAGCTGATAGCTTTGCCCATATCGCAGGCAATTGGTTACCAGATGTTCCCTTCACGGTCAACCATATTGATTTAGTAGCTAGCCTAGATGAGGTAACTGTATGACAGATAAGATTTACGAATACAAGGACGACAAGAACTGGTTTATCGGTAAGTGGGGCGGACACAGTCTTTTATCTCACTTTGCCGAACCCATGTCAAATAAGCTCTATCTGCTCAATCAGCAATTAGCCACTATCCTTGACCGAGCTCCCTTATCTGAGGAATCTTGGTTAGCTCAACAAGGGTATGACGTTCTGGTGATACGACTGTCCTCACAATTGAGCCTGATTGATTTTGTCCTTTCTATCATCAATCAAGAGACTGAGCGCCAGCTTGTTGCTGAGGACAGAAATGGCGCAATTTTTATCACAGAAGGTCAGCAAGTCGTACAACTCATTCTTCCTCAAGGTGGTCTTCCCCTTGAGCAATTCACAAAAATAGAGGATAAGACATGACAACTAAAATTTACGAATACAAGGACGACAAGAACTGGTTTATCGGTAAGTGGGGCGGGCATAGTTTTCTATCTGCCCTGTTGCCGGAGGAGCAGGAGGAGCTTCAGGCTCTTGCCTTTAGGTTGCAAGGGTTATTCCCGCCTTACTATGACGATGGCAAAGGCATGCAAGGCTATCAGGTTGAGGTCATCAAAAAAGCCTCTGATGTCTCCTTGATTCGCTTTGTGATTGACATCATCAATGATGCAGCAGGTCGTCAATTGACCATGACACAACAGGCTGGAGCGATTGTGATCACAGAAGGGGACCGGCTCATTGATGTGCATGTTCCAACAGGTGGTGTCAAGGCTTCTGATTTCTTCGGTCAGCAGGCTGGACTGGGAGATAAGATTCTCATTGCCACTAAAAACGAAGGTAAAACCAAGGAGTTTCGGAAATTCTTTAAGCAACTGGGTATGACGGTAGAAAACCTCAATGACTACCCAGATTTACCTGATGTGGAAGAGACTGGGACGACCTTTGAAGAAAATGCCCGCCTCAAGGCGGAGACCATTTCCAAACTGACGGGTCAGATGGTATTGGCAGATGATTCAGGGCTAAAAGTCGATATCCTTGGCGGTCTGCCTGGGGTCTGGTCTGCCCGCTTTTCTGGACCAGGTGCGACTGATGAGAAGAATAACGCCAAGCTCCTGCATGAGTTGGCCATGGTCTTTGAACCCAAAGACCGCTCTGCCCAGTTCCATTGTACTTTAGTATTAGCGGCCCCTAATCGTGAGAGTTTAGTGGTAGAAGGTGAGTGGGCAGGATACATCGATTTTGCACCAAAAGGTGATGGTGGTTTTGGGTATGATCCATTATTCTTAGTCGGAGAGACAGGAAAAACATCAGCAGAGCTTGGTACGGACTACAAAAACGCCCATTCTCATCGGGCGATTGCCCTTAAAAAATTGTTGGAGGTATTTCCAGAATGGCAAGCCTTAAATTAGTGGTCATGAGCGACTCGCATGGGGATCGTGCGGTGGTTGAGGCCATCAAAGAGCATTATCAGGGCAAGGTGGATGCGATATTTCATAATGGGGACTCGGAACTCCCTAGTACGGACAAGATTTGGTCAGGGATTCAGGTCGTACAGGGTAATTGTGATTACGACGAGGGTTACTCCCAGCATCTGGTGACGAGCCTGCCACATCTCACAATCGCCCAGACTCATGGTCATCTCTACGCCATCAATTTTATGTGGGACAAGCTGATTTATTTTGCACAAGAGGCCCAAGCGGACATCTGTCTCTATGGACACTTGCACCGTGCAGCAGCTTGGCAAGAGGGCAAGACGGTCTTTGTCAACCCTGGCTCTGTCAGCCAGCCACGTGGCGAGGTACAGGAGAAACTCTATGCGGTGATTGAGGCAGATGACAAGACTATTTGTGTGGATTTTTACGACCTCAATCACCAGCTTTACCCTCGTTTATCAAAGGAATTTAGTCGATGATTGCCAAAGAATTTGAAGAATTTTTATTGTCTCATTGGACAACATATTTGACACCGGCAGAAGACTTAGCCATTTTTGTTGATACGCATAACACCGATCATGTCATGTTACTCTTGTCAAGAAACGGTTTTTCACGCGTTCCAGTCATTACCAAGGATAGGCGCTATGTCGGAACGATTAGCGTATCTGACATTGTTAATTACCAGTTTGAACATGAATTGGCGTTAGAAGAGTTGGCTGATTTAGACATTTCGCATATGGTTAATACACGTCTTGAGGCGATTTTGCCAACAGCTGACCTCACCGAAATCATGCATAAACTGGTCGATGCCTCTTTTCTACCAGTAGTGACTGCCGACGGCTATTTTAAGGGGATTATCACGCGAAAAGCCATTCTCAAGGCTATCAATAGCCTCCTTCATAATTTTGCAGGATATTATCACCTTATTCCTAAGAAAGAAGTCAGTGATGGCCAATAACTTAGAAAGATTTTTAGCAAGTAAGGAGCTCTCAGAAAATAGCAGAGCTGCCTATACTTATGACCTACAGCAGTTTTTAGAAGTGGTGGGAGATGAGATGACAAGCAGTAAGTTGCAGGTCTACGAGACTACTATTTCTACGCTGAAACCTGCTGCTAGGAGACGAAAATTGTCTACCATTAATCAATTTCTCCTATATCTGTATGAGCAAGGAGAGGTAGGGACTTATCATCGCTTAAAACCGCTTGATAAGGTGAAACAGACGACCACTCAACTGCCGATTCGGGACTTGTCTGTCTTATTTTCTGAGACTGACCAGACAGCAGGTCAACTGATTGCCCTTTTGATTTGGCAGTTAGGGTTGACCCCCAGCGAGATTCAAAGCATTAAGCAAGCTGATATCAATCTCGATTTTCGGATGTTGACCATCAAAAAAGGAGAATTGATTAGGGTACTTTCCCTGCCAGAGAACCTAGTTCCCTATCTTGAACGAGTGCAAGCAGGCACTTATCTCTTTGATAAGAATGGCAAATCCTACTCAAGACAATGGCTATTTAATCGCCTGTCTCACTACCTCACCAGTTTGGGATTAGGTGATTTGACCGCTCAAAAACTGCGACAGCAGTACATCATCACAGAATTAAGTCGTGGCGTTAGTCAAGCAAGTTTGGCAAAGCAGCTGGGGTTGAAAACGACTCAGACGCTCATGACCTATGAGACACATGGACATTAAATTAAAAGATTTTGAAGGACCGCTCGACCTCCTCCTTCATCTGGTATCTCAGTATAAGATGGACATCTATGAGGTGCCTTTGATTGACGTCATCGAGCAGTACCTTGCTTACGTATCTACTCTGACTGCTCTGCGTTTGGAGGTGGCTGGTGATTATATGGTCATGGCAAGCCAGCTGATGCTCATTAAGAGCCGCAGGCTCTTGCCTAAGTTGGTCGAAGCACCTCCTGAAGACGACGATTTAGAGATGACCTTGCTCCAGCAGTTAGAAGAGTATAAACTGTACAAACAGGTTAGCCAGGATTTAGCAGAACAGCACCAGCAGAGAGCCCTGCATTTTTCGAAACCGAAAGAGGAAATTGTCGCTGAAGGAATGACCTTGACAGCAGATAAGTCGGTTATCGACCTCTTTTTAGCCTTTTCAAAGGTGATGGCAGCGAAACAGGAACAAGTCAGAACCAGTCACACGACCATCGATAAAGATGATTACAAAATCGAGGACATGATGGATGAGATTAGAGACCGTTTTAGCCAAACTCATCAGCTTACTTTGGTAGCTATTTTTGAGCATCGGTCGTCTCTGAGTGAGCTGATTACCCTCTTTTTAGCGGTCTTAGAGCTGGTTAAAATCAAGGCGATTGAGGTCACGCAGACAGAAAATTTTGGTGAGGTTTACCTCAAGTGGATAGGAGAGAAAGGAGCGACGGATGTCACACCTAGCTAGGATAGAAGCCCTGCTTTTTGTAGCAGGAGAAGAAGGACTAACCCTGCGTCAGTTGGCAGAAATGCTCAACCTGTCAGCGTCAGCATTGACCCAACAACTGGAAAAATTAGCCACCAAGTACCTTTCAGATAGCGAGACGAGTCTTTGCCTTTTGGAAACTGGGAAAGCTTACCGTTTGGTGACCAAAGAGGAGTATGCGGAGCTGTTGCAGGTCTACGCGAAAACACCGACCAATCAGAGTTTATCGCGAGCTAGTCTTGAAACCCTATCGATTATTGCCTACAAGCAACCCATTACGCGGATTGAAGTGGATGACATTAGAGGGGTCAACTCAAGTGGCGCCATTGCTAAATTGCTGGCCTTTGATTTGATTGCAGAGGTTGGTAAAAAAGAGGTGATTGGGCGACCCAACCTTTACGCGACCACACCCTATTTCCTTGATTTTATGGGCATCAATGACCTTGCGGAGTTACCAGATGTCTCAAGCATTGTGATTGAGGAAGAAGAGAGTAATCTATTTGCCTCAGGCGACATAGCAGAGCTACTAGAAGGGAGAAGAGAAGATGAGAATTAATAAATTTATTGCCCACGCTGGTGTAGCCAGTCGCCGTAAGGCGGAAGAGCTCATTAAGCAAGGTCTAGTGACTGTCAACGGCCAGATTGTCACGGAACTAGCGACCACCATCAAGTCTGGTGATTTGGTTGAAGTAGAGGGAACACCGATTTACAACGAAGAAAAAGTCTACTACCTCCTCAACAAACCCAGAGGGGTCATCTCCAGTGTTTCAGATGACAAAGGCAGAAAAACAGTCATTGACCTTTTGCCGACGGTTAAAGAGAGAATTTATCCTGTCGGGCGTCTGGACTGGGATACTACTGGTCTCTTGATTTTGACCAATGATGGGGATTTTACCGATAAAATGATTCATCCTCGTAATGAGATTGATAAGGTCTATGTGGCGCGTGTCAAGGGCATTGCAACCAAGGATAATCTGCGTCCCTTAACAAAAGGTGTTGTCATTGATGGCAGAAAGACCAAGCCTGCACGTTATACCATTCTTAAAGTAGACAAGGAAAAAGACCGCTCAGTGGTTGAATTAACTATCCATGAAGGACGGAATCACCAGGTTAAAAAAATGTTCGAAAGTGTCGGTCTTTTAGTCGACAAGCTATCACGAACACGATTTGGTACCCTTGACGTGACGGGGCTTCGTCCGGGTGAATACCGTCGTCTCAATAAAAAAGAAATTAGTCAGTTGCACAACGCAGCCCTTAACAATATCAAATGAAACAATTACTAATTGCCCCTGTTAAGCTCTATCAAGCTGTCTTGTCCCCACTTTTGCCCCCAAGTTGTCGCTACCAGCCAACCTGCTCTTCCTATATGATAGAAGCGATTGAAAAGCATGGCGCAAAAGGTGTCTTGATGGGCACAGCTCGCATTTGTCGCTGCCATCCATTTTCTGCTGGTGGTGAGGATCCAGTGCCAGACCACTTCAGCTTAAAAAGACAGGACAAATAATGCCTAAATGTCAACTCCCATACTTTGCGCTTCATAAGGGATGATTAGGGCAGAAAAAACTCCTTGTCATAACTGCTTATCCCATGCTTAAGACAAAGGCATCATGAATGATATATAAAGTCCTGTTTCCTTATTAAAGGGTATGAAAAAATCTGTTGAGTCTTCTCAACAGATTTTTTGTTAATTTTTACAAGCTGAAGCAAATTCTTCTTTGGCAAAAGCTTCATCAATGATGGTTTTGAGTTGGTTAGCAGATGCTTGCATTTTTTGAAGTTCGGCATCGTTAAGAGGAACTTTGACATTTCTAACAATACCGTGTGCACCGATAATGGCTGGTTGACCGATAAAGATGCCCTCAACACCGTCGTATTGACCATCTTGATAAACAGAAAGTGGCAATACAGCATTTTCGTCATCAAGGATAGCCCTAGTAATGCGGGCCAAAGCGACAGCGATACCGTAATAGGTTGCGCCTTTTTTATTGATGATTGAGTAAGCAGCGTCACGAACAGAAACGAAGAGGTCTACGAGACCTTGCTCATCAACATCTCGGTTATCTTGCAACCATTGTTCAAGTTTCACACCTGCAACGTTGGCGTGAGACCAAACGGCAAATTCAGAGTCACCGTGCTCACCCATGATGTAAGCATGGACGGAACGAGCATCGATACCGATTTTATCTGCTAAGGCGTAACGGAAGCGCGCAGAATCAAGTGATGTTCCAGAACCGATAACGCGTTCTTTAGGGAAGCCAGAGAATTTCCAAGTAGAGTAAGTCAAAATATCAACAGGGTTAGCTGCAACAAGGAAAATACCATCAAAGCCTGATGCAACAACTGCTTCAACGATGCTTTTGTTGATGCGCAAGTTTTTTTCAACCAAATCAAGACGAGTCTCACCTGGTTTTTGAGGAGCTCCAGCAGTTAATACAACGATATCCGCATCGTGGCAATCGCTATAATCTGCTGAGTAGATTTTCTTTGGTGAAGTGAATGGCAGAGCATGGCTCAAGTCCTCAGCATCTCCTTGAGTTCTGTCTTTGGCAATATCAATGATACCGAGTTCCTGAGCAATGCCTTGAGTCACCAAGGCAAAGGCATAAGAAGAACCAACAGCGCCATCACCAACGAGGATAACTTTTTTGTGTTGCTTTGTTGCGATCATGTGAAAACTCCTTTGAAAATGATTTACATGTTTATTGTATCACTAAGTCTGCTCTTTGTCAGCCAAAAATTGTGAAAATAGTGACAGAAAGCGTTTTAGAATAACACAGAACTGATTTTTATATAACAAACACATCTTTTCTTTCAGTATTTTTTAAGTGATTATGCTATAATATTTACCATGACTATCATTACCTCCAAAGCAAATAGCTTGATTAAGCAGGCTAAAAAATTACAGCAGAAGAAGTATCGGACCACCTCTTACTTGATTGAAGGCTGGCATCTTGTTGAAGAAGCGCGATTGTCTGGAGCAGAGATGCTGCGTGTGTTTGTTTTAGCAGAAGAGGCTTACCGAGTGTCTGATTTGTCACAGGCTGTCATTGTTAGCCCGGAAGTGTTACGTGAGTTATCTGATTCGCCATCACCGCAAGGGATTGTTGCAGAGGTTGCCATTTCTCATCCAGATGTAACTAAACTTGAAAAAGGTCGCTATCTTGTCTTGGAAGATATTCAGGATCCTGGAAATGTTGGGACGATGATTCGGACAGCTGATGCCGCAGGGTTCGATGGGGTGTTGATCAGTCATCGCACAGCAGATATTTATAATCAAAAAACCTTACGTTCTATGCAAGGAAGTCACTTCCATTTGCCGATTTACCGCTTGCCTATTGAAGAGATCGTTAGCCAGCTGAAGGCTATTGAGGTGCCTGTTTTAGCGACTACTTTGTCTGAGCATTCGGTTGATTATCGGACATTAACTAGCTACGACCATTTTGCTTTAGTGATGGGAAATGAGGGTTCTGGGATTTCAGCGGCAATGGCTGAGCAGGCTGATGAGCTGGTGCATATTCCTATGCCTGGTCGGGCTGAAAGTCTCAACGTTGCGGTAGCTGCAGGGATTATGATGTTCAGTCTGGTCAATCGCTGAAGACAGAGACATGCTTAGCTGCTCTGCTATGGCTACTAGAGAGGAAAATAAGATGAATTACAAAGATGACAAGGAATACATGGATCTGGTCGATCATTTGATTCGCCACCCAAAGGTACAACGACTAGAAAGTATTGTTCACCATTATCATTCGACTCGCTTGGAGCATTCGATAAATGTGTCTTACACGAGTTATAAAATTGCCAAGAAACTGGGATGGGATGCAGCGAGTACAGCTAGGGCAGGTTTGTTGCACGATTTGTTCTATTATGACTGGCGTCACCAAAAGTTTAATAAAAGCCATGCTTGGGTACATCCGCGTATTGCTCTGCGCAATGCCAAAAAGCTAATCAATACGAATAAGGTGGAGGAAGACATTATCTTGAAGCACATGTGGGGAGCAACAATCGCTTTTCCTCGTTATAAAGAGAGTTATATCGTGACTTTAGTTGATAAGTATTGGGCAATCAGAGAAGGCTTGCAACCTGTGACTAGATTTTTTAAGCAAGTATTTGCCAGTTAGTCTGCAACTTGATTTGTCGGATGAGGTTGTTAATGAATTAGTTATTGATTAAGCCCTGATGATATATGGATTTAGTAACTGGTGCTCAAAAAATCATCATCTAACTATTTTCAAATTTACTGAAATATGATATACTTGAAAGTAGCCAGCCTTAGTGTAATGGATATCACGCAAGATTCCGGTTCTTGAGATAGGGGTTCGATTCCCTTAGGCTGGATAAAACAACGCTAAAAACCCTTGAAAAATCAAGGGTTTTTGATATTTTGCCCCAAATCCGCCCCAAATAATTGACGGACTTTTTGGTTATTCCTGTCTTTGCTGTCTGCTAGGAGGTGGGCATAGACAGTTAGGGTGGTATTAAGGTCTTTGTGTCCAATAAGTTTTGAGATGGCAAACAGTTCTAAACCTTGACTAATCAGATAAGATACGTATGTATGACGGAGAGAGTGGACATGTACATCACGCCCTACGAGCTTTTTGAGGGTCTTGTTAACAGCAGAGTTAGATAACCCTGTTAATATCCTGTCGTCGTCTCTAAAGCGGCTCTGGTAGCTTTCTAGGAGGTCTAGGGTGTGTTGACTAATAGGGACTGTTCTTACTGAGTTTTCGTTTTTTGTGGGGGCGTAGCCTTTAGCGACCCCAAATACTTTATAGGTCTTGTTGATTGATAGTTCTAGGTTATCCTTGTCGATGTCATTGTAAGTTAATCCCATTGCCTCACTAAAACGCATACCAGTCACAGCGATGAGATAGATGCAGAAGTGGGATTTGTAAGTTATTTCTTTTCCAGTATCCGCAATGAGTTTTAGGTACTCGTCGATTTCGAGGTAATTGCTTGTAAGGTCTTTGTCTTTTTCTTTGGTAAGAGTGGTAAATATCGTAAAGTCTTTTTGGATAATGCCAGTGTGCAATGCCATTTTGAGGCATTGCCTAATGTGTGTGTTGAACATCTTGACAGTTTGCCAGGAGTGTGTAGCCCTAAAATTATTGATAGCCTCTTGATAGCTGTTTGCGGTTACAGTTTTCAATTTTGCTTGACCAAAATAGGCGATGATTTTTTTATGGGTGTATTCGTATTTCAACCACGTTGAGGGGCTTACGTTTGGTTTCTTATAAAGTTCAGCCCATTTGATGAAGTAGTCACTGAATAAGCTGTTATCGTCTTCTACGAACCCTTGAGATAGTTCTTGCTCTGCTTTTGCAGCAGCAAGGGTAGCCTCGTTTTTTGTTCTAAATCCAGATTTTGACTTTTGCTTATATTTGCCGTCAGGTGTCTTGTAACTGATACGGTATTCCCAGCCATTATCACGCTTTCTAAAATATGCCATTACTTTTATACCTCTACGTTAAAGCCCCTGCTCAAGCGATATAGCGGGGGCTTATTTTGATTAGTTTAGATTAGCGACAGCGTAATCAGCTTCTTCTTGGGTAAATTTTTCAAAATCAACCAGTTGTGTGCGGATTGCCTCTGGTGACATCGCAACAGTTTCTTGATAGTCTTTTGCTTTTTTCAGTGCTTGTTCATTCCAATCTGCTTTGATATTATCAACAGCGTATTGGGCAGCTTCTTCTGAATATTTTTCAAATTCGATAAGTTGGTTACGCAGTCCCTCTTTAGACATAGGGATTGTGTCAAGATAATTTTCAGCTTTTTTGAGGGCTGTTTTGTAGTCAGTCGGGATATTGTCTTGTGAGCTGCTAGCTGCGACTTTTTCCGTAGCTGAACTTGATGATGCAGTTTCTTTTGTGCTCGTTTCGGATGAACAAGCGACAAGGGCGAGGGCTGATAGTGTAATGACACTATACGACAGCAGTTTTTTCATATTATCCTCCAACAGCTTTTTGTGTGGTTCAGTGATTGCACATAGTTTTATTGGAATACATCAAGAGCAGTAGGTAAATAGTGCCATTCTGGCTTTATTTTCCATTAACTAATTTTTTATATTCTTCTTTAATCATGATTTCATCTGTCATGGATTTTAGTTGCCAATGTTCCATAAAGGTCAAATAGTTAAATTCGGTGTGGTCGTCCAGTTCGGACAACGCCATCTTGACCAAGTTACGTATCATGTAGCGATTGGCATCTAACTCGTTCTTCTCACGAAAGATTTGGTAGAGATGAGGGAGATGCTCGTTGTGACCGAGTTCATGAAAGGTTACTTTATGTCTCATTTCCTTTGGAATGCGACTGCTGATGAACATCGTCCTCAAATCTGGGATATAGAACCCATCATCATCCAGTAAGTTTTCATCAAAAACAGAAATTCTAATTCCGAACTCATTGTAAAGTTCTTTTTCTGTCATTGGCAATCATTCCTATCTTTTCAGTTTATAGATTTTGCTACGGTGACCAACTTTCAGGGCTAGGACGACGAGCTTGTCGTCTTGGATGTCGCAGATGACACGGTAGTCTTTGGCAATACGATAACGCCAAAGTCCTTTATAACCGTGTTTTAGGGGCTTAGCGCTGGCTTTGGGGTTAGCGCTACCCTCGATATTTTTTTCTAGCCAATCTAAGATTTGCTTGGCGGGTGCTTGTCCTAGTTTTTGAAGTTGTTTGAGGGCTTCTGGGGTAATAATGAGCTTGTACATTTATAGCCCTAGTAATTCTTTAGTTTGTTTGAGGCTGTAGCCATTTTGCCCGTTTGCGTTGTAACTAGCTAGGGCAGCTATACCAGCTTGGTAATCCTCTAAGTCCTCTATGTGGCTAATGAGGGTATCTAGTAGGCTTTCTTGAGCTTCTGGGTGTTCAGACAAGAATTTGGTGATTAACCTATCCTGCTGTGGTGTGGTATTGAGTGTAATAGTGGTCATGGTGTCCTCCTATTCTAGGCTGCGTAGGTAGCCCTCTATGATGCCTTGGATGGCTTTTTTATCTTTATCGGATAAGGGCTTGCCATTGAACCGCATGGCTGTGCCAGCGAGTTCCTCAACATCCACCTCTTGACCCTCAAAGTAAAAGGGAGCGTCATCTTTGGCGATGGCTGGGTTATCTGTCCGACCCAGCAGGTAATCGGTGCTGACTTGGAAATAGTCGGCGATTTTAGCCATGTGTTCAGCTGATGGAAATTTCTTGTTTTTAAGGCTATATACATAGTTTTTACTTATTTCTAGCTGTTCTTCTAAAAAATTTATTGAAATCCCTCTTTTTTTGCATAATTCTTTTATGCGCTCAAAGGTTATAAACATTGATTTATCAGCCTTTCTAAGACATGACAAAAAATATTTTATTTTTTTGTCTAAAAACTCTTGACATTTTTTAGATAAACATATAAAATATAATTTGTAAGGCGAATTGTTAAACGAAAACAAGAGCGAAAGACAAAACTAAAAATAAAAACTTTGGCGAGTTTGTAAGGTTCTGTCTAATGTTTTTCTTATACCTTGATTTTAGCTAAACAACTAAAAAAAGTCAAGTATTTTTATAAAAAATTATTTTCGCTAAAAAATCGTTGATAAACTAAGTTTATCAAAGTTAGTGGTTGACAACACCCCCTAACTTTAATCTAAATGTTTCTCGAGATTTTTCGCTTTACATTTTGATTGATTATAAGGAAAGGAGGCTAGTATGAGCCGACAACACAAGATTTGGGTCTCTGCTGTCAAGGACAAGATGAACCTAAAAGGGTGGAAAAATGCTGATTTGGCACAAGCTGTCGGATTTAGTCGCAAGTCTAGTGCCATTACTGAGCTTTTTAGCAAGGGCAAGGGGAGCGTTGAGCTAAAACTTGCGGTGTCTCGTATTCTGGGCGTTGATGAGCCTTGGAATGAATTAGATGAGCAGAAAGGAGATTAGAGTAATATGAGGTTTGAGGATACCTTGACACAACTAGCCAACCAGTTTGGCGAGATGTTGCAGGAAAAGGTTGTTGATAAGACTAAGAGCCTAGATGTTGAAATTCTCTTGCCTATCGAAATGACTCAACAAGAATTAGCAAAAATGTTCGGGTGCAGTGTGGGGAATTTGTCACGCTATACTCGTCACGCTGATTTTCCAAGGCTTGACCGTGGCAAAGGCAGCCATATCAAGTACCCGAGAGATGCGGTGCGCTCATGGTATGCGGAGAATTGGCATCGGTGTTTGTAAAATGCCTCTAAAATCGTTTCTAAGCGATTTTAGGTTAGGGGTGCTATAACAAACCCTGAAACAGAATTAAAAAAGCTCTATACTCCC
Organism: Streptococcus entericus DSM 14446; assembly: GCF_000380025.1. Taxonomy (GTDB): domain Bacteria; phylum Bacillota; class Bacilli; order Lactobacillales; family Streptococcaceae; genus Streptococcus; species Streptococcus entericus. Next base: position 108,829 of record NZ_KB904167.1, read on the forward strand.
TAAGTTTGAGAAATAGAGCTATTCTACCAAAAAAGAAAGGAGTTTGTGGTGGTGACATTAAAAAAGCCCCTCTGGACGGCAATCCAGTTGAGGAGCTTGAGAAATTTAACTACTGACATTATATCACAAAATGACAGAATTAGACAGTATACAGCAACTTTTAGTGAAAAATTGGCAACGAAAATATTATCAGCTTAGCGAGGTTGTCATCAACAGCCTAGTCGGTCTTGAGCTGATAGATACGCTTGTTATTTTGGCAAAAGCTAGAAAGGACAGGGCATGGTTAAGCAACATTACACCGTAAGCCATGTGATGGCAGACGGTACAGAGCTAGATGACATTACAGGGTATGTTATCCCAGATGATAGCCCAGTATATGACATTTTCAGAAAAATCAACGAGGAGAGATGGGAGGGGGGTGCTTGATGCAATACATCTTTCCATAAAAACGGCAATAAAAATTTTACAGTTATCAGCAACGATTTTATCAACGACCCAGACGTTGACAACACAGCAAGAGGCATCATGCTAGTTGTGCTGAGTAACAACATTTCTTGGCGTATACACCCACCAGAGATAGCAAAGCGTACAGGTCTATCACGTTCCACGGTCGATAAGTATTTCAAACGTTTAGAACAATTAGGCTATATGCGCTCTATCAAAAAGGGCAGGGGTTACAAACAAGGAGCAGAGATATTTTGGTTCGCTGCTGATTTCAAACTGGTTGATTGGTATTTTGAAGATTATATTTTGCCTCAGTTTGAGAAAAAGTTTTCCACAGGCGTTACGGAAAACTAGGTTTAGAAATTCATTTCGTAAAAATTCAAATCTAAAAAATTCAAATCTAAAAAATTCAAATCTAAAAAATTCAAATCTAAAAAATTCAAATCTAAAAAAATTACGATGTTAATAAATAATAAATATATAACAAAAACTAAATATATAACAAAGACTAACTAAGTAACAATCTAATACTTATAAATAAAGAAAGGGGATAACCGAGTTATCCACAGGAGGAATTAAGATGAGCAAAAAATATGAGCTAGTCATGGACGATACTATCAGCTTTTGGGGATGGAAACTATTTCGCATTCGTGCCTTAATTAGCTTTGGTAGTGTTGAGACAGGAGAATTGGGCGGCTATATCCACAAGGAGGATAATTTGAGCCATGAGGGCAATGCTTGGGTGTATGGCAATGCTAGGGTGTCTGGCGATGCTAGGGTGTCTGGCGATGCTGAGGTGTATGGCAATGCTAGGGTGTCTGGCGATGCTAGGGTGTCTGGCGATGCTGAGGTGTATGGCAATGCTAGGGTGTCTGGCGATGCTAGGGTGTCTGGCGATGCTGAGGTGTCTGGCGATGCTAGGGTGTCTGGCGATGCTAGGGTGTATGGCAATGCTTGGGTGTATGGCAATGCTAGGGTGTCTGGCGATGCTAGGGTGTCTGGCGATGCTGAGGTGTCTGGCAATGCTGAGGTGTATGGCAATGCTAGGGTGTCTGGCAATGCTAGGGTGTCTGGCAATGCTAGGGTGTCTGGCAATGCTGAGGTGTCTGGCGATGCTGAGGTGTCTGGCGATGCTAGGGTGTATGATTTGGGAGATATCATCATCTTTAAAAATCACTGGTCTAGCGGACGGCATTTTACTTACACAAAATCAAACAAGATGTGGAGAGTTGGTTGTTTCTATGGTACGGGTGATGAGTTAATAGAAAAAGCGTACAAGGATAGCCAAAAGTCTGGTGACCATTACAAGGCCTATGTTGAGTTTGTTGAGAGACTAGAGCGGTTGAGCGGGGAGTAAATTATGGCACAAGACAGAGGACTATTTGGAACTTTTGACTATGACACTTGGTTAGCGACTGAACCAGACTACTGTCCGCACGAAGAGAGCTACGATGAGGATGAAGCTTACGACCGTTGGGTAGATGCTCAGAGCAAGCACCTCGCAGAACGGCTCTAAAATCGTTTCTAAGCGATTTTAAGTTAGGGCTATACAAATACCATAACCACAAAAATAAGACGACTATGCCCCTAAATTTTGAGAAATTGGGGCATTCAGAAAGGAAAGTAAGATGACACAAAACCAAATTGTATTTTTTGACAACCAAACACCGCAACAAGCTTTTAATAGTCCAGCAGTTTTGAAAAAATTTCATTCAGTGCTGAAAGGTCGTGAAACTCAATTCGTGGCGAGTTTGCTGTCAATTATCAATAGCAATAAACAACTAGCTAAAGCGACGAATACAAGTATTATGACGGCTGCTATGAAAGCGGCAACTCTGAATTTACCGATTGAGCCTAGTCTAGGTATGGCTTATGTAGTTGCCTATAACCGAAATGAGAAACAAGGGAATAAGTGGGTGAAAATTCCAGAGGCGCAATTCCAAATCGGTTACCGTGGATTAATCCAACTAGCGCAAAGAAGCGGACAGATTAAGAATATCAACTGTGATGTTGTTTATGTTTCAGAGTTTATCCGTTACGACAAGGTTTATGGTGAGTTGGTTCTGGCTGATGAACAAGCTGACAGCGGTGAAGTGAAAGGCTATTTCGCAAGTATTGAGCTTGTCAATGGCTTTCGTAAGATGATTTTTTGGACAAGAGAAAAAGTTTTTGAACACGCTAAAAAGTATTCTAAAACCTATGACAAAGCGACAGGAGGGTTCACTAAAAACACGCCGTGGGATACTGAATTCGATGCTATGGCTTTGAAAACATTGTTGAAAGAGTTGCTTAGTAAGTACGCCCCTCTCTCTGTTGAAATGCAGGATGCTATAATTGCGGACAATGCAGATTCAACCGTTGGCGACCGCCAAATCAAGGAAGCCAAGCCAATAGATGAGAAGACTGAAAGTTTGGACAGCATTTTGGGTCAGCCCCAGCCTAAAACGGCAGCTGTTGCAGAATTGGAAACAACTGGAATTATTGATGTTCCAGAAGCTGAGGTGGTAGACCGGGTAAAAGATGTGCCCCTAACCGAAGATGTGGCTATTTCCGAAATGGAAACAACCCCAGACACCAGCTACCCAGCAGATGAAATCCCTGACTTTGTTGACGAAGAAACAGGAGAAATCATTGAAGAAATCAGCCTTTTTGAGGGTAATACAACCCAAATCAAGGAGTAAACAACCATGACACAACTGACACAAGAGAACTATTACGGCGACACTAGCTATCTGACCAACTCACGCTACAAGCGATACCAGCAATGCCAAGCCAAGGCTTTTGCGGTTGACAACGGTAGTTGGGTAGAAGAACGTGACGAAATAGCACTATTGCTGGGGAATTACGTTCACAGTTACTTTGAAAGCCCTGAAGCCCATGAGCAGTTTTTGGCAGAGCATGGAGAGAAGTTGCTGGCCAAGACTGGTAAGAATAAAGGGAATCTCAAAGCAGATTTTATCATCGGCGACAAGATGATTGAAAGCCTGAAAAATGATGACGGCTTTGCCAATCTCTACCACGGTTTCCCAGATGATGATGTGCAAAAAGAAATGATTGTCTTTGGGAAAATCGAGGGCGTCCCAGTTAAGGGCAAGCTGGATAGTGTGAACCTGACCCGTGGCTACTTTGTAGATTTGAAGACTATGAAATCAATTTACAACAAGGAGTGGAGCGAGGAGCTGAGGAAGAAAGTGCCAGCAGCGGTCAACAATATCCTTGGTTTTGGCTACCACGGTCAGCTTGGTTTGTATCGTGAGCTATTGCAGAAGATGACCGGGCAAGAGTTCCGCCCTTATATTGTAGCTGTCAGCAAGGAGAATGTGCCTGATAAGGACATCTTGAAGATTGATGATGAGTGGCTAGAAAATGGTTTGAACCAACTGAAATCTGAAATTGTTGAAGTTTGGGCGGTTATTCAAGGCAAGCAGAAGCCGATAGAATGCGGTCTTTGCGATTATTGCCGTAGCCAGAAGAAACTGGGACAAGTGGTCTATTTGAGTGAGTTGATTGGTTAGTCGAGTTGTTGGAAAACAACTTTATCAGCTTTGAAACGTTGGGAGGTATCTAATGACATTCAAAAAAGCGACTTGCTAAATTATAGGCAACTTTGGTGGCTTGATAAATTTCTAGTTGGACATAAAACGGTTGATGGTGTGTTTGTTAAAGATGATGACCTTGAGGAGGTAGAAAATGCCTAAATTCTATGTTAGCGGAAAATATAGAGGTGTAGATGTTGGGGTCGAAGTGACCAGTTCCAACCAATGGGAGGCGGCTATTGATTTTGTACCTAAAATCGTTGAATTACTTAACGGTGATGGACCAATTAGCTTGAGCTGTGAAAGGAAAAAAATGACTATCGAGGGTGTCGAGGAGGTTTCAGACAACCTAAAAACTAAGAGAGGTGAAATCAATGATAAATAACGTTGTGTTAGTGGGGCGTATGATAGCAGATGCTGAATTACGTTATACGCCCTCTAATGTGGCTAAGGCTAGTTTTACGCTAGCAGTAAATCGCCTATTCAAAAATCAAAATGGGGAGCGTGAGGCTGATTTTATCCGTTGTGTGATTTGGAAACAATCCGCAGAAAACTTGGCTAATTGGGCTAAAAAGGGTGCGTTGATTGGCATTACTGGTAGCATCCAAACACGGAACTATGAAAATCAGCAGGGGCAACGTGTCTATGTGACAGAGGTAATGGCTAGTGGTTTCCAGCTCCTAGAAAGTAGAAACCAACAAAATAACCAGGGGGGTTATCAAAACCAAGAGCAAGGTAACTATGGTCAATCTCAAGGTTATCAGTCACCATTTGGCAACCAGCAACAAACCCCAGATTTTAGCAGAAACTCACAGCAAGGCTCATTTTTCCAAGGGCAAACCACAAACCCTATGGATATTTCAGATGATGATTTGCCGTTTTAGATAGGAGACAAGAATGACACAAAATATTGATAGTTTGATTTTAGAAGAAATGTCAGAGTTTTTCTATGAAGGAGTTGTTGATAGAAATATTGATTTAACCCAATTACCAACCTATGACCCCCTAAAAGTTATTAGTAGCATGCTTCTTGCCATGGAGAAACGTGGTACAGATGATGGCTGGATTACTTTTGCAGTTATAGTTGGTGAGGCATTGGAAAATCATAGAATTCTTTCTAATGTAAACCTTGTTGATAGAGTTGAATATCTAACTCTTAGACTACAAGCAGAAGAATATTCAGACCTAAAGCGAGTATTGCAAAAAATCATAAGGGAGGACTAGATGGAAACAATCAAAGTTAAAGCAGACTTGCAGTGTCCCTTTTGTGGACATTGCAAAGTAGTTAAGGTAGGCTCACACCGAAAGGCAGTTAACTGCGCATCGTGTAAACAAGCTGTATTCTTGTCGTGGGCAACAAGTATTGAGGGGCAACTTGACAGCAGGGGTTACTATTTCAGAGCGTATGAGCCGTTTAATATCCGCAAAATCAATCAAGAGTTTCAAGATGTATTTGTGGAGGATTATCCTTATTGGCTAAGATGATTGTGTGGGCATTGTTTGATAGCGGCAATGGCTCATATACTAAAGCTATCAACCCCCTAAATAGTTTAGGGGGGGCGAAGATTGAAGTATATCCCATAGGGATTGACATTGAAAACAAGAACAATCACTTTATACAGCTTAATCTTGCTGATTATACCCGCTTATTTGGGGATAACAAGCTATTTGCTACGCTTGATGAGCTACCGAAGCCAGATTTAATCATCGCTAGCCCACCATGCGAAAGTTGGTCAGTTGCATGTGCAATGTCTAACGGTACGGCATTTTGGAAACGTGAGGATTTGTCTGATAGTTTGTTTGTACCCCAAAAAATCGCCAGCCCCTTTACTATAAGACCAAAGCAAGATTTTATAGATGCTTATCATGATTACGATTTTGAAAAGTTGTATATGAAACGCATCAATGGTGAACTAACAGTATTTAATACAATACAAATCATAAAAAGGTATCAACCTAGATACTGGATTATAGAAAATCCATCTAGTAGTAAGATATGGGAGTACATCCAAAACATTTTAGGTTTTAATCTCCCTTATCTCAATTTAACGAGATACAACAATTATGATTATCCTTTGCAAAAACCAACAAAATTTGCAGGTAATGTATTTTTAGGATTAAATGCCGAGGTTAGACCAGCTAAAACCACATTGACTAATTTTACAAAGTCGTATAATGAGTGGTCTAATATACCGCAAAATCTTTTACTGGATATTTTCCAGACCATACTAAACCAATTTGAAAAGGACAACAAAACATGACACAATTTGACGTAATTTTAATACTCTTGGCTTTGTTTTGCGTAACATGGTCTATTCTCATCACTGTTGTTGCTATTATAACAGTAAAAAAACATAAGGAACATGTGCTTTATTATCAGAGACCAGACATTCAAGATAAAATCACGCAACACACTCTCAATAATCGCCTGAATGGTCAGACGGGGGTATTCAAATGAAAGTGTTTGATGGAGCTAAAATGCGAGCTATTCGCAAAGAGGCAGAGCTTACCCAGTATGACCTTGCACCTATGGTGGGTATCTCCCAAAATCGAGTCAGTGATATCGAAAGAAACGTGACAGCTCCTACCGTTGAGGAGATTGACGGTTTTGCGGAGGCTCTAAAAACTCAAGTATCAGCGTTTTTAAGCGATGATACAGAGATTGAGGTGATTGCTAATACCTTTACAAAAAAGAAAAAGGGAGCAGATGTAGATTTTGATGGTATCAAGGTTGACACCTCAACAGAACAGATAGAGCTATTTGTTGATGATACTCTAGTAGGGCGTGACTTGACGGGTTATGTACTTGTTAGAGCAGAAGTTTATAAAGAGTTGCTAGAAAAACAGCAACGCTTAGAACAGTTACAAAACCTTTTGAAATGAGGAGAACAACATGGATAAAAAACTTATTGGGTTAGACTTGACCCATATTGCAGATGGAGGCTTACAGGAGAAATTAGACAAAGAGCTAGAAAAAGTCTTTGATAATATCCTTGACCTCAACACAGAGGCTAAAGCTAAACGCAAAGTGACTATCACACTCACTATGTCAGCCAATGAAGAACGGTCAGTAGTTGATACCATTATGGAAGTCAAATCAAAACTAGCCCCTCAAAATGGAGTAGCTACCACAATTCTTGTTGGGCGTGATTATGATACAGGCATGGTACACGCAAACGAGCTTAAAAGCTCTGTACCAGGTCAGATGTATTTTGATGATGATGCCCAGTTACGCACAGATATTGGGCAGACTGTCGATGAAATTGAGCAGGAGCAGGCTCAACCAAAGTCAGAAGTAATTGATTTTAACAAACGTAAAGTAGGAGGAAAATAAGATGACAGAAAACATTAAAGCAGCGTTGGAGTATGCGGTAGAGCTGAATGAGCATGGCTTGGAAATTTTGACAGCAGCAGATGGCACAGAGTATTACGATGCTAACAAATTCAACCTAAAAGAGCTTGACCCTAAACGCTATCCTAAAACATTGCAACTATCAACGTTGACTAGCCTTGTTGACTACCTTAAATCCGATTTGAACGGAGTAAACAAACAACGCTTAATTGTCGTTGTTGAGAAAAATGACGAAGTGTGTATTTACCCAGAGAATGATGAGCTTGAACATCGTCCGTTGCTCATCGGTGTTAAGGCACGCACACCAGATTTAACTTTTGGGCGTTTCATGTCATCGGAGCAATTCAATACCATGTTGCAAGCTAACTTTATTGATGACAATGACCGTGGTACATTGATTGAGTTCTCTAGTGCCGTAAAAATCGAAAATGGGGCTGATATTGAAGATACTGGTGTCAGCCAAGTAACTACGATTAAGAGCGGTGTGGCAACTTTTGCTAAAGGAAAAGCACCAAATCCAGTATTATTACGCCCCTATCGGACTTTCTTGGAGGTTGAACAGCCAGCTAGTCAATTTGTATTTAGGTTGGATAGTAATGGGCAAATGGCACTTTTTGAGGCAGATGGTAAGCGTTGGGTTACAGATGCTGTTGACAACATCGCTGGCTATCTAAAAGAACAACTGGCAGACCAAGATAACATTACAGTATTAGCTTAAAAACAGGAGGACATAGACGATGACAACAGATAAGAAACAAGTGACAGCGGATGAAATCGTGGCAAACCTAAGAGAATTTACCAATGAATTGCATGCTGATAGCAAAGATTTTATGTTGCGCTTTCTTTTAGAGGGGAATATTAAAAAATTCAAGATGGCTAACATTATTCACAATATCAGTCATGATTTGATGGATATTTTGGAGGGGAAGAGTGCCAAAGAAGTTTTTGATAAAACCCCTGATGATGATGAAGATAACTCCTTTAGTGGCTCAATCGCTGTCAATGTGAAAACAGGTCAGATTGACGGCATCGAGGACATCACAGACCCTAAGCTGAAAGAAGAACTTGCCGAGGTTGTCCAAAAACTAGCTGATAAATTAGGAGGTAAGTAGCATGTGTTGGGTGGTTCAAGTACCAGTAAAAAAGCGTGGTGGTGTTATTGCTCAAAAGCGGCATGAGTTCAAGACCAAAAAAGAGGCTGAAAAGTTTAGAAGTCAGCTAGAGGGCTACTCAGAAATTTATAAGGTTACTAAGTGGAGGTATTGACATGGTTGGATTTTTGAAAGCAATGACAATTAGTTCGTGTTTGTTACTGGCTGGCTTTATTTGGCTAGCTGGTAGCAACATATTCAAAGAGACTACGGCTGATAAGGTTGTTTGGCTTATCATTGATGCCTATGCAGTAGGTTTGATTTATACAACTATTAGAATTTTTATGGGAGGATAACATGAAAGATGCCATAAAAATTTTATATCCGATGCTGGTTGCCACATTTGCCTTTAGCTCTTATTTCATCAAGGATTTACAAAATCGAGTTAAAGAACTAGAAGCAAGAAAACCAGTTATCATCTATCAAGTGGACAACTCGCATGGGCGATTGATAGGTACTGTTACGAGTAAACGGCGGGTTGATGGTCATTATACTGTAACTATCGGAGCGTATGGGGAGTTTTTAGTTACCAAAGAACAGTATGACAGTCTTAATATCGGTGACGATGCCCCAGATTTTTTGAAGAAAAGAGGAAACTAATATGAAAAAATTGAAGTTATTGGCATTGGCGCTAGGCCTATCAGCTCTGTTGGCTGGTTGCCGTGAAAGTGAGCGGGTTTCTTATAATCTGTCGAAAGAGGCTGACAATTTTAACGTAGTCAGAAAAATCACCATCATCAACGCCATTAAAGGCGAAGTTTTGTATCAAGTGACTGGTAAAATGTCCATCGAGCAAGGCGAAAATCAGCTTGTCATCATTGCAGAAGATGATAAAGGTGAGTATAAAAAGCATTTCATAGGATTATCAGACAACGTGACTTATGTTGTCGAGGACATTACAGGCAAAGGTGTCAGCAATACGAAGTACACGCTTATTTTTAACCCAGAAATGGTTATCCCTATAGATGCCAAATTGGCTGATTAAGCAAAGGAGGAAAAAAATGAAACAGAATAATAGCAGTGGAAGGATTGGTTTTACTTCTTTGTTAACCCTGCTCTTTATAGGTTTGAAACTAACAGGATTTATTGAGTGGTCTTGGTGGTGGGTATTATCACCAGTCTGGGTGACACTGGTATTGGCAGTAACTTTATTCATTTGTGCTTGGCTATGGTTACAGTTCAGAGCCTTTGCTTACTGGCATACGTTGACAACAAAAGACAAGGGGAGGGCTAGATTTAGCCCCTCTAACCCTTGTGAGGTGACTATTACAGTTTATAGCCCCACTAAGTCCAAACTAGACCCACCTAACCTATATCCAACTGTTAAAGCTATTATAGACGGTATGACAGATGCTGGGATATGGACAGATGACAACCATAATGTAATTAAGGCAATGACCTTTCGATACGGTGGTTTGAGTGGTGAAAAGGGGCATTACAGGCTAGTTTTTGACATCAAGGAGGTAAATCATGAATGATTTTGATTACATGGAACAGTTGCTGAAGCGTTACCGTGCAGAGGCTGAAAAGCCACTAGGATATGGTAATGGCTACCGAAGTCCTACCAGGGTTAAGCGGCTTGGTATCGAGCTAAGAAAAGCCATGATTGCATTTGAGCAGAAAAACTTTTTATAGGAGGGGTCAGATGAAGATTATTAAATTCATGTGGTCACTGTTTCGCCCTAAGCAGCCTAAATACAAAGTATCTGGTAGATGCTATTGCTGCCATGAGAAACCGCTTGAGGTTAGGAGGATAGTATAAAATCATGAAGTTAAAAAACTGGTTTGATAGGTTAATTAACAACATTCACGCTAAAAAAGTTTCTAAAAAATTGAAAGGCGACATTTTGCCAGGAACAGGGATATTAGTCACTCATTGGGGACAACAAATTATTTTTAGTTGTTCAGAGATGACCATTTCCTATTCGCCCCACCAAGGAAAAACTATTAGTGTTAAAGGGGATGAGGTTTCTCTATATCCAGCAAGAAATCTTGAGGTGAGTTATGACCAAAAAGAAAGTGGATAGACTGTCTGTCACTCATAGACGAGAAATCCGATGGTTGCAGTGGTATTTTTTGAAAGATAAGACACAGCCTAATAAGACCATTCTTGAAAGCAAAATCGAGAATGCGATGCTGTTATCCAATTTCTCTGATGCTAAAAGGTATATTGCAATCAAGACAATAACTGCATCGATATTAGAGATAACTGATGAGCCAATTATACGGACAATCAAAGAAGTCTTTGTTTTTCAACGAATGAACATGATAGGAGCGTGCCAAAGAATACTGTATCTAAGTCCAACAGCAGCATATAACCGTCTTACAGATTGGTTTAACGCATATTTTGATAAACTATTTGAACTAATTCCTTTGAATCAGTAAAAAATCCCTATCCTATGTGCCTATAATTGAGGTACTTAGGATTTTTTGATGGAGGAAATGATGAGTGGTCTAAAAATTGAGTACGTGGATATTGCCACGGTTAAGCCTTATCACCGAAACGCTAGGCACAATGACGGCGAGGCAACAGAAAAGGTGGCAGCATCAATCAAGGCTTTTGGGTTTCAGCAACCAATCCTAGTTGATGAGAACAATGTCATTATTACAGGTCATACAAGGCTCAAGGCGGCACTTTCTTTGGGGATTGATAAAATACCAGTAGCCCGTGCTGTAAACCTCACAGAGGAGCAGATAAAGGCATATAGGCTAGCTGATAACAGGGTGGCGGAGTTCTCAACATGGGATAAAGAGCTTTTGACTATCGAGATGGGAGAGTTTGAAACTATTGACATGTCACAGTTTGGCTTTGAACTAGAAATAGCAGGGTTAGACTTTGGTACAGATGATGTTGATGAGGAATTGCCCAGCGGTGATGAGGACATCGAGGAAAGCAATAAGGAATTTCACAGGCAGACCACCATTAATCAGTACAATTTATATGATTACGATGAAACATGCACCGAAGGCCAATACAATATGCCCACACTTGAACCAGTTGACCATATACCAAGCACTTTGCAAGGTTTTAACTATATCCTCAATAAGCCAGATTACACGGCGGGCGTGCATTTTTTCCTAGATGATTACCAATTTGAACGAGTTTGGCAACGCCCAGATTTTTACATTGAGAAATTAACAGCATTCCCTTGCGTTTTAACACCAGATTTTAGTTTGTATCTTGATATGCCAGTTGCTATGCAGATTTGGAATATCTATCGTTCACGACTGATTGGTCAAATCATGCAAAATTATGGGATTGTAGTTGTCCCAACAGTATCATGGGCTTATGAAAACAGTTTTGATTTTTGCTTTGATGGACTACCTAAACATGCCACGCTTGCAATTAGCACTATTGGAGTCAAACAGAATAAGGAACAGTTAGAAATTTGGAAAAAAGGAGTTGATGAAATGATTAAACGACTATCACCTAAGCGACTGCTGGTGTATGGTGGCAAGATTGACTATGATTATGGAGATGTAGAGGTTGTTTATTTTGACAATGCAACAACAGAACGAATGAAACAAGGAGGTAAGAAATAATGGGTGGACGTGGCGCAAAAATAGGTAGATTAGTGGAAGTTAAGGATAATAGAGGAAAAATATTATCAACCTACCGAAAAGGAAAAGGTGGTATTGCTGAAAAATTAAATCCTAGTAATGGTGTTTGGATACCAGTTGAAACTGCTACTTGGAAGAATATTTTGAAAAAAGCAAAGGCACGAGGGCATGATATTAGATAGGAGATGCAATTATGGGAGGTAGAGGGGCGAGCTCTGGAATGAGTAAACAGGGCAAGAAATACGGTACAGAGTACGAAACGTTGCATACGGACGGTAAGATAAAATTTGTTAGGTATATTGGAGGTAATGCAAAGCCTCCTATGGAAACCATGACAAAAGGACGAATTTATGGTTTAGTTAATCAGAAAGATGAGTTGAGAAGTCTTGTGTTTTTTGACAAAAACAACAGACGGCACAAACAAATTGATGTTTCAGGAACTCCCCACCTCATCAATGGCAAAATGGAGTTGCCACATATTCATTTTGGTTACAACCATAACGAAAAAGGAGATAGTGTATTATCAAAACATGATAAAAAGTTAGTTGATAAAGCTAGTCAGTCATGGTATAATTATATTAGGAAAAAGTAGTTTATAGGGGAGAATGCGGAACAATACCTAGAAAAGCGATGAAAGACCGAGATAGAACTGCGGCAGGGCGTGTGGTTTGTTAGCGAGTATCGTAAATCGCCTAGCATGGCGTCGAGTAAAAACCCTTGCTTGAGGTTGGAAGCGTGTATTGTATTCGAGGAGGGGGTTCGAGTCCCCACTTTTCCTATTTTGATAGACCGTGAACAGCACCCCAACGGGTGCTTTTTTGTTTTATGTGGAAAAAATCCGTAAAAATACCCCTTTTTTATAACCTATACTGAAATCATGAGTAGTTTACTTGTGATTTTTTTGTTGGAAAGGGGGTCTGAAATTGCCAAGAGATGGAACTAAAAATTTGAAGTCATTAAAAGACCGAACAACAGATGAACAACGGAAAATTGCATCAAAAGGCGGTAAAGCATCAGGGGTAGCTAGACGAAAAAAAGCAGAGTTAAAAAAAGCTCTGAATATCGTTTTGACCTCTAAAGTACATCAACCTAATTTAGCAAAGTTGCTAGAAGATATGGGCTATGAAAACTCTTATGAGATGGCTATTGTTTTTTCAATGGCTAATAAAGCCACTCAGGGAGATGTTAGAGCTGCTGAATGGATTAGTAAGTTAATGGATAATGAAAAAGATGACCTAGACCGCCAAGAGCAGCGTGAGCGTATTAAATCGCTCAAGTTGGACAACAAGGAGCGTGAAAGTGTAGGCAAGACCTCAAGTAGCCCTATTATAATTGTTGATGAATGGGCTGATGAGCTAGAGGGGGCGACAGATGACCTTTAATGTGCAAGAAAATGTCAACCCTCATTTCAAGCCAGTATGGGTGTCTAGGTTGCCATACAATGTCTTGAAGGGCGGGCGTAACTCCTTTAAATCATCAGTGATTGCGTTGAAGCTAGTCTATATGATGCTTAGGTACATCAGAGCGGAAGAAACTGCAAATGTGGTCGTTATCCGCAAAGTAGCAAATACTATCCGAGATAGCGTGTTTAATAAAATTTGGTGGGCAATTAATCTTTTTGGGATAGCTGATGAATTTGATAAAACAGTAAGCCCGTTTAAGATTACTCACAAAGATACAGGGTCGTCGTTTTACTTCTATGGGCAAGACGATTTTCAAAAGCTCAAATCAAACGATATTGGCAATATCATTGCTGTTTGGTATGAAGAGGCGGCAGAATTTAGTAACCAAGAGGATTTTGACCAATCTAACGTTACTTTCATGAGGCAAAAGCACCCTAGAGCAAAATTTGTGCAATTTTTTTGGAGTTACAACCCGCCACGAAATCCATACAGTTGGATAAATGAGTGGTTTGAGAAGATAAAGACCAATAAGAACTATCTGGCTCACTCTAGTACTTACTTAGATGATGAGCTAGGTTTTGTTACAGAGCAGATGCTAGAGGATATAGAGAGAATTAAAGAAAATGACTTTGATTATTACCGCTATCTTTATTTGGGTGAGGCTGTTGGTCTAGGTAACAACGTTTATAATATGTCCACCTTTCATGCTATTGAGGCTCTACCAAGCGATGACAGATTGATTGGTATATCATTTGCCCTGGACGGTGGACACCAGCAGTCAGCCACCGCCTGTTGTGCATTTGGCATCACTGCCAAAGGAAAGGTAATCTTGCTTGATACCTGGTATTATTCACCAGCAGGGCAAGTTGTTAAAAAAGCACCAAGCCAGCTATCAACAGAGATTTACTATTTCACAACTAAGGTGGTAGGGCAGTACAAAGTACCTGTCTTGCAATACACCATAGACAGTGCAGAGGGTGCTTTACGAAACCAAATGTACCTTGATTTTGGTATCAGATGGCATCCAGTAGCTAAATTAAAGAAAGTAACAATGGTTGATAGTTTCCAATCTTTACTAGCTCAAGGGAGATTTTATTATCTTGATACTGAAAATAATAAGGTATTTATTGAAGAACACAAAATGTATAGATGGGATGAAAAGACTATCAAATCAGATAATCCAAATGTTATTAAAGATGATGACCATACTTGTGATACAGCTCAGTATTTTGTGTTGGATAACGCAAAGATACTTGGATTACGAGTAGGCAACGCATAAGGAGGGCGATATGAGCCTAATTCAGAAAGTAAAAGACTTTTTCAACCGTGGGAGGTATAACATGACAACAGCTAGCCTAAACAGTATTCTTGACCACCCTAAGATTGCTGTTACACAAGATGAATTTGACCGTATCCAGCAAAATTTGAGCTATTACCAGTCGAATTTTGATAATATCACTTATCTCAATACAGACGGCGACAGCAAGACAAGAAAGATGAACCACTTGCCTATTGCACGCACCGCCGCTAAGAAGATTGCCAGCCTAGTATATAACGAGCAGGCAGAAATCACGTCAGATGATGAGAGATTAAAGGACTTTCTCAATGATATGTTGGGCAACGACCGATTTAACAAGAATTTTGAGCGCTACCTTGAAAGCTGTCTAGCTCTTGGTGGGCTGGCTATGCGTCCTTATGTGGATGGCGATAAAATCCGTGTGGCATTTGTCCAAGCACCAGTATTTTTGCCGTTGCAGTCTAACACTCAAGATGTATCAAGTGCAGCTATCTTGACAAAGAACATCAAATCAGAGGGCAAACAGAATGTGTATTACACACTTGTTGAGTTCCATGAATGGGTAACTAAAGATGGGCAAGAGGTGGGCAGTACCAAAGATAAGAGCCTCTACCGCATTACTAATGAGCTATACAAATCCACTAACATTGACCGTCTAGGGGAACGTGTGAGCTTGTCAGAGCTTTATACAGACCTTGAGCCAGTAACGGTGCTTAAAGACCTATCACGCCCTCTATTCACTTACCTAAAGACCCCAGGAATGAATAACAAGGACATTAACAGCCCTTTGGGTCTGTCTATCTTTGATAATGCCAAGACCACCATTGATTTTATCAATCGTACCTATGATGAATTTCTCTGGGAGATTAAGATGGGGCAACGCAGGGTAATTGTGCCAGAGCAATTAACCAAGCTAAAAATACAAAATGAAGATGGGTCAATCTCTATGAAACGCCGCTTTGATGTAGAGCAAAATGTTTATATGCAGATTGAGGCAGGGGGTATGGACAAAGGCAGTATCATTGATATTACTACTCCTATCCGCTCATCGGACTATATTTCAGCCATTTCAGAGGGGCTAAAACTCTTTGAGATGCAGATTGGGGTATCTAGTGGTATGTTTACTTTTGATGGTCAAGGGGTCAAGACGGCGACCGAGATTGTCAGTGAGAACAGCGACACCTACCAAATGAGAAATAGCATTGTGGCATTGGTTGAGCAGTCTATAAAAGAGCTTTGTGTCTCTATGTGTGAGCTTGGCAAGGCTGTCGGTCTGTATAAGGGTAATATTCCTAGTCTTGACGATATTTCAGTTAATCTTGATGATGGGGTCTTTACTGACCGACATGCAGAGCTTGACTATTGGGCTAAAATGGTTGCCTCTGGCTTTGCTAGTCAGAAAAGGGCTATTGCTAAGACCCTCAACATCACAGAGGATGAGGCAGAGAAAGAATTGGCAGCTATCAACGGCGAATTACCGCCAGAGAATGATGCCGAGCTTGCTATATATAGTGAAACGCACTAGGAAACAGTAAAAATACAGTAGAAAATGGCGATTAACACCAAAAATAGCCCTAAAAAAGCAATAGAGGGGGTAGAAATGGGGGATAAACGACAAACACCCACCATCAATGACCAGCAATTTTCGTTACAGATGCAGGCTGTCACAGACATCTATGCTAAGATGCAGATTGAGCTGTTTGACAGCATGATTAAACGCTTGATAAAAAGGGGTGCGGCTGACTTACAAGCCAACCCTTATATCTGGCAACTAGAAAAGTTGAATGAGATGCACATGCTCAATGAGGAAAACCTAAAAACCATTGTAGAGCGTGCAGGTATTGCAGAGGAGCTTTTGCGTGAGGTCATCGCTAACGAGGGGCTAAAGGTCTATAAAGACACTAAGGAGCAACTAGAGGAGGAGATGGGGCAATCTAGGAGTGGCAAGGTCAGGAATGGTGTTACAGACAGCCTAGAGGCTTATACATCCCAAGCAATCAGTGACCTCAATCTGATTAACTCAACCCTACCAGACAGCATACAGGCGGTTTACAAGTCTGTCGTGGAGCATACGGTAGCTCAAGTAGTGGCTGGCACAATGACATCTGACCAAGCCTTAAAAAAGACCGTCATGCAATGGCAGAAGAAGAATTTTACAGGATTTGTGGATAAAGCAGGGCGTGAGTGGCGAGCGGATAGTTATGCTAGGGCTATCATCAAATCCACGACTTACAAGGTCTATAATGAAATGCGGACTAGACCAGCAGAAGAAATGGGGATAGATACTTTTTACTACTCAATCAAAATGAGTGCTAGACCAGCGTGCAGCCCTCTTCAAGGTCAGATTGTAACCAAGGGGCAAGGTAGAACAGAAAAAGGTATTATAGTCCATAGTTTGCTTGATTATGGTCTAGGTACGGCTGGCGGTTGTTTGGGTGCCCATTGTGGGCATTATCTGACACCGTTTATTATTGGAGTAAATGAGTTGCCAGAGTTACCAGATTATCTGAAAGACTTGACACCAGAGCAGGCAGAGGAAAATGCAAGGATTGAGGCAAAGCAGAGAGCATTAGAGCGTAAGATTAAAGACCATAAAGAGCGTTTGCACTATGCAACGACAATGGGAGATGCTGACTTGATGCAGTCTGAACGGCTTGCAGTCAGAATGTATCAAGGAAAAATTAGAAACCTTGTTGATAATTATGACTTTTTGCATCGTGATTACACTAGAGAGCGGATTTATAACTAAAAAAAGGGGTGTTACCTACGGTAATGCCCTTTTTGCGTGTCTAAATGTGGAAAAAATCCCATTCATTCAAGGTTAAACTGAAAAAGTAAATAATATTTTGCTTGAGGTGGGGGTTCGCCACCTAAAAAAGGACTAGGAGGAAAACATGCCATTTACAACAGAGGCTTTGCTCAATCTTGGATTGACAGAGGAACAGGCTAAAGAAGCCTTTGCGTTGAGAGGTAAAGACCTCAACGAGGACAAATCAGCCTTAGACACTATCACCAAAGAGCGTGACAGCCTAAAGGACCAGTTGCAACACGCCAACACTCAACTTGAAACGTTGAAAGCAGCCGAGACCACAAGTTCTGAGACTAAACAGGCTCTTGAGAAGTTACAAGCTGAATACGACAAACACAAGGCAGAGGCGGAGGCTAAACTTGCACAAACTCAAAAGGTCAATGCTATCAGTCTTGCTTTGCGAGATACAAAGGCACACAATCCAGAAACCTTGATGAAATTTATTGATGTTGATGCTGTTGAGCTTGACGAAAACGGCAAACCAAAACTAGATGATGTCATCAATGGTCTCAAGGAGAGCGACCCTTATCTTTTCCAAGCAGAAGAAGATAGCACACCTAACCCAAATATTGTGCCGCCAGGCAATCCATCTGCCAGTGGCGCAGGAAAAGTAGACCCATTCCAAGCAATCATTGATGGGTATAAATAAGAGAAAGGAGATTAGACATGCCAGCTAATCAAAACAACGCTGCCCGCCGCTACGAAAAAGAGTACAAGGGCATTTTATCGACGGTATTTGGTGTACGTGCCGCCTTTGCGGGTGCTTTGGCACAAATCCAAATCCTAGACGGCGTACAGGAGAACGCTAAAGCATTCTCACTAAAAACCAATAACACGCCAGTTGTTATTGGCACTTATGCAACAGGTGCTAATGACGGAGGCTTTGGAGATGGTTCAGGTGCAAATTCACGCTTTGGCAATCTTACCGAAATCAAGTACGAAAACACCGATGTCGAGTACGACTATACACTTGCTATCCATGAGGGTCTTGACCGTTACACGGTAAACAATGACCTTGCTGCTGCTATCGCTGACCGTCTGAAATTACAATCAGAGGCACAGACACGCCAAATGAATACCAAGATTGGTAAATTCTTGTCTGATGCCGCAGGGCAAACAGAGGCACTTGCTGACTTTACCGAAGAAAAGGTAAAAGCCTTGTTTAACAAGGTATCAGCCTATTACATCAACAAAGAAGTGACCGCACCAGTCGCTATCTATCTACGCCCAGAACTGTACAATGCTATCATCGACATGACAGCTAACACATCAGCTAAAGGCTCAAGTGTATCTATTGATAATAATGGTCTTGCACGTTACAAAGGCTTTGCTTTGGTCGAGACACCAGCCCAATATTTCCCAAGTGGTACTATTGCGGTATTTTCACCAGATGGCATTGTCATTCCATTTGTTGGTATCTCAACAGCCCGTACTATCGAGGCAACAGAGTTTGACGGTGTGAAATTGCAAGCAGCCGCTAAAGGTGGCACTTATGTCTTAGATGACAATAAGAAAGCCATCGTTAAAGTCACAGGTACTGTTGTCTAGGAGGTGAAACATGGCGCTTTACAGAGCAACTAAAAACCTTGTTTTTTCAAAACTTGATAAGTCCGTCATTGTTGACGAGACTATCGAGCTTGAGCCAGATTACGCTGAACAGGTCAACAAAGACCTCAAGCTGACTTTCCCAGATGTCCCAGCAGTGCTTGTGGCAGTTGATGCTGATGAGAGCATCAAGACTGAAAAGCCTAAAAAGGCATCGACACGCAAACCAAAGGCAGAGGTAGAACCATCTAAAGATGATGAGGTTGTACCAGACTAAATAAGGGGGTGTAAGCCCCCTTTATTGAAAAGGAGGGAATGCATGACCCAAATCAATCAACACTATATCACTAAAGATGAGTTTGCAGCATTAGGCTTTGATGATGTAGCTGACTTTGACAAGTTGGCTAATCGAGCTAAGATTGCGATTGACCTTTACACAAACGGTTTTTACAGTCATACAAACTTTGAGAGAGATATTGCCTATCGCAAAAGTGCTGTCAAGTTGGCTATGGCGTTTCAAATCGCTTATCTTGATGTGTCTGGCATCACAACAGCTGATGATAAGCAAGCTCTATCTAGTGTTGCTATTGGTCGTACATCTATCTCTTATGCCAACTCACAAGGCAAGGCAGGTCAGCAATTCAACCTTTCGCTGGATGCAGAAAATGTCTTGAAACAAGCAGGCTTTAGCCTCATTGTTGGAGTTGACTATGATAGATAAACGGCTATTGACTGATACTATTTCTGTCCGAAAGGTTGCGGGCAAGAATGATTATGGAGATGAAAGTTACTCTGACCCATTGGATATTAAACCAGTACGGTTTGATAGGTCGGTGCAGGTTGTGGGTACTAACAACTCTAAAACACGGCAGAAAGTCGGAAAAGTATTCATCTACCCTAGATTTGTTGATGTGACAGTTGATGATAGTTGGCTGGGTGCGTTGGTCAATGACGGGGTGCGTGATTACCTTGTTACTGGTTATGAGGTCAATACCCTTAACGGTAAAATTTTCAGTTATGAGGTGGAGGTTATCTGATGGCTAAAGGATTTGTTACCCATGCCCACGTTGACCTTGGAGGCGTCACTAAAAAAGTATCACCAGGGGCAGTAAGGAGAGGCCGGCAAGCAATGGCTAATCAAATCTTGTTGGATACAACTCACTATGTACCTTTTTTAGGCGAAGGTATCCCAACGCTGAGAGCTAGTGCGACTATTGGCTTACAAGGTGAGACTGTCAACTGGAATACTGTTTATGCTAGAGCACAATTTTACGGTACAAATGGCATTGTGATTTTTAGAGAGTACACAACACCAGGTACTGGTAAAAACTGGTATGTAAAGGCTAAAAACAAGCACCTTGACCAGTGGAAAGATACAGCCGTTGAGGCTATGGGGCTTAAATAATGCAGAACAATAAAAATTTTCAAGATGTGCTACTGGCACACGTTAATCAGATAACAGATTTGTCGTTGAGAGCTAGGCTAGATTATTTCAAAGATGATGCAGATGATTTGGTTATCAACGCTTTGCACGGCGGAACTGTTGATAAAGAGTATATGGACGGTACTAGGGAGGTCTCACTACCTTTTGAGGTTGCGATTAAGTGCAAGAGCAATCAGAAAGCAAGTGACACTATTTGGGCTATCTGCGGAGAGTTAGCAGATGCAGATATTGACCTGCCTAGTACAGACAACTCTTATACATTTTTATCATTGAAAGTGGACAAACCAGGAATAAACGGTAGAGATGAGCAAGGTTATTTTGTCTATACCTTAAACATTACAGCAAAATTAGAAATCACAGGAGGATAAACACATGGCACGCATGAAGAACGCCAAGCGCAAACATGAGATTGCACCATTCGACCCTAAAAACCCAACAACAGAGCCTGGCTCTGATGCTTGGAAACGAATAGCCAAGTACATTGAGACTATTGATGATGAAACAGATGAAGATACCGATGACACAGGCTACTATGATGGAGACGGTACGCCAGAGGAAACGGTGCTTTCTGTTGTCGGTGGTTACTCATTTGAGGGTATCTTTGACCCAGAAGATGAGGCACAAGCTATGATTGCTGCGATGAAGTACAAAACAGGCGATGCACGCCGTGTATGGCATCGTGTAACTACGGCTGACGGTAAAAAGACCTATACACAGGTTGCTAACGTGTCTGAAATCAAGGCGGGTGCAGGTGATGCGACAGCTTACGAAGAATTTGGCTGTACTATCAAATGGATTAAAGAGCCTATTGAGAAAGGTATTGGTGGCTAAGCATGGCAAATATTTTTAATCTTAACAGCAATGATGATGTTATCGTCTTTAATCTTGGCGGTCTCGCGTTGGAATTTCATCCAACAGATGAGAAGTCTAAAGAGCTATCAGACAAGGCACTTGAGCTGAAAGAGAAAGCAGAGAGTGTCACAGAGGGTGATGAGTGGGAAGACCGCCGCACCATTAAAGAGCTGTTAGATGATTTCTTTGGTGTGATGTTTGATGCCGGCACGCCAGAGAAAATCTATGAAGCAGCAGGTAAGAACACTTGGAGTTATCTCAAGGTATTCTTACAGATTGCAGATGCTGTCATGACTACCAAGCAGAAACAAGAAAACGATGAAACATTTAAGAAGTATCTTGCTGAATAATGTTTGATATTTCCAAGAAAATTGATGACAAGCTGGTACTAAATAACAAAGAGTATCAGCTTTTCTTGTCGTTTGATAGGGTCTTATGGATTTTTGAGATGTGGGGTAAGGACTATATCCCAATGGAGTTAAAACCTAAATTAGCACTAGCTAAACTAACTGATGATGAGAGTTTCAAAGATTTAGATGTAGAGACAGCTATGGCGGTCTATGTTGAGGTTTTTGAGAAACACATACAGGTTGTTAGAGCTATTGATGAGGTTGACCGCTACGACATCGAGGGTAATTTACTACCTAAAAAGCCTAAAGATGACCCAGATAACGATGAGTCGCCCCTTTATTCAATCAAATATGATGGTGAGTACATTTTTTCATCGTTTATGCAAGCCTATCACATTGATTTGATTGAGGCACAGGGGCAGTTACATTGGCAG
The DNA here is from genome assembly GCF_000380025.1 of Streptococcus entericus DSM 14446. Lineage (GTDB taxonomy): Bacteria > Bacillota > Bacilli > Lactobacillales > Streptococcaceae > Streptococcus > Streptococcus entericus. The sequence goes on from NZ_KB904167.1 coordinate 131,007, forward strand.
AAATTCAACGCTTTACTATCTGGATTGCCAGATGGAACAAAGTTAGTTGAAGTAATGAAGATTAGGGCATGGAAACCTCAAAAAGGAGAGAGTGCCAAAGAAAAACGGCGAATGCAAGAGTTACAGGAACAGTACGCATTGCCCAATATTTAGAAAGCGAAAGGAGGTAAAACATGGCAGATGGTAAGGTTACGATTACCGTTGATTTAGACGGCACAAGCGCCCAACAGGGTGTGAAACAGCTAAAAAGTCTTTTGCAAGGGCTAGGAGAAAGCTCGTCAAATGGGTTTAATACAGGCTCTAAATCAGCTTTAGGATTTGGTACAGCTATGGCAGTTGCTAGTGCAGTTGTACAAAAAGGTATGGCGATGGTCTCAAGCTCTGTTGGAGGAGCTGTTAACCGTGTCGACACCTTGAATAATTTCCCTAAAGTGATGCAAAGTTGGGGTTATTCAGCTGATGATACAACTGCATCAATGACGAAACTATCAGATGGTATTGACGGATTACCAACAACTCTTGATGATATTGTACGAACCACCCAGAAATTGACAACAACCACAGGAGATTTAGGGAAAGCCACAGATTTAGCGTTAGCCATGAATAACGCATTTATAGCTAGTGGAGCATCGTCTACGTTAGCTGCTAACGGTTTAGAGCAGTTTTCTCAAATGCTGGCTGTTGGTAAGGTGGATGCTCAAGCGTGGCGGTCTGTTGCGACTGCAATGCCTAAAACGTTACAAGATGTAGCTGAGGCATTCGGTTACACCTCAACAGCAGTAGGTGGTGATTTTTATGAGGCTTTGAAATCTGGAGAAGTATCTTTAGCAGATATGTCAGATAAGTTGATTGAAATGAACACAGCACAGGGCGGATTGGCAGAGCAAGCAAAAGTAGCAGGTCAAGGTATCGCTACTAGCTGGAGCATTGCAAAGACCGCTGTAACAAGGGGTGTTGCTAATATTATACAAGCGTTTGATGCTGCTGCTAAATCAAAAGGTTTAGGAGGTATTTCAGAGAACATACTGAAACTAAAGCCTATCATCAATAACGCATTTAATAGTTTTATCCCTTATGTTTCTAAATTCGTTGATGTCCTTTCTTGGGTAGTTGATGCTGCTAAACGTATGTGGGAGGCATTCAAAAATACAGGGGCTGTCACGGCTCTTACTAAAGCCTTTTCAGCTATACAGGGTGCATTAGAGCATGTTTTTTCAAGCCTTGGTCAAAATACAGGGTTTGTGGAGGGGTTAGGTAAAGCTTTTGGCGAGATTGTCAAATGGATTGCGGAGGCAGTTACAAAAGCTGCTGAATTTATCTCATCATTACCACCTGGCACAATCCAATCCATCGCTAGTGCTGTACTAGGTGCAGTTGCCGCATTCAAAGGGATTAAGACGGCTGTATCAGCGGTAAACAGCCTTAAAACAGCTTTTGGCTTGTTAAAGGCTACTCTAACAGGAAATCCATTCATGCTTGCTGCTGTTGCCCTTGGTGCATTGGTCGGTTGGTTTATCCATGCCTATACAACAAGTGAAACATTTAGGGCTAAAGTTGATGAGGTGGTTGCTGTTGTTAGCAAAGTTGCTGGAAAAATCAAAGAATTTCTAAGCGGTGTTGACCCCTCACTTATTGCTATGTTAGTGCCAGTTTTAGGGTTGTTACTAGCAAAATTCAAAGGTTTTGAAACCATTAGTAAGTTTAACCCGTTTAGTGTTTTTAAGAAAAATGCTAAAGATGCCTTTGATGGTGCTAGTGGGTCAGCAAGTCAGTCTAAAGGTATCATTGAGCAAGTCTTTTCTGGGCTTGGTACGTTGATAACCTCTATTGCTCAAGGAATTTCAACCGTTTTACAGGGGCTAGCAACCGCTCTATCTACTGTTGCACAGGGATTTGGTACAGCAGCGGCTATGGCAAGTCCTGCCCAATGGTTATCAATGGGGGCGGCTATGCTCATGGTTGGTGCTGGTGTTGCTTTAGCAAGTGCTGGCATCTATGTCTTGGTGCAAGCCGCAATCCAGCTAGCATCTGCTGGTAGTGGTGCAGCCATCGCCCTTGTTGGTCTAGGTGTTGGCATCGCTGCTATGGCTGGTGTGTTTGCTTTGCTTGGTCCAGCTCTTACCGCATCGGCTGTTGGGATGGTCGCCTTTGGTGCGGCGGTTGCCCTCATCGGTGCTGGTATCGGTATGGCGGCGGCTGGTTTAGCAATGTTAGCAAGTCAATTACCAACTATTGCCATGTACGGCATGAGCGCCTCTAGTGCTATTCTTGCCCTAAGTGGTGCAGTTGTTGCCTTTGGTGCTGGTGTGATGGTAGCTGGTGCAGGGCTTAGCGTTTTATCTGCTGGTTTGATTGCCTTTGGTGCATCATCAGTAGTGGCGGCGGCAGGTGGAGCTGTTCTAGCGGCAGGGATAGGTTTATTAGGTTTAGCTTTGAAACCAGTTGCGGCATCTATTAAGGCTATTGGGCAAGGATTTGGCTCAATAGCAACTTATAGTGGGGTTGCGGTTAGTGCTATTACTAGCATCGCAACAACTCTAGTTGCTGTAAAAGGCACTGTTCAATCATCGATGAATGCTATGCTTAATGCGTTTAAGTCCACAGGTAATCAGATGAAATCGCAAGGTAGTCAAATTGGGCAGCAGACATCACAAAACCTAGCTAAAGGTATCAGCTCTGGTGCTGGTCAAGTGTCAAGTGCTATGCAGACTTTGACTAATGCCGCTAGGTCAGCTGGGATGTCTGGTGTGGGGGCTATGCAGTCCGTAGGGGCTATGATTGGACAAGGTTTGGCTCAAGGTATGCTGTCGGCTTTAGGAGCTGTTACAGCGGCTGCTAATGCCCTTGTGGCACAGGCAGAGAGAGCGGCACAAGCTAAGGCTAAAATTCACTCACCATCACGCCTATTTAGGGATGGTGTCGGTCGTTTCATCTCCCAGGGTGTGGCAGTTGGTATTACCAAAGATGCCTATAAGGTAGATGATGCGATGGGTGATGTATTCAAGCAAATTCAATCCTTTAGTTTCAAAGCTGAGGATGTCATCGGTGTTGGGAAAACAAAACTGTCTAAGGTTGTGCAAGTCAAGCAAGAGCTAGAGCAGGCTGTAAAAGCTAGTGTAGAGGTTGCGAAAGAGAAATCTAACGACCTCCTAGAAAAAGCGCTTGATGTGGCTGAAAAAGCCGTACAGAGACCAGCAGAGATGGTACTAGATGATGGTACGCTAGTTGCCAAAACTGGTGATAAGTTTGCTAATTATCAATCAGAGCAAATTAGAAGAACAAACAGAATGAGAGGGATAAGACCATGACAAAAGAAATGACATTCAACGGTGTTGACATGTCACGTTTCTTTAGGATTACAGATATTATCCGCCCCATTGGTAATACAAGGAGCGTATCAACCGATAACGCTCCTTTATTGGGCGTGAATATCCAGCAAGTGAAACGTGGAGCAAAAGAACACACTATTAAATTTGACATGAAAACATCAAATGCAATGGAGATGGAGCAGTTAAAGCATGAGCTGGCAGGTGTCCTTGATGTTACAGAGCCAGTAAGGATTGTTTATGGAGATGAGCCAGATAAATACTATATGGGTCTGCCAGTTGATGACATCACACCAGACAATCTTGCTAGATGGTTTCAACGGTCAGAGATATCCCTGTTAATTCCTGACGGGGTTGCTCATAGTTCAACCTATCGCACCTTTAACAGCGATATTGATGCTGCTGTCAACAGCGAGAAGATGGTATTTACATTGACAAATAACGGCACAGCCCCAGCATATCCAATTGTTACGGTCAAACACAATGCAGAAAATGGCTATATTGGTCTTGTCAATCAGCACTCCGCTTTTGAGCTTGGAAACCGTGAGGAGGCTGACACGCAGACTGTCAAGCAGTCAGAATTATTGCTAGATTATCGAGATAACAGTATCCTTACAGGGTTTAGTCGAGGTGTTAAAAATGTAGCTATCAATAACGATAATATGCAGAGGTTAAATAGCACCCTCAATACAGTTAGCGTATGGGGTCGGCATCATATCTTTTTACAGTCTCCTGGAGGTACAGTAGGAAACAACGCAGGGAGCTTATCTTGGACAATCCCAGCTGATAGCGCAGGCGGTACAGGGTCATTACATGACTATATCTGGTGGCGACAGATTTTTTGGCTAGGGGCATCAAATCAATACGGATTTATGAAGATTTCAGTGTCCGATGCCGATGGGCAGTTTTTGTATGGTGTTGAAACCTATAAACGCTCACAGGGTTTGGAATGTGAGTATAATTTTATGGCTAGTGACGGTAGGGGCGGATATAACATGCTAAAACGTTGGACATTCACAGGAACACACCTAGACTACCATAACCCCTTTAACAGTACACGTGGTTGGTCTGATTTGAAACGTAATGACGATAAGGTGCAAGTTTACTGGTGGGGGTCTTACCCAGTCTTTACCATCCCAGAAATAAAAGGGAAAAAATCCGCCAAAATCCATGTTACGATTGGCAGTATAGGGAATAAACCAGTTGTGTCTCACATGTACCTTGATAGTATTTTTTACCGTAAGGATTTTGTGCCAGTCACTAAAAATATTCCTAACCGTTTTTCTACTGGGTCTAACGTGGTTATAAATAGTGAAGATGATACGGTTTATATTGATGGTATTGCAAAAATCGGTGAGGTGGTCGACGGGTCACGTTGGTTGTCAATCCCACCTGGCAGAAGTACGCTAGAGCTTTATGTATCCAGTTTTGTTAGAAACAAGCCTAGTGTAAGAATAGAATTTGAAGAGAGGTGGCTATAAAATGCTTTTAACAATCCATGATGCAAACTTGCAAAAAGTGGCGTTTGTTGATAATGATAAGCAAAGTACGCTGAATTATTATGATGACACTTGGGCTAGACAACTTGAAACAGGGTCATCAACTTTTGAATTTACAGTTTACAAAAAGGCTATCAAGTCTGACACAGCTACACAGAAAACTTACAACTATCTCAATGAGAAAGCCTTTGTGTCTTTCAAATACAATGGCAAGAGTTTTCTGTTTAGCGTGATGACTGTTGAAGAAGATGAGCAGACAATTACTTGTTATTGCGAAAACTTAAACCTTGAGCTTATCAATGAATACAGTAACCCTTACAAAGCAACTAAAGCTATGTCATTTGTTGAGTATTGCAACGCTATGGATTTGTTGAACTTTACACATCTAACCGTTGGCATCAATGAGATTTCTAACCAAAAACGCACGCTTGAATGGGAGGGGCAAGAAACCAAACTCGCTCGCCTTTTGAGCCTTGCCAAAAAGTTTGATGCAGAGATTGACTTTGAAACCCATTTGAACGATGATAGCACGATTAAGAGTTTCAAAGTCAATGTTTATCATGAAAACGATGATACGCATCAAGGGGTGGGACGTGTCAGAAATGATATACAACTGACTTATGGTAAAAACCTAAAATCAATCACTAGAAAGATTGATAAATCAGACCTCTATACTATGGTTAGACCTTACGGAAAAAGGACAGTAAAAAACGCCAAAGGTGAGGAAGTCGAGGAGATTGTAACCATCAATAGCTTATCGCCATACTCTGAAAACAATTCAGATGGGGTGCGTGAGTTTTACCAAAGCGGCGAGGCTTTATATGCCCCTATCGCGGCTCAAATGTACCCATCAACCTTTACCCATTCAACACAGGCTGACCAATGGATTAGGAAAGATTTGGAGGTTGACAGTGATAATCCAACCGTGATTAGAGCGGCTGGGCTACGCAATCTAAAAAAACACGCCTATCCAGCTATCACTTATACGGTTGATGGTTTCCTTGATGTTGAGATTGGTGATACTGTACGCATCTATGATGATGGTTTTAGCCCTTTGTTGCTGGTACAGGCTAGGGTATCAGACCAAAAAATAAGTTTTACTAATCCAACACGCAACAGCACTACTTTTGCTAATTTTAAGGCACTTGAAAACAGGCTATCAGATGATATTCAAACAGCTTTTGAGCGACTTTTTGAAGCAAGCAAGCCCTATCTAATTAAGTTATCCACAACTAACGGTGTGATTTTCAAAAATCAAATTGGAGAAAGCCTCATCACTCCCTCTTTATATCGAGGTGGCAAACCTGTTGTGTCTGGTGTCACATGGCGTTGGTCGCTTGATGGTCAAGTGAAAACAGGCATGACCTATCTAGTCCGTGGGCGTGATGTGGTTGATACGGTGACGTTGACGGTTGCTGCTTACATCGGAAATGATGAGGTGGCAGTAGATGAGATTTCATTTGTGAATGTTGTTGATGGCAAGCTAGGCACACCAGGCACACCAGGGCGAGATGGTCGCACTCCCTATGTGCATACGGCGTGGGCGAATAATGCAACAGGTACAGATGGATTTAGTCTTGATAGTTCAATCAATAAGCTCTATATCGGCATTTATACTGACTTTGAGCCAGCAGATAGTGAAGACCCAACACGGTACAAGTGGACGAAAACTAAGGGTGAACAGGGAGATAATGGCGAAAAAGGAGACACAGGCAATGGCATTTCTAATGTGACTAACTACTATTTAGCAACCACAGCATCAACAGGTATCACAAGAGCAAGTGCAGGGTGGACAACCACCCCACAAGCTATAACAGCTGATAAACGCTATTTGTGGAATTATCGGGTTGAGTTATATACTGACGGCACGACTAAGATGACAGACCCTGCTATTATCGGCGTACACGGTGAAAAAGGAGAACGTGGTTTACAAGGCATTCAAGGTGTTCAGGGCGTGAGGGGTGAACAAGGAATACCAGGAGCAAAAGGAGCTGATGGCAGAACCCAGTACACACACATTGCTTATGCAGACAATGCAACTGGTGGTGGTTTTAGCCAGACAGACCAAACCAAAGCCTATATTGGCATGTATCAAGACTTTAATGCTACTGATAGCCCAAACCCTACTATGTATCATTGGACTAAGTGGAAAGGTACAGATGGTGCTAACGGTGTGCCAGGTGCTAAGGGTGCAGATGGCAGAACGCCATACATTCATTTTGCCTATGCTGAAAGTGCAGACGGCAGAACTGGATTTAGCACCACCCAGACAGGCAACAAGCGATATTTAGGAACATACACAGATTACACGCAGGCTGATAGTGCAGACCCAACAAGGTATAACTGGGTTGACATGGTGGGAACGGTTGAGGTTGACCATGTTAATCTCGTTGAGAACTCAAAGATTGATAAAAGTAGTAACGGCTATGGTTTTGAAAGTCGCTATGTTGAGCTAGTAGCTGGAAAAACGTATTACTTTTTAGCCCGTGCTAAGAAAACGGGTGGTGTTAGCGATAAGCGTACAAGAGTTTATCTCTATAAAACAGATTGGCAAGAAAATTACAATTTGGAATTTAATTCAACAAACTATGAAACTAAAAGCATAAAATTCACAGCTCGTTATACGGAACGTTATGCCATTAGCACCTACTGGTTTCCTGGTGGAGGCGACCGCTCAGGTACTGCGGACATCGACTGGTACATGGTTGTTGAAAGCAACATCGAGCCTAAACACTGGTCACCTCACCCAAACGATGTCACTGTAGCACTCAATACGAAAGCAGACCAAACATTGACCCAAGAACAACTAAACGCTTTGGCTGAAAAGGCGCAGGTTCACGAGGCAGAGCTAGCCGCTAAAGCCTCTATGGAGGCTTTTAGTGATTTAGAGAAAGCCTATAATGTCTTTGTAAAAGCAAACGGAGAGGCTGCCAAAAAGTCAGAGGCTGACCTTATCGAAGCTGGTCGGCGGATTGATTTACTGACAACGCAGTTTGGCGGATTGAGAGAGTTGAAAACCTTTATCGATACTTACATGACTAGCTCTAATGAGGGTCTGGTTATTGGTAAAAATGATGCCAGCTCAACAATCAAAGTCAGTCATGACAGGATTTCTATGTTTTCAGCAGGTAAAGAGGTCATGTATATCAGTCAAGGGGTTATCCACATTGATAATGGTATCTTTACCGCATCAGTGCAGATTGGTCGGTTTAGAACAGAGCAATATCATCTCAACGCTGATATGAATGTTATTAGATATGTAGGTTAGGAGGAAAAATGGCAAAGTATAGTCAATCAAATAATAGTTTATTTCTCAATCTCTACGTAGACCAGGGACAACAAAACATTGCTAGTAATAGCACGACAGTTAATTGGCGCTTAACAGTAAGCAGGACAGGAGCTTATTATACTTTTAACCACCAAGGCGACAGTAGCCTATCTTTGACCTTGGACGGTCGACAAGTCCACTCTAGCAATCCGAGATGGCAGACTAGCGGAGAGGAGTTTGCTCTCGCTAGCGGGTCAACAAGTGTCAGTCACAACGCAGATGGGACAAAGTCGTTTGGGGTTTTTGCGACTTTTAACCCTAACAACGGTATCCACGGAACAATAACGGTTAGCGCTAATGTTAGTTTAACAACTATCCCACGGGCTAGCTCTGTTTCTGTTGGTGATGGTATTATCGGTAGTGCAGTGACAATCAGCATCAGCCGTCAGAGTGATAGCTTTACTCACACGCTAAGATATGCGTGGGGGTCTAAGTCTGGAACGATTGCCTCAAATGTTGGTACTAGTCACTCGTGGACTATTCCTCATGATTTTGCTAACGATATACCAAATGCCACAAGTGGCACAGGTACGCTATATGTTGATACTTATAGCGGTAGCACAAAGACTGGTACACAGCAAGTCAACTTTACCGCTAGCGTGCCAGCTAGTGTCAAACCTAGCTTTAGCGGTGTTACCCTGACAGATAGTAACACTGCTGCTAGGAGTTTGCTGAGCGGGAATAATTTCTTGCAGATTATTTCTGATATTCAAGTAACGTTCAATGGTGCGGTAGGGAGCTATGGCTCGTCTATCACAGGCTACCATGCTGAAATTGTCAATAGAAACCAATCAACATCATCAAACGGCGGCAGGCTTGGCATGATGAACTTTAACGGCTCTGCGACTATTCGTGCCTCTGTTATTGATAGCAGGGGCAGACGGTCGGATACAAGAGACATTACAATCAACGTGATTGAGTATTTCTCTCCTGTCTTGAGCTTTACAGCGGTTAGGACGAGAGAGACACCTAACATCATTCAAATTGTCCGAAACGCTAAGATAGCGCCTATCACGCTGTCAGGTAGCCAGAAGAATGTCATGAGCTTAACATTTAAGGTTGCGCCACTAGGTAGCACGAGTTATACAGCAGACAATGGGAGTGCCGCAGGCACGTTTACAACGCTTAGTGCGCTGACCAATTCAGCAGCAAACCTAGCAGGTAATTATGCGGCTAACAAGTCATTTGTGGTCATTGGCATGTTGTCAGATAAGTTTAGCCGAGTTGAGTTTTCAGCGACAGTTGCGGCAGAAAGTGTCGTGATGAGCTATGACAAAGACGGGCGCGTCGGCATCGGCAAAGTTGTTGAGCAAGGAAAGGCTGGGTCGCTTGATGCGGCAGGGGAAATCTATGCGGGTGATAATATTTGGGGAAGAAATAAGACTCCAATCGGACATTACAGTCGAGGTGCAGCAGTCGCAGACCTTGATACGCTATTCTTAGCGGGCATTCACACATTTTCAAATAACACTCGTAATCAGCCCTTTGGGACTTCGTATTGGGGGCATATCGAAGTGATAGTCACTGCCAGCGAAACATACAATGGCTCTAATAACTGGATTTGGCAACGTTATGCGGCGACTAATGGACGGTATTATGAGCGGTATCGTGTTAATGCGGGACAGTGGACTAGCTGGAAAGCGCCAGCACTTGACCAACTTTATCCTATAGGCTCAATCTATCAATCAACTAACGCTGATAACCCCTCTACATTCATGGGCGGAACATGGGAAAGGTTTGGTCAAGGTCGGGTGCTGGTCGGTGTCAATGAGAGCGATAGTGATTTTAATGCGCCAAATAAGACAGGAGGGGCTAAGACCCATACCTTGACCGTTGACGAAATGCCATCGCATAGCCACGGACAATATGTTTCGGCAAACAGTGGTAATCAAGCCATCAGACGAGACTGGGCAAGTGATGGCGGCTCAACGGCGTATCCTCAAGGCGTGAACACTGGAAACACAGGTGGCAATCAGCCCCACAACAACATGCAACCTTACGTCACAGTGTACATGTGGAGAAGAATAGCGTAAAAAATCCCATTTCAAAAAAATTATAATAAAAACATATAAAAAAGGAGGAGCAGACAATGCTAAAAATCAATAAAACACGTCAAACAACAGCGGAATTTCATGTGACAGAGGGTAAGGAGACAAAACTTGTCAAGACAACTGTCATCAATACGAATGCGGAGGCGGTATCAACAGTTTATGAGACCTTGCATGAGCCAGAGCTTTATGCTAAGTACCGCAAAGAGATGCGACAAGATGAGCAGAAGTTGCGAGAGTTGCGCTATGCTATCGAGGACGCTATCCTTGATGAACTTGAAGCTAAAGAGAGCGAGGAGCAGGAGTAGCCTATGCCCTCATGGTTAAAAGACACAGCGGTCTTGACAACCCTTATCACCGCTTGTAGCAGTATTCTTGTTGTCATTGTTAATAAAGTCTTTGAGCATCGAGAAAATAAGAAAAAAGGCATCTTGGATGAAATCTTGGAAAACCTAAATAGTCTTTCGGCTAAAGTTAGGGCTATTGATGAGACAGCAACTGATACAAATGGACAAGTAGCGTCAATAAAAGATGGTACTAAAAAAATTCAACGATACCGTTTATTCCATGATTTGAAAAAAGAAATCATGCGGGGATACACCACCATCGAGATTTACAGGGAGTTGAGCATACTCTTTGAGAGTTACAAAAATCTGGGGGGTAATGGCGAAATCGAGGCTCTGTATGAAAAGTACAAAGAATTGCCTATTAGAGAGGAGGACGACAAATGAAACTATCTAACGCTCAATACGATGTAGCTAAGACAGTTGTAACGATAGTAGCACCAGCAGCAATCACTCTGATTTCTGCGCTAGGGGCGCTCTATTCGTTTGAGACAACAGTTATCAATGGTACGATTGCAGCTGTCGCAACTTTTGCAGGTACGGTTCTAGGTATTTCATCTAAGAAGTATCAAGAAGATAATCAATAAAAAAAGGGGTATAGTATGAGATTAGTAATAAGACTTATCTTGATGATAATTGGCGCTCTGCTGTTTTTCCCAGTCGGTCTTTTGATACTCATGCTTGCTCCTTTTGTTGAAATTGTTATAGATAACTTAAATGAGGAGGACAAAGAAAATGTCAACAGTAAATGAGGCACTAAGTAATGTGGCGGCGTTGGTCGGCTCTGGTCAATCGGTAGGTAACGGTGAGTGTTATGCGCTGGCTAGTTATTATGAACGGATAATCAGTCCTGATGCAACAGTCGGGCTTGGTGCAGGTGTAGGCTATGTCAGCGGGGCTATTGGTGATACTATCAAGGCTGCCAACATAGGCACAAGTTATGATTGGGCTGCTAATGGTTGGTCGGTGTCTAGCTCTGGTGAGTTTAAGGCTGGTCAGATTGTGACGATAGAACCAACAGCAAACAACATTTATGGGCATGTTGTGATTGTCGAGGCGGTCGATGGTGACCAGTTGACTATCCTTGAACAAAATATGAGGGGTAGGCGTTATCCAGTGCGGAACTATTATAGTGCCGCCACATACCGTAATAGTGTAGCGCACTATATCACACCGCCAAACGTAGACAGTGTGGCTGTAACATCGTCAGAAAGCGCGCCATCTGGTGCTAGGAGATACTCAGAGAGTGGCACAATGACAGTGACTGTCGATGCCATCAATGTTCGCCGTGAGCCTAACACATCGGGTCAGGTTGTGGCGCAGTATACAAAAGGTCAGTCAGTCAAGTATGATACTGTCATCATCGACACAAACGGCTTTGTCTGGGTATCTTATATTGGCGGCTCTGGCAAACGTAATTACGTAGCGACAGGGGCAACCCAAAACGGCAAACGCTATGGTGGTGCGTGGGGAACTTTCAAATAAATTGCCCCAAATCCGCCCCAAAAGTTTTGAAAACGAGGTGAAAAAATAGCAGAATAGTATGATAAAAAACACTTGAAACATAGATTTATCTAGCTATTCTCTATTGTCTATATGCAGAAATAACTCTTAGGCTGGATAGAGACGTCTCCCTTTCTTTGTCAATAAGAAAAGGGGATTTTTTTGAAACCAATAGGATAAATTTTTAAAATGGCGATAAAAAACGTTGCCATTTTTTTATTTTTTTCTGTAAAAACTAGTCAGTTTTTATTATTTTAGTAATTCTCAGCCTGTACAATTGTGATTAGTTCAACCTGTTTTTAAAGTTTTGAGGTCTATTTTTGATATATTTTGGTATAATGCTAATAGGCGTATTAGTAAAATAAAAGTTTAGTGCTATCTAGTCTAAAGCCAAACTATACTAACATCACTTTAGTGGATTCTCATTTGTAACCATTGACCAGTATAGGGAGTGGAAGTGGAAGAAGGGGAGGGGTTTATGAGGGAAGATTTGCTTAGACAAATTCTTCAAGAATTACAGAAAACAGATTGGTTAGGCTATGTTGTTGATCTGTTTGCAGCTATAATCCCTATACTATATATTTTACTGACATCTAAAAAAGATAAGAATGAGCTAGACAATCGTCAGAAAGAATTAGAAGAACGTTTGGATACACTAGCAAAAATTCAGATGAATTTAGTTGCGGTTCAAGAAAAGTCAGAGCAGAATTTAAGACAGTTGACTTTTCTTGCAGAGGAATCACGACGCAATACACTTATTTCATTACACCAGTCGTATCAATTATTTTTTATATGCCTAGATAAATTTAATGATGATTATCGGTTAATTGAAAAAACGTTGTTATTGAAATCAGTAAATGATGAAGAAGTACAAGATTTAATTTTTGGATTTTTTGAAGATATTCCAGAATATGAAATCAATAATCTTGAGATTAGTGACATTCCTCCTTTATGTTACGATGAATTTTACCATTTCATTCGTACACTTAATGGTATAGGTCATAAAAATTTGGAACATTTTGGACAAAAAATGTGCAAGAAATTTATAAATTATGAATTTCCCAAATTGGTAATCGCTTATGATGAATTGAGAAGAATTATAGACTAATCTCAGCTGTGCTATTTTTCAAAACATAAAAAATAAAAAAGATAGGACCTTTCTATGAGTAACATTCAACACATGTCCTTAGAGGACATCATGGGAGAGCGTTTTGGGCGCTACTCCAAATACATCATTCAAGAGCGAGCCTTGCCTGATATTCGTGACGGACTAAAGCCCGTGCAGCGGCGGATTCTCTACTCCATGAACAAGGACGGCAACACCTACGATAAGGGCTATCGCAAGTCGGCGAAATCTGTCGGAAACATCATGGGGAATTTCCACCCTCACGGGGACAGCTCTATCTATGAGGCCATGGTCCGCATGTCGCAGGACTGGAAAAACCGTGAGATTTTAGTCGAGATGCACGGGAATAACGGTTCTATGGATGGAGATCCGCCAGCGGCTATGCGGTACACGGAGGCACGTTTGTCCGAGGTGTCCAGCTTCTTGCTCAATGACATTGACAAGAAAACCGTGCCCTTTGCTTGGAACTTTGACGACACCGAAAAAGAGCCGACAGTTCTGCCAGCAGCTTTTCCAAACTTGCTGGTCAATGGAGCAACAGGGATTTCGGCTGGTTATGCCACGGACATCCCACCGCACAATCTGGCTGAAGTCATTGACGCAGTGGTCTACATGATTGACCACCCCAATGCCACGGTTGACAAGCTCATGGAGTTCCTGCCGGGACCTGACTTCCCGACAGGGGGCATTATCCAAGGGGCGGACGAGATTAAAAAGGCCTACGAGACTGGAAAAGGGCGGGTCGTGGTGCGGTCAAAAACCGCTATCGAGAGCCTCAAGGGCGGTAAGGAACAAATCGTCATCACCGAGATTCCTTATGAGGTCAATAAGGCTGTCCTCGTCAAAAAGATTGATGACGTACGTGTCAATGCTAAGGTGCCAGGAATCGCCGAGGTGCGTGATGAGAGTGACCGAGATGGCCTACGGATTGCCATTGAGCTCAAGAAAGACGCCGATAGCCAGATCATTCTCAACTACCTGCTCAAGTACACCGACCTGCAAATCAACTATAACTTTAACATGGTCGCCATTGACAACTTCACCCCTCGTCAGGTTGGCTTGACCAAGATATTGACCAGCTACATCGCCCACAGGCGGGAGGTCATCGTTGCGCGATCTCGGTTTGATAAGGAAAAAGCAGAGCGCCGACTTCACATTGTTGAGGGGTTGATTCGAGTCCTATCTATCCTAGATGAGGTCATTGCCCTCATCCGTGCTAGTGATAACAAGGCTGACGCTAAGGAAAACCTCAGGGTCTCCTACGACTTTACCGAGGAGCAGGCAGAAGCTATCGTGACCCTCCAGCTCTATCGCCTGACCAATACGGACATTGTCACCCTAGAAGAAGAGGACAGGAGCTTGCGTGAGCAGATTGCGACTTTATCCGCCATCATCGGTGACGAGAAGACCATGTACCACCTGATGAAGCGAGAGCTCCGTGATGTCAAGAAAAAGTTTGCCAGTCCACGTCTGTCAGAGCTGCAGGCAGAGGCTCAGTCTATCGAGATTGACACAGCTAGCCTCATCGCTGAGGAGGAGACCTATGTCAGCGTGACCAGAGCAGGCTACCTCAAGCGCACTAGTCCACGTTCCTTCTCTGCCTCTACGGTAGAGGAAATTGGCAAGCGTGAAGACGATGAGCTGATCTTCTTGGCACAGGCCAAGACGACCCAGCACCTGCTGGTCTTCACAGACCTTGGCAATGTCATCTACCGTCCTGTCCATGAGTTGACGGACACCAAGTGGAAGGACATCGGAGAGCACTTGAGCCAAACAGTGACCAATTTTGACCAGCAGGAGCAGGTGCTTTATGCTGAGATTGTTGATCAGTTTGACACGACAACCTACGTTGCCACCACGCAGTCAGGGCAAATCAAGCGGGTAGAGCGAAAAGAGTTTACCCCTTGGCGGACCTACAAGTCTAAGTCAGTCAAATTTGCCAAGCTCAAAGATGACACCGACCGTGTGGTGTCCCTCTTGCCAGTTGCCTTGGATGACATCATGGTCGTGACAACCAATGGCTACGCTTTGCGATTCAACGTCGAAGAAGTCCCAGTAATCGGCAGCAAGGCCGCAGGGGTCAAGGCCATCAACCTCAAGGACGGTGACCAAATAGCCACAAGCTTTGTCGTGACCAGTAGCAGCATGTACCTCTTGACCCAGAGAGGTAGTCTCAAGCGGATGGCTGTCGCAGATATTCCAACCGCCAAGCGGGCAGGTCGAGGCCTTCAAGTCCTCCGTGAGCTCAAGACCAAACCTCACCGTGTCTTTGCGGCAGGTAGTGTGCAGTCAGAAGCCACAGAGCTGGATTTGTTCAGCACAGAAACCAGTCAGCAGACAGAGGTCCTGCAGGTGGTGGACCAATCAGGCACGACTTATACTATCAACCTAGCGGAGCTCGGTCAGTCCGAACGCACCAGCAACGGCAGCTTCATCTCGGACACGATTTCAGAGGTTGGCGTGGCAAGAGCTAGTATGCTAAAATGAGGTCAAACATGATTCGCTTAGAGACGATTACCCCTGAGAATTGGCGAGTAGACCTAGCCGTTTCGGCTAATCAGTTATCTTTCGTTGCTCCTCGTGAAAGGATTTTAGCCAGAGCTTATGCCTATCGCGCAGAACATAGCCGTGCGTTCATCATTTTTCATGATGATATCCCTATCGGGATGGTGCTCTACTATGATTACCCCAAAGGTCAGACCTATGAGCTTAGCCAATTTTTCATCGACGAAAGATACCAGGGACGAGGTTATGGGCATGAAGCCATGTTACAGGTTTTTGACGTCATGCTAGCAGACGGTCGTTACCAGCAGGTTCGGCTATGCTACACTGCTGACAATCCAGCCGCTAGGCGCTTTTATGACTCGCTTGGTTTCCAAGTAACTTCTGAAGGAGATGATGAAGAAATTGTGATGGTGCGACCTTTAAGCTAACTGATTTCTTCCATCTTCCGTAAGAGGCAAGATTTTTACTGAAATATGAACGGAGTATTTTATGAAAAAATTATCTCTCCTAGCCTTGGTAGGGCTAAGCCTGACGGCCTGCGCTAATCAACAGACCAGTCAGACAGCACCCGCACAGACAGAGCGGGCAACAACTAGTATCGATTGGAGCAAGGCTGGTCCTGATGCTCAGAAACATCAGATTAGCTTTGCCGATGTCGAGCAGGCTGTTGCAGATGGAGCCGTTTTCTACGATGTCCGCTCTAAAGAGGAGTATGACTCAGGTAATTTTGGTATCACCGAGAGCTTTCCGATTACAGATATGGAAGCCGGAAAACTGCCAGAACTGCCTAAGGACACGCCGATTTATGTCCACTGCCTCAAAGGCATTCGCTCAGCACAGGCAGCAAAAATCTTGCGCGACGCTGGTTTTACAACCGTCTATGACATGGGCGGTCTGGCGCATGTTGAGGCCATTGGTGGGCAACTGATTAAGCCTTAGAGAAATAGCAGAGCAGATAGGCTGTTGAAGGGACTAATCAAGCTTGTCAGCTCAGCTATTTTCCTGTAAAATAAACCTAGAAAGGAAGTGCAACCATGAGTAAAAAGGATAAAAAAATTGACGTTCAGGTTACAGATGCTCAAGTAACTGTTGAAGGACAGCAAGTTGAAGGGTTTGAGCTCGTTATTGGCAAACGTGTCATTGGGCGCATTGCAGAGCTGGATAATAAATTTGCTACCTTAAAAAATGATAAGGTTGATAGTTTTTTCAAAACGTTGGATTTGGCGATCACACACATTGTTGAAGAATACAACTTAAATCACTAAAAAATAGCTTAAAAGGCTTGCAATCAACAAGAAATTGTGGTAAACTGATTCTTGTTGTATGGGAAGATAGCGAAGAGGCTAAACGCGGCGGACTGTAAATCCGCTCCTTCGGGTTCGGGGGTTCGAATCCCTCTCTTCCCATTTTTTGGGGTATAGCCAAGCGGTAAGGCAACGGACTTTGACTCCGTCACTCGTTGGTTCGAATCCAGCTACCCCAGTCTTGGTCATGGTTCGCCCAGCTGATTTTCAGCGACCTAGAGAAATATTTTTGTTGTCAAAGGTTAGTGCGAGCTAGCTTTTGTTGGAGGATTTTTTAGAATGAATGAATTTGAAGATTTGCTAAACAGTGTTAGCGAAGTGAACCCAGGTGATGTTGTCACTGCTGAAGTATTGACGGTTGATAATGGTCAAGCTAACCTTATCATTAGCGGTACAGGTGTTGAAGGTGTTTTGACACTCCGTGAATTGACAAATGACCGTAATGCAGACATCAACGACCTTGTTAAAGCTGGCGAAACACTCGAAGTGCTTGTTCTTCGTCAAGTTGTAGGTAAAGATACTGATACAGTGACTTTCCTCGTCTCTAAAAAACGTTTGGAAGCTCGTAAGGCTTGGGACAAATTGATTGGTCGTGAAGGTGAAGTGGTTAATGTTAAAGTGACACGCGCCGTTAAGGGTGGTCTTTCAGTTGAGTTTGAAGGACTTCGTGGATTTATTCCAGCGTCTATGATTGACAGCCGCTTTATCCGTAACACTGAAAAATTTGTTGGTCAAGAATTTGACGCAAAAATTAAAGAAGTTTCAGCTGCAGATAACCGTTTCATCTTGTCACGTCGTGATGTTGTTGAAGAAACAACGGCAGCAGCTCGTCAAGAAGCCTTCTCTAAACTGGAAGTTGGTTCAATTGTTACTGGTAAGGTTGCTCGTTTAACAAGCTTTGGTGCCTTCGTTGAACTCGGAGGAGTTGACGGTTTGATTCACGTGACTGAATTGTCACACGAGCGCAACGTTTCTCCAAAATCAGTTGTAACTGTTGGTGAAGAAGTTGATGTTAAAGTCTTGGCGATTGATGAAGAAGCTGGTCGTGTGTCATTGTCACTTAAAGCAACAACCCCTGGACCTTGGGATGGCGTTGAGCAAAAACTTGCTGCTGGTGATGTGATTGAAGGTCAAGTGAAACGTTTGACAGACTTCGGTGCTTTTGTTGAAGTGTTACCAGGTATTGACGGATTGGTTCACGTGTCACAAATCTCACACAAACGCATCGAAAAACCAAAAGAAGTTCTTTCAGTTGGTCAAGAAGTAACTGTTAAAGTTCTTGAAGTTAATGCTGAAGCAGAGCGCGTATCATTGTCTATCAAAGCTCTTGAAGAGCGTCCAGCTCGTGAAGAACGTTCTGGTGAAGATGGTGAAAAACGTCAGTCACGCCCACGTCGTCCACGTCGTGAACAAAAACGTGACTTTGAATTACCAGAAACACAAACTGGTTTCTCAATGGCTGACTTGTTTGGCGATATTGAGTTCTAATTGATAAAAAAATAAATAAACTAAAGTGAGTTTCAATTCAACGAAGCTCACTTTAGTTTTTTATGTTTATTTTTAGTATTCGATAAATTGCAAGAATAAGTGCAACACTTATCATGATTCGTTCAATAGTGCTTCAAAAGGTGTTCTGTAAGCCAAACATTTTCGTGGTCGGTTATTGATGTCAAATAGGGCTTTCGCCAATTGTCCATCAGAAATAGCCGCCAAATCGGTTTTCTTGGGGAAATATTCCCTCAGTAAACCATTGGCGTTTTCATTGCTTCCTCTTTGCCAAGACGAATAGGAATCCGCAAAGTAAAAAGAAATGTCTAAGTTTTCCACCAAGGGATAACAGGCAAATTCCTTTCCTCTATCTGAAGTAAACGTCTTAAAGGCTTCTTTGGGAAATAAGGTACACAGTTGTTCGATGGCTAAAAACATGGATTTAGCTGTTCTATCTGGCATCTTGAAAGCCAGGTAAAAGCGTGTTTTCCTCTCCACAAAGGTCGCTAAACAGCCCTTACTTTTGCCTCGGGAGGCTACCTCCGTATCTAGCTTCCAGTGACCGAAAGTCTGACGATTTTTAACCTCTTTAGGACGTTTGGAAATTGGTGTTCCAATCCTAAATTTCCCACGGGTTTCTCTGGGTTGTAAGCTTTTTCCTTTGCGGCGTAAGACGTTGAGTTCTATGTCGATCAAGCCAGCATAGAACCAGTTGTAGATGGTCTTAAAAGCGACCATTGGCTTTTCTTCTAGCCGATAACGACATGAATCTGTTCGGGAGACCAAGAAGCTCTCAAACCTTGCTCAATCTCCGCTTTCAACTCAGGGGTCAAGCAGGATTTTCTCCCCTTTTGCTTAGCCTTTTGGTCATATTGTTTCTGTGCGAAGCTTGCAGAATAAGTAACCGGACACCGCTTTAACTCTCTTGAGATGGTAGACTTATGAACGCCTAGTTTACCAGCAATCTAACTAGGTTTCAACCCTAATTCTAAATAAGTCTCTATCTTTAGTCGCTCTTTTATGGTTCATGGGAGTAGCTCATAGGTTTCCTCTTGCTCTGGTAGTGTGGTTACTTACAGTTTACACGAAAGAAACGCTATGAGTTTTTTGTTGCACTATATTTTACAATTTATCAGTATTAAAAAAAGAAGCCCTAGAGGACTTCTTTTTGGAGACAATTTGGAGACAGTTCAAACCATTTTATCTCATTTTTAATATTTTATACAGTTGTTAAAATGCTGTTAGTTCAAAAGAGTTAAGCTTAGTATCAGCTTTTTAGGGTTAGAGGCTAAACTAGTCCACAGGACTAGTTTACTCCCACTCAACTGTCGCAGGTGGTTTGCTGGTGATGTCGTAGACGATGCGGTTGACATGGTCAACTTCGTTGACGATGCGGACAGAGATTTTTTGCAGGACATCCCACGGGATTTTAGCAAAGTCAGCGGTCATACCGTCGATGGAAGTGATGGCACGGATGGCGATAGTGTAGTCGTAGGTTCGACCATCTCCCATGACACCTACGGAGCGAACGCCTGTATTGACAGTGAAATACTGCCAGATGTCGCGGTCAAGTCCAGCCTTAGCAATCTCCTCACGCAGGATAGCATCAGATTCACGGACGGTCTCCAGTTTTTCCTCGGTAATTTCCCCCATGACACGGATGGCAAGACCTGGTCCTGGGAAAGGTTGCCGCCAGACAATCTCATCAGGCATACCAAGAGCGGTTCCCAAGGCACGGACTTCATCTTTGAAGAGGGTGTTGAGGGGTTCAATCAGCTCAAACTGCATGTCTTCGGGTAGACCGCCAACGTTGTGGTGGCTCTTGATGGTCTGAGCCGTTTCAGTTCCAGACTCGATGATATCCGTGTAGAGGGTTCCTTGGGCGAGGAACTTGACATCCTTGAGCTTGCTAGCTTCATCATCAAAGACATAGACAAATTCGTTGCCGATAATCTTACGTTTTTGTTCTGGGTCAGAAATACCAGCCAACTTATCGAGGAAGCGTTTGGCAGCGTCAGCTTTAATAATCTTCAGTCCAAACTTGCCACCCAGCATGTCCATGACTTGGTCAGCTTCACCTTTTCGGAGCAGACCATGATCGACAAAGATACAGGTCAGTTGGTCACCGATGGCACGTTGCAAGAGGACCCCGACGACAGAGGAGTCAACGCCGCCAGACAGTCCAAGTAAGACTTTTTTGTTACCGACAGTGGCACGGATGTTCTCGATAGCCATGTCAATGAAGTTGTCCATAGACCAGTCCTGACGGGCTCCACAGATGGTAACTGCAAAGTTTTTCAGGATGTCATTTCCGTAGACAGAATGGCGCACCTCTGGATGGAATTGAATACCGTAAACCTTGATGTCGTCATTTTCAATAGCGGCATAGGGACAGTCGGCAGAAACGGCTGTGCGGACGAACCTGTCTGGGATTTCCGTTACCGCATCACCGTGGCTCATCAGCACCAGCTGCTCCTCAGGCGTATTGCCAAAGAGGGCGGACGTCTTGTCGTGCTGGAGTGGCGCTTGCCCGTACTCACGGTGACCAGCCTGCCTAGCAGGCATGACCTTGCCCCCCAAGGTTTGGGTAATCAACTGCATGCCGTAGCAGATACCGAGAATGGGAATGCCTAACTCGAAAATCTCAGGGTCGATGGTAAAACTGCCATCCTCGTAAACGGAGTTTGGACCACCAGATAGGATGATACCGATAGGCTTGATAGCACGCACCTCATCAGCAGAAATGTTGTGGCTAAGCAATTCCGAAAATACACCGAACTCACGGATACGGCGAGTGATCAGCTGGTTGTACTGGCTACCGTAGTCGAGAACGATGATTTTTTGCACATCTGGGGTAGAAGTAGTGGTCATGGGCTTCCTTTCTATCAAAAAGCAATTATCCTCTCTATTTTATCATAGACAGCACTTTTTTTGTAGTAAAATATATAAAATCAGTTGGAACGTTTGTTCTAGGAATATTTATGTTATAATGAAAGGTGTCTAGCTATACCAATTAGCAAGTAAGGAGATAGCATGTTACCAGCTTATATGATCATCAGAGATGAGTTGAAAAAACAGGTAGATGAGAGAAAGTGGTCTGTTGGTGATCGTTTGCCTAGCGAACGTGATTTGGCAGAAGCATTTGGGGTGAGTCGGATGACCTTGCGTCAGGCGGTCACTTTACTCGTTGATGAAGGTGTTTTAGAGCGCCGTGTCGGATCTGGGACTTATGTTGCTAGCCGACGTGTACAGGAGAAGATGAGGGGGACGACTTCTTTCACTGAAATCGTGACCTCACAAGGGCGTTTACCATCCAGTCGCTTAATTTCCTATCAACGAAAGGTTGCTAGTGAGACGGAGTGTCAGCAGTTGGGCTTATCAGCTGGTGAGCAAGTCATTCGTATGGAGCGGGTACGCTACGCGGATAATTTACCTTTAGTTTATGAAGTGGCGAGCATTCCTGAAAAGCTGATTAAGGGGGTTGACCGCAAGGACATCACGGAACATTTTTTCCAAACCTTAACCGCAAACGGCTATGCCATTGGCAAGAGCCAGCAGACTATCTATGCCAAAACGGCTAGCGAACGGGTAGCTAGCTATCTGGATGTGACCAAAGGACATGCGATTTTGGCACTGACTCAAGTGTCTTATTTCACTGATGGTCAGCCTTTTGAGTACGTTCGTAGTCAGTACGTTGGCGATCGGTTTGAATTTTATTTGGAAAATAAATGATTGCAACGTGTGACGGAATAATCGCAGGATAGGATGGATATTCTCTGACCGCACAAGAAATCATTAGTTTAATCTATAGAATTTTTGAAAACAGATGGCTATTTTGCCTTCTGTTTTTCTGTGCTTAACCTGTGTTGAATACCTGATGCTGTTTTTCTTATCCAAAATTTGGTAAAATGGTAAAATAGGAAAATAATAACTAGAAACGGAAAAATATTATGACAGCAACCTACATCAATGTTATCGGAGCAGGCTTGGCGGGGGCTGAAGCGGCCTATCAGATTGCCAAGCGAGGCATTCCTGTCAAGCTCTATGAAATGCGTGGGGTCAAGGCAACGCCCCAGCACAAGACAGACAACTTTGCTGAGCTGGTCTGCTCGAACTCTCTGCGTGGGGACAGCTTGACCAACGCGGTGGGGCTCCTCAAGGAAGAAATGCGCCGTTTGGACTCGGTTATCCTGCGAGCAGCAGAAGCGACCCGTGTGCCTGCCGGTGGAGCACTAGCGGTTGACCGTGAGGGCTTTTCAGCTCTTGTGACAGCAGAAGTGACCAACCACCCTCTCATTGAGGTCATTCGCGAAGAAATTACGGAGATTCCGACAGATGCCATCACGGTGATTGCGACGGGTCCATTGACCAGCGACAGCCTAGCGGCTAAGATTCACGATCTTAATGGTGGTGCTGGTTTTTACTTCTACGACGCGGCAGCCCCTATTATCGATAAAAACTCCATCGACATGAGCAAGGTCTACCTCAAGAGCCGCTACGACAAGGGGGAGGCAGCCTACCTCAACTGCCCTATGACTAAGGAGGAGTTTCTAGCCTTCCACGAAGCATTGGTCACTGCTGAAGAGGCGCCACTCAACAGTTTTGAGAAGGAGAAGTACTTCGAGGGCTGTATGCCCATCGAAGTCATGGCCAAGCGGGGCATCAAGACCATGCTCTATGGACCAATGAAACCAGTGGGCTTGGAGTATCCTGATGACTACGAGGGACCTCGAGATGGCGACTTCAAGACCCCTTATGCCGTTGTCCAGCTCCGTCAGGACAATGCAGCTGGCAGCCTCTACAATATCGTTGGTTTCCAGACCCACCTCAAGTGGGGCGAGCAAAAGCGGGTCTTCCAAATGATTCCAGGGCTGGAAAATGCCGAAATTGTCCGCTATGGGGTCATGCACCGCAATTCCTATATGGATTCGCCGACCCTCTTGGAGCAGACCTTCCGCTCTAAGCTTCGCCCAAATGTCTTTTTCGCTGGGCAAATGACAGGCGTTGAGGGCTATGTCGAGTCAGCTGCTTCAGGTTTGGTCGCAGGGATCAACGCCGCTCGCCTGTTCAAGGGCGAAGAAGCCGTCATCTTCCCAGAGACGACTGCCATCGGTAGTTTGCCTTACTATGTGACCCATGCCGACAGCAAGCATTTCCAACCCATGAATGTCAACTTTGGCATTATCAAGGAGCTGGAGGGCGAGCGTATTCGCGATAAAAAAGCCCGCTATGAGAAAATTGCGGAGCGAGCACTGAATGATTTGGACCATTTTTTGACCGTTTAGGAGAAGACTATGCGACTGCTATTTACCATGGACAAAGGAGACTGGGCGGACTGTACCAGCACTTTTGTCAGAAACTCTGCTCGCAGCATTATTATCTGCGATAAAAAACTAGCCATGCTACACAGCCTGCGCTACGATTATTATAAATTTCCAGGTGGCGGTATTGAGCCTGGCGAAACGGCACTTGATGCCCTAGTGAGAGAGACTAGGGAAGAAGCAGGACTTATCATCAAACCAAACAGCATCACCCCCTATGGCTATGTGCACCGCCGTTTGAAAAGTCATCAAGATTCGTCTGTCTGTTTTGTGCAGGACAATTTTTATTACCTCTGTGAGGCTGAAGACCAAACATTAGCACAAGAACTGGATCGTTACGAAGCTGAAGAAGGCTATAGTCTGGTCTTTGTGACCGCTCAGGATGTTCTTGACAAGAATTTTTCGGTAGGAGAGACACCTTATGATAGGACGATGTTTGAACGAGAAGCTCGAGTGGTGAACTGTCTCATCGCTGAAGGTCTTTTAGACTAAGTTTTTATGTAAAATATCCTAACACCAGTATAAAATAACTGATAAGAAGTCAATTATGGCTAAAACGTACGATTCACTCTATTTTATCTCTTAACTCACTATAGTGACGGTCGCAGCGTGGATTTGGCGATTGATTTAGAACAACGTTACTACCATCTGCAATTCATCGGTAAAAATCAACGTGTGACAGATAAAACTGACTTTTTGCCCCTGCGTCGTCGCAAGATTGACCAGCTCCGTCGGGATTTGGAGAGTCTTGGTTTTCTGTCATGGAAAGCATTCCCTTTGGGGAGCCACATTACTATGATAGCATGATTTTTTACGCTTATGATTTTGACCTAGATAGTGAAGAAGGTCGGGACGAGGGCATTTTGAAAAAGCATGTTCCAAAAAATCTTCTTCCTTAAACTGCATCGCTGTTTAGAACAAGCAATCGGAACAACCTTTGGATCTTACAAAGTTTATGAAGATTAGAAGAGGTAAATAATGCCGAAAACACTTGATAAAGATCGCTTTTTTCAGCTCGTCACTACTGCTTACAATCATTTGAATCACCAGATAACAGATGACCTTAAGCAAGGTCTGCTTGAGACCGCTAAAACCATTCAAAACGATGGTAATCTTGATCTAGCAGCGGTGCGGTTGGCTAGGTTGGTAACTGCTGAAATCCGTTACTATCAGCTGGGAAAAACTGCCCCTAAAGAATTAGTTGATTTAGCAAATTTTGTCAACAAGAAACAAGGCCACTACTGGTTTTGGTCTTCTCTAACACGCTTGTCTGAGTTCAAATGGTGATTGTCTGGCAATTTTGACGGCATATCACAATACATCATCTTAAAAGAAGAAAGAAATTCCCTCGAAGTGGCAAGACATCGAGGGAATTTTATGATTTCTATTTTTTCTGATTAAAGAAGTTTTGGAGGTTTTTGCCGATATCACCAATCACTCTGCCAGCATCATCTGCGACCTTGCCTAACTGATTGATGTTGTCACCGACCAGTTTACCAGCCTGTCCTAGACCGTCTGAGATGACTTTTTGAAGCTGTTCTTGCTGAGCTTTGTCCTTGTCGACGAGGGCCTGGCTCTGGGCGATGACCTCCTCGGTCAGGTAAAAGACACGGATCACAGTTCCTTGTTGTGCCACCTTGGTCAAAAGGTTCGGCTTAGGGTCGTTATCAACAACGAGACCAACTGTTTTATTAGCCCAGTCTTTACGAGGCTCCGCGATGACTTTGGAAGCGGTAAAGCCTTTTTTCTCCAGTAACTCGAGCGCATCGTCTAACATCATACCAGCAAGGACAGGGAGGTCAACCTCTCCATCGCTTTGATCAATAATATCAGCGTCAACGTAATAGAGGTTGATAATAGTGTTAGGATGAAGACGACCGGCTTTTGGTTGCATATCAACAACTTCATTGGGGCGTTTATCTACCCAACGTTTGTCTGGTTTGGCTAGGGTAATCACCACGTTAAAGCCTAATTTCTCAAGGGCATTTTTAGCTTGGTCGAGGTCTGTTCCGATAAACTGAGGAACGGTGATGAGTTTTTTATTATGTTCATGATGGCGGTCGAGGGCTTTTTCGACATGGGGTTGAGCAAATTCAAGAGCCTGTGCAGCACCTAGAGCAAATTGTCCAACCTTTATAGCTCCTTTAATTACTTTGGGATTTATAGCCATAATCATCTCCTTTGATTAGTTGTCGCTTTATTATAGCATGTTTTAGTAGCTTTCGCAAAAAAAATAGAGCGGTTTCAATGAGTTGAAAATCCTGTGTAAAGCTCTGCCATTTTCCCAAAAATAAACCTTACAATCCTGTAAGCGCACGGACTAAGGGAGTGGGGTATAATAAGAGTATCAAGAAACAAAGGAGTGTCATTATGCTACTACAAGTTAATCATCTGGAGAAGGTTTTTAAAACCCGATTTTCAAAAACGGAAGTTCGTGCCCTGCAGGATGTGGATTTTGCGGTTGAGGAGGGTGAGTTTATCGCCATCATGGGGGAGAGTGGGTCTGGGAAGACGACCTTGCTCAATATTCTAGCGACGCTGGACAAGCCAACCAAGGGACAGGTGGTGCTGAATGGTCAGGACATCACGCAGATTAAGGACAGCAAGCTCTCTGAGTTTCGCTTGAACAATCTGGGCTTTGTCTTTCAAGATTTTAACCTCTTGGACACCCTGTCGGTGCGGGACAACATTTATCTGCCGCTGGTGCTTAGTCGGACAGCAGTCAAGGAGATGGAGAGCCGACTTGCCCCCCTTGCTCCCAAGCTCCGAATCGCAGATCTGCTGGACAAGCGCCCCTTTGAACTGTCCGGTGGGCAGAAGCAGCGGGTGGCGATTGCAAGAAGTTTGATTACCCATCCGCAGTTGATTTTAGCGGACGAGCCGACTGCGGCGTTGGACTACCGCAATTCAGAAGACCTGCTTAACCTCTTTGAAGCCATCAACCGTGATGGGCAAACCATCCTCATGGTGACCCACTCCGCCAAGGCTGCCAGCCACGCCAAGCGGGTGCTCTTTATCAAGGACGGCAGGATCTTCCATCAGATTTACCGAGGGCAACGCAGCAATGATGACTTTGCCAAGGACATCTCTCTCTCCATGTCAGCCCTTTTAGGAGGTGATTAAGGTGTTTTACCTAAAATTAGCGCTCAATAACATCAAAAATGTTAAAGAAGCCTTTGGTCCATTTATCCTAGCTAATCTAGTCCTCTACTTGCTTAATGGGTCAACGTTACTGGTGTTATTTAGTCCGATCGTGAAGACCATGCATCAAGGCACCTTCACATTGGCTTTAGCAACAATTGTTCTTAGCTTTTTTTCCGTCATTGTTGCCATTTATAGTTTTAATGTTCTCCTCAAGCAACGTAGTCGTGAGTTCGGCCTTTATAACATGCTAGGCATGAACAAGAGACAGATTGGTCTTGTCGCTAGTTTGGAGCTGGTCGTCATCCTGCTCATTGTCCTAGGCCTTGGGAGCCTGTTGAGCAGCGGTTTTGCCCATGTGTTTTACCTCATCTTTATTCGCCTAGTCAGAGGAAGCCACCTTGATTTCAGCCTTTCACCGCTGGGTTTTCTGGCCAACGGCATGATTTTTTCAGGGATTTTTGCCTTGTTGATGCTGATCGGGTGGATCAGGGTCAGGTCCTCCTCACCCTTAGTGCTTTTCCAGTCGGCAGAAAGTGGTGAACGTGAGCCCAAGGGCAATGCTTTTTTAGCCTTGCTCAGTCTGCTAGCCCTAGGTGGTGGTTACGCCTTGTCCTTGACCTCTCATCAAACGGAAGGGCTCTTGCTGCTTGGTCGCTTTTTTATCGCTGTGATCTTAGTCATCATCGGTACCTACCTCTTTTACATGTCTTTTATCGCTTGGTTTTTGAAACATCGCCGAGCTAATAAGGCTTATTTCTACCAGCCCGAGCACTTCATCACCACCAGTCAGATGATTTTCCGCATGAAACAACATGCGACAGGGTTAGCCAATATCACCATGCTGGCAATCATGTCCTTTGTGACCATTGCCACCACAGTAGCCCTCCACACAGGCATGATAAGCAATCTGGATCGTCTCTACATCGATGGCACCAATACTCAAATACGTTTCGTCGCTGAAGAGGAGGAGCAAGGGCGAGCCGATTTTCAAGAGTATGTGTTGGATAAACTGCCTGAGCACAAACCCTACATTGACTATCAAGTGATCATGTTTCCTGTTCAGCTAGGGCAGGAGCGGCAGTTTGTGGCGACAGCGGATGCGATGTCAAACGGTAATGGCTTGAGTTTATCCTATCTATATGTGGTTAGCTTAGAAGATTTTCGCAAGTTTGGTAATGAGGTCGCCGACTTGGCACCTGGTCAAGCCTATTTTTACCAGCCCAACGGCGCCAATCAGCTGGATAGTTTTGAGTTTCTGGGGCATCAGCTAACGATTAAGGATAATCTTAAAACAGCTCGCTATCCTGACCTGCTTAATACCGTCTCATCGGTTCTGCTTGTGGTGGAAAATGCTCAGGTGCGTGATGCTCTTTATCAAGCCCATACGAGTTTGGAAATGTCCATTAATTCGCGTTATCAGGTCTTTATGACCCTGACAGAAGAAGAGCTACAAGAGCTGAAGACGAGCAATGCTGAGCTGCTTTCCCCTGATGGCGAACTCATCGCAATTGTCTTGACGAGTAAAGAGTTTGAGGAAGCGTCAATCGGGTTTACAGGTGGTTTCCTCTTTGTCGGTTTTCTCTTAGGCATCGCCTTTCTGCTTGGAGCTGCCCTGATTATTTACTACAAACAGTATAGTGAAGGGCACGAGGATAAGCGTTCTTATCGGATTTTACAGGAAGTTGGGATGTCTCGTCAAGCCGTCAAAAGCACCATTAACTCTCAAGTTCTGACGGTCTTCTTTATGCCCTTGGTCATTGCTGTGCTTCATTTCTTACTAGCTCTGACCATGCTGAAACAGATGTTGGCACTTTTCGCTGTTGATTCGTCCGTGTTAATTTATACCGTCAGCGGGCTCGTTATCCTAGGCGTTATCGTGTTCTACTTTGCCATCTATAAACTGACCAGTAGAATCTATTACCGTATGATTGAAAGGTAACTGTTATGACCATTTCTTCTCAAGACCGTTTACAGAACTGTCGATACTCATTCGCTCTTAGGAGGTGATTAAGGTGTTTTACTTAAAATTAGCAATCAACAATATCAAAAATTCTCTCACCATCTACGCCCCTTTTTTATTGGCGAGTTTGGTGCTCTATACCCTGACTGGGTCAACGCTCCTCGTCCAGTTTAGTCCTGTAGTGAGGCAAATGAAGCATGGGACAACGGCAATGAGCCTTGCCATCACGATCTTGATGCTGTTCTCCATCATCATGTCCGTTTACAGCTTCAACTTTCTCATCAAGCAACGGACGCGGGAGTTCGGGCTCTACAATATGCTAGGTATGCGAAAGGGGCAGGTTGCCCTGATTGCTAGCTTGGAGCTGATTCTTACCGCCTTTGCCTTGGTTGGTCTCGGTTCTCTGGTCAGCCTTGGGTTTTCAAATCTTTTTTACCTCTTATTTGCCAACATCACCCACTATAACCAGTTGCAGTTCCAACCGGGCTGGGCAGGACTGGCTATCAATGCTCTTTTATTCTTTGGGATTTTTGGGCTCTTGATCATCCTGTCTTGGGTCAAGGTCGGCAAAACCTCTCCTCTGGTGCTCTTTCGCTCCAGCGAGGCTGGGGAGCGTGAACCTCGTGGCAATATCCTGCTGGCTCTCCTGAGTCTTCTCGCTCTGGGAGGTGGTTACGCCCTGTCCCTAACCTCTAGCAAGGTTGCGGCTCTAGCGGTTCTCTTACGTTTCTTTGTGGCGGTAATCTTGGTCATCATCGGAACCTATCTCTTTTACATCGCTTTTGTAGCGTGGTTCCTCAAGCGCCGCCGTGCTAACAAGACTTATTTCTACCAGCCTGAGCATTTTGTCAGCACTAGCCAGATGCTCTTTCGGATTAAACAACATGCGGTTGGGCTAGCTAACATCACCCTTTTAGCGGTCATGTCCTTTGTGGCAATCGCAACGACCAGTTCCCTCTATGGGTCAGCGACTGGTCAGACTAACCGCCTCTTTCCACGCAGTGCGACGGTGTTCCTATCGGGAAATAGCAGAGCAGAGGCTGAAGCTGCCTATCAGACGCAGGTTGTCGACCAGCTCGGCTATGCCCCCAAAAACGCTACCCCTTATATGATCAGCGTTATCGGTGTCAACGTAGGGGCAGATAAACACTGGCAGGTGGATACCGAAACCGTTCAGAACAAGAATGTTAACGTTACCCAGTTGTCCTTTGTGGTGCTGATGACTCAGGATGACTTTCGGGCTCTGGGCAACGAGCTGCCTCAGCTCAAGAGCGGAGAAACCGCCTTTTGGCTTCAGAGGGAAGAAAGCCAGATTGAAACCATTGACTTTTTCGGGCGTTCCTACCGCAATGTTAAGAATTTCAAGGACGTGACGGTTCCTGTGACGGCCAACCTCTACAGTGCTGCCGTCTGGGTCTTTAGCAGTGATGAGGAGATGATGGATGCCCTAAATGCCTTTAACAGCGGCGGTGGTTTCCAAGTCGGTAGTGGCGAGTGGCTAGTGACCTACCCTGTTCATCTGGATTTGAATGCGGAAGAAATAGCAACCCTAGCTGCAAACTCAGAGCTTAATTTAGAGAGTAAAGAGGAGCATTTGTCCGTGCTGCTGGCTGAAATGGGAGGCTTTGTCTTCACAGGCTTCCTCCTTGGCACGGCCTTCTTAGCAGGCGCAGCCTTGATTATCTACTACAAACAGTACAGCGAGGGGGTCGAGGACAAGAAATCCTATAAAATCCTACAAGAGGTTGGTATGAGTAAAGCAGCCGTCAAAAAGACCATCAATTCGCAGGTTTTAGCCGTCTTTTTCATGCCGATTGTGATGGCGATTATCCATTTCTTGGTCGCCTTAACCATGATTAAGCAGATGCTCTTGCTCTTTGGCGTGACTGATACGGCGCTCGTTTATCAGATTAGCGGTCTAGCCATTCTTGTGATTCTAGTGATTTACTTTGCCATCTACAAGCTGACCAGCAGGGTCTACTATGGCATGATTGAGAGGTAAACCGTGAGAAAAGTTTTTTTGGGAATCCTTGGAATACTTGTTATCCTTGTGACGGTGGGGCTGAGCATGTTAGCCTACTTCGGACCTCGTTACAACATCTATCTACTACCACCGAGTCCAACAAGCTATGGTTTAGCAGGTCTGGAGCAGATCGATCGCCTAGGGCTTTATGCTAGAGGTAAGGAGTGGCAGGCGATAAAAGCAGAGACTGCGGACCAGCTAAAAACCAGTACCTCCTACGAGGAGAGTTTAGCTCTGCTCCAGCCTGCCCTTGCTGTCGCGGGAGGCAAGCACAGCTTTATCCTGAAACAGGAAAAGGTCAGTCAGTCGAGCTCTGTTATGCCCAGCAGTCAAGTCTTGTCAGGGGACATTCTCTACCTCAAATTACCAGAATGGGTCAGCCTTGACCCCAAAAGTTCTCAAGAGTACGCTCAAACCGTACGAGATGCCTTAGCGGCACAAGACTATCAAGGACTGATTCTTGACTTGCAGGACAATGGTGGCGGTGACATGAGCCCTATGTTGTTGGGGCTGTCGCCAGTCTTGCCAGACGGTCAGCTCTTTAGCTTTGAAGATAGGGATGGGCAGCGTCAATCGGTCAACTTAGCTGGCAATCGTCTCAGCAACGGACAGGCCTTTGACCTCGGTCAGGTCAAGAAGCTTGATGTGCCCATTGCAGTTCTGATAAACGAAAAGACAGGCAGTTCTGGTGAGATTACAGCCATGAGTTTTCAGGGTCTGGACAGGGCACGCTTTTTCGGTCAAGCCACAGCTGGCTATACCACAGGCAATTTACCCGTCTATCTCTATGACGGGGCTAGTCTGGTTATCACGACCAGTAAATTGGTCAACCGCAAAGGGCAAACCTATGACAACACCCCTATCCAGCCCGATGTCCTGACCGAGCAGGCGCAAGAAAAAGCTATTGCTTGGCTGCAAGGAGAAAAGGAGTAAGGACAGTAAAAAGTGGCTTCTAGCCACTTTTTCAGCTATAATAAACTTATGACACAACCTAAACTTTACATTATCGAAGACGATGCGACCATTGTTGGTCTGCTAAAAAAACATTTTAGCCGATCTTATCAGGTGCAGGAGGTGCAAGATTTCCGAGATGTTCTGACGGAGTTGACAGCTTTTTCGCCTGATTTGATTTTAATGGATATCGGTCTGCCTTATTTTAATGGGTTCTACTGGACGGAGCGGATTCGTCAGACCATGACTGTACCGATCATCTTTATCTCCAGTAAGGACGATGAGGTCAGTGCGGTAACCGCCATGACGACTGGGGCGGATGATTTTATCAGCAAGCCCTTTTCGCTAGCGGTTTTGGAGGCCAAGTTAGCGGCTGTCCTGCGCCGTGTCCAGCAATTTGACAGCGGTCATCGGCAGTTTGAGGGATTCACGCTCAGCCTCGACGGGCTCCTCACCAGTGCCACAGGGCAGATCCAGCTCAGTCCGACCGAGACCAAGCTCCTAGCTCTGCTATTTGAAAAAGCCCACCAAACCGTGACCAAAGAGGCCCTGCTAGACAAACTGTGGGAGGGCGGCGACTTTATCGACCAGAATACGCTTAGTGTCAATATGACCCGCTTGCGCAAGAAGTTGCGCGACGTGGACTTTGACCGAATCGTCACCATCCGTGGGGAGGGCTACCGCCTATGCTGAGAGACTTTTTTCGTGAGTACCGCTGGCTCTACCTGACCGTCAGCCTCACCATTGCTCTCTTTCTCGGTCAGTTCGCCCTTTACGGCCTGCCCATGAGCTATTTTCTCTTTAGCTTGTGGCTGGTGCTGCTCATTTTGGCTGGTCTTAGCACCTTTCTTTTCCTGTCTTTTCGGCGGAAAATGCTGGCGCTGGTGCATCATGACCGAGAAATCTTGCAGGACTTGTCAGAGCCTAGTGAGCGCGCCTTTCTCACCCTCTTAGCAGAGCAGGCTCAAACCTATGAGGAGGAGCAGAGTCAGCTGACGCAAAGGGATACCCAGCGACAAGCCATCATCAAGATGTGGTCCCATCAGATGAAAATCCCCCTGTCGGCCCTGTCTCTCATGGTCCAGACTGACCAGCTTAACCCACAAGATGTTCAGCTTCAGCTCCACCACTTGGACACCTATCTGGCTAACTTGCTTAACTACCTCAAGCTAAGCAAGCAACAACTAGATTTTCGTTTTGCTCGTGTCGATGTGCGACA
Organism: Streptococcus entericus DSM 14446; assembly: GCF_000380025.1. Classification (GTDB taxonomy): domain Bacteria; phylum Bacillota; class Bacilli; order Lactobacillales; family Streptococcaceae; genus Streptococcus; species Streptococcus entericus. The sequence continues at coordinate 164,096 of NZ_KB904167.1, forward strand.
GGTGATGGTTGATTTGGTTAAGGCCTATCGGGTTCAGTTCCTCAGTCAGGGTATTCGCGTGGCCATCGAGGGAGACTGGCAGCTCGACACGGATAAAAAATGGTTCAGCTTTGCCATTGAACAGCTCCTCAGCAACGCCCTCAAGTACAACAAACCAGGCGGCGCTGTTACTATCAGCCTGTCAGAAAAAGGGCTGGTTATCAGCGATACAGGCTTGGGAATTCTGCCAGAAGATCTACCGCGCCTAGGGCAGGAGGGCTTCACAGGCTACAATGGTCACGAGCACCAAAAGGCGACAGGATTCGGACTTTACATGACCAAGACCATCCTGACCCAGCTGGAGCTTGAGCTGACGATTACCAGCCAAGTCGGCGAGGGAACCGTTGTGACAATTAGTAAATCCTAAGATTTTAGAAATGATTTTTATACATAATTTAATTTATGTAAATTTTCGTGATTAAAAACTGTCTGCAACTGTGATGGTTAGAGGCAGTTTGTTGCTCAGTTGATAGGCTGATGTGCCTCATCTTGGTTTTTCAGTCAACTTGTGCTATACTAAACCTATGCTGTCAGGAATTATTAACTTAAAAAAAGAGGCTGGGATGACCAGCCATGACGCGGTCTTTAAGCTCCGCAAGATTCTGCATGAAAAGAAAATCGGTCACGGTGGAACGCTTGACCCAGATGTGGTCGGAGTACTTCCAATCGCAGTTGGCAAGGCGACCCGTGTTATCGAGTACATGACGGATTCTGGCAAGGTCTACGAGGGTGAGATTACTCTGGGCTACTCAACCACGACAGAGGATGCGAGTGGTAGCGTCCTTGAACGAACTCCTGTTCCAATAGATGTGACTGAAGTCGTCATCGACCAAGCCATGGCGAGTTTCATCGGACAAATCACCCAGATACCACCTATGTATTCGGCAGTCAAGGTCAATGGACGCAAGCTTTATGAGTACGCTAGGGCAGGTGAAGCCGTTGAGCGTCCCAAGCGCCAGGTGACCATTACTGACTTTAAGCGAACTAGCCCCTTGCTCAGTGACGGTGACTGCCTACGGTTCAATTTTCGTGTCGCCTGTAGCAAGGGAACCTATGTCCGCACACTAGCAGTTGATTTAGGCGCAAAACTAGGTTTGGCGAGCCACATGTCCGCCCTTTGCCGCAAAGCTTCTGCAGGTCTTGACCTATCGTCCGCGCAGTCTCTTGGAGAAATAGCAGAGCTGGTTGAGCGAGGAGATTGGTCATTTTTGTTACCAATCGAGTACGGGGTTTTAGATTTACCACGTCATGATGTCACTGACGAAGAAGCGACAGAACTCTCCCACGGTCGTTTTGTCCAGTTAGATCGGACAGAAGACCTATTAGCGGCCTTTCACGATAACCAGGTTCTGGCCATACTTGAACGGCGGCATGGTATCTATAAACCTAAAAAAGTGCTACTTTGACAACTGATCTGATGGGCTAAGGTGTAACATGTCGATGACTTGCTGAATTCTTTTGAGTAATGGCTTCTCTTAACCTGATTAACACTCATGTTTTGATGAAATATTTAATAAATGAACAAGAGGTTGGTATGTTTTTCCAACCTCTTGTTCTGTCAGTTGATAAGCGAAAATAACTTTCAGAAAATCACAGTTTTCTATGCCAAACCATCTTGATTTATGGTAGAATAGTCATAGTGCAAAAAGAAGAGGATGATATGAACAAACAGCGACACCATCGTAAAACGAAACCCCTTGGGCTGATTATTGCCAACCGCTTGAACAGCCTCTTTTTTTTGGTGGTTTTCTTGATGACAGTGCTCTTGGCCAGACTGGTGGATATGCAGTTAATCAACAAAGCTTTTTACCTTGAAAAATTAGACCGAACCCAGGTTTATACGGTAAAAACATCTCATCCACGCGGTCAGATTTTTGATGCTAAAGGTCGTCCTCTGGTGCAAAATAATATCAAAGAAGTCGTTGCCTTTACCCGTACCAATAGTCAAACGGCAGCTGAACTCAAGGCGTTAGCAACGCAACTCGCACAGTTGGTGACGGTGACAGACACAACTGTAACGCGCAGGGACAAAGTTGATTATTATTTTGCGACCCAGGACAACTACCGTCAGGTGGTAGAAGGTTTACCAGACGACCAGCGCTATGACAAGTACGGCAATCGCTTAAAAGAAGCGACCGTCTACCAGCATGCTGTTGATGCAGTGACAGATGAGCAGATTGATTTTTCAGCAGACGAATTAACTATCGTATCGCTTTTCAGCCAAATGAATGCGACACCTGCCTTTGACACGGTTTCTCTCCGAACAGGCGACCTGTCTGCGGAGCAGATTGCGCAGATTTCAGCTGACAAGTCGTTGGATGGATTGTCTATTCGAGCTGACTGGGATAGGCAACCCACTTCAAATAGTTTGACTCCACTATTGGGGCAGGTCTCTAGTCGACAGACTGGTTTGCCTGCGGAAGAAGCCAAAAGCTATCTGGAAAAAGGCTACTCACTCAATGATCGTGTCGGCACCAGCTATTTGGAAAAATACTATGAGCCTGAACTTCAGGGAACCAAAACCAACAGAACAATTAAGCTGGACAAAGACAATACTATTGTATCAGATGAACTCACCCAAGTTGGGGAGCCAGGAAAAAACCTCAAGCTAACGGTTGACTTAGCCTTTCAAGAAGGGGTTGAAAAAATCCTTGAGCAATCCTTTCAAGCGCAACTCACATCAGGGACGGCAATCCATTCAGAAGGCATGTATGCTGTTGCACTGAACCCGCAAACGGGTGCTATTCTTGCTATGGCCGGTATTGAGCACGATACTGAAACAGGCCAGGTCACAAAAGATGCCCTAGGCACCATTACGAAAGTCTTTACACCAGGTTCGGTTGTCAAAGGAGCGGTGCTTGCTGCGGGCTGGCAAAATGGCGTGATTGCAGGTAATCAAGTTCTGACAGACCAGCCTATTCAGCTAGCTGCATCAAAACCAATTACCTCTTGGTTTACGAGCAGTGTCGGCAGTATGCCTATTTCTGCGATTCAAGCTCTAGAATACTCGTCAAACACCTATATGGTACAGATCGCACTCAAATTGATGGGTCAAGATTATGTGCCAGCTATGCTATTGCCCCAAACCTATGAGGTCGCTATGGCTAAACTTCGTGAGACTTTTGCGCAATTTGGCATGGGGGCAGCGACAGGTGTTGATTTGGTTGGTGAATCAACAGGCTATGTCCCAGAAGATTATGACCCTGCTAATGTGTTGACAGAAAGTTTTGGGCAGTTTGATAACTACACCCCTTTGCAGCTAGCTCAGTATGTCTCGACGGTTGCCAACGGTGGGCGCCGCATCGCGCCCCACCTCGTTGAAGGCTTATATAGCAGTCAAGACCCTACACAGTTAGGTGACTTAGTACAAGCTATTGAACCTCAGGTCTTAAATACCATTGCGATCAGCGATGAGGAACTAGGCATTATCCAGTCGGGCTTCTATCAAGTAGTTCACGGCAATGCCGCTTTTACAACGGGTGGTGAACTGAGTCGCGGGACATCAGCAGATATTGCGGCTAAGACTGGTACAGCTGAAACTTTTGTCACCAAAAACGGTCAGACGATTAACACCAATAATTTTAATGTCATTGCCTACACCCCAAGCAGTGAGCCAGAATTTGCCGTGGCAGTTGTCTACCCCCACAGTACAGAGACAAATTCTCTAGTCAGCCTAAGGGCTGCAAAAGAGATTATCAATCTCTATGAAAGCATGAAGTAAAGGAGTGCCTGTGTTATATCCTACGCCAATAGCCAAGTTGATTGATAGTTTTTCCAAGTTGCCAGGCATTGGCATCAAAACAGCAACCCGTTTGGCTTTTTACACCTTGTCCATGTCGGATGAGGATGTTAACGAATTTGCTAAAAATCTCCTATCGGCTAAACGGGAACTGACTTATTGCTCTGTTTGTGGCAATCTGACAGATGACGACCCCTGTGCTATCTGTCAGGATGAGACTAGAGATACATCGCTTATTCTCGTTGTTGAGGAGAGTAAGGATGTGTCTGCGATGGAAAAAATCCAAGAATACCGCGGACTTTACCATGTCCTGCATGGGTTAATTTCCCCCATGAATGGGATTGGTCCTGATGACATCAACCTCAAGTCCCTTATCAGTCGCCTGATGGACAGTCAGGTAGAGGAAATCATCATTGCAACCAATGCTACGGCAGATGGCGAAGCGACAGCCATGTACCTGTCCCGTATCTTGAAACCAGCAGGTCTCAAAGTCACTCGTCTGGCAAGAGGACTTGCTGTTGGTAGTGACATTGAGTACGCCGACGAGCTGACTTTGCTCAAAGCCATTGAAAATCGGACAGAAGTGTGAGGAGCTGTCTTCCAATAGCTATACCAAAAAAAAGAAATGAGGAAATCCTATGTCAAAACAAGTGCTAATTTTACTGTACGGTGGGCGGTCAGCGGAGCGTGAGGTGTCTGTCCTGTCGGCAGAAAGCATCATGCGGGCGGTCAACTATGACAAATTTGTGGTGAAGACGTATTTTATCAGTCAAGCAGGTGATTTTATCAAGACGCAGGAGTTTACGACGACGCCATCTGCTGAGGAGAAGCTGATGACCAATGCGACCATGGGCGACAGCTCTGCTATTGCTCCAAGCAGTATCTACGAGGAGGGGGCGGTGGTCTTTCCTGTCCTGCACGGTCCGATGGGTGAGGACGGCTCTATTCAAGGCTTCCTTGAGGTCTTGCGCCTGCCTTATGTGGGGACCAATATCTTGTCATCTAGTGTCGCTATGGACAAGATTACGACCAAGCATGTGCTGGCCACAGCAGGTATTCCACAGGTGGCCTTTGTGGCGGTCATTGAAGGGCAGGAGCTGGAGGCCAAGATTGCTGAAATTGAGGCGAACCTGACCTATCCTGTCTTTGTCAAGCCTGCCAATATGGGCTCATCTATCGGGATTTCAAAGGCAGATGATCAGGCTGGTCTACGAAAAGCCTTAGCGCTAGCTTTCCAGTATGATAGCCGTGTGCTGGTTGAGCAAGGCGTTGTGGCACGGGAGATTGAGGTCGGTCTCTTGGGCAATGCGGATGTGAAAACAACCCAAGCAGGTGAAGTGGTGAAGGATGTGGCCTTCTACGACTACGAGGCCAAGTACATTGATAACAAAATAACCATGGCGATTCCAGCAGACATTCCAGCAGATGTCATGGCGACCATGCGCGACTACGCTGCCCAAGCTTTTCGTGCTATCGGTGGCTGCGGGCTATCACGTTGTGATTTCTTCTTGACAGAAGATGGGGAAGTCTACCTCAATGAGCTCAACACCATGCCAGGCTTTACCCAATTCTCCATGTTCCCGCTCTTGTGGGACAACATGGGGCTAAAGTACCCAGATTTGATTGAAGAATTGGTACGACTAGCCAAAGAGATGTTTGACAAACGTGAGGGGCACTTACTATAATAAAAGGAAGAGAGGGAGGGACAAAAGTCCTTGCCTCTCCATTTGCTTTTGAATGGTTTAGCGAGGTGCAGTGGTTGAATGCTTCAAGGCGTGGCGGGAAATAGTGAGAGTGGGACAAAATTCGGTAATTCGTCAGAATTCGATGAGTTGTTAGCCCGCTTAACCACTACGCCTTGCTTGAAAATTAAAAATCACTTGAAAGGTTAGGATTTTTGTCCCAGCCTTTTTGTGGTATAATGGTAAAATAATTTGCTGTTTCAGAAAAGATATCAAGGAATAGAAACGGATGGAGGAAAGATGTTTTTAGCAATCGAAGAAATGAAGCAAAGCAAGCTACGCTATGGCTTGATATTGGGGCTCTTGGTTTTGGTCGCCTATCTGGTCTTTTTCTTGACTGGGTTGGCTTACGGTTTGATGCAACAGAACCGAGCAGCCGTTGACAAATGGCAGGCGGACACAATTTTTCTGTCAACAGAGGCCAATAAATTACTGGCACCATCAATAATTGATGAGGCATTAGTGGACCAAGTTAAAGCCGAAGAGAAGGCCTCACTCTTTTTCCGGTCGGGTGTTGCCTGGGCAGAAAACAATCCAGTCAGCGATGAAAACAAGGAGCGGGTAGCCGTTTTTGGTGTCGATGCAACAACCTTTTTGATGCCTTCTATTATTGAGGGACGGGGATTTGAAAAGGAAAATGAGGCAGTCGTTGCCCTTGAATTGCTAGAGGAGCTGGACTTGTCGATTGGTGATCAGTTAGCCTTGGGAGAGAGCGATAAAGAATTGACTGTCGTGGGAATAACGGATCGAGCAGCCTACGGTGTGGCACCTGTAGTTTACCTCTCTCAGTCAACGTTCAAAACCATTTACCAGAAGGGACAACCCATTAATCAAGCTAGTGCGATTGTGGTCAGGGGAGAAGTGACCAGCTATCCTGAGGATAGCCTTGAACAGCTTGATATAGCAGCGTTTATTGATAAGCTTCCAGGATACACGGCACAGAACTTGACCTTTGCCTTCATGATTGGGTTTTTGGTGGTTATTGCAGCAGTCGTTATCGGCATTTTTATCTTTGTCTTGACAACACAAAAGGCAGCGATTTTTGGACTGATGAAGATTCAAGGCTTGTCAACACCTTATATCGCAAACTCTGTACTAGGGCAAACCTTGATCTTGGCTGGTTTAGGAACAGGTATTGGACTTGGGTTAACTCTTCTGTCTTCCCTAGTTTTACCCTCGGCGGTTCCTTTTGAGCATAACTGGCTCTTTTACAGCGGCATTTCAGGGGGCTTGATTCTCTTTGCTCTGTTGGGGGCACTCTTCTCGGTCGGTGCTATCGTTAAGGTGGATCCACTGGAGCATATTGGGTAGGAGGTTGACATGACTATTTTAAGATTAACAGCCGTGAGTAAAAGTTTTCAAGATGGTGATAGCACCATTGAGGCACTAAAACCAACAGACTTTGACATAGCTGCAGGAGAGTTTATCGCTATTATTGGTCCATCTGGCTCTGGCAAAAGTACTTTATTAACCTTAGCTGGAGGGTTGCAAACACCAACAGCTGGTCAAATCTTGATCAACGGAACAGATTATTCCCAGCTTCCTGAAAAGGAGCGGGCTCGCTTACGTTTTCAAGACATCGGCTTTGTCCTTCAATCGTCCAACCTCATTCCATTTCTGTCGGTGGAGAAGCAGTTGGATTTGGTTGATCGGATAAATGGCAAAGCTGACAAAAAGAGACAGCTTGAATTACTTGAGGAGCTAGGGATTGAGCACTTGGTCAAAAAGTTTCCCAAAGAGCTCTCAGGCGGCCAGCGGCAACGAGTGGCTATCGCACGTGCGCTCTACAATGAACCAGCTCTGCTATTAGCAGACGAACCGACAGCCAGCCTCGATACTGAACGCGCCGTTGAGGTCGTCGAACTACTGGCTAAAGAGTGCAAGGAACGTCAAAAAGCGGTTATCATGGTAACCCACGATCATCGCATGACGACCTATTGCGATAAGGTTTATGAGATGCTTGATGGCGTCTTGCGTCAAGTTGAAAAAGACAAATCTTCAGTATTATAGTATAATAGAGAGTGCATGGCACTCTTTTTTGAGGAGGGACTGAAAAATGTTTAGTTTTATCTGGTTTATCCTTACCCGCATGTTCCCTTTTCATTTCCTCACTATCATGCTACTAGGAGTTGCTATCTATCAACAGTGGTCGCGGAGATGGCAACTCTCTATCGCTTTGCTTGGTATGTTATTGTCACTAGCTCAGTTGAATCCTATTTTTTACCTTGGTCTTTATGGATTTGCCTGTTTGGCGCTTGGGTATCTCATCAGCTTTCTAATAGAAAAAATCCGTCAGCGGTATTGGCGGTACCTGCTCAGTATTCTCAGTGTCTTGATGCTACCTGCTGTCCTTTATTTGGGGACAGCTCTAGCTGTTATCCTGTTGACTATTGGGCAATGGTCCTATGGCTACGCTGATGTTGTCTATCAAGGGCAGGCTTATACCATTGTGTACACCCGTAAGACCTCTGGCTTTCTCTTTTCAGAAGACCAGACCTTAACCGAGTATCTATACCAGAAAAACACTTATCGACCGATCCGTGAGCGACAAGAGTCCATTAGTTATGACCCTAGCTATGCTCATGATAACTTACAATTTCAGCTACCAAAACCAGAGGAGCTGGCTGGTTACCTGGATAGCTTTACCGATCTTGATGAGAATTGGGAGAATCAATGAAATTAACCTTACACGAAATCGCCCAAGTGGTGGGTGCTAAAAATGATGTGGCTGCCTTTGATGACCTGCCATTGACAGGACTAGAGTTTGATAGCCGAAAGATTGTGTCAGGACATCTTTTTGTCCCGCTCAAGGGGGCTAGAGACGGTCACGACTTTATCGAGACAGCTTTTGAGAACGGTGCAGTAGCGACCTTTTCGGAGCGTGACTTGGGAGAGCTTCCTCACTTGTTGGTCGATAATTGCTTGACAGCCTTGCAAGAGCTGGCTAGCTACTACATTGACAAAATGCAGGTGGAGGTCATCGCTGTCACAGGCTCAAATGGCAAGACCACGACCAAGGACATGATTGCCCAAGTCCTAGCAACTACCTACAAGACCTACAAGACCCAAGGCAACTACAACAACGAGATTGGGCTGCCCTACACTGTTTTGCAGATGCCAGATGATACAGAAAAGCTGGTGCTGGAGATGGGGCAGGATCGTCTGGGTGATATTGCGCTGCTGTCTAAGATTGCACGCCCTCGTCTATCTGTGGTGACCATGATTGGAGAGGCGCATTTGGAGTTCTTTAGCAGTCGGGCAAAAATCGCTGAGGGCAAGATGCAAATCGCTGACCACATGCCAGACGGAGGCTTGTTAATCGTTCCAGATGATGAGATCATTTTGCCATTTTTACCTCACCATCAGACCATCATCAGGGCTGGTCAGGACATCCAGCTGACAGAACTTGTCGAGCACAAAGAGAGTGTGGACTTTTCCGTTAATTTTATGGCGAAAAGGCTTCATCTGCCTGTGACGGGTAAGTACAATGCCACTAACGCCATGCTGGCAGCCTATGTCGGTAAGGAGTTGGGGGTGACAGAAGAGGCGATTGTGACCAGTCTAGCTCATCTCGTCTTGACCCGCAATCGTACCGAGTGGAAAAAGGCATCCAATGGTGCTGACCTGCTTAGCGATGTCTACAATGCCAATCCGACGGCGATGCGCTTGATTTTAGAGACCTTTTCAGCTATTCCTAAAAATCCTGGCGGGCAAAAAATCGTGGTCTTGGCAGATATGAAGGAGCTAGGAACAGCTAGTTTTGACCTTCATGCTCAGATGATGGGCAGCCTAGACCCCAAGGTGCTAGACAGGGTCTTCCTCTATGGGGAGGACATCCGAGCGCTCTATGATCAGGCTGTATCAATCTTTCCAGCTGGTCGCGTCAGCCATTTTACCAAGACAAAAAATCTAGATCAGCTAGAGGAATTGACGCAGGCGCTCAGAGCAGTCCTTGAGCCAGCTGACCAAGTTCTCTTTAAGGGGTCCAATTCCATGAACTTAAGCCATGCGGTAGAGGTACTGGAGGCCGGAGATGTCTGATTTTTTCACGACACAATCTAGTCTACCACCTGAGCCGTCTCTATTTGTACGCATAGGTTTGCTAGGTCTGTTACCGCTTTTACTCTGGCTGACCATTCGCTATAGAGACAAAGTAGCTTATCAACGGGTTTTCCAAGGGTTGCAGCTGGTACAGTTGGTATGTCTGTATAGCTGGTACCTATCAGACGGTTTTCCGCTGGAGGAGAGTTTGCCACTTTACCATTGCCGGATTGCCATGTTTGCGGTACTCTTCTTGCCAAAAGCATCCCCCATCAAAGACTATCTCGCTTATTTAGGGATTGGCGGTGCCATTGTTGCCTTTGTTTATCCTGTTTTTGATCCCTTTCCTATCTGGCATGTGACGACTGCTTCCTTTGTGCTGGGGCATTATGCTCTCTTTGTCAACGGTTGGCTGTATCTGCTTGGTAAGCAAAAAGAGGAGCACCTCAATATACGAACAATTTTATCTTATAGCTTGGTGCTGAACCTGTTCCTCTTACTGGTAAACCAGCTGACAGGCGGAAATTACGGATTCTTAGCGGTAACCCCGCTGGTCAATAGCCACAATATCTGGTTCAATCTTGTTCTTGTTACGCTTGCCAACCTTGCCTTGGTAGCCTTTGTGCAGAAAGGGCAGAAGCGATTGCTAGAGCTTAGTTAATTAATTCCTTCTGGTTTTCAGGAGGAATTTTTGTAAGGTTTGAAAAAGTCCTTCTTTTTAGGTATAATAGGAGGGTTAAGAAAAGAGAATACCGATAAGCAGACCAGCTCTGCTATTTATCAAAAAAGAAGAAAGAAATACCATGAGTTTACAAGAACAGATTAAAAAACGCCGTACCTTTGCCATCATCAGTCACCCGGACGCAGGAAAGACCACCATCACTGAGCAGCTCCTCTACTTTGGGGGGGAGATTCGCGAGGCTGGGACGGTCAAGGGCAAGAAGACTGGTAACTTTGCCAAGTCCGACTGGATGGACATTGAGAAGCAGCGGGGGATTTCGGTGACCTCGTCTGTCATGCAGTTTGATTATGCGGGCAAGCGGGTCAATATCCTAGATACCCCGGGGCACGAGGACTTCTCTGAGGACACCTATCGGACCCTGATGGCGGTGGATGCGGCGGTCATGGTCGTTGACTCGGCCAAGGGGATTGAGGCACAGACCAAAAAGCTTTTTGAGGTCGTCAAGCACCGCAATATCCCTGTCTTTACCTTTATCAATAAGCTGGACCGCGATGGTCGTGAGCCCTTGGATTTGCTCCAAGAGCTGGAGGAGGTGCTAGGCATCGCTAGCTATCCGATGAACTGGCCGATTGGGATGGGCAAGAGCTTTGAGGGGCTCTATGACCTGCATAACCAACGTCTGGAGCTGTACCGTAGTGAGGAGCGGTTTGCGCCTTTGGAAAATGGCGGAGCGCTCTTTGCCAATAACCCCTTTTATGAGCAGGTTTTGGAAGATATTGAGCTCTTGGCTGAAGCTGGAAATGAGTTCTCCCGTGAGGCGATTTTGTCTGGGGATTTGACCCCTGTTTTCTTTGGGTCAGCTCTTACCAACTTTGGCGTGCAGACCTTCCTTGATACCTTCTTAGAGTTTGCACCAGAGCCGCACGGTCATAAGACTACGACAGGTGAGGTCATTGACCCACTGGATAAGGATTTTTCAGGCTTTGTCTTCAAAATTCAAGCTAACATGGACCCTCGACACCGTGACCGGATTGCTTTTGTTCGTGTGGTGTCAGGCGAGTTTACCCGTGGGATGGCGGTCAATCTCCCTCGCACTGGCAAGGGGGCTAAGCTGTCCAATGTGACCCAGTTTATGGCGGAAAGCCGTGAGAATGTTGAAAATGCCGTGGCTGGCGACATTATCGGTGTCTACGATACAGGAACTTACCAAGTCGGCGATACCTTGACCGTTGGAAAGAACAAGTTTGAATTTGAACCTCTGCCGACCTTTACGCCAGAGATTTTCATGAAAGTTTCTGCTAAGAATGTCATGAAACAAAAATCCTTCCACAAAGGCATTGAGCAGCTGGTGCAGGAGGGAGCGATTCAGCTCTACAAGAACTACCAGACAGGCGAATACATGCTGGGAGCGGTCGGTCAGCTCCAGTTTGAAGTCTTTAAGCACCGCATGGAAGGAGAGTACAACGCCGAGGTTGTCATGACCCCCATGGGCAAGAAAACCGTTCGCTGGATCAAGCCAGAAGACCTGGACGAGCGTATGTCTTCTAGCCGCAATATCCTGGCCAAAGACCGCTTTGATCAGCCCGTCTTCCTCTTTGAAAATGACTTTGCCCTGCGTTGGTTTGCGGACAAGTATCCCAAAGTGGAATTGGAAGAGAAGATGTAATTAATTATGTAAAAGTCTCTCAATTGATTGTAGATCGATTGAGAGACTTTTTTTTTTGAAAATATAAAACGTACGGAAATTACTGTTAAAAGTTGACGAAAACACTAAAAATCCCTTGATTTATCGGGGGGGGGGGGTGATATAATGAAAAAGTATAGATATTTTGATAACAATAAGGAGAACGTTATGACAGATTATCAGAGCAAACACCGGTTTTCATTACGGAAATATAGTATTGGCTTAGCCAGTGTTTTATTAGGGATGGCTCTCTTAGCCAACCCATTAATTGCTAAAGCTGATGATGCACAGATAGCTAGTGTTGCTGAAAGCACTATTTCGTTACTATCTTTAGATTCTGTTCTTGAAAATTCTTCAGCTAATCCTGAGACAGAGCTGGATACAGAAACTAGTTTAGGCACAGAAGTTGCCGAAGATCGCCAAGCTCCTCAACTTATTTCGATAACCACCAATAAGACTGATTATCAAGCTGGAGAGACAGTTTTGGTCCGAGTGGAAGCTCGTGATGAATCATCCTTATCGAGTGCTTATGTCAGCTTTAGAAATGAATCAAACACACACTCTCTGGGTAACGGTATTTATGACTCTTCTCAATTTCATCAGTTACCTAATGGTCATTACGTTGTTGAAATTCCTATTAATATCCCATTAACTCGACCAAGCGACCGTTATACTCTTAGCTGGATTAGTTTAAAAGATACGATTGAAAATGAAGTTACTTACTCTAGTTCAGAATATGAGACTAATAAAGTGGAAGCACTAGAGCTGACA
>NZ_KB904168.1 GCF_000380025.1 Streptococcus entericus DSM 14446
TGGGCGCGTAGCTCAGGTGGTTAGAGCGCACGCCTGATAAGCGTGAGGTCGGTGGTTCGAGTCCACTCGTGCCCATTCACTCAGTGAGTGAGAGATATGCTCCGTTGGTCAAGGGGTTAAGACACCGCCTTTTCACGGCGGTAACACGGGTTCGAATCCCGTACGGAGTGTTTTTATAAATAATAAGATTTTAAGAGGACTGATGTGTTCTCTTTTTTTCATATTACTAGCTGTTTAATTTTTCACTATTTGAATATGTGTATGAATCAAAACTTTGTCTAGTTGACTGATAGCTTTTTCATCATTGAGTGCATTTGTTCCTAATTTCCATTCTGTTGTGTTCATCGAAAATATGCTATAATTATAGAGAAACTTTGAAATGGAGGAAAGGAATGAAGATTTCAGAGACTGATGTCCGTCATGTGGCAAAGTTATCTAAACTAGCTTTTACTGATGAAGAAACAAAAAACTTTGCAATGACTCTGTCTAAAATTGTTGATATGGTAGAGTTACTAAAAGAAGTTGATACCACTGGTGTGCCAGCGACCACCACTATGGCCGAGACTAGAAATGTCATGCGTGACGATGTGGCAGAGAAGGGCTGGAATCGTGAAGAGCTCTTCAAAAATGTACCTAGCCACGAGAACAATTTGATCAAGGTTCCAGCTATGCTGGACGGTGGAGGTGATGCTTAATGACCTTTAATCACAAGACAATAGATGACTTGCATGACCTCTTGGTCAAGAAAGAAATTTCTGCCCTTGAGTTAACCCAAGCAACTTTTGAGGATATCAAGAGCCGAGAAGAGGCAACAGGTGCCTTTCTCAGTCTCAATGAGGAAAAGGCGCTAGCGGCTGCTCGTCGTCTGGACGAGCAAGGCATTGATGCCACTAACGTCATGGCTGCCATCCCTGTAGCGGTCAAGGATAATATTTCTACTAAGGGTATCCTCACGACAGCGGCCTCCAAAATGCTGGAAAATTATGAGCCGATTTTTGATGCAACAGCAGTTGAGAACCTCTATGCTAAGGACATGATTGTCATCGGCAAGACCAATATGGATGAGTTTGCGATGGGAGGGTCTAATGAAAACTCAGCCTTCAAGCCTGCCAAAAATGCTTGGGACCAGACCAAGGTAGCTGGAGGGTCATCTGGTGGTTCAGCGACAGCGGTGGCTTCTGGTCAAGTGCGTTTATCGCTGGGTTCTGATACGGGAGGCTCTATTCGCCAGCCAGCGGCTTTTAATGGAGTGGTCGGTATGAAGCCTTCCTACGGTCGTGTTTCTCGTTATGGTCTGATTGCCTTTGGGTCTTCGCTGGATCAGATTGGTCCATTTGCACCAACGGTCAAGGAAAATGCTCAGTTGCTCAACGTGATTGCTAGTCATGACAAGCGTGATGCCACATCAACAGCTAAGGGACTCAGCGATTTTACAGCCACTATCGGACGAGACATTAAGGGGATGAAAATTGCTCTACCTAAGGAGTATCTGGGAGAAGGCATTTCACCAGCCATTAAAGAAAATATTCTAACCGCAGCCAAGCACTTTGAAAGTCTGGGGGCTATCGTGGAAGACGTCAGCCTACCTCATAGCAAGTATGGTGTAGCGGTCTACTACATCATCGCCTCCTCTGAGGCTTCCAGTAACCTTCAACGGTTTGATGGCATCCGCTACGGTTATCGTACGCCTGAGGTGACCAACCTTGAGGAGCTTTATGTTAAATCGCGGAGCGAAGGTTTCGGCGAGGAAGTGAAGCGTCGGATTATGCTGGGCACCTTTAGCCTGTCATCAGGTTACTATGATGCCTACTTCAAAAAGGCTGGACAGGTGCGAACCTTGATTATCCGTGATTTTGAGCAGGTCTTCGCAGACTATGACTTGATTTTGGGACCGACGGCTCCTGATGTGGCTTATGGTTTGGGTACACAAAATCACGACCCTTTGGCCATGTACCTGGCTGACTTGTTAACTATTCCAGTTAACCTGGCAGGTCTGCCAGCCATTTCCATCCCGTCAGGTTTTGTGGACGGTTTGCCTGTCGGTCTACAACTGATTGGGCCTAAATACAGCGAAGCCCTGATTTACCAAGCAGCTGCAGCCTTTGAAGCCACAACTGACCACCACACCAAGCAGCCGGTGATTTTTGGAGGTGACGCCTAATGAATTTTGAAACCATTATTGGATTGGAAGTCCACGTCGAATTGAACACCAATTCCAAGATTTTCTCGTCCTCGTCTGCGCATTTTGGGCAAGAGCCAAATGCCAACACCAACGTGATTGACTGGTCCTTCCCTGGAGTGCTTCCTGTCATGAACAAGGGCGTCATTGATGCAGGGATTAAGGCAGCTCTCGCGCTCAACATGCAGATTCATCAGGTCATGCACTTTGACCGCAAGAATTATTTCTACCCTGATAACCCCAAGGCCTACCAAATTTCTCAGTTTGATGAGCCAATTGGCTATAACGGCTGGATTGAGATTGAACTGGAGGACGGATCAACCAAGAAAATCCGTGTCGAACGTGCTCATCTGGAAGAAGATGCTGGGAAAAATACCCACGGGACAGACGGCTATTCCTATGTTGACCTCAACCGTCAGGGTGTGCCTCTGATTGAGATTGTGTCTGAGGCGGATATGCGCAGCCCGGAGGAGGCCTATGCTTACCTGACTGCCCTCAAGGAGATTATCCAGTACACCGGCATTTCTGATGTCAAGATGGAGGAGGGCTCCATGCGGGTAGACGCCAACATTTCCCTGCGCCCTTATGGTCAGGAAAAATTTGGCACCAAGACCGAGCTCAAAAACCTCAACTCCTTCAACTTTGTTCGCAAGGGCTTGCAGTTTGAAATTGAACGTCAGGCCAAAATCCTCCGTTCAGGCGGTGAGATTCGTCAGGAAACCCGCCGTTATGATGAGGCCAGTGGCGAAACCATCCTCATGCGGGTCAAAGAAGGCTCCGCCGACTACCGCTACTTCCCCGAGCCTGACCTGCCGATTTACGAGATTGATGACGCTTGGATTGAGGCTATGCGCAAGGAGCTTCCTGAGTTTCCAAACGCTCGCAGGGCTCGCTACATAGCAGAGCTGGGACTGACCGCCTACGATGCTGGTCAGTTGACAGCGACCAAGGTAACCTCTGATTTCTTTGAACAAGCTGTCGCTATTGGTGGTAATGCTAAACTGGTCTCCAACTGGCTTCAGAGCGATGTTGCTCAATACCTCAACAATGAGCAAACCACTCTGGATAAGATTGCCTTGACCCCAGACAATTTGGTTGAGATGTTGACCTTGATCGACGATGGCACCATTTCCTCAAAAATCGCCAAAAAAGTCTTTGTCCATCTGGCTAAAAACGGGGGCTCAGCTAAAACCTACGTTGAGCAAGCAGGTTTGGTGCAGATTTCTGACCCAGCCGTCTTGATTCCGATTATTCACGAGGTCTTTGTCCAGCAGGAAAAAGCCGTTGCAGACTTCAAGTCAGGCAAGCGCAACGCCGACAAGGCCTTTACAGGCTTCCTCATGAAAGCTACTAAAGGTCAAGCCAACCCACAAGTGGCTCAAGAACTCTTGGCTCAGGAATTGCAGAAGTTGTTGGATTAAACAAGCCCCATAGAACTGGTATAAATCTGCTAAGTTAAACGAAAAACTAGAACTGTTTGTATCATAAGTTCTAGTTTTTTATTTATCCAAAAGCTTCAATAGCAGCAATCAATGTCAATTTGTCGTCGTTAACCAAGTCCCGACCGTAATGGTCCAAAAAAGTATCGCTATATTGGTCTGTTCCCAGGTTATAGTTGAGTGACCAGATGGCCCAGTAGAGGTCGATGTGGCGGTCGGATAGACCAGCCAACCCCAAGTCAATCAGGGCGGTTACGTTGAGCTGGTCATCAAAGAGGACATTTGGCAGGCAGTAATCCCCATGAATCAAAGTGTCAGCCTGTAAGAGGTCTTGTTGCTCTGCTATGAGGGCGTAAGCCTCTTCACGGCAACTAATGCCAAATCGAGGCAGGAGGGCCTTAGCCCAGAAACTACCAGCCTTGGCATTAGCCTTGGCGGTGTTCAGGTAGTCCGCTAGGCGATTGTCGTCCCCTATGGGAGGCTTTGGTCGGTCATGAAGGGCGCGCAGGGTTTTGGCTAGAGCATAGCAGAGCTGCTCAGGACGGTCAAGGTAGGCGTAGGCAGGTTGCCCGTCGCCAGCTCTGGTCAGCAGGTAATCACGATCGTCAGTGATATAAAGTACGACTTCAACCCCCAGTCCCTGCTGGAAGAACCAATCCGCCCACTGGGCTTCACGAGCCAGTGCGGTTGGGGCGTCCACCTTCAAAAAATAGCCTGTACTCAATGCCCAGACAGTGGCAGTTGAGTGAGAACTACAATCCTTGATGCTTGCTCCTGCCAAGTAGGGGGCGAGGACTTTGGGGAAATCATGTGGATTTAAGTTGGTCATGGCGGTCTCCTTTTCTGTCATTATACCACGTTTTCCGTGGTATTTACTAGGACAAAGTGGTACAATAAACCTATGCTATTACGAGAAAAACAACGTTTTCCCTTGAAAATCAAGCGGATGGGGATTAACGGTGAAGGAATTGGGTTTTACAAGAAAACCTTGGTCTTTGTCAAGGGTGCCCTGAAAGGTGAGGAGGTTTATTGTCAGGTCACGCAGGTGCAGAAAAATTTTGTCGAAGCCAAGATTCTGAGTGTGAACAAGTCGTCCAAGTTTCGGGTGCAGCCAGCCTGTCCGATTTACGAGGCTTGCGGTGGTTGTCAAATCATGCACCTTCGCTATGACAAGCAGCTGGAGTTTAAGACGGATTTGCTCCGTCAGGCACTGAAAAAATTCCAGCCCAGAGGCTATGAGGCTTACGACATTCGCCCGACCATCGGCATGGACAAGCCCGTTCACTACCGTGCCAAGTTGCAGTTTCAGACCCGTTCTTTTGGCGGTTCGGTCAAGGCGGGGCTTTATGCTGAGGGCAGTCACCGCTTGATTGACATCAAGGACTGTCTAGTGCAGGATAAACTGACGCAGGACATCATCAACAGCACGGTTCGGCTACTGGACAAGCACAAGGTGCCCATCTACAATGAGCGAAAAGTCGCAGGGGTGCGGACGGTCATGGTGCGTCGGGCAGTAGCGACCGATCAGGTTCAGCTGATTTTTGTCACCAGTAAAGCGGTCAGACTGACAGGGGTGATCACGGACTTGACCACCGCTTACCCAGAAATCAAGACCGTAGCGATCAACCTCAACACCAGCAAATCCAGCGAGATTTATGGCGAGCAGACAGAGATTGTCTGGGGGCAGGAGACCATTCAGGAAGAGGTGTTGGCCTACGGCTTTGCCCTGTCTCCTCGAGCCTTTTACCAGCTCAATCCCCAGCAAACCAATGTCCTCTATGGTGAAGCGGTGAAGGCCTTGGATGTGACGGCGGACGATGACCTGATCGATGCCTACTGTGGGGTTGGGACGATTGGCTTTGCCTTTGCGGATAAGGTGAGAAGCGTCCGTGGCATGGACATTATCCCAGAAGCCATCGCAGATGCTAGGCAAAATGCAGCAGCCATGGGCTTTGATAATACCTACTACGAAGCAGGCAAGGCTGAGGACATCATTCCGAAATGGTATGCGTCAGGCTACCGTGCCACAGCCCTTGTCGTCGACCCACCGAGGACTGGCTTGGATGACAGGCTTCTTGATACTGTGCTCCGCTATGCCCCTGAAAAAATGGTCTACGTCTCCTGTAATGTCTCGACCTTGGCGCGGGACTTGGTCAAGCTGAGCGAGGTCTACGAGGTCAAGTATATCCAGTCCGTTGATATGTTTCCGCATACCGCACGAACCGAGGCGGTGGTGAAGTTGGTACGTAAATAGCTCCCTCGCTTTTACATTTCTAGGCTCGGGCTGAAATGGTCTCTTCCCAGACCATTTCACTCCCCCATACTGCACGGACCGAGGCGGTGGTGAAACTGGTTCGCAGGTAATCCACTCGTTATTCTTGTTTCTTGAGCCCGGGCTTCAACAGTTATTAGGATTGTTGCACTTCTGCATACCACTAGGACCGAGGCGGTGGTGAAACTACAACTAAGGGCTTTTTAAAAATCTATGATTTTAAGCTCTTTTTCAGGTATTTTGCAGTTGTAGATGATGGTCTTTGAAGACTTTAAAGTCCCCCAAAAGGAGCTTGATGAGGATATTTTTACCTTGCCTGTCTGTGGAAGACAAGATAATCAAGTGATTAGGTAAATGAGAGCACATAAGTGTTCTCATTTTTTAACTGAGAGAACATTTTATTTCAGCATTTTATACATGTCCGATAGAGAAAATAGCATACCAAATTCGAGTTTTTGAAGGGGATTGTCTATATTTTTTTTCGAGAGACTGGTTTATACTGAATATGTCAAGCGAAATAAGTTAGAAAGGAGTTACGAATGGGAACCTCACTTGTCTTCATGTTTTCAGTTTTTGTAGCTGGGATCTTATCTTTCTTTTCTCCCTGCATCTTTCCGCTTTTGCCCGTCTATCTGGGGATTTTGCTGGATGAGAGCAAGGAGCGAACAGTTTCCTTCTTTGGTTTTTCTATTAACTGGTACAGCTTGCTCAAGACCTTAGCCTTTATGGCTGGTTTGTCTTCTGTTTTTCTGTTACTGGGTTTTGGTGCAGCCAGTCTGGGAAGTCTGTTCAACAGCCCAACTTTTAGAGTGGTCATGGGGCTGATCATTATTGTTCTTGGGCTCCACCAGATGGAATGGATTAACATTGCTAGCCTGCAAAAACAGAAACAGCTTCGCTTTAATTTCCAAACTAAAAATGGTGTCTTGTCAGCATTTTTATTGGGCTTAACCTTTAGCTTTGGCTGGACCCCTTGTGTTGGCCCTGTGCTAGGCTCTGTTCTAGGATTGGCTGCTTCAGGCGGGGGCAGTTCGGTACAAGGGGGGCTTTTGCTTCTGGTTTATACACTGGGTTTGTCTTTGCCATTTCTACTCATCACTTTGTCAAGCTCTGCCCTTGTCAAACAGTTTAATAAACTAAAACCACACATGGTCACCATGAAAAAGGTCGGTGGGGCCTTGATTATCCTAATGGGAATTATCCTCGTTTTAGGAAAGGTCGATGCCATTACTGCATTTTTCGAAACAATTTTTAACTAACTATTTTACATAAAGGAGTACACATATCATGAAAAAATTACAAACAGTCGCTATCTTACTTGCTTGCGGTACTTTCTTAGCAGCTTGCTCACCCCAGCCTAAATCTGATAATAAAAAGACAGACGAGTCCTCTATGATGGAGAAAAAGGACAAGATGTCCGACGACAAAATGAAAAACGATAACATGAAAGACGACAAGATGTCCGACGACAAAATGAAAAACGACAGCATGTCAGATGATAATATGAAAGACGACAAGATGTCCGACGACAAAATGAAAAACGACAGCATGTCAGATGATAATATGAAAGACGACAAGATGTCCGATGACAACATGAAAGATGATAAGATGTCAGACGATAACATGTCTGATGACAAGATGGAAGACGACAAGATGTCAGATGGAGAAAAGAATTAAGGGGGACGTTTATGAAAAAACTCCAACTACTGACAATCGCTTTAGCTTGTACAGGCTTGTTAGCAGCCTGCTCTACGCAAACAAAAACAGATGATCAAAAGGCAGAAACAGCTAAAATGGCAGACAAACAAGATAATCAACAGATGAATGATGGCAAAGAAGCATCCGATTTTAGTTTGATGGGTGTGGATGGAAAAACCTATACCTTGTCTGATTTTAAGGGGAAAAAAGTCTATCTCAAGTTTTGGGCATCATGGTGTCCTATCTGCTTAGCTGGATTAGAAGAAGTCGATGGCTTAGCCAAGGATGCACCGGCAGACACGGTCATTCTCTCAGTTGTTTCTCCTAATAAAAAAGGCGAACAATCAGAAGAAGAGTTTAAGAAATGGTACAAAGAACTTGGGCACAAGAACTTGCCAGTCCTCTTAGATCCAAGTGGAAAACTGATTGAAGAATACGGTGTTCGTGTCTATCCGACCTCTGCGTTCATTGGGAGTGATGGTGTTGTTGCAAAGGTGATGCCTGGTCATATGGAGAAAGCAGATATTGTTCAAACGCTTGAAACGATTAAATAATAAAGAAATGGAGGTCAGTGTATGCAACCTCAACTGAAATCATTTTTAGTAGGAGTGACTATTTTAGGGCTCATTGTCTTATCGGCTTTTATCTTTCTGAAGATGGGGTCAAAGACCGATAGTGAGAAGATGAGTACAGCTCCAACTGTCAAGCAAACAAGTACAGAACGTCAATTAAAGGATAAGTCTAAGGTGGCCCCTGAAAATCTAAAGGAAATTTATCTGGCAGGAGGGTGCTTTTGGGGAGTGGAAGCCTACTTTGAACGGGTAGATGGAGTGGTAGATGTCACGGTTGGCTATGCCAACGGTAAGAGTGGTACCACCAACTACAAGTTAATTGGTCAGACAGGGCATGCAGAGACTGTTCACATTCAGTACGACAAGAGTGAAATCACTTTGCGTGACTTGCTCCTGCATTACTTCCGTATCATTGATCCAACAAGCAAAAACAAGCAAGGCAATGATGTCGGAAGTCAATATCGAACAGGTATCTACTATACAGATAAAGAGGATGAGCCGATCATCAAACAAGCCTTAAACGAACTAAGTCAGAAATTTGACAAGCCTATCGTGGTTGAGAATGTACCACTTGATCACTATGTCTTAGCAGAAGACTATCATCAAGATTACCTCAAGAAAAATCCAAATGGCTACTGTCATATCAATGTCAATGATGCGGTTTACCCTGTCATCGATGAAAGTAAATATAAAAAGCCAAGTGATGAAGAAATTAAGAAAAAATTAACCAAGGAAGAGTACGACGTCACCCAAAACAATGCTACAGAGAGAGCCTTCTCCAATCGTTATTGGGATCAGTTTGAAGATGGTATCTATGTGGATGTTGTGACAGGAGAACCCCTCTTTTCTTCCAAGGATAAGTTTGAATCAGGCTGTGGTTGGCCAAGTTTCTCTCGACCTATTAGCCCGGACGTCGCTCGTTATAAAGAAGATACAAGCTACAATATGATACGGACGGAAGTACGGAGTCGCGTTGGGGATTCCCACCTAGGGCATGTCTTTACAGATGGACCAGAAGATAAGGGAGGTCTTCGCTACTGTATCAATAGCTTATCGATTAGATTTATCCCGAAAGCAGAGATGGAAGCTAAAGGATATGGTTACCTCCTAGCCTATGTCTAGTCTTTCTGTTATAATAAGGACAAAGCGAACAAAAGAAGGTGAAGACCATTTATTCTATACTGATAGTAGAAGACGAATACCTTGTTCGACAAGGTATTTGTTCTTTGATTGATTTTAAAAAATTTCAAATTGACCGTGTTGCTGAGGCAGAAGATGGCCGCAAGGCTTGGGAACTCTTCCAAGACCAACCATTTGATATCGTCTTGACAGACATCAATATGCCCAAAATGAACGGAATTCAATTAGCACAATTGATTAAAGAAGAGCGCCCAGCATGTCATCTTGTTTTTTTGACAGGCTATGATGAGTTTGACTATGCTCTTTCTGCACTCAAGCTGGGCGCAGATGATTATCTACTCAAGCCCTTTAGTAAGGCAGATGTGGAAGGCATTTTATCAAAAATCCAAGATAAGTTAGATCAAGATGTAAAAAAAGAAAAGTTGGAAAAGTACATCAGACATGAAGACTATTCGGACTTGCAGAAAAAGATTCGCGACCATTTAGGTGACAGCGATTTTTCGCTCAAGCATCTGGCAGATGAACTAGGCTTTAGCCCCAATTATCTTAGCGTTCTCATCAAGAAGGACGTGGGGATGAGTTTTCAGGATTATCTCAACCAAGAACGAATGCGGCAAGCGAAATTCTTATTGTTGACAACCGATTTAAAAATTTATGAAATTGCTGAAAAAGTTGGCTTTTGGGATATCAATTATTTCTCTCAACGCTTCAAGCAGACAGTTGGTGTGACACCGAGACAATTTCGGAAAGGGGAAGGTGAATGAGAAAACATTCCTTGGCAGTGCAATTATTTCTCTATAGTTTTTTAGTGATGATGGCTCTCCTTGGGGTGGTCGGAACCTTCTATTATCAGACGAGTTCTACTGAAATTGGGCATCTAATCGAGCAGAAAACGCGCGATAGTTTGCAGCAGAGTGGCTCATTCATTACTTCCTATCTGAACAAGCTAAAGCAGACAACCAATAGTTTGGCAGAGAATCGGTTACTGAAAGAGTATATTGCTCATCCTGATGAAGATCACAAAGAGGATTTGCTCTTTTTGATGAATAGCTTGCTTATGGGAGATGTTGATTTGGTCTCTGCCGTCTTAGTGACCAAAGAAGGTCAGGTGGTTTCGACAGATAGCCAGCTCACCATGAAAACCTCTAGTGATATGATGGCGGAATCTTGGTATCAAGCAGCCATTGACCAGAAAGCCATGCCTGTTTTGACCCCTGCTCATAAGGAATCTCTGACCCAAAAGGGAGAACAATGGGTTATTTCGATTACACGAGAGATTGAGGACAGCGAGGGCAACAATAAGGGAGTACTACGACTGGATATTGACTATAGTAGGTTAGAAAACTATCTGGATCAACTAACATTAGGCGATACAGGTTTCGCTTTTATTGTCAATTCTCAGAAAGAGTTTGTCTATCATCCAAAAAAAGAAGTCTATTCCTCTAAGGAAGAGATGGATGCGATGCAGCCATACTTGGCAGTGGAAAATGGCTATACCTCTTCTAAAAAAGAATTCGTCTATCAGATTGAAATTCCAGACAGCCAGTGGACCTTGGTTGGGGTATCGTCTCTTGATGAACTTCACATGGTTCGTCATCAAATCCTATACGCCTTTTTGGGAGCGGGCTTGGTTGCCCTCTTGATTTCTGGCTTGGGTTCAGCTTTGGTCATTCGTATCTGGTTAAAACCGATTCGTGACTTGCAGGAGGTTATTTTGGCAGTCGGGCAGGGGCAGTCACACCTGCGTGCCAAGGAAGTGGGAACGGCTGAACTGTTAGATTTGTCGCGCTATTTCAATAAAATGCTGGATCAAATTGACGCTCTCATGGCTTCTGTCAAGCAACAAGAGCAGGATATTCGGGAGTATGAGCTGGTGGCATTAGCCAGTCAAATCAACCCTCATTTCCTCTACAATACGCTAGATACAATTGTTTGGATGACAGAATTCAATGACCGCAAGCGCGTGGTGGACATTACCAAGGCATTGGCAAAATATTTTCGCATAGCTCTCAATAATGGCAATGAGCAAATTTGTCTTAAGGATGAGATGGAACATGTTCGTCAGTATCTCTTTATTCAAAAGCAGCGCTATGGCCATAAGCTCAACTATGAACTCCATGAATTGCCAGCCTATGCAGACTATCAAGTACCCAAGTTAATTTTACAGCCGATTGTCGAAAATGCCATTTACCACGGTATCAAGGAAGTCGAGCGTGATGGGCTAATTGAAGTTACTGTTAGGGAAACAGCAGAGCACCTACGCATTGATATTCGCGATAACGGTAAAGGGATGGATAGTCAAAATAAGGCAACTGGGACAACAAAAACCGTCCATCAAGGAGGAGTTGGTCTTAAAAATGTTGATCAGCGCCTAGCTCTGCAATTTGGCAAGGACTATCATATGGAAATTACCTCTGAAAAAGACCACTTTACACAGGTTAGCCTCTTTTTGCCCAAGCGAGTCAAAGAACTGTAATTTTTAAATGTTCAGCATGCTCTTTCTTTCCAATCATGTTCTAAAGGATAGAAAAAAGATCGAATTGAAATTTTAGAAGCTCTTCCTTTTACATCCTGATTTTTAAGCTCAGGCTGAGATAAAAATGTTACTATCGCCATTTAATCAAGGCACAGTGGTTGAGGGGTTCAGGACGGGAAAACCTGAGAAGGGCACAGCAACTCACCCCTATGCGGAGGTGGGAGTGAATCGTCTGGTAGACTGTTTCACCCTCAATGCTAACATTTAGGGAAGTGTGGCGAAAAAGTATTCTGACGAATTAATGATTGTCTCCCCATCTCATCCACCATTATAGCGGCTAACAGAGCTCTCTGCACCTTCTTAGAAAGTGTCTTCAAGTGACGTGAGTTGTCGCAGTTACTGAACATGGGCGTCAGGAAAATTAAGTTGTCCTTGCTTAGCTGGGGATTGGTAGCTGATGACTCAACGCCTGATTGACAAGGAACGCCAAAAATAGTCACATGACATCGGAAAAGAACTGGACATTGGACTTGCGATGACGTTGACGATACTGGTATCCATCTTGATGGTTGTAGATCTTATCCACAGGTTATCTGTTTACTTTCTGAAATTCAGGCTTGTGACAAAAGATATTTCTTTGAACACGAAGTATCAAAAAGATAATCACAAATTCACAAAAAAATGCTTGCTAAACGAATCTAGACATGCTATAATAAGTTTACGGGAGTCTGTGAACAGGCTGAGAGGCAACTGGTAGTTGCGACCGCACCTGATCTGGGTCATGCCAGCGTAGGGAAGAAATCACTTGGATTTTTTGCGTGTTCAAACTAACTTCCCGTATCATGGATATAGGAGGTTTTTTTGTGTTAAATGCCAGTATCGCCCTGCAAATCCTGCCCTTGGGGACGCAGGAACGCTTGGCGACCATTGATGGGGTGATTGCCTATCTCAAGAGCCGTCATCCAGATGTGGTTGTGACGCCCTTTGAGACGGTCATCGAGGGAGACTATGAGGAGTTGATGGCGACCCTCAAAGGAGCGATTGAACTAGCTGGTAAGGATTGTGACAACGTCTTTGCCAATGTGAAAATCAATTACGGAAGGATTTTAAGCATTGCAGAAAAAATCGACCAGTATACTTGACCGCTGGGTAAGTCTTTTGACCATCATCGGTCTTTTGGTGGTCTGGGAGCTGGCGGGTCAGTTTGGCTTGCTACCCAAGTTTATCCTGCCGACACCTCTTCAAATCCTGCAAGCCTTTGTGCGAAACAGTGACCAGCTGATGTTTCACACCAAGGTGACGCTCTTAGAAGCGATGGTGGGCTTGAGTTATGGGGTGGTCATCGCCTGCTTGCTGGCCCTTGTCATGGATGCCTTTCCCCTTTTTCACAAGGCAATCTATCCGCTTCTTGTCATTACGCAGACAGTGCCAACCATTGCGATTGCGCCGATTTTGGTGCTGTGGTTGGGCTATGGTATGGCGCCTAAGATTGTCCTGATTGTCCTGACCACGACCTTTCCTATCGTGGTGGCGATTTTGGATGGCTTTCGTCAAGCAGATGAGGATACCATCCAGCTGCTGAGGCTGATGAATGCCAGTAAATGGCAAATCCTCTGGCATGTGAAAATCCCGACTAGTCTTAGTTATTTTTATGCGGGCTTGCGGGTCAGCGTGTCCTATGCCTTTATCTCAGCGGTCGTGTCCGAGTGGCTGGGAGGCTTTGAGGGGCTTGGGGTCTATATGATTCGGACTAAAAAGCTCTTTCAGTACGACACCATGTTTGCGATTATTCTCTTGACCTCTCTGGTCAGTCTCGGCTCCATGCAGCTGGTCAAGTGGAGTGAAAAATACCTTATGAAATGGAAATACATTGGAGAAAAGAAATGAAAAAACTGCTTACTGCCCTCGTGGCCTTTATCGGAACCCTCTGTTTAGTGGCTTGCTCGTCTGGGCAAGAAACAGCTCAGTCGAACCTCAAGAAAGTCGATTTTATCCTCGACTGGACACCCAACACCAACCACACAGGTCTCTATGTGGCTAAGGAGCTCGGCTATTTCGACGAAGTCGGCATCAACCTAGACATCAAGCTGCCGCCAGAAGACAGCTCGTCTGACCTCATCATCAACAACAAGGCGCCTTTTGGCATTTACTTCCAAGACAGCATGGCTAACAAGCTGTCTAAGGGGGCGCCGATAACGGCTGTTGCGGCCATCATCGAGCACAATACCTCAGGTGTTATTTCGACGGAAAAAGCAGGTGTAACCCAGCCAAAAGACATGGCTGGCAAGAAATACGGCACTTGGAATGACCCGATTGAGCTGGCCATGATTGAGACCCTCTTGACGAAACAGGGGGCGGATGTCAAGTCTGTGGAGCTAGTGCCAAATACCGACAGCAACTCCATCACGGCTATGGAAAACGGGCTCTTTGATATGGCGTGGATTTTCTACGCTTGGGACGGTGTGATGGCGGAATCGCAGGGCATGAAGACCAACTTCTTCTACCTGAAAGACTATGTCGCAGAGCTGGACTACTATACGCCTGTCATCATCGCCAACAATGATTATCTGGAGAAACATCCAGAGGAAGCCAAAAAAGTCCTTTCTGCCATCAAAAAGGGCTACCAATACGCCATGGACAACCCAGAAGAAGCTGCTAAAATCCTCATCAAGCATGTCCCAGAATTGCAAGGGCAAGAAGACTTTATCATCGCTTCTCAAGCGTATCTGGCCACCCAGTATGCGACGAACAAGGACAAGTGGGGCTACATCTCGCCTGACCGCTGGAGTGCCTTCTACAGCTGGGTCAATGACAACAAGCTGACCGAAACCCCGCTCAAGGCGGACCAAGGCTTCAGCAACGACTACCTCGACTGATGAGTATGCTAAACGTAACAGGCGTCTCCCACGCCTATGGTAAACAAGCAGTGCTGGCAGACATTGACTTGACGGTCGAACGAGGAGAGATTGTTGCCCTCATCGGCACTAGCGGTGTTGGCAAGACCACCCTTTTTAACCTGATTGCAGGGATTGAAGCTCTACAAGAGGGGGAGATAACAATTGATGGGAGCAGGGATTTTGTCGGCAAGGTCAGCTACATGCTTCAAAAAGACCTGCTCCTAGAGCACAAGACGGTTCTGAAAAATGTCGCCCTGCCTCTCATTATCAAAGGCGTCAAAAAAGCAGAAGCCTACGATGAAGCCAGACAACTCTTGGAGCGGTTTGGGCTACTGGACTACCAAGACCGCTACCCGCAGGAATTGAGCGGCGGCATGCGGCAGCGGGTAGCGTTGCTTCGCACCTACCTCTTCAAGCACAAGCTCTTCTTGTTGGACGAGGCATTTTCTGCCCTTGATGCCCTGACCAAGCGGGAGCTTCATGGCTGGTATCTGGACACCCAGCGTGAGCTGGGGTTGTCGACCCTCCTCATCACCCACGACATTGATGAAGCTCTGACGCTCAGCGACCGCATCTATGTCCTACGTCATCGTCCTGGTCGGGTCATGGCAGAGCTGATCATCGAGCGAGACGACGGACAGCTACCAACTGATAGACACTTGGCTTACAAAGAGCAACTCTTTCAGGCCTTGGGACTTTGACAAATGAACCAATTCTATGATTGCCACACGCATGTCGCGTCTTTGGAGGATTTGAAATTTTATCAGACATACGGCATCATTCCCTGCCTTAATGTATCTAGTCTGGCAGAATATGAGACGATCACACAGTGGCAGGCTGATTTGGCAAATCAGTCTGGTCATCTGCTACCAGTTGCCCTCAGTGTTGGCTGTCATCCTTGGCGAGCTGACCGATTTGAGCAAGATTTTGAGAACCAGTACGAAGAACTGATTAAACAAGCAACGCTAGTGGGTGAGATTGGGCTAGATAGGGTCTGGACTGATTTACCATTGTCTGTGCAGGAGCGCCGCTTCCTGCAGTCTCTTGATTTGGCGGCTAAGCATCAGAAACCCCTCCTCCTTCATACCAAGGGTTGTGAAGGTGACATCCTCAGTTTCTTACAAGGGATTGAGGTGCCTATCATTGTGCATTGGTACAGTTGTAGGGCCTATGTGGCAGATTATCTGGCCTTGGGGGCTTATTTTACCATCGGCCCTGCGGTCTTAACAGACCCTGTCGTTCAGGCGTTGGTGCGTGAAGTACCACTGGAGAGGCTGTTGTTAGAGAGCGATGGCAGAGCGGCACTTGACTGGTTAGTTGCTAAACAGCTGTCTTATCAGGAAATGAGAGATTTGCTTGTTGCTACCGTTGAGACCATAGCCAGCCTAAAACAGCTCTCTGTCGTTCAGGTACAAAGGCAGCTCGCCCAAAACGCCTATCAGCTCTTGATGACTTAATCTATGACCACCTTGTCAAAGCAATCTTTGGCAAGGTTTTTTATCATGTGCTACCATTTGGCGACGACAAGAGGATAAATTATGGTAAAATAGGAATACTAAACACGATAAGAACCGCAGAGAGGAGAATGCGATGTCAGATTTATTTCGACAGTTGATGAGCCAGATAACCTTGCCTGATGAGGTGATGGCGACATCGGTTTTTCAGACTGGGCAGATTGCCAGCGTTCAGGTGCATAGCCAGAGCCGTCGCTGGGATTTTAGTCTTGGGTTTGACCAGTTGCTGCCTGTTGTGCACTACCGCACCCTGCGTCAACTGCTGGAGACCACCTTTGCTCAAGCAGACATTGGGGTATCTTTAGAGATTTTGGTCAATGAGCCGAGCTTCTCAGCGGCTGTTTTGGAGGCTTATTATCGGGAGGCTTTTGCTTATTCTCCCTGTAATCATGCTAGCTTTCGCGCAGCCTTTGCTCAGTTAGCTGTCCGCTATGAGGACGACCAGCTGGTGATTGAGACTCCTGAGTTTTTATCGCTGGCGCATTTTCAGGACAAGCATCTGCCTAATCTCGTTCAGCAGCTGGAAGGCTTCGGTTTTCCAAAATTGACTGTTCGCCTTGAGCCCTGTGCCAAGACCACAGAAGCACTGGTCAGCTCCTTTGAGACCAGCCGTGAGGAGCTGATCAACCAAGCTGCTAGCTCTGCTATTGCCGCCCAAAAATCCCTAGAAGCTAGCATGCCTCCGCCTGAAGAGGTCAAGCCTGCCTTTGACTTTAAGGAGCGCACCAAGACCCGTCAAGCAGGCTTTGAAAAAGCAGAGATCACGCCCATGATTGAGGCGCTGGAGATGGAGGGCGAGCGCCCTGTCTTTGAAGGGGTGGTCTTTGATGTGGAGAAGAAAACCACACGGACCGGTCGCCACATCATCAATTTCAAGATGACCGACTACACCTCCAGTTTTGCCCTGCAAAAATGGGCCAAGGACGATGAGGAACTCAAAAAATACGATATGGTGGCAAAAGGAGCCTGGCTCCGTGTCCGTGGGCAAATTGAGAACAACCCCTACACCCGTAGCCTGACCATGAATGTGCAAGATGTCAAAACCATCGTCCATCATGAACGCAAAGATCTGATGCCAGAGGGGGAGAAGCGGGTCGAGTTCCACGCCCACACCAACATGTCCACCATGGATGCCCTACCGACGGTTGAAGACTTGATTGCGACTGCTGCCAAGTGGGGGCACAAGGCGATTGCCATCACCGACCACGGCAATGTGCAGAGTTTCCCCCATGGCTACCATGCTGGCCATAAGAACGGCATCAAGGTCATCTACGGTCTTGAAGCCAATATCGTTGAGGACAAGGTGCCCATCACCTATAATGACGCTGATGTTGACCTCCACGAGGCGACCTATGTCGTTTTTGACGTGGAGACGACAGGACTGTCTGCCGTTCACAATAAACTGATCCAAATCGCAGCTTCCAAGATGTACAAAGGCAACATTGTTGAACAGTTTGACGAGTTCATTGATCCTGGTCATCCCTTGTCTGCCTTTACCACTGAGCTGACGGGGATTACTGACAACCACGTTCGAGGGGCTAAGCCGATTGAGCAGGTCTTAGCTGAGTTTCAGGCCTTCTGTGAGGGGTCTGTCATCGTCGCCCACAATGCCACCTTTGACGTAGGCTTTATGGATGCCAACTACGAACGCTACGGTTTCCCACTCATCAGCCAGCCAGTGATTGACACGCTGGAATTTGCCCGTAACCTCTACCCAGACTACAAGCGTCACGGTTTAGCAGCCTTGACCAAACGGTTTGGGGTGTCTCTGGAACATCACCACATGGCCAACTACGATGCTGAGGCGACAGGACGGTTGCTCTTTATCTTCCTAGCGGAGGTCAGAGAAAAGCATGGCTTGACTAATCTCCTGGAGCTCAATACCAAGCTGGTGGCAGAGGATTCCTACAAGAAAGCCAAGGTCAAGCATGCCACGGTCTACGTGACCAACCAAGTCGGGCTGAAAAATATCTTTAAGCTCGTCAGTCTATCCAACGTCAAGTATTTTGATGGCGTAGCGCGGATTCCTCGGACGGTTTTGGACGAGCACCGCGAGGGGCTGATACTGGGCACGGCTTGCTCTGAAGGCGAGGTCTTTGACACCCTGCTCTCCCAAGGGAAGGAGGCTGCCCTCAAGGTTGCTGGCTATTACGACTTTATCGAGGTGATGCCCCCTGCGCTTTACGCCCCCTTGGTTGCCAAGGATAACATCAAGGATATGGCAGCGGTTGAGGAGCTGATCCGAGACCTGATTGACATCGGTCGTCAGTTGGACAAGCCAGTGCTTGCGACAGGCAACGTTCATTACCTCGAACCTGAACACGAGATTTACCGTGAAATCATCGTCCGCAGTCTGGGGCAGGGGGCTCAGATTAACTGGACGATAGGTCGTGGTGAGAATGCCCAGCCTGCTCCTCTGCCTAAGGCTCATTTCCGCACCACCAACGAGATGTTGGACGAGTTTGCCTTTTTGGGCAATGAGCTGGCGCGGGAGATTGTTATCACCGCTCCAAATGCCTTGTTAGATCGATTTGAAGAGGTCGAAGTGGTTAAAAAAGACCTCTATACCCCTTACATTGAAAAAGCTGAGGAAACCGTTGCTGAGTTGACTTATCAAAAGGCCTTTGAAATTTATGGCAATCCCCTGCCAGATATTATTGATTTACGGATTGAAAAGGAGCTAACCTCCATTCTAGGTAACGGTTTTGCCGTGATTTATCTGGCCTCCCAGATGTTGGTGAACCGCTCCAACGAGCGAGGCTATCTGGTCGGATCGCGGGGCTCGGTTGGATCAAGTTTTGTCGCTACCATGATTGGCATCACCGAGGTCAACCCTATGCCGCCCCACTATGTCTGCCCGAACTGTCAGAAGTCTGAATTTATCACCGACGGTTCTTACGGATCAGGCTATGACCTGCCTAACAAGGACTGCCCAGATTGTGGCACTCGGTATAAGAAGGATGGTCAGGATATTCCCTTTGAAACCTTCCTTGGGTTTGATGGCGACAAGGTGCCTGATATTGACTTGAACTTTTCAGGAGACGACCAGCCGTCTGCCCACAACGATGTGCGAGATATTTTTGGCGATGACTATGCCTTTCGTGCAGGAACAGTGGGTACGGTAGCGGATAAGACGGCCTACGGCTTTGTCCGTGGATATGAGCGCGACTATGGTAAATTTTACCCTGAAGCTGAGGTTGATCGTCTGTCCAAAGGGGCAGCAGGGGTCAAACGAACGACAGGTCAGCACCCTGGTGGTATCGTTGTTATTCCAGACTACATGGATGTCTATGACTTTACCCCTGTCCAGTACCCAGCTGATGATGTCACGGCTAGCTGGAAAACCACTCACTTCAACTTCCACGATATTGATGAGAACGTGCTCAAGCTCGATGTGCTGGGGCACGATGACCCGACCATGGTGCGTAAGCTCCAAGACCTGTCAGGGATTGACCCCAAGGATATTCCTGCTGACGACCCAGGGGTTATGGCTCTCTTTTCTGGGACGGAGGTTTTGGGGGTGACCCCAGAGCAGATTGGGACAGCGACAGGGATGCTTGGCATTCCAGAGTTTGGGACAAACTTTGTTCGAGGAATGGTGGATGAGACCCATCCAACCACCTTTGCTGAGTTGCTCCAGCTATCTGGTCTTTCCCATGGAACGGACGTTTGGCTGGGTAATGCCCAAGACCTGATTAAGGAGGGCATTGCTACCCTAAAAACCGTTATCGGTTGTCGGGACGACATCATGGTTTACCTCATGCACGCCGGACTTGAGCCCAAGATGGCCTTTAACATCATGGAGCGGGTACGTAAAGGAGCTTGGCTGAAAATTTCTGAGGAGGAGCGCAACGGTTATATCCAAGCCATGCGTGATAACAATGTGCCTGACTGGTACATCGAATCCTGTGGAAAAATCAAGTACATGTTCCCCAAAGCCCACGCAGCAGCCTATGTGCTCATGGCGCTCCGAGTGGCCTATTTCAAGGTGCATCATCCGCTTTACTACTACTGTGCTTATTTCTCCATCCGTGCCAAGGCTTTTGAACTCAAAACCATGTCAGGTGGCCTCGAAGCTGTCAAGGCGCGCATGGCGGATATTCAAGAAAAGAAGAAAAATAATGAGGCCAGCAATGTAGAAAATGACCTGTTCACCACCTTGGAACTGGTTAATGAGATGCTGGAGCGCGGCTTTACCTTTGGCAAACTCGATCTTTATAAGAGCGATGCCATCGAGTTCCAGATTGAAGGCGACACCTTAATTCCGCCCTTTGTCGCCCTTGAGGGTCTGGGAGAAAACGTTGCTAAACAGCTGGTTGCGGCGCGTGCCGAAGGGGAATTTCTCTCCAAAACGGAACTCCGTAAACGCGGTGGTTTATCATCAACACTGGTGGATAAGATGACTGAGATGGGGATTCTGGCAGGTTTGCCAGAGGATAACCAGCTTAGTCTGTTTGATGATTTATTTTAAGAAAAAGGATACGAATGAAAAAGAAAAATATACTTGTTGAATTACTAAAAGGCATTGGAGTGGTGATCTTATCAACACTTTTATGGGTTCTCATCTTTTCCTTTGCCTCACCTGTAGAGTCAGAGACAGTTGTCGAACCCTTTCCGGGATTCTTTGTTGGTGCAGGTCTTGTGACCAGCTTAATCTGGCATATGGTGTCACAATATAACCAAATTCGGCGCACCGAGCAAGCAGCAAAAGCTAGTAAAAGCCATATTCAGATCATCGAAGAACGTAACGAAGCTTTGTTAGATAAGGCCAACCGCTTTGTTGATAAGCATCAAGGTCTTGAAAAAGAAACCATTCTTGATTTGAATAAATCAGTTTCTAAAGTCCGTAGGTCTGAAGAAAAAACGGTGATGAAATCCAGTAAAGTGGAGACGTCTGAAGAGTTTGGACAATTTTTACGAGGCATGCCAGAACTTTTGGCCAACAAAAATGTGGAACGACTCTTGCAGGAAATTTTTGAGACAGAGAACAATCTTGCCCAGTGGAAACT
The DNA here is from genome assembly GCF_000380025.1 of Streptococcus entericus DSM 14446. Lineage (GTDB taxonomy): Bacteria > Bacillota > Bacilli > Lactobacillales > Streptococcaceae > Streptococcus > Streptococcus entericus. The sequence continues at coordinate 21,197 of NZ_KB904168.1, forward strand.
CTCTTACAACTACCAAGTAGAAGAGTATAACACGGCTATTCATCAGTTTCCAATTAGTCTCATTACTAAGCTGGTTGGCTTGAAGGATATGGAATTTTACAAGGAAAAACCAGTAGCCGATTTTACAGATGAAATGCTAGGGATTTAAACTATCTCTAATAAACACGAGAAATCGCCCCGTCATCAGCGGAGCGATTTTTTATTATTCAAGTGTAAAGGCGACAACAACAGGTTTTGTTCCCCAACTCCAAGATGGTTTTATTTCAATTTCACCTTTGCCAGTTTCTGAGACACCAAAGGCTTGAGTGGCATTTTCATAAGTTCGACCAGCGGAAATTGTTTCAAGAGTAGTCGCAACAGGATAGGACTCCATTTTTTTACCATTGATGTAGAGTGTTAATTCTGATCCAACAAAGTAGTCATCCTCAGATAGATTGGTCACATCATAGGTTACGACAATGACTTTATCAGGTTGAGCATCTGAAAATTGATTGCGTTCGTCAGTATAAGCAACTGATTTAATGGTGACTTCTGCCTTATCTTCTAGATTAATTTTCTCTCCGAGGGCATACTCTTTTTTTGTTGAACTTGTTTTGACTGATGAGCTTTGGGACGTTTCGCTAGATGCCTTAACAACAGATGGCTGACTGCTGTCTTTAGTTGATGCCTCTTTAGTTGAGTTACAGGCTACCAAAGCGAAACTAGTGAGCGCTAGGGCTGAAAGTGTTAGTAATTGTCGTTTCATTGAAACATCTCCTTTTTGATATTGTGGATATATCCACAAGCAAAGCGCAACATATTGTGTTTATAAACACAATATGAAAATAACCACATGAACGATAAAATAATAATCAGAAAGGAGTCGGTCTGATGATTAGTTTTGCCCCACTTTGGGCGACCATGGAGCGCAAAAATATTTCTCAGTACCGACTGCTGAAAGCAGGTATTGATAACAAGACGCTGGATGGTTTGAAAAAGAATAAAAATATTACCTTATTAACACTAGAAAAACTGTGTGTGATTTTAGACTGTAGCCCAAATGATGTGGTGACTTTTGTTGATGATGGTAGTGGAGAAAATAAAAGGTAGCGTTCTCTTGCGCTACCTTTTAATATTTGTGGAGACATCCCCCTGATACCTCTCTCCAAATGCCACCATCTGCTCAAGCAGAGGCAGTAAGTCTCTGCCCTTGTCTGTCAGGTGATACTCAACACGCGGTGGGACCTCTGGATAAACTGTACGAGCGATGAGCTTGTCAGCCTCCATTTCCTTGAGTTGCTTGGTTAGAGAACCTTGGGAGAGATTGCCCAGATGCTTCTGGATACTGCTGAAACGCTGGGCACCCTTGTCCAAAAACTCGAGAATCATGGGTTTCCATCGTCCAGAGAGCAGGGTGTGGGTGTAGAGGAGGAAAAAGAGTGGAGTTGGATTTTCCAAATCTTCTGGGAAAAATCCTTGAGGACAAATTTTGACCATAAACGCCCTTTCTATCAAAAAGTACAAAAAAGTGTACCAGACCACTTTTAATTGCCGTCTTGGCAAGGGGTCAAGCAGCTGTTAGACTTATTGTATCACAAACAAAGGAGAAAAACAGATGACAAATCGGATTACAGACATTTTGGGGATTGAAAAACCTATCATCCAAGGCCCTCTGGCTTGGTTGACCAACGGTCAATACGCTGGCGCTGTCAGTGCCGCAGGTGGCTTGGGAGTTCTTGGCATCAGTGCTGGGCAGACCGTTGCAGCAACGACGGTGGAGGAAACCATCGAAAACATGCGGCGGGAAATCCGTATCGCCCGCGAGATAACGGACAAGCCACTGGGCATCAACGTCGCTCCTGGTCATGAGTTGACCGATATCTTCACAGGCCCTATGCTTGAGCTGATGGTGGAAGAAGGGGTTCAGGTTGCAGTCATGGTCGGTGAATTTTCCGCCTTTTGGACAGCGAAATTCAAGGAAAAAGGCATTAAAGTCGTCTTTCGTGCTGGTACGCCAACCGTTGAAAACACCGAGGAAGCCATCCAAGGTGGTGCTGACATCATCGTGGCAACTGGTTTCGATGAAGGGGGCACAGTACCTGAGAAGGTCATCGGTACTTTTTCTATAGTTCCTATGATTGTCGATGCGGCTAAAGGACGTGTGCCTGTCATGGCCGCTGGTGGGATTGCGGATGCTCGCACTGCTCGTGCGGCCTTTGCCCTCGGTGCGGAAGGGCTCTATGTTGGTACAGCCTTCATGATGGCTAAAGAAGCCATTTTAGCGGACAACATCAAGGAAATGGCGCTCAAAGCGACAGCTTCTGACCTGCTGCTCTACCGCACAGTACCTGCCTACTACCGCTCTTTACCGGGCGACATTCCTAACAAACTCTTGGAAATGAGTCAAGCAGGAGCAACAGAGCAAGAGATTTTCGAGGTTCAGCGTGGCTACAATGGGATGCGTGATGGCATGCTCTTTGGCGATTTCAGCAAGGGCTTCGCTTCCTTTGGTCTGGGGATTTCCCTGATTGACAAGATTGAGCCTGTGGCGGTGATTATGGACAAATTGATGAGTGGTATTGAGGATTTAGTATAAGATGGCAGATAAGAAACAAATGATGATTGGCCTCGCCATGTTTGGTGCGGCAGGTTTAAACTTTCGATCGTGGATGGACCCAGAGGTCAAACTCTCGGAGTATCCAGATCTTTCAGTCGATATTCAAGCGGCTCAGCTGGCTGAAAAAGGCAAGTTCCAGTTCATGTTCTTTGGTGATTTTCCGGGTACCAAGGCAGCGCATAACAGCGACATGCAGACCATGGGCTTGGATCCTTTACTGATTGCCAGTATCATAGGCAGCCAGACCTCACGTATCGGTCTGGGAATCACGCGGGCGACCTCGTGGTCCAATCCCTATGAGTTGGCTAGACAGTTCAAAACGCTGGATGCGCTGACGCACGGGCGAGTGGCTTGGAATGCGGTCACAGGGGCCAATGGTGTCAGTGCCAATGCCTACGGGGTCAATCTAGCCCCTAGCTTTGACCGCTATGGCAAGGCCTATGAATTTACCGAAGCTGTGCAACAGCTCTGGGCAACATGGGGAGAGGGCGCCCTTAAACTCAACCACCAGACCAAGGAATTTGCAGACTACGACCATGTCAAAGCTGTTAGCATCAAAGGCGACTATGTGCAGACAGCAGGTACTCTGCCAATCCCACCGTCCAAGCAAGGCCAGCCAGTCATTTTCCACTCGGGTGGGTCGGAAAATAGCATTGCCTACGCGGGTAAATATGCCAATGTTTTTGTCGGTGAAGTCTGGACCATCGAGCAAGGTCAAGCCATGCGTCAGGCGCTTCGTCAAGCTGCTGTGGACAATGGGCGACACCCTGATGACATCAAATTTATCGCAGGGCTCATGCCCTTGCTAGCGGATGACAAGAAAGCTGCGCTAGAGCGCCACGCCAGCTTTATCGACGGTGAGACTTTATTACAACGCATCGCCCATATCGGCTACGTGCTAGGCGTCCAGTTTACGCCTGCCGATATTGAGCGCCCGATTGCGCCAGAGATCTTAGATGCCGTACAGGTTACTCCTTACAGCGACCCACGTCTAGAAAATGTCCTCAAGGTGGCGCGTGAAGGCTGGACCTTGCGGGAAATTGTCTATCATTCGGTGATTGATTACCACCCTACAGCGGTCGGGAATGCTGAGGACATTGCTGACCACATGACGGTTTGGTTTGAAGCAGGCGCAGCTGACGGGTTCTGGGTCATGCCAGATGTCTATGCCGACGATTTGCCTCGCTTTGTCGATGAAGTCGTCCCAATCCTCCAAGAACGTGGCATTTTCCATGAAGATTATGACGGTGAAACCCTGCGGGAGCACCTCGGCGTACCTTACCAGTATGGGGTGAGGGATTAGTTTTTCGGACAAGCAGATGTTATCAATTGAGCATAGAAATGATGTGCTCGCTATAACATGTTTTGAAAGATTCTTGTAGAGAGGTTGGGTAAAGCTCCCAGCCTCTCGATTTTATTATGTGACTTTAAGTCCGTCACGCTCCGAAGGTGCGTGACCAATAAACCACCCGCTATGCGGGTGCGCATCGAAGGTTATACCAAAAAAACTCCAAACGCGATACAATAAAGGTGTTCAAGCCTATTGTAGAGCGAAAGGAGAAAACTATGGCTCAAAAAGCACATNGTTTATCACACACAAAGTGGAATTGTAAATATCACATTGTGTTCACCCCTAAGTATAGACGAAAAGTCATCTATAATCAATAGCGAAGCAGTCTAGGCGAGATATTCCACCGTTTATGTAGCT
>NZ_KB904169.1 GCF_000380025.1 Streptococcus entericus DSM 14446
GAGTCTACAACGACTACGACGGCAAGTACAACTCCAAGCACGACCGAGTCTACAACGACCACTACGGCAAGTACAACTCCAAGCATGACCGAGTCTACAACGACTACTACGGCAAGCACAACTCCAAGCACGACCGAGTCTACAACGACTACGACGGCAAGTACAACTCCAAGCACGACCGAGTCTACAACGACCACGACGGCAAGTACAACTGCAAGCACGACCGAGTCTACAACGACCACTACGGAGAGNACGACCGAGTCTACAACGACCACTACGGAGAGCACAACTCCAAGTACCACTGAGTCTACAACGACCACTACGGAGGGTACAACTGCAAGTACGACCGAGTCTACAACGACCACTACGGAGAGTACAACCATGACCACTGTATCAACATCAGGAGGATCAGGAGGAGTGACAACAACTAATGTTACCCCTAAAGGTGGTTCTTCTCGTCGTCGAGTGACTCTACCTAGCACAGGAGAAGCAAATGGTGGTTTGTTNATTGTTCTTGGTACGGTAGTTCTAGCAGCAGTAGGCTATGGGCTTAAACGTCATCGTCGCTAGATGATAGCTTGAGTTTCTTTGTCCTGTATTAGCTGATGAAGAACCATAGACTNCTGAGTCTAGGGCAACAGTCTANCTGACTCAAACAAAAAAGCAACGGCATCAAATCCNTTGCTTTTTGCNNCTCTTTGTCAACTGTAANGGTGACTTATTATGAACAACAGGAGAGGACCATAGTGGTCTTCTCTTTTTGTTTGTTTTAAATTTTTAGGAAACAAGCTAAAATGGTCTCTTCCCAGACCGTTTTACTATTCAAAGCGAAGTAGATCGCCTCTTGAAATTAGCATTTTTTGATAACTAAAGTGATTATGCTTGATGTCTTTGATCAGGCTGTTATGGCGCGGTTACTAGAGAATTAACTGGTCAGTCCATAACGGTTTATCATCTGTTAAAGACTATTGTTTGACCATAAAAAAAAACACTCCTTGTTTCTAGTGTACTAGGTGTCAATAGGAGTGTTTTATTTCGTTTCATTTTGGCAGCTGAGGTTAAACTTTTTCTCGTTTACTCAGCACTGCTGTCACCAGCTAGCTCTTTACCGAGTTTGATGATATAGTCTTTGAGCTGATTTTTAACTTGAGGGTGTTTAAGAGCGTAGTCGATAGAGGTCGTCATAAAACCAAACTTGTCACCGACGTCATACCGTTTGCCCGTAAAGACACGAGCAAAGACCCGCTGAGTCTTGTTTAAGGCATCGATAGCATCTGTTAGTTGCACTTCGCCACCAGCCCCGGGTTCTTGTTTTTCTAGTAGGTCAAAAATCTCTGGGGTCAAGAGGTACCGACCGATGATGGCCAAATCAGATGGGGCCTCTTCAGGCTTTGGCTTCTCGACAAAGGTATCAACGCTGTAAAGACCGTGAACACTCTCGCCATGAGGGGCGATGACGCCATAAGCTGACACCTCTTCATGCGGTACCTGCATGACGGCGATGGTTGAAGCATGGGTATTCTCATAGTCGTTGATTAACTGCTTGGTCAATGGCAGAGCAGTCTCGTTAGTAATGTCCATGAGGTCATCCCCTAGCATGACCACAAAAGGTTCGTTACCAACAAAGGCTTTGGCTTGCAAGACCGCATCTCCAAGACCGCGTGGGTGGCTCTGACGGATAAAGTGCAGGCGAATACCTGTCGTCTCGTCTACCAATTTAAGTAAGTCATGCTTGCCTTTTTCTTTGAGGTTATACTCTAGCTCAAAGTTTGAGTCGAAGTGATCCTCGATAGAGCGCTTGGACTTACCAGTCACCACTAGGATGTCTTCGATACCTGATTTTAAGGCCTCTTCAACGATGAACTGGATGGTTGGCTTGTCCACGATGGGCAACATTTCCTTGGCAAGCGCTTTGGTCGCAGGGAGGAAGCGCGTTCCTAGACCAGCGGCTGGGATAACAGCCTTTCTGACTTTTTTCATGATGGTTCTCCTTTTTGTTTTTGAAAATGAAAGTTGGGCTCAATCGGTAAATTTATGAGAGATCGATGAAGAGTTAGCCCACTTGGGCGGAATTCAAATAGTTAAAAGCCAATTGTTTGAGGTTGCAGCTGCGAGGGCTATTAACTGCTTAAATTAACCTATCAAATAATCTCATCGCAACTGATGATGTCAAGCCGTCAAGCGTCATGAAGCTCGAAACAATCAGTAGTGGCTTATGGCGTTACATTGCTTAATGAGTTGTCCAGGGGCAACTCTAGTGCTGACAAAACAAATCACAAGTCTGCTCCCAAGCACTGCGTCACTAAACCAGAGGGACTGGAACATTTGTCCAGATTCTGTCTGAGGTGAGGACTAACGAGGAGTGTCAAGCCCACTCGTCCTCGGAACGAAACTCGTTTGACATCATGTTTAGGACTGTTTCCTTGATTGGGGCATTCTCGTAGATGGCCTGATAAATAGCAGTAGTGATGGGCATATAGACACCGAGTTCTTGAGCAATTTCGTAGGCGACCTTTGTTGTTGATAAGCCTTCGATAACCATGCCCATATTGGCTTCGATGTCAGCGAGTTTTTCACCGCGACCCAGCGCATCACCTGCTCGCCAGTTACGGGAATGGACGGATGTTCCTGTGACAATCAAGTCTCCTACTCCTGATAAACCGCTGTAGGTCAGGGGATTTGCCCCCAACTTGACACCGAGACGGGTAATTTCTGCCAGACCCCGTGTAATAATAGCGGCTTTAGCATTGTCCCCAAAACCGAGACCATGAAGAACGCCAGCACCAACAGCGATGATGTTCTTGAGGGCACCAGCTGTCTCAACACCGATGACATCCGTATTGGTGTAGAGGCGGAAGTAGTGGTTGCTAAAGAGCTCTTGCGCATACTTGGCAGCAGTCAAGTCTTTAGATGCAGCGGTGATGAGGGTGATGTCCCGAACGATGGTTTCTTCAGCATGGCTAGGTCCTGAGACGACGACAATTTCACTGCGAAGGGTATCTGGGATTTCTTCCTCCAAGATAGTGGATAGGCGCTCGTGAGTGCCAGGCTCAAGGCCTTTTGAAGCGTGCATAACGATAACCTTATGATCAAGAACGTCTGCGACTTGTTTGGCAACCAAACGCGTAACTTTGGTTGGCACAACAAAGAGCACTGCATCAACATCTGCCAAAGCTGCTGTCAAGTCAGTGTAGGCGACAATGTTCTCATCCAGTACAATGTCCTTGAAATAATGGCTATTGGTATGCTGGGTGTTAATCTCGTCAATCTGAGCAGGGATATTGCCCCAGAGACGGACGGTGTGACCGTTGTCGTTGAGCACCTGAGCCAGGGCAGTTCCCCATGAACCCGGTCCTAAGACGGCGATGGTTTGCTTGTCCATACGACCTCCTAAAAAGCTATTTTTTCCATTATATCATAAGTTTAATACTTTTCCTATCACCTACTGTATCTGTTATTTTTGTGAAAATATCTTGAAAATTACAAGAAACTAAGATTTTTTTCTTGACAATAGTCCCCATAAGAACTAAAATAGTTTCTATGAAAACTAATGGAGGGTGATATGGGACATCCACTATCAGATATCCGTCTGATTTTGCATAGGCTAGAGACCATCTGTGAGGAGATGGCGAGGGAAAACGGCATCGAGCATTTGGCTGGTCCACAGGGACATGTGCTCATGTTTCTCAGTCGCAGGGACAAGCAGGAAATTTTTGTCAAAGACATCGAGCAGGAGCTGAAGATTTCCAAATCTGTGGCTAGTAATCTCGTCAAGCGCATGGTCAAAAATGGCTTTATCGAGATTGTACCGTCGGTGTCTGATCGGCGCTACAAGCAGGTGCTGTTGACCGACTTGGGACGCGAAAAAATCCAGCCCCTGACCACTTTTCATGAGGAAATGCAGCAGTCGATTTTCAAAGGAATTTCCAGCCAAGACTTTGCTGTCATTCATCAGGTGCTCCATCAGTTGACAGAAAATATCACCGCTTATACAGGAGGAAAAGATGCTTAAACGTGCTATTTTACGCTACAAATGGTATGCCCTAGGTTCTGTGCTTATGGTGTCCACCGTGGTTATCAGCAGTCTCTTGCAACCCAGCTATTTGCAAGATGTCTTAGAGGCTGTCTTGATGAATGACCAAGAAAAAATATCAGAAGTCGGTGTTTGGCTTCTAACGATTGCAGGGATTGGGCTCTTAGCAGGGGCTATCAACACGGCTCTGGCGTCTAAAATCGCTCAAGGCGTGTCTGCGGACATTCGAGAGGAAGCTTTTCGTAAGATTCAGAGCTTTTCCTATGCCAACATCGAGACCTTTAACGCAGGGAATTTGGTCGTTCGTCTAACCAATGACATCAGCCAAATCCAGAACTTGGTCATGATGCTGTTTACAATTCTTATGCGGGTGCCCTTGCTCTTCATTGGTGCTTTTATCATGGCGGTTAGAACCATGCCAGACCTCTGGTGGATGATCATCGTGATGATTGTCTTGATTGGTGCGATTATGGCCGTCGTGATGAGCCAAATGGCGCCTCGCTTTGGGAAATTTCAGTCCTTGATGGATACGATTAACCGAATCGCTAAGGAAAATCTGCGTGGCGCTCGGGTGGTCAAATCCTTTGTCCAGGAAAAGAACCAATACACCAAATTCAAAGAAACCTCTAATGAGCTTTTGGGGCTAAACCTCTTCATCGGGTATGGTTTCTCAGTGATGCAACCCCTATTAATGTTTATTTCTTATATGGCGGTTTTTGCGTCTATTTATCTGGTATCGGGGATGGTAGAGACCGAGCCTGAAGCAGTCGGTGGAATTGCTTCTTTCATGAGTTACCTCATGCAAATCATGTTCTCCATCATTATGGCGAGCTTTATGGGCATGCAGGCTAGTCGGGCAGCCATTTCTATCAAGCGGATTGGTGAGGTACTCGATACAGAGCCTGCTATGACCTTTGTGGACGGACCAAATGAGGACGTGACGGGCAGCATCGTCTTTGACAAGGTGAGCTTTACCTACCCGCATGATACCGAACCCATGCTCAAGGATATTTCCTTTACCATTGAAGCAGGGCAAATGGTCGGGGTGGTTGGAGCGACTGGAGCTGGTAAGTCTACTCTAGCTCAGATGATTCCACGTCTTTTTGACCCGCAGGAGGGGACAATCTTCATCGGTGGTAAGGACATCAAGACGCTTAGCCAAAATACCTTGAGAGAGACGGTGTCGATTGTTCTGCAAAAGGCGATTCTCTTTTCAGGCACTATCGCAGACAACCTGCGGCAAGGAAAGATGGGTGCTGACCTGGACGCTCTGAACCGTGCGGCTAGCATTGCCCAAGCCAAGGAATTTATCGACCGCATGGATGACCGCTATGAAAGCCAAGTCGAAGAGCGGGGCAACAATTTCTCAGGCGGGCAAAAACAACGCATGTCCATCGCTCGTGGGGTGATCGGTCAGCCGAAAATCTTGGTCTTGGATGACTCGACATCAGCTCTTGACGCCAAGTCTGAAAAGCTGGTGCAGGAAGCTCTTAACCACGACCTCAAAGGCACGACCACAGTCATCATCGCCCAGAAGATTTCTTCTGTGGTTCGAGCGGACAAGATTTTGGTGCTGGATGAGGGGCGCTTGATTGGTCAAGGAACCCACGCTGAATTGGTGCAATCAAATGCTGTTTACCGTGAGATCTACGAGACGCAGAAAGGACAGGAGGACTAAGATGAAGACAGCACGTTTTTTCTGGTTTTATTTCAAACGCTATAAACTTTCCTTTGCAGTGATTTTTGCGGCAGTGGTGCTGGCGACCTACTTGCAGGTCAAAACGCCTGTCCTTATCGGAGAGGCACTAGGTGCTCTGGGGGAGTTGGCGCAACAATACATGGTCGCTAAGCAGACAGGTGTTGCTAATTTTAGTCCCGATATGGGAACCTTTAACGGGGTCATGGGCCGGCTCTTTCAAGCCTATCTCTTCACCGTTGTGGCCAATTTGGTCTACAGCCTGCTCTTTACCCGCATCGTGGCTCACTCGACCAACCGCATGCGAAAGGGGCTGTTTGGCAAGTTAGAACGCTTGACCATTCAATTTTTCGATACCCACAAGGACGGGGATATTCTATCTCGCTTTACCAGTGATTTGGACAATATCCAGAATGCCTTTAACCAGTCCTTGACCCAAGTGGTGTCCAACGCTGCCCTCTATGTGGGGATGGTCTGGATGATGTTCCGCCAAGATACACGCTTGGCTTGGTTGACGGTGGCGTCAACGCCTGTGGCTCTGCTCTTTCTGGTTGTCATCATTCGCCTAGCCCGCAAGTACAGCAATCTCCAGCAGGCGGCTGTCAGCAAGCTCAATGCCTATATGGACGAGAAGATTTCAGGGCAAAAGGCCATCATCGTCCAAGGCATTCAGCAAGAGACCATCGACGGCTTCTTGACCTTGAATGAAGAGGTGCGTCGCACCACCTTCAAAGGACGTCTTTTTGGTGGTTTGCTCTTTCCTGTCATGAATGGCATGAGTTTGGTCAATACGGCGATCGTGATTTTCATCGGCTCTTCGATAGTCTTGGACGATACGAGCTTGACTACGGCAGCAGCGCTGGGCTTGGTGGTGACCTTTGTCCAGTATTCGCAGCAGTACTACCAGCCTATGATGCAGATTGCTTCCAGCTGGGCGGAGTTGCAGCTGGCCTTTACAGGAGCTCATCGGATTCAGGAGATGTTTGACCAAAAAGAGGAAGTCCGTCCTGATAAAGCGCCGCTATTTACCGAATTGAGCCAAGGTGTCGAGATCGACAATATCAACTTTGGCTATGTGCCAGACAAGCCTGTCCTCAAAGGGGTGTCTATCTCTGCGCCTAAGGGCAAGATGGTAGCGGTCGTTGGACCGACAGGCTCTGGCAAGACCACCATCATGAACCTCATGAACCGTTTCTACGATGTGGATAGTGGCAGCATTCGCTTTGATGGGCGTGATATCCGAGACTATGACTTGGATAGCCTCCGCAGCAAGGTCGGTATCGTCTTGCAGGAGTCGGTGCTCTTCTCAGGCACCATCGCAGACAATATCCGCTTTGGGGCAGAAGGTGTCAGTCAGGAGATGGTGGAGACCGCTGCGCGTGCCACCCATATCCATGACTTTATCATGAGCCTGCCAGATGGCTATGAGACTTACGTGACCGATGATGAAAATGTCTTCTCGACAGGTCAGAAGCAGCTGATTTCTATCGCACGGACCCTCTTGACCGATCCACAGGTACTCATCCTTGATGAAGCAACCTCAAACGTCGATACGGTGACTGAGAGCAAGATTCAGCAGGCCATGGAGGCAGTGGTAGCAGGGCGGACCAGCTTTGTCATCGCCCACCGTCTCAAGACCATCTTGAAAGCAGACGAAATCATCGTCCTCAAGGACGGTGAGGTGCTGGAGCGTGGCAACCACCGTGAGCTTCTCAGACAAAATGGCTTTTATGCCGAACTCTACCACAACCAGTTTGTGTTTGAATAAGACAAAAAACTCTCGCTTGGCGGGAGTTTTTTGTCTGAAAAAATTGAACATGAATACAGATTTTTAACGAATATTTAAGTAAGATAGTTTGTTCAAGGACTAGTAGGTATATTGATGGCAGTTATTCAAGTTAGCAATCAACAAAATGTTAAAAATAAAAGTTGATTTTTTCCAATCAGTTACGAATAAGTTATTAGAACACTTCAAAGGAGAAAAGAGATGACAGATATGATTAAAGTCTCTAAAGTGTCCAAGGCATTTGGTGAGAACGTAGCTCTATCGCAGATTAGTTTTACAGTAGAAGAAGGAACAATTTTTGGTTTTCTTGGACCATCTGGTTCGGGGAAGACAACTTTGATTAGGATTTTGACCAACCAGTTGTTTTCTGACAGTGGTGAGAGTTATTTGTTAGGAAAATCTTCTAGGGAACTGGAACCAGCCGACTTTGAAGCCTTAGGCATTGTGAGTGATCAGAGTGGTTTTTTTGAAAAACTGACGCTTTATAAGAATATGCAGGCCTATGCTAAGTTTTATGGTGTTGGAAAGGAGAGGGTTGATGACCTACTCCAGCAGGTTGGACTTTACGATAGTCGGCACACGGTGGCTGAACGCTTATCTACTGGTATGAAGCAACGGCTATTTTTGGCTAGAGCCTTAATTAACAGACCACGACTTCTTTTTTTGGATGAGCCTACTAGTGGTTTAGATCCTGCGACTTCAATGAAAATCCATAAGTTATTAGAAGAGTTAAGGGAGCAAGGTACAACCATCTTTCTAACCACACATGACATGGCAGAGGCAAGTCTTTTATGCAATAGAATCGCTCTACTCCATCGTGGGCAGTTGGTTGAATCGGGTCGTCCAGATGAATTAATTCGGAGATACACCACAACAAAGCAATTAAAAATTATTGATAATGGCGGCAATGAACGGCTATTGACTTTTTCCGATGTACAACCTAGTGACTTAGAGACCGCTTTTTCGGTTCATTCTTGTGAACCAAATTTGGCAGACATTTTTATCGCATTGACAGGAGAACAACTTCATGATTAGACGACTATTAGCCCTTATCTGGCTACGGACACAGATTTTGATAACGAATAAAAATCTATTAATTCAATTTTTGTTTCCTTATTTGCTACTAGCACTTTACCGTTTTGTCTTGAAAGCTGAAGGTATTCAGGTATTATTTATGACCCTACCCTTGGGCTTGTCAATGTCAAGTGGGACAACGGTATCGAGTATGATTGCGGAAGAGAAAGAAAAAAGGAATCTATCAACTCTCCTTTTGAGTGGTGTTGGCCAAGGAGAATACCTCTTATCGGTACTGTTTTATCCCATGTTATTGACAGCAATTAATATTATGTTATTGCCTATCTTATCCAAGGTCCAACTTGGTGCTCACGTGATGTCTTATCTTGTTATCAGCTTGTTGACTGCATTAGCTGTAGTTCTGATCAATGTGATTATTGGTTTTTTATCGGAGACCCAAACTCAGGCTCAGATTAATAGCATGCCTGTCATGTTATTCCTATCGCTTGGACCTATTTTGGCTCAAGCTAGCCAAAAAATCGATAGAGTGTTGTCTCATACATTTTTTGGAGCTTTTTCAGACTTGTCTCGAGACCTCACAATTAATCTAGACAGGTATTCTATGATGAGTTTAGTGATTTGGGTTTTAGGATTATCACTCCTGTCTTATCTTGTGTTAAGACGGATTGGGACTAAGGAAAAGCTATCTGTTTCAAGGCAAGTAGTTCAGTTAAAAAAGATATTCAAAGTTGTCTAGGAACTAGTTGCTTGGTATTAATAAAGTAGGAAGGAGATTACGATGTATATCATGCTTGTAGGTATTGGTTGGATCCTTTATTTCCAATGAGGAGATAAAGAATTTAATTAAAAAAGTTATAACTCTAGAGGAAAGGAGAGAAGTTTATGGGCGTATTTATTATTGGCGTTGCTATTGGTATCTATTTGTATTGCAAATAATTTATTGATGCCATATGTTGTAATTGAATAATTAATCTTAGGAAGGAGTTTATATGGTTCTACTTGCTTCAGGTGTTATCGTTGGATTTATTGGTGCCTACTTATTGAAAGGATAGTCTTTCAATAAGTTAGAACCCACTGACAATAAACCGCACCCTAAAGTTAGACAGAAAAAATCTAACTTTAGGGTGCTTTTCTTATGACATTGAGTTGAGAAGATAAACAAAAGATTTATAGACTGAGAAAAATGGGCGACAAGATTCCTCTTAGCTAAGACATTTCCGTCAAATAGGTCAAACTCATAGACAAGTATGATATAATGGTAAACATGAATAACAAGATTTTAGACCAGTTAGAATTTGATAAAGTCAAGGCGGGTTTTGAGCCTTATTTGCAGACGGAGCAAGGGCATGACCTCTTGCAAGAGCTTGCCCCTTTGACCAAGCGAGAAAAGATTGAACAGCGCTTTGTCGAGTTAGCTGATATGGCGCAACTATTTGTTCAGCAACACCAGTTTGCAACTGGGTCAGCCAGGGATGTCTCCAACAGTCTACGTCGGTTGGAACTAGATGGTGACCTGAATGTTGATGAATTTATTCAAATCAAACGTATTTTACAGATAACTGCAGAATTGGGAAGGTTCTATGCGGATTTGGATAATGTTGATCTGACTGCCCTAGCCGATCTCTTTGACAAGTTGGAACAATTTCCTAATCTACAAGGGAGCCTACAGGCCATCAATGATGCGGGATTTATTGAGAGCTTTGCTAGCCCAGAATTGACCAGTATTCGCCGTCAACTGACGGACAATGAAGCCAAGATTCGTCAGGTCTTACAAGATGTGCTCAAGAAGCAAGGCGACATGCTAAGCGAACAGCTGATTGCCAGCCGTAATGGCCGCTCGGTACTCCCTGTCAAAAATAGCTACCGCAATCGCGTGGCCGGTGTCGTTCATGACATCTCATCATCGGGTAACACGGTCTATATCGAGCCACGGGCAGTCGTTGAGCTCAACGAGACCCTGACTCAGTTGCGGGTAGATGAACGTCATGAATTGGCACGGATTTTGCATCAACTATCAGACATGGTACGTCCTCAAACCAGAGCCCTGCGCAATAATGCTTGGGTCATTGGTCAGCTGGATCTGATTCGTGCCAAGTACCTCTACATGATGGACAAAAAAGCCAGCATTCCCAAGCTGTCTGGGGATAAGACCATCCGCCTGCTGGGGGTGCGCCATCCTCTTTTGACCAATCCTGTCGGCAACGACCTCCATTTTGAGGACAGCCTGACCGCTATCGTCATCACAGGACCAAACACTGGTGGTAAGACCATCATGCTCAAGACCTTAGGCCTTGCCCAACTCATGGCCCAGTCAGGCTTGCCGATTTTAGCAGATGAGGGCAGTCGGGTCGCGGTCTTTACTCAGATTTTCGCAGATATTGGTGACGAGCAGTCGATTGAGCAGAGCCTTTCAACCTTCTCTAGCCACATGACGACCATCGTGTCGGTATTGGAAAAAGCTGACGCAGACAGCCTGGTCCTCTTTGACGAGTTGGGAGCTGGAACTGACCCTCAGGAGGGGGCTAGTTTGGCCATGGCCATCCTAGAACACTTGAGGCTATCACAAGTGAAAACCATGGCCACCACCCACTATCCAGAACTGAAAGCCTACGGCATTGAGACAGCCTTTGTGGAAAATGCCAGCATGGAATTTGACATCAATACCCTTAGCCCGACCTATAAGTTTCTCCAAGGAGTACCTGGGCGATCAAACGCCTTTGATATTGCCAGACGTTTGGGACTAGCTGAGGTCATCGTTGCTGAGGCTCAAGGTATGACAGATACGGATAGTGATGTGAACCGCATCATTGAAGAACTGGAACGGCAAACGCTAGAAACCCGTCGTCGTCTCGACCATATCCGCGAGGTGGAACAGGAGAATCTCAAATTCAACCGTGCTGTTAAGAAGCTCTATAATGAATTTTCTCATGCCAGAGACAAGGAGCTGGAAAAAGCACAGGCTGAGGTGCGTGAGATGGTTGACCTTGCTCTGGCAGAAAGCGACAGCATTCTCAAAAACCTCCACGAGAAAAGCCAACTCAAGCCTCATGAGGTCATCGAGGCTAAGGGGCAACTCAAGAAGCTAGCGCCGCCTGTCGATCTCTCTAAGAACAAGGTGCTCAAGAAGGCTAAGAAGGCGCGGGCAGCACGGGTCGGTGATGACATCATCGTTCGGGCTTATGGGCAACGAGGGACGTTGATTAGCCAGCTCAAGGACGGTCGCTGGGAGGCTCAAATCGGGCTGATTAAGATGACCCTCAAGGAAGACGAGTTCAATCTTGTTCGAGCGGATAACACGGAGCAGCCTAAGAAAAAACCAGTCACCGTCACCAAGAAAGTCTCTGGGCGCAACCCTTCAGCCCGCCTAGACCTGCGCGGAAAACGTTATGAAGAGGCCATGCTGGAACTGGACGAATTTATCGATCAAGCGCTACTCAATAACATGGCGCAGGTGGACATCGTCCACGGTATTGGGACAGGGGTCATTCGTGAAGCAGTTACCAAGTATCTCCGTCGCAATAAGCATGTCAAGAGCTTCGGCTATGCCCCGCAAAATGCTGGAGGCAGTGGCTGTACGATTGTGGTCTTGGGCTAAAAAAGAGAACTTCCACTTGGTTTTGGAAGTTCTTTTTAGCGTTGAGATCATCGGAGATTCGTCAAGATTGCTCTGGTCGTTGGGAAACCGCAGCCAATCTGATAGTGTATGCTTATTCCTTATGTTACAGTTTTTGTCGGACGTTTATGATAGTGAGTGCTGCCAGCACTACAGGGGACTAATACAGAAAAAGCAAGACAGGAGCATCTATTCTTGAGATTGTTTGATGAGCCAACTTCTTCGTAGTAAATTTTAGCCAAAATACTTTTTTTACGGTATAATGGTCTCATAAATCGTAAGGAGGCTATTTTTATGGCACATATTGTGACAGATGCAACGTTTGAAGCAGAAACTAGCAAGGGTCTAGTTTTGGTTGATTTTTGGGCGACTTGGTGCGGTCCTTGTTTGATGCAAGCACCGATTCTTGATCAACTATCTGAAGAATTGTCAGAAGATGAGTTGAAAATCGTTAAAATCGATGTTGACCAAAACCCTGCAACTGCTCAAAAATTTGGCATTATGAGTATCCCGACCCTCTTGTTCAAAAAAGACGGTCAGGTGGTTAAACAAGTCGCTGGTGTTCACACTAAAGAACAGATTAAGGCTATCGTTGCTGAGTTGAGCTAATAGCAGAAAAACTGACCCATTGAGGTCAGTTTTTTTCGTGTTGATAGGCCGTCCACAGTTTTTTCTGCGGTGTGGCAAAAGGGTAAGTCTCAAAATCATCTGGGTGCACCCAGGCGGTTTCTTTATTTTTAGGGGACATGGCAGAGCTGACCTGTCCTGCGACCAAGGTTACATGCCATTTGCGGTGGCTAAAGACATGGGTAACTGCTGGGAAGGTCTGCTCGCACCAGACAGGGGTCAAACCGTAATCTTGCTCAAAGCTGGTCAGGTCAGGTTGGGTCATCAGTTGAGATGATGTGGACTGAGTAAAAAGGTCTAACTGCTCTGCTATTGGCTTAGCCGACAAGAGCGGAAAAGACCAGAAACCTGAAAGCAAGCCGCTGTCAGTATTCTTTTCGAGGAGATAGCGCCCCTTACCATCTCTGATAACAAAGGCGGTTAGGTGCAGAGGGATAGGCTTTTTCTTGGGTGCCTTGATGGGGTAGCGGTCGTAGGTGCCGTTGAGGTAGGCAGCATTGAAGGCTCGGATGGGGCTCTCGTCAGGTCGCGGGGTTTTAGCATGCTCGATGTCAGTTCCCAAGTCCATAAAGGCTTGATTGAAATCACCGGGACGGTCAGGGTCGATGAGGATTTCCATCAGGGCTTGAAAGATCTTGCGATTTTTTGGATCGCCGATGTCATAGTCAACTTCAAAGAGTCTGGCTAGTACCCGCATGACGTTGCCATCTACAGCAGGCTCAGGCAGACCAAAGGCAATGCTTGAAATAGCGCCAGCGGTATAGGGACCGATGCCCTTGAGAGAGCTGATGCTCTCGTGGGTGTTGGGAAATTGCCCACCAAAGTCAGTCATGACTTGCTGTGCTGCTGCCTGCATATTTCGCACGCGCGAGTAGTAGCCAAGCCCTTCCCAAGCTTTGAGCAGCTTATCTTCTGGTGCTGCAGCCAAATCAGCGATGGTAGGAAACCAGTCCAAGAAGCGCTCGTAGTAGGGGATAACCGTCACGACTTGGGTCTGCTGAAGCATGATTTCAGATACCCAAATCTTGTAGGGATCTGTTGTTCGACGCCAGGGGAGGTCACGTTTTTCACGGTCGTACCAAGCAAGCAGAGTGCGACGAAAGGCGGCAATCTTGTCTTCGTCCCACATCTGGATGCCGTAATCGTTCAAATTTAACATAGGTTTATTGTACCATAAATTATTCACTCAGGTAAATAAGATCAGTTGAACTGGAAAAGCTCAAATTTGTCGGTAATAAAATCCCCTGACATCAGATGATGTTAGGGGATTACTATGTGTAAGCTAGAGAAACACGACATTCTCTTAACTACCGTGACCAAATCTCATCATAGTATTGTTGGATGGTACGGTCAGATGAGAAGAATCCTGCTTTGGCGATGTTGTGGATGACTTTCTTGTTCCAAGCTGCTTGGTCTTCGTAGTCAGCTAGAACTTGCTCTTTGGTGGCAATATAGTCCTTCAGGTCAATCAAGGTCATGAACCAGTCTTTGTTCAGCAGTTCTTGGTAGAGGCGGTTGAGGCGATCTGGGCTACCCAGAGCCATCAACTCATCGCTGACGATAAAGTCAACCAGCGGTTGAATAGCCTCGTCAACGTAGTAGTCACGTGACACATAGCCAGCCTTATCATAGAGGTCAATGATGGTATCACTGTCTTGACCAAAGGTGTAGATGTTGTCCTGACCAGCCAGCTCTGCAATTTCAACATTAGCCCCGTCCATGGTACCTAGTGTTAGGGCACCGTTGAGCATGAACTTCATGTTGCCTGTACCAGACGCTTCTTTAGATGCCAGAGAAATTTGCTCTGAGATGTCGGTAGCAGGAATCAGTTTTTCAGCTACAGAGACGTTGTAGTTCTCTACCAGATGGACGTTGAGGTAAGGGCTGACCTCAGGGTCATTGTTAATCAACTCAGACAAGCAGAGAATCAGGTGGATAATATCTTGAGCAATAGTGTAGGCAGGCGCAGCCTTACCACCGAAGATGACCGTCAGTTTGCGCGCAGGACGGTTGCCAGCCTTGATGTCCAAGTATTTATGAATCACGTAGAGGGCATTCATCTGTTGGCGCTTGTATTCATGGAATCGTTTGATTTGCGTATCGATGATGGAGTGTTCGTCTAAGTCGATGCCCTTGTTGGCTTTGAGGTAGGCTTTAAGTGCCAACTTGTTTTGGAATTTGATGTCTGCTAAACGCTCTTGAACCGTAGCATCATCAGCGAAAGTCACTAATTTTTCCAAGGCTGTGGCATCGGTCAAGTACCCATCACCAATCAGTTCTTTGATGTAAGCAGCCAAAGGTTGGTTGGCAAACTCTAACCAGCGACGGAAGGTGATGCCGTTGGTCTTGTTGTTGAATTTCTCAGGATAAAGGTCGTAGAAAGCCTTGAGTTCACTTGCTTTGAGAATCTCTGTATGGAGCGCTGCAACACCGTTGACAGAAGTTGAGTAGTGAATATCCATGTGTGCCATGTGAACACGGTCGGTCTCGTCGATGATAGCGACGGCTGGATCAGCGTACTTAGCTTTGACACGTGTATCAAGTCCCTTGATGATTGGCACCAAGTGTGGCACAACCTCATCTAGGAAGCTCAGTGGCCATTTTTCCAAGGCTTCTGCCAAGATGGTGTGGTTGGTGTAGCCGACCATTTGTGACACGACAGTAATTGCCTCGTCCATGTCAAAGCCATGCTTGTCCGTCAAGAGACGAATCAGCTCTGGAATCACCAAGGATGGGTGCGTGTCGTTGATTTGTACGTAAGCGTAGTCTGGCAAATCGTGCAGATTTGAACCGCGCTCAATCGCCTCGTCAATCAAGAGTTGGGCAGCATTTGATACCATGAAATATTGCTGGTAAATGCGGAGCAGTTCTCCATTTTTATCAGAGTCATCAGGATAGAGAAAGAGCGTTAGGTTCTTTTGGATAGCTGTCTTGTCAAAGCTGATGCCATCAGTGATGAGGTCAGTGTCAACTTGTTTAATGTCAAAGAGATTGAGGTAATTCTTGGTCTCTTTTTTATAGCCCAGAACAGCCATGCGTTTGAGGGTTGATGTCAAGGTAAAGTTAGCAAATGGCACCTCATAGCTGATATCGGTTGGGATTAACCAGCTGTCATCCTCAATCCAGAAGTTTGGTTGTGCATCTTGTTGATTATCCTTAAAGACTTGTTGGAAGAGCCCGCAGTGGTAGTTGAGACCAACACCTTCACCATTGATGCCAAGCGTTGAGATAGAATCGATAAAGCAAGAGGCTAACCGGCCCAAGCCACCGTTACCAAGCGATGGTTCTGGCTCAATGTCTTCGATGGTGCTGATGGATTTGCCTGCAGCTTCTAGTTCAGCCTTGATACTGTCATAGATACCAAGGTTAATCAGGTTATTGGATAGGAGTTTTCCGATGAGAAATTCAGCTGAAATGTAGTAAACCTTACGTTTGCCATCATTTTTTGGCAACTCCTTGCTCATGTCTTTGACATAGTTGAGCAAGTGAGTATAGATGTCCTTGTCAGACAATTGTTGTAGTTCTTGTGCAGTCTTGTTCTTGATATAGCTTGTAAAATTAGTCATTCTGTTCATTACCTCGTTGATACAATAGTGTGATCTTTTTCAAAAACTCTTTGTGTTCAGGGGTTAGCTCGTCTGGCAACATCCGCCATTCCCAGTTACCGCCGACGGTTGACGGCAAGTTCATTCTGCTATCAGCCGGTAGATCGAGAATATCTTGCATGCTGGCAATGGCTGTATTGCTAACGGTCGCAAACAGCGTACGAAGCATGGCGCGACTGATGTTCTCCTCATCGCGACGGTTGATGTAGCTGTTAACATAGTCTTTTTGCTCTTGAGATAGGTTGTCATACCAGCCGTTGACCACTTCGTTGTCATGAGTACCTGTATAAGCAAGGCTATGCGCAATGCAACGATGTGGGCTGTCTATGCTTTGCCCAGTTGTGTCGAAAAAGCCAAATTGCAGGATTTTCATGCCTGGGAAACCACAGTCTGCGAGGAGTTTCTTAGCTCGGTCGTCGATGTAACCCAAGTCTTCCGCAATGATTGGTAAATCCTCTCCCAGTGCTTCTTTCACGGCTGCAAAGAGGGCGTAGTTAGGACCAGGCTGCCACTTGCCATCATTGGCGGTTTCACCATCTCCATCGATTTCCCAATAGTCTGAGAAACCTTTGAAATGATCAATCCGTAAATAATCATAGAGCTTAAAGCTCTCACGAATGCGGTAAATCCACCAAGCAAATCCTGTCTGTTCATGCACAGCCCAGTCGTAAATCGGATTGCCCCAGAGCTGACCATCTGCGCTGAAGTCGTCGGCTGGGCAACCTGCTAGAAAGAGGGGACGGCGTGCTTCGTCCAACTTAAACAATTCTGGTTGTGTCCAAACCTCTACGCTATCCGCAGATACATAAATCGGCATATCCCCGATGATGCTAATGTGGTGTTCATTAGCATAAGCCTTTAGCTTGGCCCACTGGCTGAAAAAGAAATACTGCGTCGCCTGATGGTAGGCGATAACATTTGCCAGCTCTTCACGATAGCGGTTCAGACTGCTTTCTTCCCGTAAAATAGCAGAGCTATCCTCCCAATCTTGCAAGGCACGATTGCCAAAATGCTCTTTCAGAGCCATAAACTCTGCATAGTCAGGCAACCAAGACGCCTGTTCTTCTAGAAAGGCATGATAGGCGGCTTTGGCCTTGTCATCTGCTAGAAAGGCTTGCACAGCTTTTTCTAGAATCGGACGACGAGCTTCAAAAATTTGCGCATAATCAACCCGAGAAGGATTATCGCCAAAGTGAGCATCAGCATAATCAGCTTTTTCCAACCAGCCCTCAGCTGCCAACAGGTCAAGATCAATCAGGTGCGTGTTCCCAGCGATGGCTGAAAAGGACTGATAAGGGGAGTCACCGTAGCTTGTCGTGGTCAGAGGTAAAATCTGCCAATAGGTCTGCTTGGTCTCTACAAGGAAGTCCACAAAATCATAAGCAGCCTGCCCGAAGGTTCCCACACCGTAAGGACTAGGCAAAGAAGTAATGTGCATTAAAACACCACTTGCACGTTTGTCCATCATAAGTTCTCCTTTAGTTGTGATAAGTCTAGTCTAACGCAACCGATTGCGTAAGTCAAGTCTTTTCTTAAAAATCTTAAGAAAAATTAGCGATTGTTACCAAAAGAAATCACCGATGAGTGACAACGGTGACTTCTTTTATAGCTCGTTTAACTGGTTGAGGCAGCATCACTTACTCGCCTCGCCTGCCTCAAACCGGATTTTATGTGCTTATTTTTCTCACTCTGCTTATGCGGCGGATTGGTTGAGTCAGCACATCAGCCGCAGTGGTAGCAGAAACGTTTTATCTCTTGTTTCAGGGACAAGACGTTAGCGATACAGGTCTCGAACACTTTCCCTTTCCTTTAGATTAAAGGGGACAATGACTTCTGTTGATGGCTGTTGTCGGTCTTCGATAATATCTAACAAGCGGATAAGACTTGTTTGTCCGAGTTGGGCAACATTGATGTCAAACGTTGTCAAGTAGGGATGAAGCATTTTTGAAAAAATCGAGTTATTGAAGGAAATTAAGGAAAGATCATCCGGGACACGCAAACCATAGAAGGATAGAAACTGGATGACTCGGATAGAGAGCAAATCACCGATGACAATGAGGCCTGTGATTTTTTCTCTCTGTATCGTTTCAATGAGCAAATCTAAGGTTGCTGGATCTTTCCGGTCAAAGAGCAAGATGGGTTGAACTGGCAAATCGAGTTGCTCAATAGCTTGCTGGTAGCCTCGGTAACGGTCAAGACAGACACGGCTCGTTAAATCATCTGTGACAAATAATAGTTTTTTGTGCCCTTTGCGTTGAAGGTGTTTAACAGCTTCTTCCCCCATCAATTGGTTGTCATTGTCAATCGAAATTAAGTTTGGATCTGCCTCGACAGGTGTTCCGATGACCACAAATGGAATGTTATGGCTGCTTAAATAATATTGAACAGGGTCATCTTTTTCGGAGTACAGGATTAAAAACCCATCAGCTCTTTTTTGGCGGTACATCAGTTTCACCTGTTCAGCTAAATCTTCAACGGAATTACTGGTGGCAATCGATACCGTAAAGCCCTGTTGTTTGGCTTGATCGTTTATTGCCGTCAAAATTTCCATGAAAAAGGGTTCGCTAACCCGATCAGGGGTGGTCAACGGTGGCAAAACAACCCCCACACACTGAGTCAGTCCGCTTGCCAGCATCTGGGCGGCCCGATTGGGCACATACCCCAAATCGTCCATCGCTTGGCGCACACGTTCTTTTGTTAGTTGAGAAATAGCAGAGCTGTCTTTCAAGACTCGGCTGACTGTCGAAGCATTTACACCAGCCCTCTTTGCCACATCCTTAATTGTTACCATAATCATGAACCTCCTGATGCTTATTTTACCTTATTTGAGAGGAGTAATGCAACCATTTGGTTCAGCTATTAAGAGATTAGTTTCAAGCAGAATGCGTCCCAAGCCTCCAGTTTTATTTGGTCGAGGTCTTTAGGGAGAACAGTGTTGGCGATAATAAGCTTATCGATGCCAGCAGGTAGCGAGAGGTGCTGAACCTGATCAGAGAGGTTAACGACCACAAGATAGGTACTGCTCTGCCATTGACGAGTATAGGCGAAGACTTGATCAGGCGTATCGAGGAGGTTGTAATCGCCGTAAATCAGCCAGTCAGCCTCTAGGCGCAAGCGAAGCAGCTGTTGGTAGGTGTAGAAGATCGACTGCTTATCCGCCAGTGCCTGAGCGACGTTGATGGTCTGGTGGTTAGGGTTGACAGGTAGCCAGGGCTGCCCTGTGGTGAATCCAGCCTGGGGCCCAGCTGTCCACTGCATTGGCGTGCGGGCATTGTCACGACCAATCATGCGAATCTGGTCAAGGGTAACGTCATCTGACTGGCCAGCCTGTCTAGCTTCTGTCAGGTAGTTGAGGCTTTCGATGTCGTTGAGCTGGTCAACAGTTGTGAATGGGAAATTCGTCATTCCAATCTCTTCCCCCTGATAGATGTAAGGCGTTCCCCGCATCAGATGAAGCAAGATAGCAAAGGCTTTAGCTGATTTTTCACGGTAAGTGCCCGTATCTCCCCAGATAGAGAGGATACGTGGTAGGTCATGATTGTTCCAAAAAAGCGAGTTCCATCCCTGTCCGACAGGCAACTCGGTTTGCCAACGTGACAGAACGGTTTTTAGTTTAGGGACATCAAGTTTGGTATAATGCCACTTGTCTTTATCTGCTTCGTGCTGGAGACCGATGTGTTCAAACTGGAAGACCATGGACAGCTCCTTGCGGTTTGGTGCAGAGTAGAGTTTCGCCCGTTCAGGATTGGCGCCCCAGGTTTCTCCT
Source organism: Streptococcus entericus DSM 14446 (assembly GCF_000380025.1). Lineage (GTDB taxonomy): Bacteria > Bacillota > Bacilli > Lactobacillales > Streptococcaceae > Streptococcus > Streptococcus entericus. The sequence goes on from NZ_KB904169.1 coordinate 20,162, forward strand.
ACTGTCAGTAAGTCTGGGTCGGTCAGGCAGTCTTGGTGCATTTCCTGCAAATAGTCATGGAGCTTGGGACCGTTGTTGCCAATGAGTTGGTCAGGGACTTTGCCAATCATGTCGATGACGTCCATCCGAAAACCTGAAATGCCCTTGTCAACCCAAAACTGCATCATCTGGTAAATCTTCTGGCGCAATACGGGGTTTTCCCAATTGAGGTCAGGTTGCTTACGACTGAAGAAGTGGAGGTAGTAGGCTTGAGTTTGCTCGTCATAAGCCCACGCAGAACCGCCAAAAACTGAACTCAGTTCATTTGGCTCATTTGCCCAGATGTAAAAGTCGTACTCAGGACTATCTGGTTGCTGACGGGCTGTTACAAACCAAGCGTGCTTATCGGAGGTATGGTTGACCACCAAATCCATAATAATGCGAATACCACGTTTTTTGGCTTCAGAAAAAAGTTCTTCCATGTCCGCCATACTACCAAATTCTGCTGCAATGGCTTCGTAGTCAGAGATATCATACCCATTATCGTCCATGGGACTTTGGTAAACAGGTGAGAGCCAAATGGCGGTGATTCCAAGCTCTTTTAGGTAATCTAACTTACTAATGATACCCGGTAAGTCACCGATACCATCACCATTACTGTCCATAAAGCTCTTGGGATAGATCTGATAAACAGTGGCACGGTGCCACCAGCGTTCAGTCATAAGATTTTCTGCCATGAAAGGTCTCCTTTAAATTATGATTTGATGCCATTATAACTTTTTTTTGCCAACTAAGCAAACGGTTGCGTGAAAAAGTTAGTTCCTAAGTGACAAAGAAGAGTCGTAAGGGTCAATTCGGAACTAAATTTTTTTAATTTTTTCAAAAAACTACTTGACATTTTGAGCAAGCGGTTGCATAATAGAGGTATCATTATCTGTTTAATACTGTAATGCTCCGTTACCGCAACAATTTAGATAAAAAGAAGAAAGAAGGAATGACATGACAACATTAAAACTGAACAGCCTTTACAAGAAGTACCCAAACAGTGACTTCTACTCTGTTGAGGACTTTGATTTGGACATCAAGGACAAGGAGTTCATCGTCTTTGTTGGACCATCAGGTTGTGGTAAGTCGACCACTCTTCGCATGATTGCAGGACTTGAGGACATCACTGAGGGTGAGTTCTACATCGATGATGAATTGATGAATGACATCGAGCCAAAAGACCGCGACATCGCCATGGTTTTCCAGAACTATGCGCTCTATCCACACATGACGGTCTATGACAACATGGCTTTCGGGCTCAAGTTGCGCAAATACGACAAGGCTGATATCGACCGTCGAGTGCGTGAAGCAGCTGAGATTCTAGCTCTGACTGACTTCCTCCAACGTAAACCAGCTGACCTCTCTGGTGGTCAACGCCAACGTGTGGCGATGGGCCGTGCGATTGTCCGTGATGCCAAAGTATTCTTGATGGATGAGCCTCTNTCAAACTTGGATGCCAAACTTCGTGTGTCCATGCGTGCGGAGATTGCTAAGATTCACCGCCGTATTGGAGCAACAACCATCTACGTGACTCACGACCAGACCGAGGCCATGACTCTGGCAGACCGTATCGTTATCATGTCAGCGACTAAGAACGAGGCAGGAACGGGGACTATCGGACGTATTGAGCAAG
>NZ_KB904170.1 GCF_000380025.1 Streptococcus entericus DSM 14446
TCAATCCCGAAAACTGCACGCATGATACTACCTCTTTGTCTTGAATGATTCCTTGTTTTAGAGATGTCATTTTCAATACTCGACGTCTAGCGTCCCACATACTTTGATAACATTCTTTCTAAAACAGGTGTCTTGCCAGTTTTTGTTGCGACGTCTAGCGTCAAAAAGCCCCACGACTTAACAAGACACCTCTACTTTATCATCTTGAGAATGAAAAAAGTAGTGAGTACTCTCTCCCGTCGGAGATTTCCTCACTACTAATCTTAGTATGTTTCTGTTGCGGCAGCGATTGGTGGGGCTAGTGAAACGACGTCTGTTGATTTAGCCAAGCGTAGTCGCGAGCTATCGGCAGCTCATTTTACGGCGAATGGCTTAGCACTTAGTCCACACCGCTTTATTGTGATGGATGTTTTTGACTACTGTCGTTATGCTAAGAAAAAAGGGCTGAGCTATGATATGATCATTCTTGACCCGCCGAGTTTTGCTCGAAATAAAAAACAAACCTTTTCAGTAGCTAAAGATTATCATAAATTGATGGCTCAGGCGGTTGAACTTTTAGCAGATGGCGGTCTTATTATTGCTTCGACAAATGCCAGCAACCTAAGTCTCCGCCAGTTCCGCCAGCAGATTCACCAAGGTATGGGGAGACTGGCTTATCGTGAGATCAGCTTTTATCAACTGCCAAGTGATTTTACAGTTAATCCAGTAGATGCTCGTAGCAACTACCTAAAAGTTATCATCATGGAGGTCATCAAGTGAATATTCTTGTGCCGATTATGCCCAAATCCTTTGAAGAAGCAATGGCGCTTGAGCTCAGTCATTATGAGGGAGCAACGCTTATTGAGTGGCGAGCAGATATGTTGCCTCCAGAAGAGATTTTAACAGTTGCTCCAGTTATATTTGAACGATTTTCAGGCTATGAAATGATCTTCAGTTTAGGCCATCAGAAAAAAGATAGCCAGCAATGGTTACCTGATGAGGTGTATGTGGATTTGATTAAGCAAGTCCAAGAGCTCTATCAGCCTGACTATATTGAAGTGCCTTACAAGGAGCGACAAGCTATTTTTGAACAGTTGCTGACCTTTTCAAATCTTATTCTCTCTCATTACGATACTGAAAAAGTTCCTGACAATATCATGGAAATTTATTCAGAACTAACTGCCTTATCACCTCGCGTGGTTAAACTGGTGTTAACTCCACAGACAGAGCAAGATGTGCTCGACATGATGAATTACACTCGAGGCTTTAAATCTCTGCACCCAGACCAGACTTACATGACCATTGCCTCAGGAAAGCTGGGTCAGGTCACGCGTTTTTTTGGTGACTTGTTTGGCAGTGACTGGACAATCGCCACTGTTGGTGAAGAATCATCAAGTCAACTCAGCTTGTCTGATATGAAGCAAATATTGAGTCTTTTAGAAAAACCAGTGGATAGCTAGGCAGGTGAAATATCTCACCTGATAATTTTCTGCAAAATCATGAAAAACTTGAGGATGTCGCACCGGGTGTAGGTACCGCTTTCACCTTACTTAAACCAATGTGGTGAGTCTCTCTGGTGAAAAGAGTAACCTACTTGCCAATTTAGCCTCTATCTGTTAAACTAGAGGGAAGAACATAAAAGGAGCCTATCATGTCTGAACGTGGATTGCTGATTGTCTTTTCTGGTCCATCCGGTGTCGGGAAAGGCACAGTAAGGGAAGCCATTTTTTCAAGCCCAGATAATAAATTTGCCTACTCTGTTTCGATGACGACTCGTCCCCAACGACCTGGGGAGGTAGACGGTGTTGATTATTTCTTCCGCACGCGCGAAGAGTTTGAGGAGCTCATTCGTAACGGTCAAATGTTGGAGTATGCAGAGTACGTCGGTAATTACTACGGCACACCCTTGACCTACGTCAATGAAACCTTGGACAAGGGCATAGACGTTTTCCTCGAAATCGAGGTCCAAGGGGCGCTTCAAGTTCAGAAAAAGGTGCCAGATGGGGTCTTTATCTTTTTGACACCGCCTGATTTAGAAGAATTACAAGACCGTCTGGTCGGTCGAGGGACTGACTCAGAAGACGTTATCGCCCAACGTATCGCACGAGCCAAAGAGGAAATTGCCCTCATGCGAGAATACGATTACGCAGTGGTCAACGATGAAGTTCATCTGGCTGCTGAACGGGTTAAGAAAATTATTGAAGTTGAGCATTTCCGAGTAGAGCGTTGCATCGGTCACTACAATGACATGATCAAGGACATTTAAGTTGTTTTTGCTCATTGCTGGAATTGGTCAAAGGAATACGTCACCTCTCCTAACTAACTGCTGTCTCTAGTAGGCACTTGGTCAAAGTGAGACAACAGCAAAGATACAGAATAAGTGCTAATCGTCGTTTCAAACTTGTTTAGCTCTGCTATTTTTCCGATACTTACAGAAAAGAGATTATGATATATGATGTTAAAACCTTCTATTGACACCTTGCTGGACAAGGTGCCATCAAAATACTCCCTTTGCGTTCTCCAAGCCAAGCGAGCGCACGAACTTGAAGCGGGTGCCAAGCCAACGACTAAAAGTTTCAGCTCTGTCAAATCAACCCTGCGTGCTTTGGAAGAAATTGAAGCGGGTCTCGTGACCATTCACCCAGATCCAGATGCTAAACGGGCAGCTGTGCTGGCGCGTATCGAAGCGGAACGCCTCAAACGTGAAGAGGAAGAGCGTAAAATCAAGGAACAAATCGCAAAAGAAAAAGAAGAAGGAGAAAAAATCTAAGGTTGTCCCCAATCTTAGATTTTTCCGTATCACATCATGCCAAAAATTGCCCAGATTATCGTTGATTTACCACTCAAACAGACCGACCAGCCGTACTCTTACTTGGTTCCTGACGAGCTGGTGGCTCTGATTGCAGTTGGCTCACGGGTTCATGTTCCCTTTGGAGCGACCAACCGTCCCTTGCAAGGCTTTGTGGTTGGTGTTGAAGAAATGGCTGAGCAGGACATGACGTTAAAACCTGTTCTAGCAGTCTTGGATTTAGAGCCTGTCCTCAATCAGGAACAGTTGGATTTGGCTGACGCTTTGCGTCGGACAGTATTCTCTTATAAAATCAGCCTGCTTAAAGCCATGCTGCCCAGCCTGCTCAATTCAGCCTATGACAAGGTGGTCAAGCTTACCTCGATTGATCTTGTTTCAGACCTTTTCCCAACTGGGAAAAAAGAGATGAGGCTGGCAGAGTTGACTGCTGACCAGCAGGTTCAGGTCAAGGACCTGGTTAAGACTGGTCAAGCTGAAGTTGTCTATCTGGCAACAGATAAAAAGCAGGTCAAAACGGTCCGATACTATCAGGTCAATCTTGACCAGCTCGACCGCTCAGCTATTGCTCCAAGAGCAAAAAAACGCTTGGAGCTAGCTGAGTTTCTAACTAAACACCCAGATGACGGTAAGGTCAGTGACCTCAATAAGACCTTCTCGCCTGCAGTGGTCAACTGGTTTATAGAACAAGGGGTGTTACTAGTGACCGAGCGCGAGGAGAGTCGTAGTCAGGCCTATTTTGACGGGGTCAAACAGACCAAGTTTATCCAGCTCAACAGCCAGCAACAAGCGGCAGTTACTGCAGTAACTGCTGCCATCGGTCAAGAGAGCTCACCCTTTTTGCTAGAGGGGGTGACTGGGTCTGGTAAGACCGAGGTCTATCTCCACATCATCGACCAAACCTTGAAGATGGGCAAAACTGCTATTGTCCTTGTGCCTGAAATTGCCCTGACCCCACAGATGACCAGTCGCTTTATCTCACGTTTTGGTCAACAGGTGGCCATCATGCACTCCGGGCTATCGGATGGGGAAAAGTATGACGAATGGCTGAAAATCCGCCGTGGACAGGCTAAGGTCGTCGTCGGTGCCCGCTCTGCTATTTTTGCTCCCTTAGAGAATATTGGAGCCATCATCATCGATGAGGAGCATGAGGCGACCTATAAGCAAGAATCCAACCCTCGCTACCACGCCAGAGACGTGGCGGTGCTACGTGCCAAACACCATAAGGCTGCTCTGGTGCTCGGATCGGCGACACCCGCCATCGAATCGCGGGCTCGTGCCAGCAAAGGGGTTTATCAGCTCTTGACCTTGACCGAGCGTGCTAACCCCTTAGCGGTCATTCCGACAGTGGAGGTCGTTGATTTTAGGGATTATATCGGTCAGCAGGAGATGGGCAATTTTACGCCGCCTTTGGTCGAAAAGATCCGTGACCGCTTGAGCAAGGGTGAGCAGGTGGTGCTTCTCCTCAACCGCAGGGGCTACTCCAGCTTTGTCATGTGTCGGGATTGTTCTTATGTGGATAATTGTGTCAACTGTGACATTTCCCTGACCCTACACATGGCCACTCGCACCATGAACTGCCACTACTGTGGCTTTACCAAGGGTATTCCTAGAACCTGTCCGAACTGTCAGAGTGCCTCCATCTCCTACTACGGGACAGGCACGCAAAAGGCTGCTGATGAGCTGGAACAGCTCTTTCCAGAAGCCAAAATCCTCAGGATGGATGTGGACACAACCAAGAAAAAAGGTAGTCACCAGAAACTGTTAGAAGCGTTTGGCAATGGCAAAGCAGACATTTTATTGGGGACCCAGATGATTGCTAAGGGACTGGATTTCCCAAATGTGACCTTGGTCGGGGTCTTAAATGCAGATACCTCGCTCAACCTGCCTGATTTCAGGGCATCCGAGCGCACCTTTCAGCTCTTGACCCAGGTAGCTGGTCGGGCTGGTCGGGCGGACAAGGCTGGGGAGGTCATCATCCAGACCTACAACCCCAATCACTATGCCATTACCTTTGCTAAACATCACGATTACGAAGGATTTTACCGTTACGAGATGGGTATCCGACGGGCGCTGGGCTACCCACCCTATTTTTACACCGTTGCCCTGACCATTTCCCACAAGGACGAGCAGGCAGCCATTAAGGCCAGCTATGCTTTTCTGGACCTGCTCAAAACTCACCTGTCTGATCAGGTGAGGTATCTAGGACCTGTCCCAAAAGCTGTCTCCAGAACCCACAACCTTTACCATTACCAGTTGCTACTGACCTTCAAACAAGAACCCAAGCTCCAAGACGCTCTTAATCAACTCCTTGACTTGACTCAAGACAAGACCAATAAGGATTTGAGGGTGAGCATTGACTATGAACCGCAGAACGTCATGTGAGTATCTCTTGTTATAGTCCTCCACCAGCAGCTCTCTTGCTGATGAGATGATGTTGCGAAGTAGTCTATCAATCGTTATAGATGTTTTGAAAAATTTCAGTAAAGCACTTGTGGCACTACAATTCAGTCGTCAGAGTGCTTTTCTTGAGTGCTTACCGTGTCAGCAAACCAACTGGCGAGGGTTTCCTTGTCAAATATGGTATAATAGTAGAGACAAGGCGGCCTTGCAAGGGCCGGTAGGATTACCATTAGAAATAGAAAAGAGAAGAGATGACTAAACTGATTTTTATGGGGACACCCGCCTTTTCCGCGACTGTTCTCCAAGGCTTGCTCAACGACGACCGCTACGAGATTATGGCTGTAGTGACCCAGCCTGACCGTGCCGTCGGGCGTAAGAAAACCTTGACCATGACACCGGTTAAGGAGCTGGCTCTTGCCAACGAGCTCCCTGTCTACCAGCCTGAGAAACTCTCTGGCAGTCAGGAGCTAGAAGACCTGATTGCCCTGGGCGCAGACGGCATCATCACGGCAGCCTTTGGGCAGTTTTTGCCTGAACGCCTGCTCAAGTCCATGAGTTTTGCCCTCAATGTTCATGCCTCCCTTTTGCCCAAATACCGCGGCGGGGCGCCTATCCACTACGCCCTCATCAACGGTGACGAGGAGGTCGGCGTGACCATTATGGAGATGGTCAAGGAGATGGATGCTGGGGATATGGTCGCCAAGCGCGCGACCCCGATTTTGGAGAGTGACAACGTCGGCACGCTTTTTGGAAAAATGGCAGAGCTGGGACGTGATTTACTACTGGATTGCCTGCCCAAGTATCTGGCAGGTGAGATTACCCCAGAACCCCAAGACCCAAGCCAAGTCACCTTTTCTCCCAACATTCAACCAGAGGAGGAAGTTATCGACTGGCAGCTGACCAACCGTCAGGTCTTCAATAAGGTCAGAGGGCTTAATCCCTTCCCAGTTGCCCATACCTTCCTAGCTGGGGAACGGTTCAAACTCTATGAGGTTGCCACAGTAGACGGTCAAGGAAAACCTGGTCAAATCATCGCAAAAACCAAGAAAGACCTGATTGTGGCGGCAGGAACTGGTGCTGTTCGCCTCCTGAGTGTTCAGCCTGCTGGCAAGCCAAAAATGTCGATTGCAGACTTTCTCAATGGGGCTGGGCGTGACTTGCAGGTAGGTGACTACTTTGGCTAAGCAGACAGATACCGCAAGGGGACTTGCCCTGCAGATTCTCGAGGAAATCTTTGACCAAGAGGCTTACAGCAACCTTGCCCTCAACCAGCATCTGACCAAGGCCTCGCTCTCTCCAGCTGATAAGGGCTTGGTCACCGAGCTGGTTTACGGCACCGTCGCTCGTAAAATCACACTGGAATGGTACTTGGCCCACTACATCGCCGACCGAGACAAGCTAGACAGCTGGGTCTACTACCTGCTCATGACCAGCCTTTACCAAATCCTTTATTTAGATAAAATTCCAGACCATGCGGTGGTTAATGCTGCGGTTGACCTTGCTAAGGCGCGGGGCAAACACTCAGGGGCAGACAAGCTGGTCAATGCGGTTCTGCGCCGTTTCTTGCGTGAAGAGCGCCCAAACCCTGCTCAGATCAAGCGGGTCAATAAGCGCTATGCTGTGCAATATAGTCTCCCTGTCTGGCTGGTCAAAAAGCTGATAGACCAGTTTGGTGAGGAGCGCGCCGTAGCCATCATGGCAAGCCTCTACGTCCGTAACAAGGCCAGTATCCGAGTGACAGATCCTAATCAGTTGGAGCGGATTAAGGCTGAAACAGGGGCTGACCAGTCGCTCCTGTCACCTGTCGGCTTGACCAAGCCTAGCGGGCATTTTGCTGGGACGGCTGATTTTGCTAAAGGCTTAGTGACTATTCAGGACGAGACCAGCCAGCTGGTTGCGCCGACCTTAAACCTGCAAGGGGAGGAGCAGGTCCTGGATGCTTGTGCAGCTCCAGGTGGCAAGACGGTTCACATCGCCAGCTATTTAACCACAGGTCAGGTGACAGCTCTGGACCTCTATGACCACAAACTGGACTTGATTGCGGAGAATGCTGAGCGTCTCGGAGTGGCTGACCGTGTCAAGCTACTCAAACTGGATGCCAGTCAGGTGCACCGCTATTTTCCCAAAGACCACTTTGATAAAATCTTGGTGGATGCGCCTTGTTCAGGGATTGGGCTCATGCGTCGCAAGCCAGACCTCAAATACCGCAAGGAAGCAGGGGATTTCATGGCCCTTAAGACCATTCAGCTAGAGATTCTAGCTAGTGTTTGTCAAACCCTACGGGTTGGTGGTATAATGACCTATAGTACTTGCACGATTGTGGCGGAGGAAAATCAGCAGGTGATCGTAGCCTTTTTGGCCAGCCATCCCAATTTTGAACAGGTGCCTCTCAGCCACGAGCAGGAGAGCATCGTCTCAGAGGGCTGCTTAGTCATTACCCCTGAGCAGTTTGGGACAGATGGTTTCTTTATTGCCCAGTTGCGTCGCCGTTATTAAGGGCCAGATAGTGCTGGTACTTCTCGTATCTGAACGAAAGGAAAGATGACAAATGAAAATAGCTTTAAAAACGGACATTGGTCAAAAACGGTCGAACAACCAAGACTATGTCAACAAGTTTGTAAACAAAGGTGGGCAGACTTTAATTGTTTTAGCTGATGGTATGGGTGGTCACAAGGCTGGTCACATTGCTAGTCAGGTGACTGTGACAGATTTGGGGCGTGCCTGGGTTAGTACAGAGTTTACAGAGGGCGACTGGGAGCCTATTCGTTCTTGGCTTTTAGAGACCATCCAAGTTGAAAATCAAAAGATTTTTGAGATGGGGCAAACGGAAGACTACCAAGGCATGGGGACAACCATCGAAGCCTTAGCTCTGGTCGGCAATTATGCCATTTTTGCCCATGTTGGTGACTCTCGTGTTGGCTTAGTCCGAGAAGGTATTTACCATCAGCTGACGAGTGACCATTCCTTGGTTAATGCGCTCGTTAAGGCAGGTCAGCTCACTGCTGAGGAAGCACAGACTCACCCTCAACGCAATATCATTACGCAATCTGTTGGTCAATCGCAGCCATTAGACATTGATTTAGCCATTCAAGAACTGTTCCCAGGCGATTATCTTTTGGTCAATAGTGATGGGCTGACAAACCTTGTTTCTAACGAGGTCATTACCCGTATTATCACAGATGAGTTGAGCCTTGAAGGCAAAGCGGAATTGCTGGTTAATGAAGCTAATTTTGCAGGAGGCTTGGATAATATCACGGTTGCCCTGGTTCAAGTCGGAGGGGAGGTGGCCTGATGCTTGCTACAGGAAAACTATTTGCAGGTCGTTACCGCATTGTTAAATCAATCGGACGAGGCGGCATGGCGGATGTTTATCTCGGACGTGACCTGATTTTAGATGACGAGGAAGTCGCTATCAAAATCCTCCGAACCAACTACCAGACGGACCAAGTCGCTGTTGCACGTTTTCAACGTGAGGCTAGAGCTATGGCTGAACTCAATCATCCCAATATTGTTGGTATCCGTGACATTGGTGAAGACGAAGGACAGCAATTCATTGTCATGGAATACATTGATGGTTGGGACTTGAAAAAATATATCCAAGAAAAAGGTCCTCTCACTAGTGAGGAAGCTAGTCGCATCATGACAGAAGTCTTGTCTGCCATGACCCTAGCGCATCAGCAAGGCATTGTTCACCGAGATTTAAAACCACAAAATGTCCTACTGACCAAATCAGGTCGTGCTAAGGTAACGGATTTTGGGATAGCTGTTGCTTTTGCAGAAACCAGCCTGACACAGACCAATTCGATGCTGGGATCGGTTCATTACCTCTCGCCAGAGCAGGCGCGTGGGTCAAAAGCGACTGTACAGAGTGATATCTACGCTATGGGGATCATGCTTTATGAGATGCTGACAGGTCACATTCCATTTGACGGAGATAGTGCGGTGACCATTGCGCTTCAGCATTTTCAAAAGCCACTACCGTCTATTTTAGCTGAAAATCCTCAGGTTCCTCAATCCTTGGAAAATATCGTGATTCGAGCGACAGCCAAAAAACTGACTGACCGCTATATCTCAACCTTCCAAATGAGTCGTGACCTTGCTACAGCCCTTTATCCTAGTCGTCGCAACGAACGGCGACTGAGCTTTGAAGAGACAACGGTAACAAAACCTCTGCCGAAGGTTGAACCAACGCCAGTGCCACCGCCTCGTCAGCAAACCCGTGTTAGCCAGACGACGCAAACCATTCCAGGTCGGTCACCACGCGTGGAGCAGACCAGTAGTTATAAACCCGTTGAGGAAAAGGCAGCGCACACCACTAAACGACCTAAACCATCGCTCTTTTCAACGCTTGCTAAAATTCTAGTTGCACTGATGTTTCTTGTGATGACAGGTTTTGCTTATTTAGTATTGAGCAGTCCTGCAACAATTAAAGTCCCAGAACTTATCGGTGTGACCCAAGAACAAGCCGCCCAGAGGTTAACTGATGAAGGTCTTGCCCTAGGTCAGGTGGTCGAGGTTGAAAGCGAAACGGTTGAAAAAGGTCATGTGGTTAAAACAGATCCTGTCGCAGGCACCAACCGCAAAAAAGGTGCCAAGGTCAACCTCTATGTTTCTGCAGGACGGCTGAGCTTTGAAATGCCAGATTATGTTGGGGAGACGTACGAGAGTGTTGCTTCTCGTTTGCTGTCAGATTATGGGATAACATCTGAACAAATTGTTGTGAAGAATGTGAAGACGACAGAGGAAGAAGCAGGGACGATTCTCAGTCAGAGTCCAAAAGCAGGTTCAACCTACACCATTGGTAAGTCAGGTAAGATAACCTTTGAAGTGGCTGTAAGTAGCTATATCACCATGCCTAATCTCATCGGCACAACGCAGGAGCAGGCGACGGCTCTACTGAAGAATCTAGGGGTCAACTCCTCTAAGATTAAATATTACACGCTGGCTGGCTTAGAAGTTAAAACTCCAGTGGCAGGACGATTAGTTGCTGGTCAGACACCTTACTCAGGGGAACTGTTTAATTTATCAGAAGCGGGCTATATCGAGCTTTATTTGGAAGATGACCCAGCAGAAGCTAGCAGTTCATCAATCTCGTCATCAAGTGAAGCTTATGTGCCCTCATCGACAACTGGTGACACAAGTACATCGTCAACTTCTGAAACTGGAACGACAACATCAACTCAAACGGAAGGCAGTTAATGCTAACGTTAGTTTGAATAGAAGAGGGAGTTATCAAACCTGAACGGTTTATGATTTCCCTCTTTTTTTGCGGATAAGTTGTTTTATTTCTGCAAAAATGCCTGATTTCTGGTAAAATGCAAGAAAGGAGAGAGACATGAAAAAATTTCAATTCTTTTTACTGGTCGAAGCGGTTCTCCTAGCCTTGGCGCTGATGACCATTTTATCCGAGAGCCTCTACAGTTTTTTGTTAATTTTAGTCGTTGTCTTGTTGGCACTTCGCTTTTATAACCAAGGCAATCAAAGTAATTTTCTCTTGACCGCGGGCTTATTATTACTATTCTTAATCTTTATGCTGAATCCTTTCGTGATTGCAGCTGTGGTACTCGGGGTTGTTTATACCATTATCAACTCTTTTTCACAAGTCAAAGAAAAAAATCAGCTTGCTTTAATTGAATTTAAGTCTCAAGACCTGTCAGTAACGCCCAGACCAAATGACTGGGTTGGCTCTAGCGAACCTGTGTTAACGGAAAGTTACGCTTTTGATGATGTGAATATTATTCGTGTGAGCGGTTCAGATACACTGGACTTGTCAAAGGTCATTTTGGCAGGGTGTGATAATGTCATCATCATCCGTAAGGTGTATGGTCCGACAGTCATTCGTGTACCGGTTGATGTGGCTGTCAGCCTCAATGTTAGTGCAGTGTATGGGACAGTGACGTTTTTTGATTTTCCTGAGTATGATTTGCGTAACGAGTCACTGAAACTTGAGGAGGAATCTTATGCCTCGGCTCATCGGTCAGTCAAGATAATGGTTAATCTTATTGCGGGTCAAGTTGAGGTGGTTCGACGATGAAAAAACAAACCATTTTAGTCATGTTTTTGTATGCGGTCGTCATCATCTCAGCAGTTGCCTATATCATTATGACCAGCTTTGGCTTGGGTCTTCCGGACTTGACTGCCAATCCTTTTGGGGTATGGCGTCTCTTGTTTGCGATTGTCTCTTTGAGTCTCTCCTTAACCTTGCTATTTTTGATGGTCTGGTATTGGTCAGATGAAGTGGCAAAACGCCACCTCAATAAAAACCTCAAGCGAATGTTGGCTAATCAAACCATCTCCAAACAGCCAAATACAGAGCTGGGAACAAATATCACACGATTGTCTAACAAAATCCAGCAGTTGACAGCTAGTCTGCAAAAAACAGAAAATGCCTACATTCACAATGGTCAAGAGATTGTCCAGCGTGAGCGAAAGCGTATCGCGCGCGACCTGCACGATACGGTCAGTCAGGAGCTGTTTGCAGCAACGATGATTGTATCTGGGTTATCTCAGGTAGTGGGAGATTTAGATATAGAGCAAATCAAACACCAGTTGGTTACGGTGGAAGATATTTTGCAAAATGCTCAAAAAGATTTAAGGATTTTACTTTTGCATCTGCGTCCGACGGAGTTGGAAGGCAAAACCTTGTCAGAAGGCTTTGCCATGATTTTGACAGAGTTAAGGGACAAAAGCGATATGGCGATTAGCTATCATGAGGATATCCAGGGCCTGCCTAAAGTGATTGAAGAACAGCTTTTCCGTATTGCTCAAGAATTTATCAGCAACACCCTCAAACATGCTAAGGCCAGTCAGCTAGATGTTTATCTCAAGCAGACAGTTAACGAAGTCCAGTTAAAAATGATTGACAACGGCGTTGGTTTTGATGTTGATGAAGCGAGGAGTTTGAGCTACGGTTTGAAAAATATCGAAGACCGTATTGAGGATTTGGCTGGCAGTGTACAACTCATAAGCGCCAAAGGCAAGGGAGTATCTATGGATATTCGCGTCCCTATTTTGGAGGAAAACGATGATGAACAAGATTAAAGTGATCTTAGTAGATGACCACGAGATGGTGCGCCTGGGACTTAGCAGTTTTTTAAACATGCAGGCTGATATTGATGTTATTGGGGAAGCTGATAATGGCAGAGCTGGTGTTGAGATGGCGTTAGAGTTGCGACCTGATGTCGTGGTGATGGATTTGGTTATGCCTGAGATGGATGGCGTTGAAGCCACGTTGACACTTCTCAAGAGCTGGTCTGATGTCAACATTTTGGTGTTGACCTCTTATCTGGATAATGAAAAAATTTACCCTGTTATTCAAGCAGGCGCAAAAGGCTACATGCTAAAAACCTCCAGCGCTGCAGAAATTCTCCACGCGATTCGAAAAGTGGCCAAAGGGGAGCTAGCTATCCAAACTGAAGTTGATCGTAAATTCCGATACCACAAAAACACGCCTGCGCCTCATGATGAGTTGACCGCCCGTGAGCGTGAAGTTCTGGGATTGCTAGCCAAAGGTTATGACAATCAGACCATCGCTGATGTGTCCTTCATCTCCCTCAAAACAGTGAAAACCCATGTGTCTAACATTTTAGCTAAGTTAGGCGTATCAGACCGTACGCAAGCAGTTGTCTATGCATTTCAGCATAATTTGGTGGAAAAAGATAACTAGCTTAGTGCTTACCACCAAGCTAGTTGCTGATGAAAAAAATAAAACAAATCAACTGGTCGTTCTTTTGGAACGACTGGTTTTTAGCTTTATGGTATAATAGAGAGAAATTGTTAAAAGTGAGGAAATGAGATGCAGGCAAAATTACGTTATAAAGCCAAAAAAATCAAGGCTGTTTTCTTTGATATCGATGATACCTTACGTGTCAAGGCGACCAGCTACATGCCAGAAACCATCAGCTATGTCTTCGACCAACTACGAGCGAAAGGGATTGTGACAGGCATTGCTTCTGGTCGAGCGATTTACGGTGTCGTGCCAGAAATTCGAGCACTCAATCCTGACTATTTTGTTACCATCAATGGGTCATACGTTGAGGACAAAAAAGGTAAGGAATTGTTTTCAGAGCCAATTCCACAGGAGCTGGTTGAGCAGTTTGTTGCTTGGTGTGATGAAGTTGGGATTGATTACGGTTTTGTAGGTAGCCAAAAGGCTGTCGTCTCTAAACGCACCGCTATTGTTGAACTTGCCCTTGATCCAGTCTATGGGGAACTAGCCGTTGAGCCAGACTTTCACAAAGACCATGCGGTTTACCAGATGTGGACGATTGAGGAAATCGGTGACGACCTGCAACTACCAGAAGCTCTAGCCAAAGACCTTCGTTTGGTGCGTTGGCATAAGAACTCATCCGATGTCGTTTTGACCCATGTTAGCAAGGCCCTCGGGGTAGAACAAGTTGCCAAAGCCCTCGACCTCAAGCCTGAAAATATTTTAGTCTTTGGCGATGAGAGAAATGACTTGGAAGTTTTTGATTATGCAGGTCTGTCAGTCGCTATGGGTGGTGCGATTGAAGCCATTAAAGAAAAAGCCGATTTGGTGACTGATTCTGTTGAAGAAGACGGCATTTACAAGGCATTAGTAAAACTGGGTCTGATTGATGAAAAATTAACCCTGCCTCAGCTACATTTGGACCAACATCAAGGACCAATCGTCACCTTCCATACCAACCAAGGGGACATGACCCTCAAGCTTTTCCCAGAGCAAGCGCCAAAAACGGTGGCCAACCTCATTGCCCTTGCTAAGTCAGGTTACTATGACGGTGTGATTTTCCACCGTATTATCAAGCAATTTATGATTCAAGGCGGTGACCCAACAGGCACCGGTATGGGTGGCGAGTCTATCTACGGTGATCGCTTTGAGGACGAGTTCTCTGCGGAGCTCTACCACATTCGAGGAGCTCTGTCTATGGCTAACGCCGGTCCAAATACCAATGGTAGCCAGTTCTTCATTGTGCAAAATAGCAAGTTAGCCTTTAGCAAAAAGGAGTTGACCCGAGGTGGGTGGCCAGAAGCCATTGCAGAGGTTTATGCAAAGGAAGGCGGCACCCCGCATTTGGATCGTCGCCATACCGTTTTCGGGCAAATTGCTGACGCTACTTCCTTTGAGGTGCTAGACAAGATTGCTGCTCTTGAAACGGATTATGCTGACCGACCTTTGGAAGACGTTGTCATTGAGCATGTTGAGGTGATTGACTGATGAAAGTTGGCGATACCTTAACAGGCACGGTAATTGGCATCAAGCCTTACGGTATTTTTGTTGAACTTCCAAATGATCTGGTTGGTCTGGTTCATATTTCGGAACTAAAGTCAGGATATGTTGATAACATTTATCAGCAAGTCGCGATAGGTCAAGAAGTGACCGTACAGATTATCGACATTGATGAGTACAGTAAAAAAGTAAGCTTTTCTATGCGAAGTCTCGCTTCAAAAGGTCAGCCTTTAGCGAATTATCATCGTTTTTCCCGTCATCGTTATCGAACAGGTTTTGACCCCTTACGTGATCAACTCCCTAAATGGATTGCGGAAGGGATAAAGCGGCTAACTGAGCAGCAAAAGGGACAGGAAAGCTAATGCCTTATACAAATTTATTCTTCGACCTGGACCATACGTTACTGGATTTTGATGCGGCAGAAGAGGTGGCCTTGCACCTTTTGCTGAGAGATTTTAATGTTGTTGACTTACCTGCCTATCACGCTGCCTATCAGACCATTAATCGTCAACTTTGGCGAGACTTGGAAGCTGGTAAAGTCAGCAAGCAGGAGTTAATCGACAGTCGATTTGCTCGCTTGTTTGCCCATTTTGGGCAGGCTGTAGATGGGCGACAACTGGCCAACATCTACGAAACTTATCTTAGCCAGCAAGGTCAAACCTACCCTGGCGCAGAAGCTCTGCTATTGACCTTAAAAGCCAAAGGCTACAAACTCTATGCCGCGACCAATGGCGTCGCTACTATCCAAGAGGGGCGACTCAATTGCTCTGGGTTAGTTGGCTACTTTGAGGCGGTTTTTATCTCCGAGCAAGTCGGTTTTCCGAAACCAGATAGGCGCTTTTTTGAGAAAATAGCAGAGCAAGTAGATGGGTTTTCCCTGTCAACGAGCTTGATGATAGGGGATAACCAACTGGCAGATATCAAGGGAGCGCGTGAATTTGGGATGGATACGGTGTTTTATAACCCACACCACCGTGAACTTGATGACGATAGTTGTCCGACTTATACCGTAGCCGATTATGAAGAGTTGTTAAAACTTTTAGAGCACTAAAAAAAAGAGCGTGATGCTCTTTTTTTTACAGGCTGGATAAGCCTTAGCGAGCTGTCCGACGACGAGCTGCTTTTTTACGGTTTTCTTCGATGAATGCTGCTTTTTCCTCTTCAGGATCAATAATGGTTTTTTTGACCGCAAAAACAGCTCCTGCCACAGCAGCTGCTGTGCTGACGATGCCTGTTAGTAAACCTTTTGTAAATGAACCTTTTTTAGCCATAGGTATTCTCCTTTTCTTGTGTTATAATAAGTGTAACGAAAAAACTGTTAAAATTCAAGAAAAAAGTGTGAAAGGAAGGGCAGATGCGACAATTTCAGTCTGAAGACCTAGTTCAGAAGGCTAAGAAAGCTATCATCAAAAGTAGTCCCAAATCTAGTAACAGTTTTGGTCAGATGATGAGGCGGATGGATGACTCTCGCATAAAACAAGGTCTGATACCAGCCTCTGACGATTACCTTGAATTAGCTCGTCCTTTTCTCGATTTTTGGACAGTGGTTGTTCATGGTAAAATGCCCCCAAAGAAAGCACTCCATTCGTTTGAAAGGCAGGTGAATGATGCCAACTAAATTACTTGTTATCGTCGGTCCAACAGCTGTTGGTAAAACAGCTCTAGGCATTCAGCTCGCTCAAGCCCTTGATGGAGAGATTATCTCAGGGGATAGCCAGCAGGTCTATCGTGGTTTGGATATTGGGACCGCTAAGGCCAGTCCAGTAGAGCAAGCGGCAGCAGTCCACCACTTGATTGATGTCCGAGAGGTGACACAGACCTATTCGGCTTATGATTTTGTGACAGAAGCAAGGGCTGCTATAGATGATATTCTTCGTCGTGGCAAATTGCCAATTATTGTAGGAGGAACAGGTCTCTATATTCAGAGCTTGCTAGAGGGCTATCACTTAGGCGGTGACCTGGATCAGGCGGCAGTTCTTACTTATCGCCGATCACTCGAGCAACTATCTGATGAAACTCTCTTTGAAAAAATAGCCGAGCAGAAGCTCACCCTCTCACAGGCCAACAGACGTCGAGCTATCAGAGCACTCGAGTTAGCCAAATTTGGGCAAGATCTAACCAACCAACCAACTGATTACGATGCTTACATCATCGGTTTGACCGATGACCGTGTCATTCTCTATGACCGCATCAACCAACGTGTTGATAAGATGGTAACGCAAGGTCTTTTAGAAGAAGCTAGATGGCTGTATGATCATCACCGTGATGCCCAAGCCAGCCGTGGAATTGGCTACAAGGAATTGTTCCCATATTTTGCGGGAGAGTGTCCCCTAGATGTCGCAATCGATAAACTCAAACAAAACACGCGGCGTTTTGCAAAACGACAGCTAACTTGGTTTCGTAACCGCATGTCTGTCCATTTTTATAACATTAGCCAGGTTAAATCAGATGATATCCTAGCAAATGTCACTCAATTTTTGACAGATACAGCAAAAAACCAAGATTAGGCATCACCTAATCTTGGTTTTTATAAAGATAACAACTAGTCGTCATCTGTTGGAGTTTGAGGTGTCACAATTTCAGTGTAGTTGCTGTACATTTCCTTGACATCATCAGGTAGCCCAGAATCTGATAAAATCTTGTCAAAACGGCTGGTGCTATAGAATGGATAAAAGTCATATTTACCAAACTTTGTGTGATCCGCCAACAGGTATTTGTCAATAGCACTATCGATGGAGAGCTGTTGGGTCTTTCCTTCTGTCTCGCTATAGGTAGAAATCAAGTCCTTATAAATAGCATTAGCACTAACAAAGACCTTAGAGCATTTGATGCTCTTAATGCTCTGATCGGCCAAACTACCGATAAAGGAACCCGTAATATCGCGGTATTTGCCACCAATTAAAATAACATCAATGGTAGGACTGGTCATCAAGATATTAAACACCGGCAAACTGTTTGTAATGATCCGAAGATTACGGTCAAGCACCTTTCTCGCCAAACATTCTAGTGTCGTCCCTGGGCCGAAAAAGATGGTTTCATTGTCTTGGATCAATGGCAGAGCTAAATCGGCGATTTCTTCTTTCTCAGCCATTTGTTGGGTGAGTTTTTCAGTATTAGACTTTTCGTAGTTTTGATTGTTTTCGATGCTCTGAGCCCCACCATGAACGCGAATCAATTTGCCAGCTTTTTCTAATTCATCCAAATCACGGCGAACAGTCATGTCAGAAACATCCAACTCAGCAACAATTTCATGAACGGTAATCAAGCCTCGTTTATTGACCCATTCCAAAATACGTTGTAGACGCTCGTTTTTTAACATGTAGCACCTCTTTCTCTCTTGTTTTCTTTACCTTTAGCATAACACAGACAAACGAAAAAATCAAACCAGAACGCAACCCTCTAAAAACAAACAAAAATAAACAAAAACTATTGACGTTTTCTGAAAACTATTGTAAAATAATAGTGTAAAATTTTTATAGAAAGGAGAACGAGATGATTTTAACCATTACCATGAACCCTTCGGTAGATGTTGCTTATCCCTTAGAGAGACTGGTTCTTGACAAGGTCAATCGAGTCCCTAATGCCCGTAAAACGGCAGGAGGCAAGGGGTTGAATGTCACGCGAGTACTCGCAGAAGTTGGCGACCAGGTTTTGGCTAGTGGTTGCTTGGGCGGACGACTGGGCGATTATATAGAAGATAACTTACCAGAAAATGTTGAGTCAGCTTTCTTTAGAATTGCTGGCGAGACACGGAACTGTGTTGCCATCTTACATGATGACGGTCAACAAACCGAGATATTGGAAGCAGGACCGACCTTATCTGAGCAAGAGGCTCAGGACTTTCTCCGTCACTTTGAACAACTTCTGGATAAGACCGCAGTAGTGGTGCTCTCAGGTAGTCTTCCAGCAGGTTTGCCAACAGACTACTATGTTCGCTTAGTGAACTTGGCACAACAGGCGGGTAGACCAGTTGTCCTAGACTGTTCAGGGGCAAGCCTAGAGGCTGTCTTACGGTCAGAACATAAACCGACAGTCATTAAGCCGAATAACGATGAGTTATCTGATTTGCTAGGCTTCGAAGTGACTAAAGACATTGACCAACTCAAGACTGTTTTGCAGGATGACCTCTTTGCAGGGATTGAGTGGATTGTGGTGTCTCTGGGAGCAGGTGGTGCCTTTGCTAAGCATGGTGACAAGTTCTACCGAGTAACTATCCCCAAAATCGATGTGGTCAATCCTGTCGGTTCGGGCGACTCCACTGTTGCAGGTATTGCGTCAGCTATTTTCCATCAGGAAAGTGACCAAGACTTACTCAAAAAAGCCAATGTCCTGGGCATGCTCAATGCTCAAGAAGAAATGACCGGTCATGTCAATATGGCCAACTATGATAAACTGTATCAACAATTAAAAGTAGAAGAGGTGTAACATGACATTAACAGCAAACAAACGTGCATTTATGGAAAAATTGTCAGATAGCAAGGGCGTCATTTCAGCGCTTGCCTTTGACCAACGCGGAGCTCTCAAAAAAATGATGGCTAAGCATCAAACAGAAGAGCCAACTGTGGCGCAAATTGAAGAACTCAAAAGCTTAGTATCAGAAGAATTGACCAAGTATGCTTCATCTATCTTGCTTGATCCTGAGTACGGCTTGCCAGCGGTTCAAGTCAAAGATGAAAATGCAGGTCTTCTGTTAGCCTATGAAAAGACTGGCTACGATGCCAGCACACCAGGTCGTTTGCCTGACTGTTTGGTGGAATGGTCTGCAAAACGCCTCAAAGAGCAAGGGGCTGATGCTGTAAAATTCCTCCTATACTATGATGTGGATGGTGATGAGTACATCAACTTACAAAAACAAGCCTACATGGAGCGTATCGGTTCTGAGTGTAAGGCAGAGGATATCCCATTCTATCTAGAAATCCTCAGCTACGATGAAACTATCGAAGACAACGCTAGCCCAGAATTTGCTAAAGTCAAGCCTCGTAAAGTGATTGAAGCTATGAAAGTCTTCTCAGACGAGCGTTTTGGCGTGGATGTCTTGAAGGTTGAAGTTCCTGTTAACATGAATTATGTTGAAGGTTTTGCAACTGGCGAAGTAGTTTACACTAAAGAAGAAGCAGCCGAGTTCTTCCGTCAACAAGAAGCAGCAACTGATTTGCCATACATCTACCTGTCAGCAGGTGTTTCCAGCAAACTCTTCCAAGATACTTTAGTTTTTGCCGCTGAAGCAGGCGCTAAATTCAACGGCGTGCTTTGCGGACGTGCGACTTGGGCTGGTTCAGTTGAAGTTTACATTAAAGAAGGTAAAGAAGCAGCTCGCGAGTGGTTGCGCACAGAAGGTTTCAAAAACATTGATGACCTCAACAAGGTATTGGAAACAACTGCAACACCTTGGACAGAAAAAGCCTAAATCCATAAAGACTAAAAATAGGGCAACATGCCCTGTTTTTAGTTTTTTCCAGTACAATAATCATATCTTACACACTTTTCCCAAAAAAGTTTATCAGCTGAAGAAAAAAATAAAATTCGCAAATTCAGCCTTGATTTGCTCAATATCGCCAGGAATGGGCTATTGAAAAGAGAATTTAAGGAAGAAAACTATTTAACCAACATAAAACTGCCGTGAATAAAGGAAGTCATCAAAAAAGAGGCTCAAAAAAATAAAAAAATCCACTTGCCAAAGTTTCTAAGATGTGATAAGATATAACAGTTCTCTTCGGAGAGCATGAGTCTGAGAGAGCGGACGAAAAAAACTTTTAAAAAAGTTTAAAAAAGTAGTTGACAGCTTATCTAAGATTTGATAGAATATAGGAGTTGTCTCTTAGGAGATGACG
>NZ_KB904171.1 GCF_000380025.1 Streptococcus entericus DSM 14446
TTAACCCGCATTAGGCAATAGGCCGGCTTAGCTCAGTTGGTAGAGCATCTGATTTGTAATCAGAGGGTCGCGTGTTCAAGTCATGTAGCCGGCATTCTTCTAAAAGAAGATGATGGGCGCGTAGCTCAGGTGGTTAGAGCGCACGCCTGATAAGCGTGAGGTCGGTGGTTCGAGTCCACTCGTGCCCATTCACTCAGTGAGTGAGAGATATGCTCCGTTGGTCAAGGGGTTAAGACACCGCCTTTTCACGGCGGTAACACGGGTTCGAATCCCGTACGGAGTGTTTTGGAGGATTACCCAAGTCCGGCTGAAGGGAACGGTCTTGAAAACCGTCAGGCGTGTAAAAGCGTGCGTGGGTTCGAATCCCACATCCTCCTTAAGATGATAGTTGAGTGTATTGCTCAGCTATTATTTGAAAATTATTATTAACGCGGGATGGAGCAGCTCGGTAGCTCGTCGGGCTCATAACCCGAAGGTCGTAGGTTCAAATCCTGCTCCCGCAATAAGGCTCGGTAGCTCAGTTGGTAGAGCAATGGATTGAAGCTCCATGTGTCGGCGGTTCGATTCCGTCTCGCGCCATTACAATTAAATATCTCGGAGAGATAGCGAAGAGGCTAAACGCGGCGGACTGTAAATCCGCTCCTTCGGGTTCGGGGGTTCGAATCCCTCTCTCTCCATCCTTTTACGGGCATAGTTTAAAGGTAGAACTAAGGTCTCCAAAACCTTCAGTGTGGGTTCAATTCCTACTGCCCGTGTAAGCACCTATGGCGGGTGTGGCGAAGTGGTTAACGCACCAGATTGTGGCTCTGGCATTCGGGGGTTCGATTCCCCTCACTCGCCTATTTCTTATTGGGGTATAGCCAAGCGGTAAGGCAACGGACTTTGACTCCGTCACTCGTTGGTTCGAATCCAGCTACCCCAGTTCATCATTAAGCCGGCGTGGCGGAATTGGCAGACGCGCTGGACTCAAAATCCAGTGTCCTCACGGACGTGCCGGTTCGACCCCGGCCGCCGGTATAGCTTAATGTGGTTGAAAAGACAAGGTTTCTAAGCCTTGTCTTTTTTGATTTTTCTATTATCTTATATAGCGGGAGTTACTAAAAATTTCTAATTTAGGCTTGACATGGAGGAAAATTAATAGTATCATATGGGTGGGCGTAAATAAAATGCCCAAAAAATCAAAAGGACGTTAAAAAGATAGGTGTGCTATGCTAACAATAAATGCTAAGGAAATTTGTGACGCTGTTGTTAATGACTGGAAGCCAGAATATGATTTTGAGGTAGAACATTTCAAGTTACCGCTTTCGAAAAATGATTTTTTCAACACAACCTACTCTATTTTAGGTAATAAAACTATTAATGAATATCTAAAGTCATTGACAGGCGGTTCGAGTTATAGGTATGCGACATTTAAAAGAAGAGCTGAGATTCTTATCAGTAATGGTAAAATTCAAAATCTAGAATTTAACTCGATTGATAGTTTAACTTTAGATAATGCACTATCTAAGATAAATGTAAATATTTCACTGAAAATTGAAGATTTTGAAGATGATAAAGGAAATTTCAATTTCGAATCATGGTTTGAATACTTGTTAAATAATAATAGAATAGAAGTTACTACTGAAGAAATTGACGACATTTTGTTCTTCCTCATGCTAACATATTTAAATAACATAATTCAATTCTATGGGGTATTACCTTATTTAATTAAAGTTTCAGTTGAAGATGACTGTTTATATTTTTACTGTATCGATTTTACTAACAAAGAAACCACTTTCTTTGTTAGTGTAACTAATCCATTGGCATCACATTTTAGTTAAGAAATTTAAGGAGGTTAGAACTAAAGAGTCTTAGCCTCTTTTTGTTTGTCTAACAGAATATAATACGTACACTTTGTTGTTTTTAAAGCTCATGATTGTAGATACCTTCTGCCATACTATTTAAATATAAGACTTCAAAATATTTCTTATATTTACTCATCATAAAACCGAATTTATGTACGATATGGAAGTCATCTAGTAATTTTCGTTCATTTCTGTAAAATAAATTTCCGTCTTGTATAATTCCAAATTCTTTTTTATATTTCTCAATTTCATTTAAGATGTATTTCTCTTCTTCTTCAGATAAGTCTTGTTTTAGAAATATTACAACCTCTGCATTATGACTTTCTTTCCATACTTTGGGCTCGAATTCCATACGATTATATTCACCAATTGCAATATTATTAAATTGAAATGTTTCAAAATACCTAGTATATCTTGAAAGTCTTAAAGCAAAACTCACGCTATAAGGGTAATCATCAAATGTCTCTACCTCATTTCTATAATATATGTTTCCTTCCTGTATTATGCCGTAACGTTTTTTCAACTTGTTGATTACTTTCTGAATATAAGCTTTATCGTCTTCGTCAAGGTTTTCTTTTATTAGAATTTTAATTTCGAAATTATGTTTCACTGTTTATACCTTTCGTCTTATTTAGATTTTGTTGATGTTTCTTTTAGCTAGTATACCAAGTTTTTATAGCAGGTCATCAAGTTTATCAGCCAATGCTTTTTGTTTGCTTGGGTACAAGTGGGAGTAAGTATCTATTGTTGTCGTTATAGAAGCATGTCCTAGCCTTTCTTTTACAACTAGATAATCTTCCCCTTGGTTTATCAGCAAGGAAGCGTGTGAGTGCCTAAAGTCGTGTATGCGTATCTTTTTAAGTGTGTTATCACGCTCAAGGATTTTCTTGTATTGCTTTTCAATAGCATTTTTTGTAATTGTGAGGGGGTTACTTTGAAATACTTGAAGTGCCAAACTATCGCTAGTAAATTGCCCTAACAGATGTTTTTGTTGCTGTTGCCAATGTTGTAGTTCTTGGCTTAATTTTTTATTGATAATAATCCTCCTAGTTCCTGCTTTAGTCTTTGTTGTGCTGATATGGCTAATCCCTTTATTGACATAGACAGATTTTGTGATATGAATTGTATTGCTTGAAAAGTCGATGTCTTTCCATGTTAGTGCAAGAGCTTCCCCAAGTCTTAACCCTGTGAAGAATAGAACAGTAAAGAGTAATTTTATATTATATTCTTCTTGTTCAAATAGTGTTAGAAATTGCTGAAATTCTTTGACTGTCCAAAACTGCATTTTGGTCTTTTCAATTGGTAATTTTTTTAGTAGCTTTACTGGGTTTGTAGTGTAATATCCTTTTCGCAAACCGACATCAAAAATCTTTTTAAGTAAAATCATGATTTTGTTGACAGTATTATTACTTAACGATTTATCAGAATTTTGGGCTACTTTTTGCCTAAGATGTTCTCTAAACTGGTAAATGTCTTCGTAGGTCAATTTTCCAACATTATCGACCATAGAAAAATAATCTTTAATGTGTTTGTTGTAATTATTATCCTGTGTGTTGATATAGCTTGCTTTTCGATGATTGATACTATCTTCTTCCTTCAGTAGTTCATATAGCATAGGAACAGTTATTTTAGCCCCATAGAAGCGTTCTTTTAGCTCTACACTTCGTAGGTAGTGTTCTGCTTCAGTGGCTTCTTTTTTTGTCTTATAGCCCTTTCTAACAAGTCTACGTTGCTTTAGTGTTATCGGGTCAAAACCGTTGCTAATATCAACTATCCAATTACCGTCTTTTCCTTTTCTAATTGCCATATCTTACTCCTTGGGAAGGGCACTGTTCTGAACATCAAAACCAAGTAGTTCGGTAGCTATGGTAGCAGGGATTGTGCCAATTCGCTTGTTCTGATAGACTGTAAAACCTCGTGTTATCAGTAGTTCTTTTCCTTGGCGGATAATACGTTTAGATGTTCCCTCGGAGAAACCGAGGGCAACTAAGTCATTCTTAGTTACAGTTGCTATCATGTGACTTACTCCTTTATTCATCTAGTTTTATTTTCTTATACTTTACATGATTATCGAAATACTGACCGTCTTTATAGACCTTACTCGTGTATTCCGTTTCATATAGGACGACCGAACTATCATAGTTAAAATCTTCGTAAGTGTAAAATTTATCTTCATCAGGCTTTTTCAAGTTGCGTGATGATAAATAAGCTTGTTTACCGAAGTTTTCTAATAGCTCTTGGCCGATACCTTTTTCAAAATATTTAGTAACATATCGACCGCGATTTTCTTTGCTATCAACATCAACTTTATTTATCCGTACTGCCCCATGTCCCCAAAGTTCTAATAATTGCTTATGTGGAATATAAGGGACGCTGAATAGCAGAATATGAGCATGCCATGCTCCACGTTTTTGCTTTTCTAATACTGCTAAATATTTTAATTTACTTTTCTTGGTATTAAAAATATGATAGTTAAAGCGTTTAATAAAAGTTTTTAGTAAGTCTTTGAAGTGGTTTCTGTCGCTGATATTTTCTTTAGTGGTCAATGTAAGAAAAGAAGTTGTATCATCAAAATTACAATCAACTAGACGGAGTAAGTTCCACTTTGCTTCTAAGCGAGTTTTTTTCATACGTTCAAGACGTTGTTCTTGTTCTTCGGGTGTTAGTTCTTCAAATGTTCTGCGTTTTGATTTTTCCTTGTTTTCAGTATTAGTATCTAAAATTGATTTTCCTTTTGAAAATATTGGCTTTTCATATTCCCAAATTTCAATATAGGAAGAAGTGCGGACTATTTTTTTATTATATGAGGCCATAAAAAATAGTTCCTTTTAGGTTGGCTTGTCGCCAAAAGATTGTTTATATAATAAATAAACTAGGAGGAGCAAAGCTCCTCCCTACTTCTATCATGTGATCCTAAGCACCGCTCTGCTAAACACGCTTCCAGCTTGCCGACCTCCAGTCGGCAGTTTTGCCTAGGTACATGATTAGAAGTCATAGAAAGTAATATTTCGTGGTAGTAATATCAAATGCCAAAACAGGTATAGTTTTGCTTTGACTTACAAAACCATCAATAAAATAATGACTTTTTTGGTCATAGTAGATTTTCCCAAGATAGCTTGGGTCATTTGCGACCTCTGAAGAAGCAATATGTCCTGAAATAATATCCTTATAAAAATATCCGATACTTGCTGGAAATTTGTTAGTAAAAATATCAGGATTAGAATACGATTTCCAATTTTCTCCGAACTCTTCATCAACTCCAGCATGGACAAATATTTGATTATCAGTCTCATAAAAACGTTCTGAATTAAAATATTTATTTCTAAACCAATCTACAATTGCAGGATATTCAGAAGTAACACAGTCTCTTATTTTCTTGTTAATTTGAACTAGGTATTCTTCATCAGATATAGAAAAATCTGATACAACTGTATCAACGATATTTTTTCGCTTATTCTGACCAATGAAACTAATTATAGTATCATAGGAAGTGTATTTAGAATCTCCGTCTTCCTCAAAGAGCCACTCAGAAAAATATTCTTCATGATTTCCTAATAAAGTGATAACCTGGTCAGGAAACTTCTTTTCTAGTTCAATGATTTTTGAGATAACTTGAAAAGATTGTGAACCGCCATCTATATAATCGCCAAGCAATATAAGTCGATTGTCCGTATCAGATAAATCCACTTTTGACAGGCTTTCAATAAATTCATCATAATGTCCGTGAATATCGGACATGGCATAAATTTTAGACATAAAAAATTCCTATTGAATTAACTTTTTTAATGTTTCGTATGTTTCTAAATTTCCCCAATTTGTCGAGATGACTGTTAATTCATTGTGCTTGTCATCATGGATAATCAAATCACCATTTCCGATAACTTGATATTCATGATGGTTATTAAGGTATAATGAAAATGTATCAATTCCAATAATATTATTAGAAGCATCAATATTTTTTTGGGGAGTATGACCTACAATCTGTTTGGGATGTTTCAAGTTTGTTTTTTCTTTTAGTTCGCTTAAATCTGCCCACAGAGGAGAACCAGTTTCAAATAGTCCTCCTCGTTTTGTTCCAATGCTATCAGCCAATTCTTCTAGTTTGTGAAGCTGTCTTGAGGTGATTTTTTCAAAGTGCCAAGGTTCAGGGTTGAAAAGAGTGGTATATCCTGCGTGACTGATAAGAAAATCGTTCAATTGATATGCTACTTGTAATCCTAGTTCCTTTAATTGTTCTTTAACAGCAAAAAACACTTCTATATTTTCGACAGAATACTGGCTTACGAAATCAATAAGATAGTCTGCGTCGTGGTTACCGATGATATTGATAACCTCCAAACCATTGGCTTCCATATTCTTTTTCCAACTAAATAAAAATGTGAGGTCACGTGCATAGAGATTTATATTATTTGTTTGACCAGGAAAATCAACATAATCTCCGAGGAAAATAACTCTTTTGACATTATTATCCTTGATAACATTGTCAACTATTGGCAAAATTAGTTGAGATTTCAGATGTAAATCTCCGACTAGTAATGTTTTCATTTGAGCTCCTATCTTGCATTTACTGCATAATCATAATATAAGTAATTAGCAAATAATGAATGTGAACTGCCATCTATAATAATCTAAAGTTAAAATATATCGATTGTTATATTAAATAAATCCACTTTTGGCAGGCTTTCAATAAATTCATCATAGTGTCCATGAATATTGGATATGGCAAAAATTTTAGATATAAAATCTCCTACTGAAATGACTTCTTACTCATTTCTTATCCATTCTTGAGTTTGCATCCACTTTAATATATCCTCAATTTGTTGAGGTTTGAACTTATATCCACCTTCCCAACTTAAATCTTCTTCAGCGATACGATGTAAAGAATGAAAGTCGATTTTGTGTGAGAACCTTATATAATTTGTATTTTCCCAATATTTGAGTGGCTCAAACCAAATTCGTTTGTTATTAGTATGAGGAGTATCATCAATAAAAAATATCATTACTTCTAATAAATCTTTTATCGCTTGTAATTCTAAATCGGAATATTTTCCAGGAGGATGAGAATAGGAGTTGACATCTTCAATCATTGGTTTCTCCTATCTTGCATTTACTGCGTAGACATAATTTAAGTAATTAGCAAAATCCCCCATTCGTTTTCTATCGTCATGAAACTTATCAAACCAAGAGGTATCATTTCCAATTTTTTCAGCGTATCGTTTAATAATTTTGAGTTGAATAATAATTGAATCATGAATCCGCGTCCTTGATTTATTAGCATAGTCTCTTTCACTGAGTGGGATTGTTAAGAACTTCCCACGTGCTTCGGCATATTGAGCACATAACTCAATTAGTCTTTGCCAGTATTCAAGGAATTCTGAATCATGGACATTTACCGAGCTGATTAAATCCTCATAAATTTTTTCAGCCTGTTCAAAAGTTATGATTCCTTTGTCTTTTAGAAAATCGTTATAAGTAAAAACTTGCATTGAAAGACTCCTTTATATGTTTTTGTTATATTTTAACATAACTATTTTGTTACAGGTAAGACATCAGAGCAAGCAAACCAAAGATTGCCGTTGAATTGTCCAACGTTCAAATCTTTAAGTGCAACAGGACAAGTCTTGTTATTTGCCATTTCTTGAATAGAAGCAGTAGGGGTTAAAGTGTTGACTTTGACTTGAATCATTTCCATAAAGAAATCTGAGGTTTCATCTTGAATTGATACGTTGAGGCGTAGAGCTATTGGTTTATTGGTTTCTCTGTCTAAGACTTCAGTATATCCTTTTACGGCAAAGAAGCGATTACCAAGGAGCTCAGGTTTCAAAAAATCATTTAGTTTCATAATAGTTTCCTTTCTTATCATCGCTGAGCGATGAGGAACCGATATTTCTACTGAAAATCTTACGAATTTCAGTAAAAATATCGATTGCAATTAGTTGGTTTCCTTTAAATATAATTGTAGTTCACTTATAAAATTAAATTGTTTAGTATCTAAGTAGGGGCTTTCCCAGTATTGAGCGTTTTCCCTGCCTGACCCCTGCATATAAAGATAGCCAGCTCCCTTTACTTCAATAGGTTTCAAATTGTCAGGAGTAGCAGAGCCAAAGACCATTCTATAACCTTCATTAGAATTGGCACCAAGAGCGATTCTCAATCCCAAGTTATCTCTAAGGTCAGTATTTAAGGTTTCGGCTCTCATTTGTTGGGCTGCTACAAGGATAAATATACCTGATTGCCTTCCGAGTAAAATAATTTGTTTAATTCCGTCCATAACTTCGGCAATAATTTCTCTTGATTTTTTATCTGTCCCTGATGCTTGAAATGCCCCCATTTCATCAAAAATCAGCCATAGAGGTTTAAAGCCATGGTCTGCAAAGTTTGAGCCGTATAGAAAGTTATCACGCATATATTGATATCGTTCCTGCATTTCTTCGACTACTAAACGGACAATACGAGCGATATTATTAGGAGTGGTTGCTACATATTTTTCTCCAAAGTAATGTGACAAGCTACCCAGGTCAGAGTTTTTTGGGTCTGCTATGTAGACAGTTGATTGTCGCTTGAGAAGTTCTAAAATCAAGAAAGTAATAAAAACTGACTTTCCACTTCCTGTACCTCCTGAAACCAAAATGTGAGGGCATTTTACAGGGTCATAGATTATTCCGTATCCTAAATCAATATTATGGTTGTTAATCATTTGTTTTTTGCTGTGAGATTGTAGAATTAATCTTTCTGGTTTTTTGTAGTAAAAGTGGTACTCTACAAAACTAGGACGGATAATTTTCTCGTCTAATTCAAGTTCGAGAACTCCAGCAAGGACATCATCAAGTGACTGTACTTTTTTGCTAAATTCATCGCCTGTAATCAGAGCTTTGATAAGTACGTGACCCTTTTGCCTATCTAGCTCATATTCTAAGGTTGCACTTCTAATAATTTTTTCATGCCCTGTACTATCTTTTTGAGCAGTATAAAGTCGGTTAGTATATAGCACATACAATAAACTTTCTCTAATTATTAAATAAAAATCCAGGTTATATCTGAAATGTTTTAATTTAAGGTGGATTTTATATATAACAAAACCACTTGGCAAAACGAATAGAAGTTGAAGAAAGGCAGGGGCTCTAATATTTGCAATAATAGTAAGCATAATGCATGTAGAGAAGCCTAATATTGACCAATGAGCTATCTTTAATTTGCTAGTTGAAATAATATAATTTCTTTTTAAGTCAGCGACTTTCTTTATTTTAATCATAATCAGCACCTCATGGAGAATTATAAAGAAACAGTTGCTGATAAAATCGCATGGTCTGGGTAGCCTACTTGGCTTTTATAATCAGGATTTTTTATGAATTTCCAGGAATAAGTTTCATGTGATATAGGAACATTAGCAAAAATATGGTCTAATTTACAATACTTCCAAGAGTTTACATCTGATGGAGTATATGCAGTTAAACCTAATTGGCTCATTTCCTTGACAAGTAATGGATAAGAGTAAAATTCCCTAGCTTTTCCCTGGTAAGAATGAACATCATCATTCTGTTTGAAGAAGCCATTATTAAAGTCACCTAGAATAATAGTATTTTCATGACTTGCAGGCAAATTTGAAATTAGATTATCTAATTGTATTTTGCGTTCTTTAAAGTCTTCAACGATATCTTTTCCACCAGTTTTTATACGAGTACCGATAATATTTAACTCCTTACCAGATATATTTACTGTAACTCGCAAAAAGTTAGGGTTGCTATCATCATTATTTATAGTAATGAATTTGCCATCAAAAATTAAGGAACTTTTGATAGCTATTAAGATTTCGTTTCCAAATTCAAAAGAACGGTCATCCTCAAAAATCTCATAGCCAATATCTTGCAATCTAGCACAGAATAAATTATGGGTCTCTGTCTTGACATACTCTGTTAGACAAATAATATCTGCATCCAATTGTCTTAGTTCGGTTACAACCATTTCAGGAACTTGTCTGCCAAGTCCTGAACGCTGATTGATATTCCAAGTAGAAACTGTAAGTTGTGTCATAAAACTGTCCTCCAAAAAATTAGCAAGAGGAGGAATTCCTCCTGCTAGTCGTCTACTCCGTCAAATATTTCTCCTTGTTCGTCCTCATCATAATAACTATCCAATTCTTCATAGAAGTAATCTAAAGCTTCTTGGTCAGTAGTATTCATAGCAGTCTCCTTTTTATTTTTTGTCCTTTACAAAAATAGGACATATTAGTTATAACAAAGTTAAAAAGATTTGTCAACAAAAAAATGTCCAAAAAAATATTTGGACACTATCTTCTTATTGATTCAGTTTTTAGTTCCGTAAATAACTGAATGAACTGACTGTGATTTGCGGGAGCGATGTAATCTAAAATTTTTTGTTCATATATTTCAAAAATCTCTTCAATATTCTGAGAAGTAGAATTCAAAAAGTCAGGATTTTTTCTTAATAGTATTACAGCTTTAAGTATAAATTTTAACGTAACACCCAACGTAATACTTCTTGTTCCAATAAATTGAGGAAGATATGATTTATAGTACTTTATCGTTTCTTCAAGTTGAGGTGTAATCTGTATTCTAAGTCGTAAATCTTTTTCTTCAAAATTGGTATTTTCGATTTTTATAGAATTATCAGAAATTATTTTTTCCCAACTATTTATACCAGATATTTCATCGATTGCTTTAGCGATGACAAATGCTTGAGTTATATAGTCAGAGGTTTCATCTTGATAAATCTTTTTCAAATAATTAAAATAATATGCTGTTTCTATAGATATTCTAGCTTGAAAATAGTTCATTAAGTTCTCCTACCCAATTTTTTTCTTGGTATTATTATAACATGGACATAAAAAAAATCAAATTAAGAATAATATTGATACTTAGATATTGAAGAAAAGTAAATCCTAAAAAGTTACTAAAAAAAAAAAATCTACCATTTTTTTGATAGAAGTAGTTACTTATAATGCCGATTTTATCGGTTTTCATCCTATTAAAACTTCGAGTGCCAAACTCAAAATCCAGTGTCCTCACGGACGTGCCGGTTCGACCCCGGCCGCCGGTATAGCTTAATGGAGAGAAACGTTGATTTATCAGCGTTTCTTTTGTTTTTTGGTCAACTTTTAGTCACTATTTGTCACCTTTTAATCAAATTCTTTAATAGACAATGGCTCTTATTTTTGGTTTTATAACAACATATAACAATAATCATAAACTTAACTTGTAAAGAGCTTTAATTTTTAGAAAAATACACATCATTTATGGTACAATAGAAGGAACAGAATAGCAAAGGAATGAAATATGTTACTTCAAAAACCAAAAGGAACCCAAGACATTTTACCTAAGGAAAGTGCTCGATGGCAGTATGTGGAAGGTTTGGTACGAGAGCTTTTTGCCCAGTACAATTACGCTGAAATCCGCACACCCATGTTTGAGCATTACGAGGTTATCAGTCGCTCCGTTGGGGATACGACCGACATCGTGACCAAGGAAATGTATGATTTCTATGATAAAGGTGATCGTCATATCACGCTTCGCCCAGAAGGGACAGCTCCTGTTGTCCGCTCGTATGTAGAAAACAAGCTCTTTGCCCCAGAGGTGCAAAAGCCCGTCAAACTCTATTACATGGGTCCCATGTTTCGCTATGAGCGACCGCAGGCAGGACGACTTCGCCAGTTCCACCAGATTGGGGTAGAGGCCTTTGGTTCTAGCAATCCTGCTACCGATGTAGAAACCATCGCTATGGCCTATCATCTTTTTGCCAAACTGGGGATTGCCAATGTCACCTTACATCTGAATACACTGGGGACACCAGCTAGTCGGGCAGCCTATCGCCAAGCCCTGATTGACTACCTAACCCCCCTCAAAGACCAGCTGTCCAAGGACAGTCAGCGCCGTTTGGCAGAAAATCCTCTGCGGGTACTAGACAGCAAGGAAAAAGAGGACAAGTTGGCTGTGGAAAAAGCACCATCTATCCTGGACTATCTGGACGAGGAGAGCCAGGCTCACTTTGAAGCCGTTCGGGAAATGCTAGAAGCACTTGGCATCCCCTATGTCATTGATACCAAGATGGTACGGGGGCTTGATTACTACAACCATACCATTTTTGAATTTATCACCCCGCTGGAGGGCAATGAGTTGACTGTCTGTGCGGGTGGTCGTTACGATGGCTTGGTCGAGTATTTCGGTGGTCCTGCCACGCCAGCCTTTGGCTTTGGTCTTGGTGTAGAGCGTCTGCTGATGATCCTGGACAAGCAAAACCTGCTGCCTGATAGGACGCCTCGCCTGGATGTTTATGTCGCGGTTTTAGGGCCTGCGGCCAATAGCAAAGCTTTGGAGCTGGTACAGGCCATTCGCAAGCAAGGCTACTCAGCCGAGCGAGATGTCCTTGACCGCAAGCTCAAGGCTCAGTTTAAGTCAGCGGACAGCCTTGGTGCTAAGTTGATTTTGACCCTCGGAGACACAGAGGTTGACACAGAGGTTGTTACGATCAAGAATAACCAAAGTCGCCAGGAGATGCAGGTTACTTTTGACCAACTGCGAACAGATATGACTGGGATTTTAGACAAATTAAGCTAGGAGAAAGAGATGACCAAAAACCGATACAAATTCACTTTTGGGCAGAAAACCCTAACCTTAACCACTGATAAAGATAATCTTTATATGGAAGAGGTAGAGCGTCTTGCGAGGGAAAAATATGATGCCATCAAGTCAAAACTGCCAAAAGCAGATGACGAGACGCTTGCTCTGCTATTAGCCATCAACACCCTGTCTGTCCAGTTGGGTCGGGAGAAAGAGATGGCTGAGTTGGCTGCTGAATTGGATCGTTTACGCTATGCTTCTGAACAATCCACTAATCAAACTAGCTTATTTGAGGATAGCCAATGATAACTTTACTGATGATAATAGCCTTGGCTTGGCAGTTTTACCTCGGTTATAGCAGAGGTCTGGTCAAGCAGACCTACCTCTTAATAGCTCTGGTAATATCAATACTTGTTGCGAAGACGTATTACAAGCCTCTAGCAGGGCTCTTAACTTTTTGGGTTCCCTATACACAGGCTGTCGAAGAAAAAGTGCTAACCTATTTTCCACAGGTCAGCATCTTTGAAATGGACAAGGTGTTTTACGCAGGTACTGCTTTTTTAGCGTTGACACTAGCCAGCTATTTTGTCCTACGCTTACTAACCGTTTTTCTCCATTTTTTTCCGCTTTGGAAGTTAGATACAACTCGATTTAATGTGATTAGCGGTGCGTTATCTGTTTTTATGACTGTGGTGTTTTGGTCAATGGCTCTTCGTCTGTTTGCTACGGTACCGTTTGACCAAGTTCAGAGACTGTTAACGAGCAATCCGCTGATTTCGCTACTGATTAACTTCCCTGTCCTGTCAAATGTGCTGAATCAACTTTGGGTAGGGTGAGATAGTTTTCTGACGAAGTTTGGGTTCTAATCTGGGACAAATAAAATCTTGATAGAAAGTTGATATAACTGGATATGCATGTAGTATTATTGAAAGTTTTACCGTTAGAAAACGAGGTTGCTTTGATTAAACTGATAAGATTATATACACAAAAATCTATTAGTGAAATACGGCAGAATTTAGTAAGTGGTTTGCCTGTGTTGAGAGTTCCATACTCAGAATTGGAGGAACTTAAGAGATGACGAATTCTTATTGGTAAAATTTTAAGCTTGAATGCAGAAATTCAGCTGTTCTTAGATACAGAAGAAGATGAAATCGATATTATGTTTCTAGATAATACAATAATTTCTCAAGAAGATACCATTAGTTTGACCAATAATGAGAATTAATGGCAATCAAAATAAAAAATATTGTCACTTATAACCGTCAGTTTTTCAACTTTTTTGACTAGAGCCTTTAGATTTGCTTCCTGGATACAAATTTCCTAGATTTTTCACAGAAAAAGACGCTATACCAGCGCCTTTTTTGTATTTACCGATTACTTGCCTGAGACTTGATGACCTCATGTCATTTCGGAGAACAGCTATGGCTATTCAAAGAGGTTGGGACAAAAGTCCTAACCTCTCAAGTGATTTTTAATTTTCAAGCAAGGCCAATGGTCGAGTGGGATCTAATTCGTTGATTTTATCAGTTTTTACAGCTCTAATGAGGGAAATGTCTTTCCCAAATTTCCAACCTCAAACAGTCACTTCCCTGACTGTTTGAGCTATGCGGAGGTGGGCTAACGACTCATCGAATTCTGACGAATGACCGATTTTTGTCCCACTCTCTTCATCACAAAATTATTTTTCAGTTAATGCTGACAAACCTGGAAGAACTGTACCTTCCAAGAGTTCCATTGATGCACCACGACCGCGTCGCAACTATTTTCACTAACTCAAAAGGGTGGTTAAACCACCCTTTCGTTAACATTTCGATGTTGCTCTTTTTTCGACAAAATCAGGATTTTGTCGAGATAAACGAACTAAATCTTATTTTTCAGTTAATGCTGACAAACCTGGAAGAACTTTACCTTCCAAAAGCTCCATTGATGCACCGCCACCTGTTGAAATCCATGAGAACTTATCTGCACGACCAAGGTTGATGGCAGCTGCTGCTGAGTCACCACCACCGATGATTGATTTCACTTCTGGTTGCTTCACGATAGCGTCCATGACACCGATGGTACCTGCTTGGAAGTCAGGGTTTTCAAAGACACCCATAGGACCGTTCCAAACGACTGTTTTCGCACCTTCAAGCTCAGCTTCAAACTTCGCAATAGACTTAGGACCGATGTCAAGTCCAAGGAAACCTTCAGAAACAGCTTCGCCTTCTGTATCACGAACAGTGTCGTAACCTGCAAAAGCGTTCGCTTCTTTTGAATCAACTGGCAAGATGAGTTTGCCGTTTGCTTTTTCAAGGAGAGACTTGGCTACCTCAAGTTTGTCTTCTTCAACCAATGAATTACCGATTTCGATGCCTTGTGCCTTGTAGAAGGTGTAGGTCATACCGCCACCGATAAGGACCTTGTCTGCTTTTTCCAGCAAGTTTTCGATGACACCGATCTTGTCAGATACTTTTGAACCACCAAGGATTGCGACAAATGGACGAACTGGGCTTTCAACCGCTTCTTGGATGTAGGCAATTTCGTTTTCCAAGAGGAAGCCAGCAACAGCCTTTTCAACGTTAGCAGAGATACCAACGTTTGAAGCATGCGCACGGTGAGCTGTACCGAAAGCATCGTTTACAAAGATGCCATCGCCAAGGGATGCCCAGTATTGACCAAGTTCAGGGTCATTTTTAGACTCTTTCTTGCCGTCCACATCTTCAAAACGAGTGTTTTCAACCAAGAGCACTTGACCATCTTCTAAAGCGTTGATAGCCGCTTCCAAGGCTTCACCGCGAGTAGCGCCTGGGAAGATAACCTCTTGCCCCAGTTTTTCACCAAGTGCCTTAGCAACTGGTGCCAATGATTTGCCTTCTTTGTCCGCTTCTTCTTTGACACGACCAAGGTGAGAGAAGAGGATGGCACGTCCGCCTTGCTCAAGGATATACTTGATAGTTGGAAGAGCAGCAGTGATACGGTTGTCGTTGGTAATCACGCCATCTTTCAAAGGCACGTTGAAGTCCACACGAACGAGGACTTTTTTGCCCTTAAGCTCGACATCTTTAACAGTTAATTTAGCCATTTTGGATAAACTCCTTAAATATTTTTTACCTCTCTAGTATAGCATATTCTGGTATTTTTTTCTCGAAAATTTGTGAAAAACATCTTATTTTCTTCAATACCCGAAAGAAAAACAGTTTTAGTGTGATAGTTGTGATGCCAGTTGATTTTTCGATATTCGGTAGCTATTTCGGCTTCTTATGGGCGATGACTAAGGTAGCTAGCATAAATTGACCAACAAATTCCCCCAAAGGTCAGTAAAAATAAGAGCACAAGAGAGAGTTGAATGGGAAAGAGCAGACTGAGTAGCAAGACTAGACCCGCTCCGACAAAGACATAAGAGGTTTGTTTGCGGAGGACAAGGGACACTGCTGTTTGTTCTAGCTTTTTCTGCTGATGCCCTCCTTCTTTGGTACCATAGTTGCCTACTAAGAGCCAGCCGATGGCGACGATGAGGATAGCCACCTTTCTCATGTCTATGTCCCAGCCAAGGTTGAAAAATAGCAGAGCTGTCTGCAAGATGGTGATGAGCAGGGCACTTCCCAACTTAAACGCCCTCATGACAGGCCACGCTCCAATACCAAGACCATCCAAAATGAGAGACAGTGCCAGATAGATGCTAGCTAAGAGGACAGGTTGCCCCACCAACATCCAGCTCTTGTCAGTCACACCATTGACCTGCCCATCCAAAGAGACATGTGTGGCGAATTTATCTGGTAAATCCGCCCAAAAGACCTGCCCCAAGACCAAGGGCAGCAAGCACAACCCTAACCCAATAGCAACAAATGTCCAATCAATTTTCTTCATCATGGTTCTCATGTTCTTCTCCTCCAAATCCTG
This sequence comes from Streptococcus entericus DSM 14446, assembly GCF_000380025.1. Taxonomy (GTDB): domain Bacteria; phylum Bacillota; class Bacilli; order Lactobacillales; family Streptococcaceae; genus Streptococcus; species Streptococcus entericus. The sequence goes on from NZ_KB904171.1 coordinate 16,301, forward strand.
CAATCCACACCAAGACTTCCTCAAAAACTGTCACGTTGAGGCGGTAGTAGATATATGTTTTTTCCCGCTCTTCTAAAATCAGCCCTGCTTTTTTTAAGACTGTTAAATGATGAGAGACGGTTGCCCCCGTCACATCAAAGAGCTCACCAATCTCACCAGCAGACTTTGGTCCCGCTTTTAAGCTGTCCAGTATCTGTCGACGAATAGGCGCTGCGAGTGCTTTAAGTGTTTCTGATAAGCCCATCATGACCTCCTGATTTTTATTTAGAAATATTTCTAAATAAAGTATAGCACTTTTACAAATGGTTGTCTAGCGATATTTCGATATTTTTCTAAATAATGGAGATGGGAGGAGATAATAGTCAATCGAACTCATTAAATTGTGTCCAGCAGTTGGATAACGCCTGATAAATTAGGAGGCTAGGACTATTGCCCTAACCTCCTTTTCTATTTTTCTGTATTCAACCACTCAAAGCCTTGCTCTCTCAAAGCATCTGTGAACAATGAAGCAAAATCACTATTGGCTCCCCAAGAGATGTTGAGAAAACCGCCTCCGCCACCTGAGCCAATAACATCTGCCACAACCCAGCCCGCAGAGGATGTCAGGTGTAAGGTAACACTCACATAACTCTCGACTCGAAAATAGAACTTTTCAAAGACGGCGAGCACGACCTGTTGACTTCCAAGGTCATGTTTGACAACTTCCACCAGCTCAGCGTTTACCTCCGTCACTAGGCGGTCAAAGATAGCTTGTGGGTTCTCGGTTGTTTGCAAAACTAGTCTGTTTAAGCGTTCTCCCATGGGGTATCCTCCTGTTATTGCTATTGTTTTTCTGTGAGGGCAAAGGCACGGCTGACTTGAGGGGCGATGTATTAGAGATTACGACGAGTTCTTCGAGTCACTCTCCAGTTTTTAGGCAACTAGGGAAAACAAATCTTATTTGTTTTCCTCATCCATAGACAGGACGCTGAGGAAGGCTTCTTGTGGGACTTCGACCGAGCCAATCGCTTTCATGCGCTTCTTACCGGCCTTTTGTTTTTCAAGGAGCTTGCGTTTACGGGACACGTCACCGCCATAACACTTGGCAAGGACATTCTTACGCAGAGCCTTGATGTCGCTACGAGCCACGATTTTCTGACCGATGGCCGCTTGAATTGGCACTTCAAACTGCTGGCGTGGGATGATTTTCTTGAGCTTTTCCACGATGATTTTTCCACGTTCGTAGGCAAATTCCTTGTGGACGATAAAGCTGAGGGCATCGACCTTGTCGCCATTGAGAAGAATATCCATCTTGACCAGTTTAGAGGTTCGGTACTCGGAAATCTCATAGTCAAAGCTGGCATAACCACGGGTTGACGATTTGAGCTTGTCAAAGAAGTCAAAGACAATCTCTGCCAGCGGAATCTGATAGATGACATTGACACGGTTATCGTCAATGTAGTCCATGGTGACAAAGTCACCGCGCTTGCGCTGCGCCAATTCCATGACAGCTCCGACATATTCCTGAGGCACCATGATTTGGGCCTTGACATAGGGCTCTTCGATGGATTGGACACGGGTCGGGTCTGGAAATTCAGATGGGTTTGCCACTTCAATCATCTCACCGTCTGTCGTGTTGACATGGTAGACCACCGACGGTGCGGTCATGATGAGATCAATGTTAAATTCCCGCTCCAATCGCTCTTGGATAACGTCCATGTGCAGCAGCCCCAAGAAGCCACAGCGGAAACCAAATCCCAGAGCTTGAGAGGTTTCTGGTTCAAATTGCAGACTGGCATCATTGAGCTGGAGTTTCTCCAGAGCTTCACGCAAGTCGTTGTACTTGTTGGACTCGATAGGGTAGATACCCGCAAAAACCATGGGGTTCATCTGCTTGTAACCCTCAAGCGGGGCGTCAGCTGGATTGTCCTCCAAGGTGATAGTATCACCGACCCGAGTGTCCGCCACGGTCTTGATAGAAGCTGCGATGTAGCCAACATCACCAGTCGCCAGGACCTCACGACCGACCGCTTTAGGGGTGAAGATACCGACTTCAGTCACATCAAAGGTCTTGCCATTGCTCATGAGTTGGATGGTGTCGCCCGGCTTGACCATACCATTGACCACCCGAACCTGCAGGATAACCCCACGATAAGGGTCATAGACGGAGTCAAAAATCAAAGCTTGTAGCGGTGCGGTCACATCGCCAGTCGGCGCTGGAACTTTTTCAACGATTTGCTCTAAGATTTCCTCGATACCGATACCCGCCTTGGCAGAAGCCAAGACAGCTTCAGAAGCGTCCAGACCGATGACATCTTCGATCTCCCCACGCACCCGCTCAGGATCCGCCGCAGGCAGATCAATCTTGTTGATAATGGGCAGGATTTCCAGATCATTGTCCAAGGCCAAGTAGACATTAGCAAGAGTCTGGGCTTCGATTCCCTGTGCCGCATCCACGACCAAAATCGCCCCCTCACAGGCTGCCAAGGAACGAGAGACTTCATAGGTAAAGTCCACGTGCCCTGGTGTATCAATCAAATGAAAGGTGTAAGTCTCGCCATCTTTAGCAGTGTAGTTGAGCTGGACAGCGTTGAGCTTGATGGTGATCCCCCGCTCACGCTCCAAGTCCATGCTGTCAAGGAGCTGGGCCTGCATCTCACGGCTGGAAACCGTCTCGGTCTTCTCTAAAATCCGGTCAGCCAGTGTTGACTTCCCATGGTCAATGTGGGCAATGATGGAGAAGTTCCGAATCTTCTCCTGACGTTGTTTCAAATCTTCAATAGTCATACAAAATCCTTATTTTTCGTTTACCCTCTATTATAGCAAATTTTGAGCATCTTGAGGAGTTTGTTGTTTAATTTTCTATGGCCTTGCATTAGATGTGAGAGCAAAATAAGAAAAAAGGAGAATTCCTGATATGAGAAGAGGACGATTGCCTATCACAAAACCTCAGCTATTTAAGACAATCATCTGACTCCCACTAGACACATGAGATCTCGCAGTATGGTGATGGCTTTGCAAATTATTGCTAAATATGGTAAAATATAATAAATAGTCAAGGAGGATTGAGATGGACTGGGTACTAGTAGTTGAGATTTTAATCATTTTAGGGGTGACAGTTTTAGCGACTTGGGGGAGTAAGGCTTGGGTAAAGTATTACAAATCTAAGCAGAGTAACACGGATAATAAACCTAAAAACGGGAGATTAGACGATTAGGTCTTAGACATGAAAAGCTCTTAGGAATTGTTCGTAGAAAGAATGAAAGAGAGGGCTGGTTAAATGTTTCAAGAGGTCATGTGAAGATTAAGTAGTTTTTGGAAGATACTCTGGTAGATGACTATGATGAGATGGCTGCTGAGCAACTTCAAGTAACCTATTTATTAAGTCAAGAAGTCCCAGATATTTGTGCAACAGCAGAATCAAGCACGCCTCAACTTGCGATTGAGAAATTCAAAAATCAGCTAAGGGCAGAGTATGAGAAAGCTCTTGCTTCGATAGCATCATAGACAGTTGAACACCTAGATTTTTCTGGGTGTTTTTTTCTACCATTTGTCAAGTCTATCAAGGTTTTAGAGAAAAAATAATTTTCATACAGTCATCAAAATAGGGAAGTGACCTTACTTTACACTAAAGATTTACATAAAAAGTGTATACAAAACCAACACCTTATTTTGTGATTTTTGAAATAAGGTGTTACAATAATATGGCATAAACAATTTTACTGATTTTGGGTTAAAGTGTAATCGTAAAGTTTGTTATGCATAATGAGGTAATACATTGTCCGAATGAGACGATGTATGGAGGCAATCGTGTGTGGCTTGGTTGAAGTCGT
>NZ_KB904172.1 GCF_000380025.1 Streptococcus entericus DSM 14446
TGTATTACCTCATTATGCATAACAAACTTTACGATTACACTTTAACCCAAAATCAGTAAAATTGTTTATGCCATATTATTGTAACACCTTATTTCAAAAATCACAAAATAAGGTGTTGGTTTTGTATACACTTTTTATGTAAATCTTTAGTGTAAAGTAAGGTCACTTCCCTATTTTGATGACTGTATGAAAATTATTTTTTCTCTAAAACCTTGATAGACTTGACAAATGGTAGAAAAAAGCTTCACTAGAGAAGCTTTTATGATTGCAGATGCCTTACTTGCTCACCAACTTAGATAATGTCGGCATCCTATCAGCATGTTTGCTAGATTAAAAAAAGCAATCCGAAAATTGCTTTTTTCTGAAATGACTACGCTTTATTGGCTGAACCAAAGACATCGATACGCTCTTCAACCATACCTTGAACAGCTTTCACGCCGTCTGCAAGGAATTTACGTGGGTCGAAGAGTTTTTTCTTGTCGTACTCAGCCTTGTTAGCAGAGTAGTCAGACGCAAATTTAAGCGTTGCTTCTGTGAAGGCAATCTGTCCTTCAGTGTTCACGTTAACTTTAGCCACACCAAGACGAATCGCTTCTTGGATTTGCTCATCAGGGATACCTGAACCACCGTGAAGAACGATTGGCGTGCCAGGGATAGCTTCTGTCAATTTCTTCAAGTGCTCAAGGTCAAGACCTTCCCAGTTTTCTGGGTATGGGCCGTGGATGTTACCGATACCAGCTGCCAAGAAGTCAATACCAGTTTCAACCATAGCAATAGCATCTTCGATTGGAGCGAGTTCGCCCTTACCAACGATACCGTCTTCCTCACCACCGATAGTACCAACCTCAGCCTCAACAGAGATACCTTTTGAGTGTGCAAGAGCAACCACTTCACGAGCTTTTGCAAGGTTTTCCTCAACTGGCAAGTGAGAACCGTCAAACATGATAGAAGTGTAACCCACTTCGATACACTCCAGAGAGTCTTCGTAGTGACCATGGTCCAAGTGAATGGCAACTGGCACAGAAATGTTCATAGACTCAATGAGGTTCGCAATGAGGTTGCGAGCAACCTTGTAACCACCCATATACTTAGCTGCACCCATAGAGGTTTGGATAAGCACTGGTGCTTTCTTGGCTTCTGCTGCACGCAGGATTGCTTGAGTCCATTCAAGGTTGTTGGTGTTGAATCCGCCGACAGCGTAGCCGTTCTCACGGGCTGCTTTGACAAATTCTGCTGCTGAAACTAATGGCATGTGATAGCCTCCTTTATTTTTTGGGCAATAGCAGAGCTAAACCCTTACTCGTTCATTCTATCACATTTTGGTAAAAATTTCCAGTCCCTGAGTAGAAATTTCTCCTTAACCAACGACACCCTCAAATCAAAATACCATCTAAATGATCCAATTCGTGCTGACAAATCTGAGCTGGAAAATCGGTCAAGGTCAGCGTTTGCTCCTGCCATTGCTGATTGAAAAAGCGTACCCTTATCTCACGATAGCGTGTCGTTTGTCGACTTCCTGACAAGGACAAACAGACCTCTTGGGTCTCGTAGGGCTGGCTCTTGCTTAGCAGAACAGGATTAAACATGACCAAACTAGACAACCCAAGGTCGATAATAATAACGCGTTTATGGTAACCAATCATATTAGCCGCTAAGCCAACACAACGGTCCTTATTCGCAACTAACGTCGCCTGCAATTCTTGACCAATAAAACGATCTGCCTTGGTGGCAGGCTTACTTGGCTGACTAAGAAAAAAGACATCTGTCACAATTGATTTCATCATTGTATTTCTCTTTCTATTTATGATTTTAGGAAACCTTCCCTGACTGCCCTTTTAACCAACGACGATAGCGGCAGTAGAGAAAGAGGGTACGCCAAAGATTATCCAAGGTAATAGCCAGCGACACCCCCCATAGCCCGAGACCAAGTTCAATCGCCATCAGATAGCCCCCCAGTACCCGAACTAGCCACATGCCGATGCTTGTCGCTACAAATGGTAATTGAGGACGTCCCAAACCTTGCCAGGTCGCCGTAAAAATTTGTGTTCCAGCCGTCACAGGAAACTCCAGCACGGAAAAAAGCAGAATAATCCTTGCGTAGCTGGTTACAACAGCCTCTTTGGTAAAGAAGCTAAGCCAATAATCTCCAAAACCCCAAACGATTAAGCTCGTCAACGCCATCATCGCAATAGTAAGGTAATAGGATTGATGGACTAGACCATTGAGCTTCTCCTGCTGATGACGACCGTTAGCCACTAAAATCACCGTCGCCACAGCCATCCCCAAGGCTGGCAGGTAACTAAACTGGATTAAGGTTTCGCCAATCGCATGCCCAGCCACGGCTTCCGTTCCTAGCTTCACCACCACGCCAATCAGCACCACATCACCAGCTCGCATCATCAACCGCTCACCGATAAGCGGTAGTGATTGGTACAAGAGTGTGTTATCTTTTTTGAACAATAGCTGGCGCACCGTCGGACGCGAATCAAGTGAAGACCAAAGCAAGACCACGCCGAGAGCTCGTGCCAAAACCGTTCCTAGAGCCACTCCGACTACGCCCAAGTCAGTCAAGGTTAAAAATAAAATGGATAAAACCAGATTGACAAGGTTGACGAACACACTAATCCAGAAGGGACGATTTGGCTGCCCTTGCGCACGAATGAGGCTACTCAAACTCATCATCAGCCCCAATAAAGCAGTTGCTCCACCCACAACACCAATGTAGGACTGACCAAGCCTTAAGACATGACCTGATAATCCTAAGCCTGATAAAAAATAACCGCCGAAAAGTAAGGTTCCCAATCCCAGCAACACTCCAACGAGAACTGTCAAAACGACCGTTTGTCCGATGAAAGCAACCTTGTCAGCCTCTTTAGCCTGCCTTACAATAAGACTGCTGGCCGCTGTAGCTAAACCGACAAAAACTGCCTGATAAATACTGAGCACATTGTTGGCAACCGAAACAGCAGAAACGGCGACAATTCCCAGCTGAGCCACCAAATAAGCATCCACCGTCCCCATCAACATTTGCAGGACATTCTCTCCCATGGCGGGAAGAGCGATGCGCAACAATTTTTTATAATACATAATTCTCCAAAAAAGAGCTCAGACACCTGTCCTCGCTCCTCTATAAGTCATAACTCTCACAAACCCAGATAACTCTCCACCGCGGCTTGCATGTCAGCGACTGCAACCACCTTGTCGTGGCGGACGGTAGCGGTCTGCAAGCCATCAACAGCTTTTGGCAAAGCCACCTGAGAGATGTCTCTTAGCTCCTCTGCGGCAACAAAGTCGTCCCCGCTGTCTACTCCTGTGATGGCAGAGACAGCTACGCGTGGGAATTTATAGGGACTCGCTGTCGATGCAATCACGGTTGGCGTCTCATCTCCTGTCCGTGTACGGTAAGCTTGGTAGACGCTGGACGCCACTGCTGTATGCGGATCTTGGACATAGCCCGTTTCCTCATAGAGGCGTTTGATGTCAGCCGCGGTCTGCTCTTCTGTGGCAAATCCTGCCTCAAACAACTCCCAGATAGCAGGATCAAACTCAGTCAGACTATACTCCCCAGCTGTCGCTAGCTGCTCCATCAGCTCCTTGGTCTTAGCTGTGCTATTGCCCACCAAATGGAAAATCAAGCGCTCCAAGTTAGACGACACCAAGATATCCATAGATGGGCTGGTCGTCACACGAAAGTCTCGCTTCTTGTCATAGGTTTTGCTGGCAAAAAAGTCGGTCAAGACCTTGTTATCGTTGGATGCACAGATCAGCTTGTGGACAGGCAGGCCAATCTGACGAGCATAGTAGGCCGCGAGAATGTTCCCAAAGTTGCCCGTCGGAACAGCGATATTGATCGCATCACCTGCTGCAATCTCTCCTTGCGCCACCAGCTGGGCATAGGCATAGACATAGTAGACAATCTGTGGCACCAAGCGACCAATGTTCATCGAATTGGCAGAAGAGAACTGATAGCCCGCCTGCGCCAAACGCTCCCGCAGCGTCTCATCATTAAACATCTGCTTGACCGCTGTCTGGGCATCGTCAAAATTCCCCTCTATCGCCACCACATGAGTGTTAGCCCCTGTCTGCGTGGTCATCTGCAATTCCTGAATCTTAGAAACACCGCCTTTAGGGTAAAAGACGATGATGTCTGTGCCTGCTACATCTGCAAAGCCCGCCATGCCCGCCTTGCCCGTGTCGCCAGAAGTCGCCGTCAGGATAACGATTTTCTTGTCCGTCCCCTGTTTCTTAGCCGCTGTGGTCAACAGATAAGGCAAAATGGACAGCGCCATATCCTTAAACGCGATGGTGGACCCATGAAACAGCTCAAGGATATAGCTATTGCCTTCTTTTCGGATGGGAGCAATGGCAGAGCTAGTAAACTTGTCATCATAGGCAGATTGAATGCAGTGCGCCAGCTCTTCTGGCGTGAAATCATCCAAAAAAGCAGACAAAATCAGCTGAGCCACCTCTTGGTAGCTGGCCGATGACAGGTGATCCCAGTCCAGATGAACAACAGGCAAATCCGTCGGTGTAAAGAGCCCACCGTCCGTCGCCAAACCTTGCAAAATGGCCTGACTAGCAGTGACACGATTATTTGCATCACGAGTTGATTGGTAAAGTAATGGCATATTCGTCCTCAACATATCTTTTTTACCATTATACCATACCTAAAAACTAATCACAAAAAGGCGCGTCTCCGATTTCCCTCCCAAGATAGCTGACAAGAATAAATCAAATTCAGTCTAATTGACTAGATAGCTTAGCATAAGATGGTTAACAACTAGTTTCTGTTGCCAAGTGACGCTCTCTAGCGATAACTTGATTTTCTGAAAGGTACCTGCGCCTTTCCACAGCAATTGCTCTGACTAGAACAAAAAAACTTAGTCCTGTAACATCCAGAACCAAGTCTTTCATTAAAATTTTTAGCTGGCTTGCTTGGCAGTATCAAACCAAACTCAACTTATCCCGACGCCAGATTAAGCCTCGATCAGACATTGTAATTGGGAATGGCTTTGTCAATCCCATTGTTTATGGGACTTTATCTCCCGCCGTCCTACCGCTGAATAAAGTGAACTCAGCTGGCAACATAACTGTCTCTAAAGCTCCTCATCATATCGACAAGAGAGGTCTTAGACTTCATCGTCATCTGAAAAGTCATCGTCATCATCGATAGCAACACTAGTGTCATCGTCATCAAGTGGAGCATCGATGTCAATTTCGTTTAGCTCACTGTCATAGCTATCAACTTCAGACTTTTCATCATCGGCATTGTCTTCGCCATACTCTAAATCTTGGTCAGTATCACGACCGTAGTCTTCATCTTCTGGGTCATCATCACTGTAGTCAATGTCATCATCACCAGCAAGCGCATTAACACGTTTTTTCTTACGCTTTGGTGCTTCCTCATCGTCATCGTTATCTTCCAGCGTGATGATTTCCTCATCAATCTCATCAATCGCATACCAGGAGCGTAGACCCCATTTGTTTTCACCGAGGGGAATAAAGCTACCGTCAGTATTTAAATCAGCATAAAAATAAGGCAAGGCTGAACGAATCGCTGCATCTGATTTTTCTAAATAACGTTGAATCTCATTGACCAAGTCACTGAAAAACATCTCGTTATCACGACCACGCTCTTCTAAGATAGCTCGGGCAACTTCAATCATTGAAAGTTCTGTTTTTTCTTGTCCTGCAAATACGTCTAATGTCAAGGTGTGCTCCTTACTGTTTTGGCATTCGCCAGTTTTATCCATTCTTTCATTTTACGATAAAATCCATGTTTCGTCAAATGATTTTAGCTTGATTGTCTTACAAACAGCCATTGCTAAAGTGCCTTGCTTAGACAGCAGTAACCGTCACCTCGATATTGCCTGCAACAGCTTTTGAATAAGGGCAAACCGTATGAGCAAGCTCTAACAATTCCTGGCTCTCCGCCAAGGTCACTCCCTCAATATGCCCTTCAATCGCAACACCCAGCTGAACATTTGGCAAATCTGTTGTCGGTAAGGTATAAAGAGTAACCGTTGCTGACACTGTCGCCTCTGCCACAATACCTTTTTGTTTAAGAACAGCTCCCAAAGCACCGTTGAAGCAAGAAGCATAACCTGCTGCAAATAGCTGTTCAGGATTGGTTGCACCTTCTTGTTTCGTTCCTGGCTGCACTACCGTTACCTGAAAAGCTTTGTCCTCTGTAAAGGCTTGTCCAACACGTCCACCTGTGTTATAAACTTTAGTACTATAAATTTTTTGCATGTGTTTTCCTCATTTCATATACTTATCAGCTACTGAATAACCGTTCTGCCCTTAAGCAGTGTCACTAATGCGACACGCACCTAAGTCTTTATCCGTTGTTGAGGCCTTATAGCTCCGCAATCTGATAAAGTTCCAACTCTGCTGCAGTTTCTGTACCAAACATGTTAATCATCATCTTGACTTTGTTATTGTCAATCTCAACAACACGACCTTCTTGTCCCATAAAGGCACCATCGATAATCTGAACCATGTCACCTGGCTTAATGTTGGTGTCGATAATGTCCACACTTTGTCCCATTGATACCAAAATGGCTCTGATTTCTTCTTCCAAAAGCGGGGTCGGTTTTGAACGGTTTCCGTGAGAGCCGACAAACCCTGTGACGTTTGGGGTGTTCCGCACCACGAACCAAGCCTCATCGGTCATGACCATCTCAACCAAGACATAGCCTGGGAAACGGTTTTCTTCGACAGCTTTTGTTTCACCATTTTTTTCAACGTTGACCGTCTGTGTCGGAATCTCCACGCGCAAAATATTCTCAAGCATATTATAGGTTTGCGCCCGTTGTAAGAGGTTTTCTTTGACCTTATTTTCATATCCTGAGTAGGTTTGTAGCACAAACCATCCCTTATCAAAACTATCTAATAGTGACATGTCACATCTCCTTTGTTAATTGATTGTTTAGAAAAAAGCCTTTCGGCTGTCTGGTTACTTTTATTGTATCATAAAACCAGCAAAAGTCCTAGCCTTTTGCTGGTTCAGGTTAAAATTTGTTGATTAACTCAAAAATACCTAGTGACAAGAGTTTGTCAAAGATAAAAATGATGAGTGTGAAAAATGCGGTGTACTGAAGAATGGAAATATAGTCCTTCCATGCCTGTTTTGGTGTTGGCCAAGTAGTATCTCGTAAAACCTTAAAAATGCCCATGAGCTCTCCTATCGTGTTTCTTTATGTAAGCTGTACTGTTTACAATGCTTGCAAAATTTCTTGACTTCTAGCCGAGTGGGTTTTGGGTTACTACTGACACTAATCGAGTAGTTACGGCTACCGCAATCTGTACAGGCTAGACTTGCTTTTTTTTGTGCCATAAGGCCTCCTTTTACACCCTATTCTATCATATCTGACAGCAATTGGCAACTTATCTGAAATAATTGATCAGCTGATCCCAGAGGTTCTGGGCTTTTTCTCTTAAACCTGAGTCGTCGACGGCTTGGCGGAGTTTGTCTGCGGCTTCTTGAGCTGATTGGCGAAGCCCATCGATGATGTCTTGAGATTCTGTTTGGCTGGCTTCATCAGTATATTCTGGGGCGATACCATCCAGCGCATAGCTATTTTCCTCAGAAAAAGGCGTGCCTGCCGTGTAAGGCAAAATATAGCTCGCCTGCGTGCTAAAGAGTTGAGGCGCCATATAAGCGTTAGCATCACTGAGGTAGTGATTCTCATCGGTCTGCTCAAAACCGACCCACTGGCTGATGACCACATCAGGCGTATAACCAATCACCCACTGGTCACCAACAAGCTCTGGGTTAAATGCTGTTTCGCTTGTTCCTGTTTTTCCTGCTAAGGTATAACCGTAGACATTGGCACGCACCCCTGTACCATTTGAAAAAGTCCCCAGCATCATGCTAGTCATCTGGTCTGCTACAGCCTTGCTCAAAATGCGCTGACTTGTCGGCTTGTAGGTTTTAATCACACGACCGTCTGCTGTCTCGATTCGGGTGATGAGGTGGGCTTTAGGCATGACACCGCCATTAGCAAATGTCGCATAAGCCTGCGCCATCTCTAACGGATTGGTCGTTACACTACCACCCAGCGCAATGCCTAATTCTCGATTAGCCTTATCCATCTCTAAGCCAAACTGTTTGCCATAAGTGATGGCTTGATCAATCCCCATCTGCTCGGTCAAGTACACCGCTGGGATATTATAAGACTGGGCCAAGGCTTGATACATAGGCACATCCTCAGACTCATAACCGCCAAAGTTATGTGGGGCATAACCGTTAAAATCACGATGGCTATTCGGCAAGAGACTATCTGTTGCCCAGCCATTGGCAAGAGCTGGCGCATAGACAATCAAGGGTTTAATGCTTGATGCCGGACTTCTCTCTGCTTGCGTTGCAAAGTTAAAGGTTCTAAAGGTCGGCTGTTCACTGCTATTGACACGACCGACCAGACCACGAACACCTCCTGTCGTCGGGTCTAGAGCCACGCTGGCTGCCTGCGCCTGACTGCCATCAATCTCAGATACAGGAATCAGCTCATCATTATCAAGCGTCTGTTGCATGCCACTTTGATAGTTCTGATCCAGCTCGGTATAAATCCGATAACCGTTGTTGACGATGTCTTTCTCACTCAAGCCATACATTTCAATCGCTTCGTTGACTACCGCGTCGAAATAGGAAGGATAAGCGTAATTATCCACCTTGCCAGCATAGGTATCAGCCAAACGCTCTGCCATTGCTACCGCCATATGCTGATCTGCAACTTCCTGACTGATGTAACCTGCCTCTACCATGGACTGCAACACCGTATCTCGACGGTTGGTGGCATCTTCCAGAGAAGCGTAGGGGTTATAAATCTCTGGACCTTTAAGCATGCCTGCCAAGGTTGCCGCCTCATCTAAACTCAGCTCAGCGGCTGACACCCCAAAATATTTCTGGCTGGCATCTTCCACGCCCCAGACCCCATTGCCAAAATAAGCGTGGTTGAGGTACATGGTCAAGATGTCGTTTTTACTGTATTTTTTGGTCAATTCTAGCGCCAAGAAAAATTCCCTAGCCTTACGCTTGATGGTCTGATCTTGAGTCAGGTAAGCATTTTTAGCCAACTGCTGAGTGATGGTTGAGCCACCACCAGATTTCCCTAAAGTCAACAGCGCTAAAAAAGTTCGCTGAAAGTTAATCCCGCTATTGTCATAAAAGGTTCTGTCCTCTGTCGCAATCACTGCCTGTTCCAGCTGGTCACTGATGGCATCTAGTTCGACATAGGTGCCTTTTTGACCAGACAGGGTGCCTGCCTCCTCATTGTTTCGGTCATAGATGACCGTGACAGCCTTTAGGGAAGCCTGTAAGTCAGAGACCTTGGCCGTTTTGGCTAGATAAAACAAGTAGCCTCCCACCACAAGACCAAACAATGCAGCCATGAGTAAGAGCACCTTGCCGACATGATAACGGCGCCAGTAGCGACGAAGGGGATGGGATGTCGGTAACCGAAATCGGCTAAGTAGACTCGTCCTCTCATCTTGTTCCATGTCATCCTTCTGGCTACGTCGCCGACGGTAGGTCGGTGTTGCAGGCGGTTCTTCTGACAGCTGAGTAAAAACGACCGTATCCTCCAAGGAGACATCGCCATACTCTTCACTCGCATCGCTCGATGATGGCTTCAAAAATTTTTTCTTTAATAAATCTAATAGTGTCATAACCTGATTATAAAAAAAAACAGCAAAAAAGTCATATTTCTGCTGTAAAATGCCTCTTGAGCTAGTCTTTCTCTCCACATAAAAATGAGCAAGTAGTTTCATTGAGTGAGTGCCCCTATTGCTCATTTTTTATAACGATACTTGACTTACCACACTATGACTGTTCGACCAGCTTGTAATCTTCAACCTTGTACACTTTGTGACACAAACAGTCAATGTCTTCTTGATTGTGGCTAGCAATCAAAATAGTTGCTCCTTGTTTAGCCAGTCGCAAAATCAGCTCTCTCATCTTCATCACAGCATCTGCATCCAAGGCGTTCATCGGCTCATCAAGCAATAACACCTTGGGATGCTCCATGATGGCTTGAGCGATGCCCATTTTCTTTTTCATGCCCAAAGAGAAGTGCTTGACTTTCTTATCCTTAAATGCCAGCAAGTCCACTGCCTCCAGCGCATCTTCTATGACTTCCTTGGAAACGTTTTGGTTAATGCTCAATAGCAGAGCTAGATTATCGTAAGCCGTCAGCTCAGGCAAAAACGATGGCTCCTCAATCAGTACCCCAATCTTGTCCGCAAACCGTGTGGATGTCGCAACCTCTCTCCCATTGACCCAGACTTCACCCTCTTTTGGCTTTGCCAAGCCAGCAATGATCTTAAACAAGACCGACTTCCCAGAACCATTTTTACCAGTGATGCCCACGATTTCTCCAGAAGCAAAGGAGACGTTAAGCTGTTTAAAAATATCTTGCCTCCCAAAAGAGAACGACATCTCCTTAATCTCAATTGTCTTCATAGATGCAATGCTCCTTTCTTAGTGATGTCAATAATGATAAAAAGTAGACTAGTAACGATGACCAGTAACGGAACCGGACTTAATGTGAGCCAATCAGCCATGCCTTGAGACTGCATACTCAAATAAACCACGGTTGCGCAAGAGATGAGCGCCGCTGTTTGGGCATTTCTAAACACCCTAGATAAACAAAAATATAAACTGCTTGTTTGAGCAATGATGACTATCAACCTGATCATCTCCCTAAGAGAGAGCATGTTGCTGGATCCGGATAAGAGGTAAAATACCTGAAAATAAAGCAACCAGTAAACAGCTCCCACCAAGGCGATATAGCAACTGATGTCCAACAAGTGTTTATATTGATTGCCCTGTCGCATAATGAGTAAACCAGTATAACTCTCTGTCATATCAATCTTAAACACAAATAAAAACAGGAACAAGAGAATAGGTGAGATGTGCTTAGCAATAAGGTAAAAATGGCGATAATTCAGCTGGTAGTAAGCTAGCACACTCTCTTCAGCCTCCGTACCGAGCATATAGTGACCCGATAAATGAAGAAGGAAAAAGAACACCAGCACAGCAAGTACGATTTTTGGGGTTATATTTTTCTTGAACAAGACTGTTAACATCGCATCTCCTTAGTCTGTATGGTTCCGTCTTATCTCCAGAATATAGGTCATCGCTATCAAAGAAAGGTTACCAGACAGCCAGTACACCATGTTTTCCCAAACAGCTCCAACATGAACCGCTTGGTAGTGATAAATCGGCAGCAAGGAAAGAACTGGTGAGTAAATCGTCAATTTATAGATAAAGGATTGAAAGAAGATAAAAGCTATCATTAAAAATAAAGAAACCTTTTCGCTGAAGAGCAGTCGGCAAAACTGATGAAGATTTAGCAAAAAGAATAAATAACAGTAAAAGTTAATTGCGACGAAGATAGTTTGACTAGCCAAACTCCTGCCTAGAAACGGCTGTGCTGAGAACAGGTCTGTGTAGCGCTTAACCGTTTCTGGTGTCCATGACACATTGACATCTGTTGTAAACATACCAATCAGGATCCCCATTAAAGCCAGTAAACAGACAAATGTCATCCAAAACATGACCTGTACTAACAACTGATGCCCAAATAACCGTTTGTTATCTTTGAAACGTAGTAGAGCTAGTTGGCTTGGAAAAAATAGTCTGGAGATAAAACTGCTACCGATTAAACAGACCAAGGGGACTCCCACGATAGCAGTATATAGATCACTGGTCAGATAAAGTTGCCAGAGCCAAAAATTTTTTTCTGATGACGACAGATTAAATTGGAGAAAGCTGAAACTGATTAGGCAAAGCAGCAGTAAGACATACACAGCTAATTTTCTCTCATACCTCTGCCCCAAAAGCCTAATCATCCGTTGAATCATCAATGATCACTTCCTTTTTTAGTCTGAAAAACCCGACGACAAGCGTCACAGATAGGATTAGCAATAGCTGACCATAGACCGATAAAACATTAGCTGTTGTATTGGCGGTTAGATCAAATGTTGTGACTGGTTCAAATCTATCCAGTCCTATAAACGGAAAAACAAATGACGGGAGCAGGTATAAGCCAAAAGGAATAACAGCAGAAGCTAGCTTGTTACGGATAAAGAAAGTCGATACCAACCCGAGATTGGCATAGACCGCAGCAAAGATACCACTGTTTATCACCGTGAGGATAGCATACAACATCTGATGCTGACGAAAAACAGATGACCACGCACCGCCAATTTCACCGAAATACAAGCCTTTCTCAAATGGCAACATGATCCTATTGGTGAGTAAGAATAAGGTCAAGGGACACATGATAGACAGCGCTGACGCTAAACTATTGGACGCTATTTTCACAATATAGTAGGTTTTTAGAGTGGTTCTGGTCAGTATCCCATAAATCATATGGTTCTCCCTATCCTCCAAGTAAGCATTTGAGGACGGAAGACCTACAATCAGAGGAGCTACAACTGGCAAGATAGCACCTGATCCCAAAGAAAAGGCATATAAGAAGAGCGACACTCCCTTAAATTCAGCGATTGAATCCCAGCTACTCATCATTCCGATAAAGAGGCTGACTAATACCAGCAACATGGCTATAAGGTTCTTTTGAGATAAGACAGCTCGCTTTAACTCAGCTAAAAAATAACTTATCATAGTATCATCCTCTCTGCTCAATATCTACAAGAAAGGGAAGTGAGTTCTTTTCCCTTGAACATGTGGAAAGTCCATACCAGACAACTGTTTACCAAAAATCAGAAGCAAGGCTAACGTGGTCCGAGCTCATAGGTAACATAACCAAATTCCCAGAATTCCCTATCTCAATTATAGAATATTCATATAGATTTTTAAATGGTTAGCTATTATCTCTATTTGTTGGGATATTTTAGTATAAATTCGCAAAACCTTGCTATTCTGAACTAAATTTTATATGATAGGGTATACAATAAAAAGTCAAGTTCAGTCAAAAAAACGATACAGAACCGACAACACTCCCTCAATACTCACGAGACTTAAAAATCACCTGAGACAGCTTGATAAGGAGTCGACCCTAGCCATACCTAAAGGAGCACACATGACAACCTCTTACACCATTCACAACACCTTTGCAGATTGTAGCGTGAAAGAACTTCTAGAGGAGCACTTACTCATTCCTCGAAAAATTAGGCATTTCCTACGGACAAAAAAGCATCTCTTGGTCAATGGCAGAGCTGTCAACTGGCAGAGCTCAGTCCATCTCGGAGATGTCATCAACCTAACCTTTGATGAGGAAGACTACCCTCAAAAAACATTGCCTGCTGGCAATGCTGACCTCATCGACTGCCTCTACGAAGATGACCACCTCATCATTGTCAACAAGCCAGAAGGGCTCAAGACCCATGGCAATGAGCCCACAGAAATCGCCCTGCTCAATCATGTCTCCACCTATGCTGGCTGCGTCTGCTATGTCGTCCATCGGTTAGACATGGAAACGAGCGGTGCTGTGCTATTTGCCAAAAATCCCTTTATCCTCCCTCTGCTGAACCGCCTCCTGGAGCAAAAACGTATCAAGCGCCAGTACCTCGCTCTGGTTGATGGTCTTCTGCCCAAGACTAGGACGATTAGCGATAAAATCGGTCGTCATCGGCATGATCGGCGAAAACGCGTCGTTGATCATCGACACGGACAAGTAGCCCTGACTCGAGTAAGCCCAGTTCAGTTTGACGAGCAGCGAACGCTCGTTAGTTGTCAGCTCGAAACAGGACGCACCCACCAAATCCGTGTCCACCTGTCACACCAGGGGCTGCCCTTATTAGGCGATCCGCTTTATCATCCCAAACCTAAAGGCAGACTCATGCTTCATGCCCATCAACTCAACTTCACCCATCCCCTCACACGTCAGGAGATTACTGTCACTTGTTCGTCTAAAACCTTTGAACAAACACTCAAAACTCCCTAGCACATAAATTGCTAGGGAGTTCTTTTTATTTTGGAGTTGATAGGGCAAAAAGTGGTGACAAGGGACGCTTTTCATGGATGCGGATAATCGCTTCAGCAATCAAATCTGCGATTGAAATCTGTTCAATCTTATCAATCACACGATTTTCTGGAAGGAAGATGGTGTCTAACACCACCAGTTTTTCAATAGCAGAGCGCTCAATATTGTCCAAGGCAGGTCCTGATAAGACAGGGTGCGTACAGCTGGCATAAACCGAAACGGCTCCCGCATCACGCAGAGCATCTGCAGCGTGACAGATTGTCCCTGCTGTGTCGATCATGTCATCAATTAAAATACATGTTTTCCCAGCGACACTACCGATGATATTCATCACTTCACTTGTATTCATCTTGTCAACGCTACGGCGCTTGTCAATAATTGCCAGTGGAGTTTGTAAAAACTGGGCCAATTTTCTCGCCCGAGGCACGCCACCGTGATCTGGGCTGACCACCACATAGTCTTCTCCAGTCATCCCACGTCGAATGAAGTAGTCAGCAATCAGTGGCGCTCCCATCAAATGGTCAACAGGAATATCAAAGAACCCTTGAATCTGAGATGCGTGCAAATCAACCGTCAACAAACGGTCAACACCAGCAATTTCAAGCATGTTGGCAACTAATTTGGAGGTAATTGGTTCACGTGAACGTGCCTTTCTATCCTGACGAGCATATCCGTAGTAAGGCATGACAACATTTACAGTCTCTGCGCTCGCACGTTTCAAGGCATCTACCATAATCAAGATTTCCATCAGGTTATCATTGACTGGTGAACTAGTGGATTGTAAGATAAAGACATGATGACCACGAATCGATTCTTCGATATTGACTTGAGTTTCACCATCTGAAAACTGACGAACAGATGACTTCCCAAGCGGGATACCGATAATATCAGCTACTTTTTCAGCTAACTCTTGGTTAGACGATAAGGCAAAGAGCTTCAAATTTGAATACGACATAGAACCCTCCAAAAATTTTCGTTACCTCTATTGTAACCCTTTTTAGCGGAATTTTCAATAAGAAAAGGAACTAAGATATTGACTTAAACAACCATTGCCAAATAACAACCCGATCTATTTATCAAGTTGTCTCAAATATTTAATAATCTAGTCTTGCTAGCTGAGCCTTTTAATATAAAAAACAGGACTTTTCCAAGTCCTGATAATGCACTCTAGTTTGGATAGATGTAAGATACAACCCCTTCGCTAGTGGTTGTTGGGTTAAACCAGCCACGATGGTTATCAATGTAGCGTTTACCCATCATGTTAGATTCTTGAACCTGAATCTTCGTATCGCTCTCAACAGCAACAACGTAAGCAACGTGACCATAGCCATAATAGCCACCTGTCCACACAGCGACAGCTCCTACAGCTGGTGTCGTGCCAACACGGAAACCAGCCGCACGGGCACTTGCTGCCCAGTCACCACCATTACCCCAGTAGTTCCCAACCCATGGAGCTAACTGTTTGACACCCCATGTACACTCACCAACAGGATAGGTGCTATAATCATAAGATACTGCTGTCGTAGCGGCAGTTGTATAAGTTTGTTGAGTTGCTGGGGCAGCTGCTTGTGCTGGCGCTGCTAACGTCTGCACAGCAGGGGCAGCTGACTCTTGCACTGGAGTTGCAACTGCTGCACGAGAAGCTGCAATGGATTGCACCTGAGCCTCAGCTTGAGCTTTAGCCTCCGCTTCTGCACGAGCTTTTTCCTCAGCTGCTGCACGAGCTTTTTCCTCAGCTGCACTCTTTGCAGACAAGAGGCTAGCTTTTTCCTCTTCAGCAGTTGCTAGAGAAGCTTGTAAATTGATTTGAGCAACTTCTAACTCTGCCTTTTGAACATTCAAAGCATAGGTGTTCTCAGACAAGGTCACACGGTTAGCCTCAACAGTGTTAATAGCTTCCTGGTTAGCTTTTTGTTTTTCTTCAATATTTGTTTTATCCGATTGTTGTTGCTTCAATAATTTTTCATTAGCTGAAATAACCTTACGAATCGCCATGATTCGGCTAACCATTTCTGATAACGAGTCAGCTTCTAAAATCGTGTTGATGTAGGTGGATGCTTGTTGATTTTTCTGCGCACTACGTGCTTGCTTTTTCAACTGACTGTTTCTTGCCACAATTTTTTGTGACAAGCTATCAATCTCTGCAATCAATTCTTTTGACTCAGCTTGTAACTCTTCGTTTGTTTTAGCGAGCTCATCTTGCTGCGCTTCTAAATCAGCAACTTGTTTTTCTAAACTGGAAACTTGACTTTGAGCTTGTGCTTGTTCTGCTGATAGATTGGCAATGGTCGCATCGGTCTGCGCAATCTTCTTGTCAAAATCTTCAGCAAAAACAGACAGTGGTGCAACTGTATTCAAGAATAATCCACTAACCAGTGCTGCTGAAATAATTTTGTTTTTCATAGAATAGACACTCCTTCTAGTTTAAGACATTACCTATTTTAACAAAAAAAGGGGCTGAGTATGTTACACCTATATTACAGTTCGGTTGATATTTGACGAAAATCAACACCCCTAAATAAAACCGGTTCTAGGTAACGAAAGAAGAAAAATAAGGTCACCCCATTAAACAGTATCGTCCCAGGCATCTGACGATTAAAGAACTCTGAAAATGTCACCGTTGTTAACTGGTAAAAATAGCCCAGCCAGTAGAGGCCTACTGGAAATAACACCTGTAAGAGAACTAAGGCAAAAGCACGATCCCATTTCCCCTTTAGCCAGTAACGCCTAGTGATTGATAAAATAAAATAAACCAATGGAAATAGTACGGTCGCAAGCCCAATGGTCAGTAAATAATGCTGATCGTAAAATAACCCCAGCAAGACTAGGCTAAGATAACTGAAAAGATCACGCCATAGGATACTGATATAGAAAATACTAATCAAGAGAAACTGACTCGTTACCAGCCAGCGGAAGTCAGTCAAGCCAGATAGGAAAAAGGAAATCTGCCCGTCCAAGAAAAAAGTCACCAGCATAATTAACCAGAGGAGAACACGTTTCTTAATCATTTCCACCCTCCCCTATTAGTGTCACAGAAGTCAAGCTGGTATTATTGACAGCAGGCGTCACATAAGCCATCAGAGCTTGGTCTTCTGTCCGAGCAATTTCCTTAACCTGCCCAATGGTGATTCCCTCTAGCCCGGTGCCATCAAGCCCACTAGTCAAAACTTTATCACCAACCTTAATCGGCAGTTGCTGATTAAACTGACTTAGCTTAAGGGCCTCTTTTTCAGTATCATAGCCGAGCACCATACCGTACAAGATTCCTGATGCTGTTTCTATTCTTGCGCCAATTGCCGTTTGGCGAGCCGTATTAGTCAGTAACTCAACCTGAGATGTCGTGTCATTCAGCTGGCTAATGGTTCCAACAAGACCCTTATCTGTCACTGCAAGCATGTGTGATGTTACCTGATCTTTCGCCCCTTTATCCAGTGTAACCATTTCTAGCCAAGATAAGGTCGAGCGATAAATCACACGAGCAGAGAGAAGTTGCTGTGGTGAAATTTCTTTCTTGATTGACAATGCCTCACGGAGTGTCGCATTATCGTTTTCCAAACGCTCAATGATACGATCTTGATTTTCTAAGGTTGACAAACGTTGTTTCAGCGATTTATTTTCATTATAGGCTTGAAACAAGTCCGTAACTTCCTGCCCAAAATCAGTAGCCAAGTCTACAGGTAATCTCATGAAGCTGGTGAACTGAGCTAGAACAGCTGCTGGAAAATTAGCCAGCTGCCTTGCTGCTTCTCGATTACCCGAGACAAAAAAAAGCAATGATACCAGTAACAAAGCACTTGTCATTGCAAAAATAATCCATTTAGAAAAACGTCGTTTCTTCATCTTAGCACCCTCACTTAACAAAAAACGAGATAACTATCTACCTCGTTTACTTACGGAGAATGAGGGATTCGAACCCTCGCGCCAGTTACCCGACCTAACGATTTAGCAAACCGTCCTCTTCAGCCTCTTGAGTAATTCTCCAAGACATTATATCAGCACTAAGCTATTTTAACTATGGCGCGAGACGGAATCGAACCGCCGACACATGGAGCTTCAATCCATTGCTCTACCAACTGAGCTACCGAGCCTTATTGCGGGAGCAGGATTTGAACCTACGACCTTCGGGTTATGAGCCCGACGAGCTACCGAGCTGCTCCATCCCGCGTTAATAATAATTTTCAAATAATAGCTGAGCAATACACTCAACTATCATCTTAAGGAGGATGTGGGATTCGAACCCACGCACGCTTTTACACGCCTGACGGTTTTCAAGACCGTTCCCTTCAGCCGGACTTGGGTAATCCTCC
>NZ_KB904173.1 GCF_000380025.1 Streptococcus entericus DSM 14446
GGGAGGTCGTAGGACCTGCCAACATTAGCCTTGCCAAAAACTTTTTTGAACATGGGTGATGAGGCCAGTATCAATCCTTCAGAGTTGTCGGCTCTACTCATGACGCAGAGAGAAGTGGTCAATGGATTGAGACCACGGCTGACGCATTCCACACTAGCGTAGAATGATTTCATATCGAAAAATGCAATATCGGACGTAGGCTCTTTTGAGTAATCAATAAAGCCCATAGCCATCACCTCTCTTTGAGTTTTCGTAACTCTTGGAGCAGGGTTGTGATATGGTCTGTCACGTCATACTCTTTTAGAAATGGGGTGAAGTAAATTCGGTCCCCCTTAATGTAAATCATTTCTTTAATCTTGTTGGACATATTTAACCTCCAACAATTGGCATGAAGTGGCCGACGACTTTACCAACAATTCGTAATTCGTCCTCACTAGAAATAAAGCGATCAGGGTTTCCTTTTTTATTGATAGATACCATACGGAAGCCTCCAGGTTCACGATAGAGTTTTTTGATATAGGTTCTTCCTTCCCATACCAAAGCGTAAACCGCACCGTCGTAGTCAAATCCAGTAGCACGGATAAGTGCAACTTCACCGTCTAAGTATTTAGGTTCCATGGATGTTCCATCGATCCAAGCAGCAATATCAAATCCAGAGTATTCCTCGTCGGAATAGACAACCTCTGTCTCATATTCATCATCGAAGCCATAACCAGGACCAGCAGCAAGTGCTACGTTCTTAATGACATTATAGGCGATGAGATTGACGACTTTATTTTCCTCTGCACGTTGCTTAATAAGTAATCTTTCAACCAAAGTCTCAGCCTTTAGTTGATTAGTATGATTGAGCTGGAGAAAATTTGAGACAATGTTATGCTCAGATTCAAAGTAGGTGGGATCGACTTCAAGAATTTTGGCCAAGGCTAGTAGATTCTTTTGATTAGGAATATTTTTTCCATTTTCCCAATTGTGGTAAGCAGTACGATTAACCTCTAATCGACTAGCAATTTCAGTTTGAGATAGCTTGCATTCAGCTCTTCTTTGTTTTAGGCGGTCTTTTGAAAACATGAGATTCACCTCTCTTTGTTAAGTTATAACTCAACAAGATTTTATCAAAAAATAAATTCTTTAGCAACTAGAAATTTTGAGCATGTCTATTTTCTGTGATAATTTCCTCAACACTAGCTTGTTAAACTGTATCTATCTTGAGAAAATCAACCCTTGATTTTTTCTTGGGGGTTTGGGGGCGAAGCCACCATAGTTTCTTATCGTCGGCTGACAAACCTGTAAGGTTTGGGTTCAGCTGGCGATTAGATTTTGGGTTATTGTGGACACAATAACTGAGCTCGCAAAAGCCGAAAAAGAACCTTTTGAGGCTTTTAGGAAGTGTACTGACAGTGTGAGGCAGCCTTACATTGTCAGGCAAGTAATTTTTTGAAAGGATAAAACCATGAGACAAGATATTAAGTTAATCAGAAAACAATTCAGGATAACAAGACAGGAGGATAGTCAGATAAAAGAAATGATGAGAGAACAACAATTGGATAGTTTTTCCGAATTCCTTCGCCAAAATTTATTGAAAAAAGAGCCTCACAATGACGTTTTGATTCGCTGGTTTACTCTCTGGGAATCCCAGAAGATCGAACAAATCAGTCGAGACATTTTACAGGTAACTATCTTGGCTGAACAGACCCATCAGGTCACGGCAGAGCACTTGCGAATTATCTTGACCTGTGTGCAGGAGCTGATGGCAGAAGTTGAGAAGACTATCCCACTCAGTCCAGACTTTCGTGACAAGTACATGGGAGGTTAGGCATGGAAAATCGTTACCGAACTAATCTAAAAAAAGTTTTTCTGACGGACCAGGAGCTTGCGACCTTGCATGACCGTATTGGACAGAGTCGCTGTAAAAATTTCTCTGCTTATGCCAGAAAGGTTCTGCTTAATCCCAACATGACCTTTCTGACCATTGAGACCAGTAACTATGAGGACCTAGTCTTTGAACTGAAGCGTATCGGAAACAACCTCAATCAAATCGCACGAACAGTCAACCAGACCCACATCCTAACATCAAGTGACCGTGAGCTCTTGATGCAGGGCATTAGTCAACTCATCAAGGAAGTGGAGAAGGACTTTAACATCAAGTGCCAGCAACTGAAGGAGTTTTATGGTCGTCACTAAGCATTTTGCGGTGCATAGCACCAAGTATCGCAAGAGCCTCATCAAGTATATTCTGAATCCAGAAAAGACGGAGCAGCTGAAATTGGTCTCTGACTTTGGCATGAGCAACTATCTGGACTTTCCCACTTACGAGGAACTGGTGGAGATGTATCAGGCAAACTTGACGAACAACGACAGGCTCTATGATTCCAGGAACGACCGCCAGCAAATCAAGCAGACCAAAATCCACGCCCATCACTTGATTCAGTCTTTCTCTCCTGAAGATAATCTGACAGCTGAAGAAATCAATCGCATTGGTTACGAGACCATCAAGGAATTAACAGGAGGCAACTTTCGTTTCATCGTTGCAACCCACACAGACAGAGACCATGTGCATAATCATATCCTGATAAACTCTGTTGACCTCAATTCGGACAAGAAGCTCAAGTGGGACTATGCCCAGGAGAGGAATCTTCGCATGATTTCTGACCGTTTGGCCAAGGAAGCAGGAGCAAAGATTATTCCGCCCAATCGCTATTCGCATGAGCAGTTTGAAACCTACCGCAAGACCAATCACAAGTTTGAACTCAAGCAGCGGCTCTATTTTCTCCTGGAGAACAGCAATAGCTTTGAGGACTTTGTGGCCAAGGCTCCTGTTCTAAACGTGGAGATAGATTTCTCTCGCAAGCACGCCAGATTTTTCATGACCGACCGAGACATGAGGCAGGTCATTCGTGGCAATCAGTTGGATAAGCGACAGCCCTACACCGAGGACTATTTCCGAGAGCATTTTGCTAAACGAGCCATTGAGCAGCGACTGGATTTTATCTTGCCCAGAGCACGTGACCTCTCTCATCTTTTGGAAATAGCAGAGCAGTTAAATCTGAAAATCTCCCCAAAGAAAAAGCATGTGACCTTTACCTTGATTGAGGACGGTCGAACCATTTCCATTGAGAATAAAAAGGTCAGCACCAAACACCTCTACGATGTCCAATTCTTTGAGGATTATTTTGACCAAAGAGAATCCCTAACAGAACCTGACTTGACTAACCTGGTATCAGACTTTGAGATTTATCAAGAAGATCAGAATAAGGATAAACTTCCAAGTGAGGAACTCCTAACATCCTACAAGGAGTTCAAAGAGAAACGTGACCAGATTCAGGAGTTTGAAGTTGTTCTAGCTGACCATCAGATTGATAATGTGGTCAAGCACGGTCTTTTCATCAAGATGAATTACGGTGTCAAAAAAAACGGTTTGGTATTTATCCCAAACCGTAACCTAGATATTCACGAGAGCGAGCAAGGTACGTTCTACCATGTCTTTATACGAGAGACCGCCCAGTTTTTCATTTACAACAAAGAAAGTTCAAACCTCAATCGTTACATGAGAGGCCGTGAGCTAATTCGTCAACTCACTCACAACAGCAAGCATATCCCTAAACGCAGGCGACCAACGATTGCCAGTCTTAAAGAGAAAATCGCAGAAGTTAATCTTCTCATTGAGTTAGACCTCAACAACCAATCTTATCAGGAAATCAAAGATGAGTTAATCAGAGATATCGCCCAGCTGGATTTGACCATCACGGATTTGCAGGATAAGGTCGCTCATCTCAACAAGGTAGCGGAGGTTCTGCTCAATCTTAATAACTCAGACCCAGAAAACAGACACCTGGCCAGATATGACTATACCAAAATGAACCTGACACCAACCATTAAACTGGAGCAGGTGGAGAAGGATATTGAAGCTTATCAAAAGCAGATGAATGAATATATAGACGAGTATGAACATCAAGTGAGGAGATTGGAGAAATTAGTTAACACTATAAATTTTGCAATTGATAGTGAAGAGAGAAGTTTCAACATCCTATTAGAGTAATTTAAATATAACGTATGCTCAAGGAAGCATTTTTAAATTTAGAAATCAATGAGGGTGATGTGCATTCTTCTATCTCCTCTCTTGGATATGTGATAGGTGGAGTAGAAGCGCTCTATGAATCTTTAATTTTAATAGTTGGTAACAAGGGAACAATGTTTTTGAAACAAATTTTATGTGTTTCTTTTGTTATTCCACCAATTTCAACTAATAGGATACTGAAACACAACGCCAAAATGTTCACTCTAATAGTGAGGAGTTCAATTAGAGTTGAATAATAAGTGAGTAGTAGCTATGGTTGAGATAAGGAGCCCTCCTTTTATGACTAAGAAAAAATCATAAAAGGAGGATGAAATGAAATATTATATTCATGTTAGAGGTAGTAAAATTCCTGTAACAGAAGTAGTTTATAAAAGTTATTGGCAATTGGTTAATCACGAAAAGTACCTAAATAGAAAAGATAGAAAATTCGGTGTATTGCCTTTTTCATCACTTGAAGTAGATGGGTTGCCACTAGCAAATATACTTCCAGATACTACTGTGGATGTTGAACGTTTGGTAGAAACCAAGCTCCTTATTGAGCAACTAAATGAAGCTTTATTAACCTTATCTGATAAAGAATTTGAAATTATTGACGCTTTATATTTCAGAGAACATACTATAAGAGAAGTAGCAATAGAGCAAGAGATGTCTGCAACCAGTGTCTTTCGGATGAGAAATACTATCCTGGAAAACTTACGAAAATTTTTTGAAAAATAACGAAACAAGAGACTAAAAAATTCACTCTTTATAGTGAGAGGAATTTTTAGTCTCTTTTTGCCCTTTGACAACTGAATAGACCAAGGTGGGACGTTAATCATTTGTGAAGCAAGAAGTTTGATACGCGATGATATGAGCGATTACTATTAGACAAAAAATAGGTTGGTCACCTATCTGCCATGATACAAGTGAGGATAATGATACTTCTAACCGTTTAGGCTGCCAGCGAGAAAGGACAGCGGGTGCAATCCCCATGTAGGACTTAACTAGTTCTGCCCACTGATGTCATAAATTATAGAGTATAAGGAGGCAAATGTGAAAGTAAAATATGTGCCTGTTGAAAATGCAATAGCTGAGTGGGGGGATAAAAAATCTCTTCTGAAACGCTGGGAAGGATTGAATCAGTATACCTTGAATCGCTGGATTACTGAGATGCGAAAACATCGACAATTTAAGCAATACGTTATCAACCCTACTCACAAATTGGTTTTTATCAATCTCGATGGTTTTGAGGAGTTTTTACGCTGGAAGCAGCGAATAGCGGTAAAATAAGGGAAATCGTGCTATAATGGTAGATGGCAATTTATTCTACTAGAACTATTTCGGTTTTCTTTTTTATTGAGAGGATGGAAGTATGTACTATAGAACAAGACAAACAAAGAAGGGAACAATTCGCTATGAAATAGGTGATAAATACAGAGACCCTTTGACTGGAAAGTGGAAGAATGTCACTGTTTCCTACACAAAAAATACTAGTCGTGCCAGAAAGCAAGCCGAGCGTGAACTTCAAGATAAAATCGCTGAAGCTATCTCAGTAACTGAAAATAGATACTTGCCTGAAACGATTCAAACATTTGGTCAACTGAAGCAGAATTGGCTAGAATCCTGGTCAGTCTCTGTTAAGCCTCAGACAGTAAAACGGGAAGAGTTAGTTATCAAGAGATTAGGGCAGATTATAGGAGATGGCTACTTACTGTGTAAAATCACACCACTGTTGATGAAAAATAGTCTTTCAACTTATATGTCTAAGTATGATGCTTCTCCGTCAACAATGACGCATATAAAGAGTACGTGCAATAAGATATTTAATCATGGTGTTTTATATAACATCATTGCTTATTCACCGATGACAGCTATTAAGTTGGATATACCTCTTGAAAAAAAACGAGAGGCAAGTAGGAGACGCGAAGCAAAATTTTTAGAAATCCATGAGTTACATGCTTTCTTTGATACGTTGAGAAGACGTCGTAACCCAAGCTACTACGATTTAGCTATTGTGCTTTTATTTTCTGGAATACGGATTGGAGAAGCTGCGTTCACAGTGGAAGATTTTAATATGGAAACTGGTGTATTGACAATTGATAAATCGCTCCAGTATAACAATTTACGAGTTGAAGATTATTATTTTGATAGCACCAAGACCATTAACTCTGAGCGACAGGTTGTTTTACCCCAAGTAGCTTGTGAAGCAATTTTAAGAACTATAGAACGTGGTAAAGAGTTTGATAGCTATGCTGAAGCTAATCCTTGCCCAAGTTTCAGAACCTCTCCGAGTATTTTTAGAACAGAATATGGTTCGCCGATTACATCACACTCGTTCAGAGAAGTTTTAGCGAGGGTTGAAAAGGAATTATTGGCAACATGCGAGGAAAGGTATGGCTTCAAATGGAAAAAGCATGTGACTCCGCATTCATTCCGACATATGCATATCACTTATTTGCAATCTGGTGATTCAGGCATTGCCATTAGAGAAGTTATGGAACGTGTAGGGCATGCTCACTTTGAGACGACAATGGGATATACTCACAAACTCCCATCTGATCAGGAACAAGCTCTTGCTACTCTGAACAAGTTTGCTCAAGACAACGGGTTTGAGTTTAGGCCATCAATAAAGTGGTCTTGTAAATATTCTCCTTTATTGCAAGAAGTGATTGAGGAGCATATCTCGGAGGGAAAAATTGAACTTGCAGTAGATGAGTTTAGAAAAGCTATTGGCCTTGCTCCAAGCTATACTGTAAGGCATATCGCTTCGAATATTTTGCCGAAAGTCCGCAAAGACCTATCTAACATTTATCATTCCTTTGATATTATTTGTATAAAAAATAATCAGAATCAGTTGCAATCATACCGGCTGGTTTGGGAATAGTGTCTAACATTTGGTGACTTTTTGGTGACTCACATGATTTTTACAAAACAAGGGGTTGAAAACCCTTGATACGAAAGGATTTATTAACAATGGCTACTATTCAATGGTTTCCAGGTCACATGTCAAAGGCCAGGAGACAGGTGCAGGAAAATATCAAATTTGTGGATTTTGTGACCATCTTGGTCGATGCTAGATTGCCCTTATCCAGTCAAAATCCCATGCTGACCAAGATTGTCGGTGACAAGCCCAAGCTCCTGATTTTGAACAAGGCAGACTTGGCAGACAAGGAGCTGACCAAGCAATGGCGGGCTTACTATGAAGCCCAGGGCATCAAGACCCTTGCTCTCAACTCTAAAGAGCAGGTGACGGTCAAGCAGGTCACCGAGGCTGCGAAAGCCCTCATGGCTGATAAGCTGGTTCGCCTGAGGGAGCGTGGTATTCAAAAAGAGACCCTGCGGACCATGATTATCGGCATTCCAAATGCTGGTAAGTCTACTTTGATGAACCGTCTGGCGGGCAAGAAAATCGCTGTTGTCGGCAATAAACCAGGGGTCACCAAAGGGCAGCAGTGGCTCAAGACCAACAAGGATTTGGAAATTCTGGACACACCGGGGATTCTCTGGCCCAAGTTTGAAGACCAGCTGGTCGGATTAAAACTGGCTCTGACAGGTGCTATTAAGGACAACCTTCTGCCCATGGATGAGGTCACTATTTTTGGCTTGGATTATTTCAAGGCTCACTATCCTGAACGCCTCAAGGAACGGTTTAAGGGGATGGATTGGGAGCAGGAGACACCTGAGCTGATTATGGCGTTGACCCGAAAGCTGGGCTTTAAGGACGACTACGACCGTTTTTACACCCTCTTTGTCAAGGAGGTGCGGGATGGCAAGCTGGGTAACTATACCCTAGATAAGGTGGACGAGATTGACAACGATTCAAGCGATTAAAGCCCAGCTGGCAGCTGTTACCAGTTTATCTGACCCTCTCTTTGAGGAGTTTTTGGCAGATAGCCGAGCAGGGGTGCAGGCGGCGGTCAAAAAACGCCAAAAAGAGCTAGAGCAGCTAGCGGCAGAAGACGACCGCCTTGAAGCTCTGCTATGGTACGAAAAAAAACTCTACGAGAAAGGTTTTCAGCTAATTGCAGGGGTTGACGAAGTCGGGAGAGGTCCGCTGGCGGGGCCAGTCGTGGCAGCAGCGGTTATCTTACCTGTTGGCTGTAAAATCACAGGCCTCAATGATAGCAAGAAAATCCCCAAGAAAAAGCATGAAGCGGTGTATGACGCTGTCATGGGAGAAGCGGTAGCAATAGGCATCAGTGTCCAGTCACCAGAGGTCATCGATCGTGTTAACATCTATGAAGCGACCAAAATCGCCATGCTGGATGCCATCAGCCAGCTATCACAGCAGCCTGACCACCTGCTGATTGATGCCATGACGCTGGAGACGGGGCTTCCTCAGACCAGCCTCATCAAGGGAGATGCGAAGAGCATGTCCATCGCTGCCGCCTCGATCGTGGCCAAGGTGACCCGTGACCGCTTGATGGCGGATTACGATAAGTTCTACCCAGGCTATGATTTTGCCCAAAATGCTGGCTACGGAACGGCCAAGCACTTGCAGGGCTTGAAGGCGCTAGGAATAACCCCTATCCACCGTAAGTCATTTGAACCGATTAAGAGCATGTTAGGCGACAAGGATCGATAAGATTAGCCTGACTGGTCATTATGTGAGTTCTACTCATGGAGTGATAACTGGTTTTGCTGGGAGCTCATTTTATCTTGACTAAAGTTTTCAGAACGGGTATGTTTGAACACTGTCCGACTTGCTTGTCACTGCATACTGAGCTATAATTTCAAGAGACTGATAAGGATAATTGAAAATGACGATTTTTGAACAGATGTCGGCTGGTCACTACTACGATGCCAGCCACCCAGACTTGCTGGCGCTGAGACAAGAAGCACGGCAACACATGCAAGTCTTTAATCAGGAACTGGATGTGACCAAACGAACGGACTTGCTCAAGACTTGGCTAGGAAAAACAGGCGAGAACTGTCTGATTGAAACAGGATTTTCTTGCGATTACGGGAAAAATATTTTTCTGGGCGAGAATTTTTTTGCCAATTTTAACTGCACGTTTTTGGATGTTTGCCCCATTACCATCGGAGATGATGCCATGATTGGTCCCAATGTTCAGTTCCTAACGCCCTTGCATCCGCTGGATGCTGATGAGCGGGTGACTGGTGTCGAATATGGCAAGCCCATTACCATTGGTGATAAGGTCTGGATTGGTGGCGGCGCAACAATTTTAGCAGGTGTCACCTTGGGCAATCGTGTGGTCATCGGTGCAGGATCCGTGGTTACCAAATCCTTTGATGAAGACAATATCGTCTTAGCTGGTAATCCCGCACGAGTGATTAAGCGGTTGACCTAAGCAAAAAAACGGCTGAAAGAGTGGGTAATCTCATCAGTCGTTTTTTTAGTTATGTTGATAAGTGGCTAAATTGCTCGGCGATTTGACGTCCAGCCTCTTCAGCTTGGCGTTGCTGCTCAGTGCGTTGCTGGATATAGCGTTCAGTTTCTCCTTTTTCCATAGCAGCGAGGAACTCTGCGGCAGTTTCTGCCAGATAATGGTCGATTTCCTCTGTGGAGTTGAAGGCGTAGGGGTCTGTCGCTGAATAATAGTAGGTCTTATAAATAGCTCCTTGTTCTCTCAGCAGGTCTGCCAGCTCAGGCTTGTCCTGAGCAGCAAATTGTACCAGGCCGCTGTAGACCCATTTCTCGGTGGCGTAGAGCCCTGTCGGTGATGGTTGAGGTGAAGTTGTCATGATATCTCCTTTTCTGACTTAACTATACAAGATTTTTCCTATTTTTGTCAAGATTTTTCAAGCTGTTCCACGAATAATTCAGTAGAACACTTGAAAGGATAACTGATGAATAATTTTGACCTTTTTAAGCTGAAAAAAGCTGGCCTGAGCAATCGTCAAGTCCTCAATATTTTGGACTACCAAGCCAAATACGGCAAGTCCCTGTCCTTACGGGATATGGCTGTGGTCTCTCAGCACAAGCAACCGACTATTTTTATGGAAAATTACAAGCGGCTAGACAGCAAGACCTTGCGGGAGGAGTTCAACCGCTTCAAGAGCCTTTCTATTTTTGATACGGCTTATCCTCTGGAGCTCAAAACAATCTATAACCCACCTGTCCTCCTCTTTTATCAGGGAAATCTTGACCTCTTGACTAAACCTAAACTGGCGGTGGTCGGCTCTCGCAAGACCAGTGAGGTCGGCACCAACTCCATCAAAAAAATCATGGCAGAGCTAGGCAACCATTTTGTCATCGTCAGCGGCCTAGCTCGAGGAATTGATACGGCGGCTCATGTGGCGGCTTTGAAAAATGGCGGAGCAACCATAGCCGTCATCGGTTGTGGACTTGATGTCTACTATCCTAAAGAAAACCGTCAGCTCCAAGACTACATCGCTAAGAACCATTTGCTCTTATCAGAATATCTGCCTGGAGAGCAGCCGCTCAAGTTTCATTTCCCAGAGCGTAATCGCATTATTGCAGGGCTATCACAAGGCGTCCTCGTTGCCGAGGCAAAAATGCGCTCAGGTAGTCTGATTACCTGTGAGCGTGCCTTAGAAGAAGGACGAGATGTCTTTGCCATTCCAGGCAACATCTTAGATGGTCAGTCAGACGGCTGTCTTCATTTGA
Source organism: Streptococcus entericus DSM 14446 (assembly GCF_000380025.1). Lineage (GTDB taxonomy): Bacteria > Bacillota > Bacilli > Lactobacillales > Streptococcaceae > Streptococcus > Streptococcus entericus. The sequence goes on from NZ_KB904173.1 coordinate 10,647, forward strand.
TCAAAGAAGGCGCAAAGTGCACCACGACAGGACTTGACATCCTATCAGAGTATCAATTTTAACAAGTCGTTTTCCTATAGAAACATTTTTTTATTGACAGCTTGGAAAAAATGGTTTATCATGCTATAGATTTGAAATGAAAGAAAGAGAGCTATGGCAACCAAAACGGCAAGTAAAAAAACAAGTCCTAAAAAAAATCTGGTTATCGTGGAGTCACCTGCCAAGGCCAAAACTATCGAGAAGTACCTTGGTCGCAATTACAAGGTGGTCGCCTCGGTCGGGCATATTCGTGATTTGAAAAAATCAAGCATGTCCATTGACTTTGATAACAACTACCAGCCAGAATATATCAATATCCGAGGAAAGGGACCGCTGATTAATAGCCTGAAAAAAGAGGCCAAGAATGCTAAGCAAGTCTATCTCGCCAGTGACCCGGATAGGGAGGGAGAGGCCATTTCCTGGCATCTGGCGCATATTTTGGGCTTAGACATCACCGACAAGAATCGTGTTGTATTCAATGAAATCACCAAGGATGCAGTCAAAAATGCCTTTGTCGAACCACGTCCAATCGATATGGATTTGGTGGACGCCCAGCAGGCTCGTCGTGTCCTTGACCGTATCGTGGGTTATTCCATTTCACCTATCCTCTGGAAAAAGGTCAAAAAAGGCTTGTCAGCAGGTCGGGTGCAATCGGTCGCCCTCAAGCTGATTATTGACCGTGAAAACGAGATAAAGGCCTTTAAACCAGAAGAATACTGGACCATTGATGGGCTCTTCAAAAAAGGCACCAAGAAGTTTCAAGCTAGTTTCTATGGGATTGATGGCAAGAAGCTCAAGTTGGCTAACAACGATGATGTAAAAGCTGTTCTTGCACGGTTGAGTTCGGCGGATTTCTTGGTAGAGCAGGTGGAAAAGAAAGAACGCCGTCGCAATGCGCCACTGCCCTACACTACCTCATCTCTTCAACAGGATGCAGCCAATAAAATCAATTTCCGTACCCGCAAAACCATGATGGTTGCCCAACAACTCTATGAAGGGCTAAGCCTAGGACCTGCTGGGCACCAAGGTTTGATTACCTATATGCGTACAGACTCGACCCGTATCAGCCCAGTAGCTCAGGCAGATGCCGCTAACTTCATCAGTCAGCGATTTGGTAGTCAATACTCTAAGCACGGCAACAAGGTCAAAAATGCTAGCGGTGCTCAGGATGCCCACGAAGCTATTCGTCCGTCTAACGTCAACCATACGCCAGAGAGTATTGCCAAATACCTGGACAAGGATCAGCTCAAGCTCTACACCCTTATCTGGAACCGTTTTGTAGCTAGCCAGATGACTGCTGCTGTTTTTGATACTGTCAAGGTTAACCTGACCCAAAATGGTGTACTCTTTACTGCTAATGGTAGCCAGATCAAGTTTGACGGTTACCTGGCCGTTTATAACGACTCGGACAAGAATAAAATGTTGCCTGAGATGACTGAGGGTGATGTGGTTAAAAAGGAGAACTTGACCCCTGAGCAGCACTTCACTCAACCGCCAGCTCGCTATTCAGAAGCGACTTTGATTAAGACCCTTGAGGAAAATGGGGTGGGTCGTCCATCAACTTATGCACCGACTCTTGAGACCATTCAGAAGCGCTACTATGTCAAGTTAACTGCCAAGCGGTTTGAACCGACGGAGTTGGGCGAGATTGTCAACAACCTGATTGTCGAGTTCTTCCCAGATATTGTCAATGTAGCCTTCACCGCCGAGATGGAGCATAAGCTGGATGATGTCGAAGTTGGACAAGAAAACTGGCAAAAAATCATCGACAGTTTTTATCAGCCGTTCAAGCGTGAACTAGCGAAAGCTGAAGCAGAAATGGAAAAAATCCAAATCAAAGATGAGCCAGCAGGTTTTGCTTGTGAGGTCTGTGGTCACGATATGGTCATCAAGTTGGGACGCTTTGGCAAATTCTACGCTTGCAGTAATTTTCCAGACTGCCGCCACACCAAAGCCATCACAAAAGAAATCGGTGTGACCTGCCCAACCTGTCACCAAGGACAAATCATCGAGCGCAAGACCAAGAAAAATCGGATATTCTACGGCTGTGACCGCTATCCAGCTTGCGATTTCACTGCTTGGGATAAGCCAGTTGGGCGTAACTGTCCAAAATCTGGGGATTTCCTCGTTGAGAAAGCTGTTCGCGGTGGCGGACGTCAGGTCGTTTGTAGCGCCGATAAGTGTGACTATAAAGAAGAAAAAGTTAAGTAGAGTAAACAAAAGGACAGGGTTTCAATCGGTCACTCAAAGCGGACAATTGAAACTCCGTCCTTTTTGTATTGGATTAGCTAGTGCTGCCACCATGTTATGGTCAAACATTGCCGTCTAGGATTCAAGTGATTTTCCTCATGTTTTTTACTGGTTACCTTTTTCTCCTTGTCAAGCTCTGTTATTTTCAGTAAAATGAAGATGACTAAATAGAAGTAAAGGAGAAGTGATGGCACTACCAAACTGCCCAGAATGTCAATCGGAGTATGTGTATGAGGATGGGGCGCTCTTGGTCTGTCCAGAGTGTGCTTATGAGTGGTCACCGACCGATTCAGCAGCTGAAGAAGTTGGCTTGATTGTGTTAGACAGTAACGGCACTCGTCTAGCGGACGGTGATACGGTAACGGTTATCAAGGACTTGAAGGTCAAAGGTGCACCGAAAGACCTCAAACAGGGGACTCGTGTGAAAAATATCCGTCTGGTTGAGGGAGACCACAACATTGATTGTAAAATTGATGGCTTTGGTGCCATGAAGCTCAAAAGTGAGTTCGTGAAAAAGATTTAATTGCAAGACTTCCCGAGAGGGGAGTTTTTTCTACCATTTGTCAAGTCTATCAAGGTTTTAGAGAAAAAATAATTTTCATACAGTCATCAAAATAGGGAAGTGACCTTACTTTACACTAAAGATTTACATAAAAAGTGTATACAAAACCAACACCTTATTTTGTGATTTTTGAAATAAGGTGTTACAATAATATGGCATAAACAATTTTACTGATTTTGGGTTAAAGTGTAATCGTAAAGTTTGTTATGCATAATGAGGTAATACATTGTCCGAATGAGACGATGTATGGAGGCAATCGTGTGT
>NZ_KB904174.1 GCF_000380025.1 Streptococcus entericus DSM 14446
AGCTACATAAACGGTGGAATATCTCGCCTAGACTGCTTCGCTATTGATTATAGATGACTTTTCGTCTATACTTAGGGGTGAACACAATGTGATATTTACAATTCCACTTTGTGTGTGATAAACGATGTGCTTTTTGAGCCATAGTTTTCTCCTTTCGCTCTACAATAGGCTTGAACACCTTTATTGTATCGCGTTTGGAGTTTTTTTGGTATAACCTTCGATGCGCACCCGCATAGCGGGTGGTTTATTGGTCACGCACCTTCGGAGCGTGACGGACTTAAAGTCACATAATAAAGCCCCCTGCTACTCCAATCGGTAGCAGGGGGTTGTTCATGCTCATTAGGATGCCCAATATCTGCCTATACTATCAAACACGACATTAACAATAGTGTCAGCAACCATTACTTTCCTGTCAAGGCCTTTACCAGTTCTTTTGTCATTCGCCTGGTGCTTCGGATGTTGGTGACGCCATGCTCTTGTAAGAAACTCATCGGATAGGTGTGATCGGAAAAAGTTGCCAAACATTCCAACAGCATTTCCTGCCTATCAGGAAATACTTCAACCACTCGGCAAGCATATCTGAGGCAACGATAGGGCGCTGTCAGATAGATATAAACAGTATGACCAACTGACATACCTTTTTTCTGTGGCCAAGAAACAAAGCGGCTGCTTGCAAAATCCTTATCAATATCGTAGTGTTTTGGATTAGCAGGAATGATCCAATAATCTGTTGCCAAATCCGATTGTGCTTTCAATTGGCTGACGAGTTCTCTACTCTCTGTGACAAGCTCAACTAGTTGCTCATCCGTTAGTCCGCCATCAAGCACTATGGTCACCCAGTGTTGTTTATTCATATGGTAGCTAGGATAGATGCCGGGTTTGCTAATCAGAGTTGCTTTGGCTGCTGGATCGATTTTGATATTGATGACTTCAACCTCTTCTTCCAACCTTTCAGCCGAATAGCCTTCATCTCCTAAGTCTAACTTTCCAAAAGGCAGGCGCAATGCAAGACCGTACCATTTTTGATTAGCAGGATGTTTAAAAGAGTAGATGCCTTTAAATCGTCCAAATTCCTCTGCAACATCACCAAATGTCGTTGAGAGATACCGCTCCAAAGCCTGACCCTGTCGTGAGACAAGCGATTGTTCCGAGCAACAAGAATGGGCAATCTGTTCCAAACAGGCTTGATAAGCCTCCCTGACTTGACCAACAAAAGCACCTGCTTGCTTGGTTCGAAAAGCGGTGTACTCCTCAGCCAAATCTGTGTCAATCAAACAACCAGACACCTGACCTTGCTCAGAAATCATCAGATGGGCTTCAAATTGACCATCAAGAAGGGGTGTTTTATAGCGATAAACCTCGCCATCTTTTTTGAACCCATAAGCCAGTAACTTATCCACCTGAAATTGTCTGTGTTGAAAAATATGATCTTCTATCAGCATGGGTTACAAAATGTGTTCAAATTCTCGGCGAACAGATGCTGGCCAAACGCTGGACTGAACTTCTCCAATGTGTTTTTTCCGCAAGAGAAACATTGCTAAACGTGACTGCCCGATACCACCACCAATTGACAGTGGAAATTCACCATTTAACAATGATTGGTGCCAGTCAAAGGTCAAACGCTCGGTATCACCTGTCAATTCGCACTGATGGCGAAGAGCAGCCTCGTCTACTCGAATACCCATAGAGGACAACTCGAATGCTGCCTGCAGTTGATCATTCCAGACTAGAATATCTCCGTTTAAGCCTCTGTAGCCTTGAGCTGACGGCGTTGTCCAATCATCATAGTCAGGTGCCCGACCATCATGAGGTTTACCATCAGCCAGAACACCTCCGATACCGATGAGAAAGACGGCTCCGTATTCTTTTGCGATAGCATTTTCCCGCTCCTTGCTGGTTAAATCTGGATAGCGAGCAACTAAATCTTCGGTGTGAACGAAAGTAATCTGCTTGGGTAAAATAGACTCAATATCATAGCGAGCTTCCACTGCTAGCTCTGTCAGACGGATAGCCTTATAGATCTGCTCCACTGTTTCTTTAAGGTAAGTCAAATTGCGTCGTCCCGAAGGAATGACCTTTTCCCAGTCCCACTGATCCACATACACCGAGTGGGTCGGATCGAGACTATCCTCATCAGGTCGCAAGGCTTTCATGTGGACAAAGAGCCCTTCTCCCTCATTGAAACCAAAACGTGCTAAAGTATGTCGCTTCCATTTTGCTAAGGAATGCACCACCTCATAAACAGCATCTGGAATCAATTTCACATTGACCGTCACCGCATTCTCCACCCCAGATAGGTTATCTTGCATCCCATCACCGACGCGGCTCAAAATCGGTCCCTGCACTTCAACAATCTCTAATTTGTCAATCAAATATTGGGTAAAGGTATTTTTGACAAAAGAAATCTCACCCTGCTGATCAATAAAACTTTTCTTCATATCCAGTCCTTTCAAAAAATCGTTAGACCTATTGTACCACTTTTCTATAAAAATAAAAGGGGCAAAAGAAAAATTCCTCCCCCTTTTTCATGTCATGACTGTCAGGTAGCACCAAGCAAAGATGTTACCTATCAATAAAGAGTGAGACACTGTCATGAAATGCCCCACTCTCTCATCAATTAGTCCATTATAATCTCACTAAGAAATAATCGGATTCTTTATCTTATCACGATAGTCTTTAGAGACTAACCACCTCAACCTTATCGCCCCCCAGTAAGACCAGAAACTGTTCAATGTGTTGGTTGCCATAAACTTGTTGCAGGGCTTGAGCGTAAAGGCTCATCTGTGGGCGATAACGTGCCACTAATTGACCAGGGTCACTGTATTTGTCTGTTTTATAATCAAACAGGATAATCCTGTCTTCCAACCGAACAAAACCATCAATAATCCCCCGTACAACAAATTCCTCTTTGCTGTCCTCATCTACGGTCAATAGGGCAAAAGGCGCTTCACGGATAAGCTGATCCGCATGTGTCACTAACAGCTGTCCTAGCGATGTGTCAAAAAAGCCAAATAATTTTTCCAAATCAATCTTGGCTTTGACCTGTGCGCTAACAGGAACCTCATCTAGTGCCTGTTTCAAGTCTTCAAGACCCACGGATGGCTTCATCTCGACGCGCTGCATCAGGTCATGCACAGCCGAACCGATAAGCTGAGCTGTGGCAACGGTCTCTCCCCCAACTATCGGCAAGTCAAAACGAGCAGGCTTACTCACCTGTTCCATCACCGACAGGGCTTGACTGTCAAGGATGGGCTGGTAACGCTCCTTGATTTGGCTTGGTGTCCGGACGGTCGGCAGGTTAATGGCTGAGCGGTAACGCTGATTAAGGCTCTCAACAGCCTCTAAGCGTTCCAAAGCCTGCTTGATGTCATCTGTCTGTCGCACAGCTTGCTGTCGACTAGACCAGTCAGCCACAGAAGAAGATAAATGACCAATTTTTTCTGGCGTCAAGTCCTCGTCTCGAACATAGGACACCTCTATCGGTAAGTCTTTATCTGCCTTAGCCACTGCCAACACCCAATCTTGAAAAGATGATAGTTTTTCACGATGAGCTACGGGCAGCCGTCCATCAATCAATTGGCCCTCGTATCGTTCAGCTAACTTTTCTTGACTTCCCTTGCCAACTAAATACAATTTCTTTTCTGCCCGCGTCATGCCAACATAGAGCAAGCGCATCTGCTCAGATAAACTAGCACGTCTTAACTCACGCTGATTGGCTTGATAAGCCATGGTGTCCAGCGACACCAACACCTGCTTGAGAGGTGCTGTCTCTGTTGCTAAATCAGCAGAGACATCTGCAATATACTTGATACCCACGCCATGTTGACGACTGATGACTAAATGAGCACGTTCATCACGTTGGTCAAAGGCCTTGTCCATATTCAAGATAAACACATAAGCAAACTGCAACCCTTTGCTCTTATGAATGGTCATCAGGTTAACCGCATCCTTAGGCGGTGCTAGCTCAACACTAGCTAAGTCATTATCTGTCGCTAAAATACGGTCAATCATTCGAATAAAGCGTGGTAAGCCCTTGAACCCTGTTTTTTCAAACTGATTGGCACGAAGCGCCAAGGCATAGAGATTAGCCTGACGTTTTTCCCCATTTGGCAAAAGTCCGACATGGTCATAATAGAGTCGATCTTGATAAATCAGCCAAATCAAGTCATAAAGACGATGTCCCTTAGCATACTGCCGCCATTTTGTCAGGTACTTTTGGAAATGGCTGAGCTTGTCACGACATGCCGGTAAGATTAAATGAGGGTGCTGCCCATCGCCGTGCTGAGCCAGACAAAGTTTCTCGTAAAAACTGAGACGCTCGGTCTCGTCTGCTTGCAAACTGATTCGCGCCAGCTCATCTTCAGTAAAGGAAAACATGGGTGATTTCAACAAGGCGACCAAAGCATAATCGTGGAGCGGATTGTTGATGGTGCGCAAGGTATCGAGCATGACGAGCACATCGACCGACTGAAGATAGGACATATCGCCACCATCAGCCACCAAAGGAATGCCGTGGCGGTCAAAGGTCCTCAAAATGCCATCGTTGCGTGAGCGCGAGGACACCAAAAGCGTGATGTCACTAAATGGTACCCCTGATTGGTGCAGGGCAATGATTTCCTTAACAACGAGGTCTACCTCGCCCTGAGTTACCGTATTGGTGTTATCGTCATCAAGTTCCTGGTCCGTATCGTAGATGAGGTATTGGCAACGATTAGCCGTGTTTACAATGGTCTGACCAGGAGAACCAGCTACTAAGTTGTGGCTCTCATCGTAAACCAAATCACCAATTTCCTCGTCCATCAAGCGAGTAAAGATTGCATTTGTCGCTTCTAAAACTTCTGTTTGACTACGGAAATTTTCTTTCAATAAAATCAAACGTCCAGCTGACGGATCAATCTGATACTGCTTAAATTTTTGATTGAAAATCTGAGGGTCTGCCTGACGAAAACGATAGATGGACTGCTTGATGTCACCCACCATGAACCGATTATTGCCTTGCGATAAAAGTTCCAATAGGCATTCCTGCGTATGGTTGGTGTCCTGATACTCATCGACCATTACTTCTTGATAACGCTGGCGATAAGCCTCACGCACCTCATCAAACTCACTCAAGAGCCGAATCGCAAAGTGGCTAATATCCGAAAATTCAAAAGCCCGTTCTTGCTGCTTGACTTCCAAATATTGCTGACAAAAATCACTAGCAAAGTCTTGAAGCACTTCAAGCAGTGGCAATGCCCCATCTTGATAATTTAGTACAACTCGCGTTTGATAGAGCTGAGCCAGCCAAGCCTTGACCTGCTCAATCAAGTCCTTACGATTGGCATTATAGGCCTCTTTGATGACCTTGGTTTCCTCTTTTCGCGTCGCATTGGTCAGGCCTCGACCCTTGGACGTCGCAGCTATATCAACCACGTATTGCAACTGCTCTTCAAGCTCCTCAAGGCTTACTGTCAGCTCAACTAGCGTCAACCGATCTACGATTGCTTGCACATTTTCCAGATATTTGGCTTTGGGAAATAGCTGAGCTTCATGCCGGAGGTGAGCTTGAAAAAACTGCTCTAGGTCATCTAATAAGCCTAACCCTGACTGTCTAAGGGCACTTAAAACCTCTTCAGATGACCTCTCCTCAGGTAAAAAGCTCTCCCTGAGCCAGACTTGAGGATCTGGCGTCGACTGGACAAAGGTCACAATCTGATCAACGACTTGGCGAAAGGCCTTGACATCCTTACGATTAACTGAAAAATTGCGCACCAGCTGCTTAAAGACTGACGCTGATGTCCCCCTCATGTAATCGTCAAACAGGTCATCAAACACCTCTTTTTTCAGCAAATCTTGCTCTGACTTATCTGTCAATATCCGAAATTTCGGCGATAACCCCAAAAGGTAGCCGTATTCGCCAACCAGCTTTTGGGTAAAGGCGTCCATGGTACCAATATCTGCCAGCTGCACATCCGCCAGCTGTCGAGACAAATGCGCTAGCTGCTCAGGGTTACTGGTTTTGGCAATCAAGGCTGTCAGTTTATCTTCCAAGCGTTCTTTTAATTCACCAGCTGCCTTGACGGTAAAGGTTGAGATAAACAGTTCCTTGATACTAACCCCACGTTTTAGCATATCAATGATACGCTCCACCATGACAAAGGTCTTCCCTGAACCAGCAGAAGCAGACACCAGAATATTCTGACCGTGGCTATAAATGGCTTCAATCTGCTCCTTAGTCCGCTTTTGTTTCTTATCACTCGTCTGCTCTGCCTCAGCCAATCGCGCAATCTCAGCTTCTGTTAAAAATGGTTCACGCATGATGGTCCTCCTTCTCCTTAGCCAATTCTTCTGCCATCGCCTCGAAAATCAGCTTGCGCTGGTCGGTACGTGGAAATTGCTGCAATCGCCTTGCCTGTCCCAGATGCAAATCTGCCTCAAAGCGCGTGATGCTTTTCAGCTGATCACCTGCAACTGAGCGCCCATCTCTCGTATAAGGATTGATGGCAAAATGACCAGATAATATGCTTTCAGCAGCCTGCTTGTAGAGGTGGGCGTTATACTCAAGCAACGTTGCCAGCTCATCTTGGGTATAGGTATTATTTTTGCTGCTGTAACGCTGGTCGAGGAGGTTGGTCTGGTCGGTGATGAACAGCCCCTTATAAGTAACATCTTGATGAGCTGCTGCAAGTAAGTCAGCTGTGGAAGTCGCCTTAGACAGCGCAACCAGAGGCTGGTGAACTTGAAGATACATGGCACCAAAAACATCGTCCACCTGCGCAAAATCACTCGACTGTTTCAGAGCTGCCACATAGGTCAACAACTGAGGGCTTAATCGGTTGTAAAAATCACTAAGCTTAAAGCGCTGGTCACTCGACTTGTAATCGACAACACCATAACTTTGGCAATCAGACAGTCTGTCGAGACGATCCATCTTACCAGTGATGACGAGCTCGCGCCCCCCTGATAAAGTGGCTTTCTTCTGATTGGTAAAGCTAAAATTAAGCTCTTCACCGACAATATCGACAGGCGATTGTTCTTTTAACACTTGGGCAGTCTGACGAATCATACTGGTCATCAAGTCATGGGCAAACCGTGTCTGAGCTGATTGCTGGTAAAGCATCGCAATCTCTGGCTCTTGGCTCGCCTGCTCTAGAGCCCTATCCAACTTGACATCAAAATCTGTCTTAGACTTATCTGCTGTCACCAATTCAAACACCCGATGAAAGAAAATACCGTGTTGTCTAGCATCTGGTAAAATACTGTCTTCCTCTTGCAGGCGCAGGACATGGGTCAGGAAAAATTTATATTCATTGTTATAAAAATCGCTGAGCGACGACGCTGATAGGCGTAAGGAAGAGTCTCTCGGGTACCGCACAGCAAGGGTTTCAGGACTAAGTGGCCTGCTTACCACATCTGCGCTCACCTCAGGTAGCACCAAACCCTGCTCTGCCATTTTCCGACGTAAGCGACGAATCAGAACCGACCAATAATCGGCCGATGTTTTATCCAGTTGGTCAAGTTCAAGGTCTGTCTGATAGGCCTCAACCAAACGAGACAGGAGGCTACGATAGGTTGCCACATCAACAGGAGAGTGATATGAGCGCTTGTGGTGAACGACAGGCAAGCCCAACTCCGCTAGCTGATTCATGTAGGTTGATGCTGTGTCTTCGGTCTCACCAAGCATGGTCGGACTGGACAAGACCAATTCCTGTGTCGCTGCATTTAGCAAGGACACCATGGTGTAGTTATTTCGCTTCAGGTTATCTCCACCAGGAAGGTCTAGCTCCCCTATTGTCAGATGGGCGTTAATGGACAGACGCTCCTCATCTGACAGCAGGCTGACATTTTTGACAATTTCTGGGAAGTTTGACTGGCTGAGCCCAATGGCAAAGACAAATGGCTTGGTATGGGGCTCGATTAAGTTGTAAGACTTAATGTTAACCACATCAAGGGTTGCAGGGACTATCCGATAGGTCGCAGCCAGCATACCCGCCCTGAGTAGTCCCAATAACTCCATCAAAGGTAAGGTCTTTTTAGCAAAAATCAGCTGAAGCTGTTCCAAAAGCGCACAAAAGGTTTTCCAAACCTGCTCGTGTTTTTCTGCTTCCTGCTGACTGCCTGTTGAAGCGAGAGCTGCTAAATGGTGACGTAAATCAACAGACTCAAAAAAGCCTAACAAGTGCTCAAGCACGTTCTCGACAGGCAAGCCATCTGCTTGCATAAATGCCAGCAAAGGATTCATGATGGCTTGGCGCGTCTGATTGAGTTGGTCGAGGTCAAATCGCCCGTTTGTTTTAACAAAGGGTTCTGAAAATCCTTTTTTCCCTCTAATCAAGGCATAACTCACATAGCGGTCAAATTGGTCAATCGCCATCTGGTCAAGCTGTCCCACAAGCCCTGACTGAATGAGGTTTAGAACATCTTCTGCACGAAACTGATAGCGATAGAGCCGCTCAAGGCTATCGACAACATGAACCAAGGGATGATCTGCCATCGATTCTGCTTGACCGAGATAATAGGGGATGGCATAGGTCGAAAAAACCTGCCCCAGCTGTAACTGGTAGGCCTCAACATCGCCAAGCAAAACCAGCATATCCTTATAGCGATACCCTTCATCTAACTTCTGGCGAATGCTCTGTGCGACAAGTTCCAACTCTTCTTTGATACCGCTGGCTTGCCAGATCTGAATCCTAGCTTTGTCATCATCGGTGAGAAAGCTATCAACGTCGCGGTAAGCATAACTGTTCTCTAATTGAGCAGTCACTCGACTAAAGAAAGTTTCAGGGCTTCCTAAGGTCATATAAGTAGGCTTAGTGGCAAATTCTTCTGCTAATTGCCTTAAAAACTCAACACTGGCTTGGTAGAGCTGGCCTGCTTGATAAGGTGATTTGTAGGCAGATTGGCTGGCGTAAGTCCCTATCATTACCTCATGACAAATCTGATTGAGCTGATGGATGAGTGCTTTTTCCGTTGCAGTAAATCGTGTGAAACCATCGATAAGAACAACCACCTGAGCAAGGTCTTCTGTCAACAAACCTGCTTCTATATCATCTCGCAACTGGCTGATGGTCGACTGTGTTGAAAAATCTAAGTCAACCAAAGCTTCATTAACTTTCTCCATGATAAGACAGATATCTGATAGCTTATCACTTTCAAAAGCAGCTAGTTCGGCTAAATCTAAGTCGCTGCTCTGCCATTCTTTATAAAAATCAACTAGTTGAGCGATAAAGGCTGGATCAGTGCCGAGCAACTGATAGCGACGGAGTTCCCCATCAGTCAAACCAGCTAAAACCCGATATATTACCAGTGTCAACCCTAGCTCATCAATCGTTTTCTGACCTTTCTGACGAGACAAGGTCAAATAGCGCGCCATCTGACCAAAACGCGTCACCGTGATGGCAAAGGAAGCCCGACTCGGCAGATATTCCAAGACACGACGCTCTTTTTCAAACGATAAGGAGTTGGGTGCAATATAAAACACCCTCTTACCAGCATCAGCATAGCTTTGTGCCTGCTGGGCTAAGAGTTGTGTTAAATCATTGGCCAAATCGGTATAGACTAATTTCATGGCTATTCCTTTCTGCTCTGTTTCCCTCAAGCGATGACCATCAGGTCAGTAATTAACTAAGCTGTCATTGACAGAGATAGATTCTTGGGTCTATTATACCAAATTTTCAAACAGCTGGCTAACATGAATAAGGTTAGACAACTTAAAGGAGATAGGTATAGGACATAACTCAACAAGTGATAAGATTTTTCCTCTCGCACTCCTTCAAGACCTAGCTTTTAAAAACCGCAGAGAAGCCTACCAATAGCTGCTACTGCAACTTAACTACATCCCATGAAATGCTTAAAAAGACTGGGATTTGTCCCAGCCTCTGTCAATAAAATAGTCTGCCTGATTAAGCTTTGGCTGCCGTGTAGAGCTCAGCCACCTTAGTCCAGTTAATGATGTCAAAGAAAGCTTTGATGTAGTTCGGACGGACGTTGCGGTAGTTAAGGTAGTAGGCGTGCTCCCAAACATCCAAACCAAGGATTGGGGTCAATCCTGCCATGATTGGTGTGTCCTGATTACCAGTCGAAGTAACCTCGAGCTTGCCATCTTTGTTTACCACTAACCAAGCCCAACCTGAACCGAACCGTGTCGTTGCTGCTGCTGTGAAAGCCTCTTTGAAGCTGTCAAATGACCCAAAAGTTGCCTCGATATCAGCCAAAAGCTCAGCTGGTACCTCTGTTTTCTCTGGAGACAAGAGTTCCCAGAAAAGCGCGTGGTTCAAATGACCACCACCATTATTAATGACAGCTTGGCGGATATCAGCCGGAATGCTGTCCACATCAGCCAGCAAAGCCTCCAGATCTTCACCGATTTCTGGGTGCTTTTCAAGCGCAGCGTTAACATTAGCCACATAGGTCGCATGGTGCTTGTCATGATGGAGTGTCATGGTTTCCGCATCAATCACAGGTTCTAATGCATCGTAAGCATAAGGCAAGTCTGGTAAAATAATCGCCATTTGGTCAATACCTCTTTTCTTTTGATACTCTTATTATACGGTAAAATGGCAGAGCTTTCAAGATTTTTGCCTGCTATCCTTCTCACGACACATTTGTTAGCTTTTATGGGACTGATTAGCCAGTTTTAACAGGGCAATCTCAAACAAATAAGCTTTCTCATGAAGTCCTGATTTAATCTCAAAATCCGTCTTAATCAAAGTCTTAATGGCTGTTTTTAACCGTTCCACAGGCAACTGCTGACCATCTCTCAGAGCAACTTTCACCTGATAAGGATGAACCGACCGCCCAAGATAATCAGACAACTCTGCGACTAGCTGAGGCTCACCAAAACCACGTCGCGACAACAACTTAACCTGCAAGAGCAAACGCAACTGCCCCAAGATAATGGCAATTAACTTGACCTCATCCTCACCTTGCAAGCGCAAATCAGCTACCAATCCCAGACCTTCAGTCACCTTCCCTGACAAGATTAACTTAGTTAAATCAAAAATATTATCCTGCAAACTCTTTGGAATAGCCTCGTCAATGTCTTTCAAAGAAATAGCTGAGCCTGAGCCTTTGTAGTTGGTCAAAAAACTCATATTTTTTAACAACTGTCCGAAACCATACTGGGACTTTCTCATCAAAGCATCAAAACTTCCCGCCTCAAAAGATAGACCTGATGTCCGAGCCAGATTGATAAAATACTTCTGCAATTCATCTTCTGATAGGGGACTAGCTTCTAAAAGAAGGGCATCACGCTTCAGTAACTTGACCAGCCGTCGCTTTCCATCCAGTTTTCCAGCCGCACAGATAATCAATCGTGTTGTCTCTAGTGGATGTTCCAGATAGACCTCTAACTGCTTTAGTTCCTGTTCAGTCAGGTAAGACTTTCTTGTTGTCGTGATGTCTAGGACGTTGTCCAAAATAACTACTTTTTCTTCTGAAAAAAAAGGCAGACTCTCCAAATCCATAGCAACATCACTATAACGTACTGCCGACAAATCAAAATAAGAGTAGGTCAAGTCACTTGGATGATAGCCAATTTGTTTCAGCAAGGTCTCTTTCATATGGGCAAACAAGCCAACATCCTCTCCAAAAAGAACCGTCACTGAGGATAACGTTTCTTTTTTCAACCTTGTCAATGCATCTAAATTTGTCATAGGATTATTATACCATAGTTTAGATTTAGATGAGGTATCCTAAGAAATAAAAGCATAAAAAACTAGACTGGTTCATGACCAATCTAGTTTTTATTAGCTTATCTAGCTCGTCTTCTCAGTCCGGCTAAGCCTAGGGCTGATAAGAGGGCTGTTGCGCCGACAGCGGCTAGAGCTGTGTGGGCATCGCCTGTTGCAGGGAGTCCCTTCTTACCTGCTNTCGCTGAGGCTGGTGCTGAAGCTGCAGGAGCTGTAGCTGGTCGGCTTGTCGCTTTAANAAGCTTAGCAACTTCTGCCTTGATGGCTTCGAGTTCAGCTTCAGTTTCTGCNAATGCTACCTTGACAGCCAAATCGCCTTTTTGTTCGTCAGTTAAGTTGGATGCATCAATTGCTTTGAGCAAATCGGTCGCCAATTTAGCCTTGTCCACAGGTTTATCTGGTGTATTACCACCTTGACCAGGGGTTCCTGGAGTCGGAACATGGTCTGGGTCTGGATTTGGCGTTGGTTTTGGATCCGGATTTGGAGTCGGTTCTGGATCTGGAACCGGTGTTGGTTTTGGATCCGGATTTGGTGTCGGTTCTGGATCCGGTGTTGGTTCTGGATCTGGAACTGGTTCTGGAACTGGTGTTGATTGTGGCTCATAAACAATACCATACTCACTGAAGTGCTCTGCGGTGAATTTGGCATAGCGCTTGCCATCACGAGTCACTGTTGTGAATGACAGGCTTTGGCTCTGGTCACTATTTGGTAGGTAAACCACTTGAGCGACATCTTTGCCGTCATCAATCGGCAGGTAAACGTCAACCGGAGCAGTTGGCTTGGTGACATTACCATCCTTGTCGACCAGCTCGATGTCAAAGAGGTCGTAGTCGGTGCCCTTGAGGATAGCTGGCGTTTCAGGGTTATTGGTT
>NZ_KB904175.1 GCF_000380025.1 Streptococcus entericus DSM 14446
GGTGTACTTATCAGAAGTGTTTGAGTGGTTAGCGATGTCCACGGTAGCACTTGCCTGGTTGTTAACGACCTTTGGCTCGTACCATTTGAGGTCATCTTGTCCCTTGTCTGCCGACCATACCGCAGCGCGCACATGGGCAATCTGCTTGGTGTCAGGTGTGCCTGTGACCTTGATGGTAAAGTTGGTTTTATACTCGTCATAGCCGACCACTTCGACCTTGGCTGGTGCCTTCTCGGCAACGGGTTTGGCTGTTTCAGTCGGTGTTGAGGAAGTTGGTGTTCCTAAATATTTTACAGGGACATAACTACGACTGCCAGAGTAGCTGACGTAACTGATCCACAGATGGTTGTCGTTCTCAACAGTTTTGTCATAGTTGGCTTTTTCACCTGCAGTGTAGTAGTCGCGGTCTGGTGCTGACATCTTAGGCTCACTCTTGACCCCAACTCGCTCAGTAAAGGTATAAGTCCCACTAGCTGGTAGACTTTCCTCTGGCGCTTGGGAAGCAGGAGTAGTTGCGCTGGTTTCAACAGCAGCACGAACTGCAATAGCAGGACTAGCTTCGGCCGTAGGCGTCGTCTCACTAACAGTACTTGATTCAGCAGGTGTTATAGTTGTTGCCTGAGAGGGTTCGGTGGTTGGTGGGACGGGTGGTTGCTCTACAGATGTTTCATTAGCGGCTACTTTACCAGAAGCCAATAGCATTCCCAGAAAAACAGGAATTGTCAAGTAGAACTTCTTGCGTTGATTTTTCATGATCATCCTCCTGGACTTATTATAGCATACAACCATTAATCATGCTACTTGCTTTATAATTTTTTATTCGTGAATTGACCTGAAAATAATAATTTCATGACGATTTTTTATAAATTCTTATTTATGGCTGATCTTTCTGGTCAGAAAGTCACCTAAAAACTGAATACTAAAAATCAAGAGTAGAATCAAGAGAGTAGCAACCCAAGTCACGTCTTGGTTAAAGCGGTTATAACCATAAGAAATGGCAGTATTACCAAGCCCTCCGGCTCCGATAGCGCCAGCCATAGCAGTTTCACCGACCAAGGAAATCAAGGTGACGGTTGATACACGAATAAGGTCAGGTAACCCTTCGCTCAAATAGACCCAGATGATGTCCCACGTTGTTGCCCCAGAGGCTTGTGCGGCTTCGATGACACCCTTGTCCAGCTCTGCCATGACCACTTGAACCTGCCTCAGGAAAAAGGCAAAAACAGCGACCGATAGGGAAACATTAGCAGCATCAGCTCCAAGAGTGGTTCCAATCAACAGACGGGTCAGAGGGGCTAAAATTGCCAAGAGAATAATAAAGGGAATAGCACGGAAGATAGAAGCAATTTTATCCAAGATAAAATGAATACCACGGTGTTCCAAAACCCCGCCAGGAGCAGTCAAAACGAGGAAGAGCCCCCCGAGGAGACCGGCAATCCCACCGATAATAAATGGAATCAAGGTCATGTAGAGGGTGTTATAAATAGCCATGCCCCAGCCTGCATCACCAGACCAACCTAGCTTGTAAACATTTGGGAGATAGGTTTCAATGAGCTGAGCAATCGGTTGTAGAAATGATAGCATATTACACACGTCCTTTCAAAATGACAGTAGTGATACCAGAAGCTTCCAAAGCCAAGAGCGCTTGGTCCAGTTTCTCACCAGTTAGTACAGCGACCAGCTCCCCAACAGGAACACCGTCCAGAATCTCGATATTACCATAAAGGATATTTGACGTCACTTGATAACGACGGTCGATGTCGTTTAGGACAGGCTCATCTGTCATCTGACCAGCATACTTGAGTTGGACGAGAGCTGATTGAGCAGGCAGTTTTTTGACAATCTCTTGTTGATAAATCTTAGCCAGAGCTTCGTCAATGCCAGTCGCGACTTTGATAAAGTCTCTGGTCAAATCCTGTTTGGGATGAGAAAAGATGTCCAAAACCGTTCCTTCCTCAATAAGCTCACCATTTTGCATAACAGCGACACGGTGACAGATGTCTTTGACAATCTGCATTTCATGAGTAATCATGACAATGGTTAAGCCCAATTTCTGGTTGAGTTCCTGTAGGAGAGAGAGGATTTGCTTGGTTGTTTTAGGGTCGAGAGCAGAAGTCGATTCGTCAGAAATTAGGATTTTAGGGTCATTTGCTAGAGCTCGCGCAATAGCGACCCGCTGCTTTTGACCGCCTGATAACTGAGCAGGGTAGCTGTCTGCACGTTCTGCCAAACCAACCAAGGTTAGGAGGTCATCAACTTTTTCTGCTCGTTCTTCTTTGGTTAATGGCGAGTGCTTGAGGGCGAAAGCCACATTCTCCCGTGCTGTTTTTTGTGCCATCAGGTTAAAGTGCTGGAAAATCATGCCGATATTGCGGCGCTTCTTACGCAAGTCAGCAGATGAGAGCTGAACTTTTCCATCTGCAAAAAGGATATCCCCATCCACAGTTACTTGTCCAGCACTAGGAACTTGTAGGAGGTTGATGGCTCTGACAAGGGTTGATTTTCCTGCGCCAGAATAACCGACGATACCATAGATATCCCCTTGCTTTATATGGACGCTGACATCTTTGACAGCGTCGATTTTTTTGTTTTTTTGATGAAAGGTAATATCAATGTGCTCAAGAGCAATAATTGGATGACTCATAACTTGCGATTAACTCCTTAACTAATTGGATATGGCTATAGTAGTCCACCAGACGAACATTCTCATCCCCGCCATGGTCACGACTATTAGGGTGTCCGATACCGATAGAAGCCATTGGCACACCTAGACGACTATGTACCTTGTGCATGGGGCCTGTTCCTGCTGAGGTTGGCAAGACAGATACTCCGGCTGGCGAGTGAGCTTTAGCCAGTTCAATCAAGCGTAAGATGGCAGGTGCTGACAGGTCGCTTCGGTAGCTTTCTTCCCCTAGAGTATAGGTGACGAGGATGTCGGAAAAGCCGAGCTTTTGCAAATGGTTCTTAACACAAGCAAGGACATACTCTGGTGTCAGACCAGGAACCAAGCGTATCTCCATCTTAGCTGAGGCAGTTGAGGGCAAAATGGTTTTCACCCCTTGTCCCTGATAGCCTGATGTTAAGCCTTCAATGGTCAACGATGGTTCAAAAAAGTAGCGTCTCAAAAATGCTTCCTGCTCAGTCACTAGGGTGGGAAGGGTCAAGCCGTAGATGTCTTGTAGTTCCTTAGGATTATCCAGTGCGTACTGTTTCACTAGGTCTAGCTCGCGCTGGTTAGGCGGTAGAACGTGGTCATAAATCCCATCGATCAATAAGCGACCGTCAGTTGCACGCATGCTCTGAAGAGCAGCCAGCAGTCGCCAGCTGGCAGATTCGATGACCCCTCCATACTTGGAATGAATGTCAACGTCAGCTGACTGGATAGACAAATCAAACGTTACAATTCCCTTATTACCCCCAGTGATTTCAAGCTGGTTCCGACTGTTTTTGATGCCCTGCTCCCAGATTAGCAAATCTGCTGGTACCAGTTGGTCATGGTAAGTCTCTAAATAATGCTCTAAGTCAACAGAAGCTGACTCTTCCGCGCCTTCCATGATGAAAATCACATTTACAGGCAGGTCACCGACCTCATTGAGGTATTTTTTGACAGCTGTTAGACGGGCTGTGATGTGTCCCTTGTCATCATCTACCCCGCGACCGTACATGTATCCCTCGCGAATGGTCAAGGTGAAGGGGTCAGAAGTCCAAGGCTGGTCATCGTCTGCTGGCACGGTATCATAATGGTTATAAAAGATAATCGTCTTAGCATCGGGATGAGGACTTTTAAATTTAGCCAAAACAAAGGGAGCTGTATAACGGTCATCAACCAGAACATCAGCGCCGCTATCTTCAAAAACCTCTGCTAAATAGGTGGCGACTTCCTTTAGACCAACTTGCTGGGCAAAAATCGATTTTTTAGAGATGAGCGTTCGCAAGACGTCCATGTAAAACTGAGTGGTCTCGTCTTGTTCAAATGCTTGTAGCTCTTTTTGAGAAGCTGTAGTGGTCATTTCCTATCCTTTCTGGGCTGGGTTGGTTAAACGACAAGAGGCTGGGACTGAGTCCAAGCCTGCTGTATCGTGCAAGATAATTGTGTTCTTACCAAACGGGAACATCAACATTGTTTGATGTTTCTGCGATAATTGCCTTAATCTCATCAGTGTGATAAGCTTTGACTAATTTGTTAATCAACTCAGCTTTGTCAGATTTAGCCCAATCTTTTTGACCAGCTAGGACGTTAATCCATTGTTTGGCTGCCTCGTCACTTGCTTGCTCCTTATAGAGAGATGTGGCGTAGTCAACACCAGCAGGAACAGCATAGCTGTTATTGATGATAGCTGCGTCAACAGATGGGAGGGCTGGTGCGGTTTGGCTGGCATCAACTTCTTTGATGGATAATTTCTTAGGATTTTCCTTGATATTGGCGATAGTCGCTAACTCAGTTCCAGACACATCGAGTTTGATTAAGCCTGCTGCTTCAAGCACGTAGAGGGCCCGACTTTCGTTGGTTGCATCGTTTGGTACAGCAATCGTCGCACCGTCTGGGAGTTCGCTGACTGATTTGTACTTGGCTTTGCCATCTGCGGTACCAGAGAAGAGGTTAATTGGGCTGATATAGGTTTCAGCGATGACTTCGAGCTCTTCCTTGTTTTCAGTGTTCCAGTTATCCAAGAAGTTGTAGTGTTGGAAAGCGTTGATGTCGACCTCGCCATCAGCCAAAGCCTTGTTTGGCTGGGAATAATCGGTAAACTCCTTGTATTTTAAGGTGATGCCATCCGCTTGGAGCGCCTTTTCAATGGCTTCCCAACGGGCAACATCAGAATCTGATTTTGACATCACACCAACGGTCAAGACTTTTTCAGCCTCTTTATCGGTTGCTGAGTTTTCTGACTTAGCACCACAAGCTGCCAATAAGGTAGCAGCAGCCAAGCTTAATCCTGCAAATTTAATCGCTTTTTTCATGTTTGTTTCCTCTTTCTTTTCAAAACTGTATCTAGTATGCCATAAAACAGAAGACTTGACAAATTGTTAAATTTTAGGACTGGTTATAGTTTTAAACTATAACGGACCACTAAAAAGTCCCTGCACCATCTCGGCAACAGGGACATAAATCTTACTTGATATCAGTAGCCTCTGGCAAGTAGCTTCCTCCAAGGAACTCTTGTGAGAGTTTTTCAAGGGTGCCATCTTCGTAAAGTTCTTTGATACGCTTGTTCGCAAAGGCTTGAAGTTCAGTTTCTTCCTTACCAAAGAGGAAGTAGACATAAGGTTTTTGTGCAGTGTCAAGGTCAAGTTCAAGAATTTCAATGTTATTCAGACCTTGCTCTTCAACAATCGTCTTCACAGACTGTGTTTCAAAAATTTTGTAGTCATACTTGCCGTTATCCAAGTTTAAGAGGATTGGGGCGATATTTTCTTTGGTAAACTCAATTGTCGTTTGTTTATCTGGGTTAGCTTCATTATATTTTTGAAGCATGTCGGCAGTCGCAGTTCCTTGCACGACTTGTGTTGATTTTCCTGCGATGTCTGCATAGCTCTTGATGCCTGAGTTTTTGTTAACTGCCAAAATCAGCGGGTTAGTAGCAATTGGTGCAGAGTAAAGGTATTTTTCTGCACGCTCATCGCTGTAACTGATGTTATTGGCACCAATTTGGTAGCGGTCTGAGTCTAGACCAGCGAAGATAGATGACCATTCTGTTTTTTGGTATGTCACGTCATAGTTACTGCCTTCAAAAACAGCTTTTGCCACTTCGATGTCATAGCCAGTCAATTCGCCATCTTTCTCAAAAGAGAATGGTTTGGTTGTGCCGACAGTTGCCAAAGTCACCGTTTTTTTGTTGGCAGCTTCTGATGAACTGCTGGCATTTGAGTTTGACGCATTGTTTCCGCAAGCAGCAAGGACAAGGCCTGATGCGATGGTAATAGCACTGAGTTTAAGTAGAGATTTGAATTTCATTTGTTTTCCTCCATTTTTCATGTTATCAGTCTATCACGAATATTTGCGAAAAACTATTACATTTCTTTTATGGAGGTGATAGGCGTTTTCTATCGCTTATCTTGTTTGACAGAATGTGCGCTTGTGGTTAAAGCGAATTTATTGCCGATATTGGTGCCGATAGGCAATGACGACTACTGGTATGATCAAAGCACATAAAACGATAGCCATTGTACTCCAGTTGGTCAGGAGTAGGCTACCGATACTGACCCCAACGATGGCCAATGTGATGAGTGCCAGTGATAACCTGCGCCAGCTATTTTTCAGACAAAAATAAGACAGTTGCACCAGAGCAACCCCAAGCCATGCTAGACCTGCCAGCCAATAGTGATTGGTCCAGTTGAAGGCAACTGAGATGAGAGCGACAACAAAGAAGAGGAGTTCAGATTTTCCTTTCATGCGACACCTCCTAATGTTTTATAGACTTTTCTCGCCTTAGTAAAGAATACTAGACTCAAGATGAAACTGGTTAAGGGGAGGAAGTAGTGGGGCAGTAAGAAAAGCCAAACTAAAACCATACCAGTCGTATCGTCTCCAACAGGCAAAGGCGGTACCCCAAGGTGAAAGAGAATGAAAGCTGTTGTTAACATTATTACCGCCGAGATAAAAAAGGTGACAAACAACATGATGTTTTTGAACATGGTAAACACCTCCTCGATGTCATTATAGCAAAAAACATAAGAAAGCGCCAACAAAACGATGTTTGGTAAAGTTTTGGTTAAGAGTACAGACATCGTTATGGCATTTTAGAACATCAAAGCTAGTGTTGGAACTAATTAAAGAGACAGATTCGTTTTCACGATTTTGGCATCCAAAAACCTGCCTCTTGTCGGAGGCAGGTGTGGTTGTTAAAGACTGGCCAAGACTTGCTCGACATGGGCAAGGGCTTTTTCTTTACCTAGCAAGTAGATGGTGTCGGGTAGCTCTGGACCGTGCATCTGTCCAGACACAGCGATACGAATGGGCATAAAGAGGTTTTTGCCTTTGATGCCCGTGTCTTTCTGCACTGCTTTGACCTGAGCGGAAATGGTTTCTGGGGTAAAGTCTGCGTCTGCTAGCTCTGCTATTTTTTCCTTAAAGCTAGCTAGAACCGTCGGAACGGTCTCGCCTGCCATAAAGGCGGCTTCTGCCTCCCCGAGAGCTGGGAAGTCCGTAAAGAAGAGGTCCGTCAGCGCGACAATCTCATCCGCTGAACTCAACTGCGGCTTATAGAGTGCGATGAGTTTATCGCTCTTGTCTGTCAGGCGACCTGCTGCTTCCAGATAGGGTGTGCAGAGGGTAACGATGGTCTCAAGATCCGCTGCCTTGATGTACTCTCCACTCATCCAGTCCATTTTCTTCTGGTCAAAGGCCGCAGGCGACTTGCTCAGGCGGTTCTCATCAAAGAGCTTGATAAAGTCCTCACGACTGAAGATTTCCTCCTCACCGCCGGGGTTCCAACCCAAGAGAGCGATGAAGTTAAAGACCGCTTCTGGCAGGTAGCCTTTCTTACGGTAGTCTTCGATGAACTGCAGGGTATTGGTATCCCGTTTGGATAGTTTTTTACCCGTTTCAGAGTTGATGATGAGGGTCATGTGACCGAACTCTGGCGCTTCCCAGCCCAGAGCCTCGTAAACCATGAGCTGCTTAGGGGTGTTAGCAATATGGTCATCTCCACGGATAACGTGGGAAATCTCCATGAGATGATCGTCAATTACCACCGCAAAGTTATAGGTCGGGTAGCCGTCAGCCTTCTGGATGACCCAGTCGCCACCCACATTGCTCCCCTCGATAGCAATGTCACCCTTGACCATGTCCGTCCACTTGTAGACACCTGCTTCATTGACCGCTAGACGCACGGTTGGCACGATACCTGCTGCTTCACGCTCCGCGACATAGGCTGCTTTTTCCTCATCAGACATGCCTAGATACTCGTTGATGTAGCGCGGTGTCTCACCAGCTTGTTCTTGCCGTTCCCGCTCTGCTTCCAGCTCTTCCTTGGTCACATAGGACTTGTAGGCCAAGCCATTTGCTAGGAGCTCATCGACGTATTGTTGGTAAATCGCTAAACGCTCAGATTGTCTGTACTGGTCATGAGTTTCTGGGCTTTCGTCCCAGTCAATCCCCAGCCACCGCAGATTTTCCAGCTGAGAACGCTCACCATCTTCCACATGGCGCTCACGGTCGGTGTCCTCGATACGGATGATAAAGGTTCCCCCGTGATGACGAGCGTAAAGGTAGTTAAATAGAGCTGTACGGGCATTGCCGATATGGAGCAAGCCTGTTGGACTTGGTGCATAGCGCACACGAATTGGTTTGGACATAGGTGTCTCCTAACTGTACATTTGTCAATACCTTCCATTATAGCATATTTTAGAGAAAAGAAGTAATGAATTGTCGTTTTTTACGATGAGTTAGGTGTGTAGACCCAATTAGTGAGCAAGAGCCCCATCGTCTGAGGCTTGGACTGTGAGAAGACTTGTGCTATAATAGTCAGCATGAGAGTTGTTGCGGGACGATTTGGGGGCAGGCCCCTCAAGACTTTGGCTGGTCAGACGACTAGACCGACGACAGATAAGGTAAAAGGCGCCCTATTTAACATGATTGGCCCTTATTTTGAAGGGGGTCGGGTTTTGGATTTGTATGCCGGTAGTGGCAGTTTGGGCATCGAGGCGATTTCGCGCGGTATGGACGATGCTGTGCTGGTTGAGAGAGACCGCGGAGCGCAAGCCATTATCCAAAAAAATATCGCTATGACAAAAGAGCCTGAGCGGTTTACACTGCTGAAAATGCCAGCCGAGCAGGCAATGAGGCAACTTGACGGGCGCTTTGATCTCGTCTTGCTTGATCCGCCTTATGCCACGGAGCAGATTGAGGCGGACATCACCTCCTTAGAGGAAGCTGGTCTTTTGGCTGATGGGGTGCTTGTGGTCTGTGAGACTGATCGATCGGTGGAGTTGCCAGAGGAGATTAGCCAGTTTGGCATTTGGAAACAAAAAATCTATGGAATCAGTAAGGTGACGGTCTATGTCAGGTAAAGTCGGTTTGTTTACAGGGTCCTTTGACCCCATGACCTTGGGACATCGTGATGTGATTGAGCGAGCCAGTCAGCTCTTCGATCAGCTCTACGTTGGTCTCTTTTACAATCAAGATAAGGTTGGCTTTTTACCAATTGACCAGCGATTAACCATGCTAGAGCAGGCAGTGGCTGATTTGCCCAATGTCAAGGTGATTACCAGCCAAAATCAGCTGGCTGTCGAGGTAGCAAGGCAGTACGGTGTGACCCATTTGGTACGAGGCTTGCGCGATGCGACAGATTTTGCTTATGAGGAAAATCTGAGTGTTTTTAATCACCAATTGGCACCGGAACTAGAGACTGTTTTTTTGCTGAGTCGACCGGAGCATCGTCATCTCTCATCGAGTCGAGTGCGCGAGCTCATTCATTTTAAGCAGGACATTAGCCGCTATGTTCCTGCCAACATCATCACAGAAATGGAGAAAAACAATGGCAAAACTGAAAAAGCATAAGTGGTGGTTAGTTCCTGCGCTAGCCTTAAT
Source organism: Streptococcus entericus DSM 14446 (assembly GCF_000380025.1). GTDB lineage: Bacteria > Bacillota > Bacilli > Lactobacillales > Streptococcaceae > Streptococcus > Streptococcus entericus. The sequence continues at coordinate 9,533 of NZ_KB904175.1, forward strand.
CGCTCTATTTTATGCAGTCTTTGTCCCTATCGGTGGTTATTATTTGGAAATGCCTGGCGGTGCTTACGATATTCGGACCGTTCTGACGGTTAATGACCAAGAAGACACCGATGATGGGTCCTATAATTTTGTTGCGGTAACAGTCAGTCGTGCGACAGTCGCTCAGATGGTTTACGCTTGGTTGACCCCATTTACAGATGTCAGCACTGAAGAAGAAGCTACTGGCGGACAAAGCCAGGAAGATTTTTGGCGGATTAGCCAGTTTTACATGGAAACGTCTCAAAATGAAGCCATCCACCAAGCCCTGAAGCTAGCAGGTAAAGATGTTACTATTTCTTATAAAGGCGTCTATGTCTTGGATGTCAATGAGGACTCGACGTTTAAGGATATCCTGCATCTGGCAGATACTGTGACTGGCATCAACGGTAAAACCTTCAACTCTTCAAAAGAATTGATCGACTACGTCGGTAGCCAAGCCTTAGGTGATAAAGTCACTGTTCAGTACACCAGTCAAGGTGAAAACTTGTCTGCCGAAGGCAAGATTATCAAGCTTAAAAACGGGAAAAATGGGATTGGTATTGGTTTAGTTGACCATACGGAAGTGTCAACGGATGTGCCTATTGACTTTGCGACAGCAGGCGTCGGTGGTCCAAGTGCAGGTTTGATGTTTACACTAGACATCTACGACCAGCTGATTGATGAGGACCTCCGTAAGGGACGTGTGATTGCTGGAACTGGCACCATCGAACCAGACGGAACAGTTGGTATGGTTGGCGGGGTTGATAAAAAAGTAGCATCAGCCCATAAAATCGGTGCAAAAATTTTCTTTGTCTCTGCCAAGGAACTGACGGCTGAAGAAAAACAAGCAGCTCCAAACCTAAAGAGTAATTACGAAGATGCCCTTTCAGCTGCCAAAGAACTGGGGACAGATATGACCATCGTCCCTGTCAAGACAGTACAGGATGCGATTGCCTACCTCAAGAAGAATTGATTTAAAAATGTTGAACAGGTTGGAACAAGAGTTCTAGCTTGTTTCGTTTTGGTCAATTCTAGCACTTCAAGTCTAGCTAGAGTAGCTCTCCCAAGGTCTCCTATCTTTTGCTCTGCTATTTTTCTAAAAAATGATATAATGGTAGAAAAGAATAAGAAAGTGTCGCGATGAGAAAAGATATTACCCCCGAAATGTATAACTATAACAAATATCCTGGTCCGGTTTTTGTTAGCTTTGACAATCAAGTCAAAAGCGATGATGTGGTCTTTACGATTGTAAAAAACACGAGTGAAACCTTTGATGCGGAGAGTTTCACCCAGCGTTTTTCTGAGATTTTGCTCAAGTACGATTACATTGTTGGGGATTGGGGAAATGAGCAATTACGGTTGCGCGGTTTTTACCGTGAGGACAACCCTAAGCAGACCATGACCGCTATTAGCCGTTTAGACGACTATTTAAAAGAATACTGCAACTTTGGTTGCGCTTATTTTATTTTAGAAAATAAGGAACCAAGGCAGGTTGTGTTTGAAGAGGAGCAACAGCCAAATCGTCGTCGTCGGCCACGTCGCCGCAGATCAGGCATTGATAGGCGGTTTGAGGAGCGTTCAGAGCAGGCAAAGCCAGCTTTTCAAAAAAAATTACGTCAGACCTCTGCAAGCACCTCGTCAGCTAAACCAGAAAAAGCAGCCGTTCAGCAGAAAGGCTTCAATATTCGGCAAAAAGGAGAGCGCTGATGACCTGTCGTCGACTGATTCAGGGGGCGACACTGGCTTATGCTATTTTCTACCATTTGTCAAGTCTATCAAGGTTTTAGAGAAAAAATAATTTTCATACAGTCATCAAAATAGGGAAGTGACCTTACTTTACACTAAAGATTTACATAAAAAGTGTATACAAAACCAACACCTTATTTTGTGATTTTTGAAATAAGGTGTTACAATAATATGGCATAAACAATTTTACTGATTTTGGGTTAAAGTGTAATCGTAAAGTTTGTTATGCATAATGAGGTAATACATTGTCCGAATGAGACGATGTATGGAGGCAATCGTGTGTGGCTTGGTTGAAGTCGTT
>NZ_KB904176.1 GCF_000380025.1 Streptococcus entericus DSM 14446
TCTGCCATGTGAATGTTATAAATCAAAAAAATGTTACAACCGCAACGAACTACCTTGAAAAGGAAAAAGTCCAAAAATCACTTCGCATTTTATCAAAGTTTACCGATAATAAACAGATAAATATCATCTTTTATCTCCTTGCTGTTGAAGAACTCTGTGTCTGCGATATAGCCTGTTTACTAAATCTCAGTATGACATCTGCCTCCCACCATCTTCGTAAACTAGCCAATCAAAACATCTTGGACACTAGAAGAGAGGGGAAAATTATATATTATTTTATAAAAGATGAGGAAATCAGAGATTTTTTTAATCAACTAGGATAACAACTATAGTTTTGTATGCTATATCGAGTCGCCTTAATTAACAAATTTTGGCACAGAGTGGTATGATGAAAAATGTACTTTAATTGCTTCAAAAAGTAAATTCCGTTTCACAGTATCATTCTAAAATTACTTTCACCTCCTTTCGTCTATTAGTTTAGAAGAAAGCTCTCAGCACATGTGGAGGCGGTATCACTGCTTGTAAAAGCCTAGAAGCCTTGGAACGAAGGGGATAGTTAAAAAGCCTTGATTTCAAAGTTTTTTGTCGTATGGGGGGGAGTATCAGAGTGAGAAATTTTTTGGAGTGAGTAGAAGTGATAACTAGAAATTATCAGTTTCTATTTCCATTTACCCTGTGGGTACGTATTTGTTTCCATTGACAGGGAGTTTGGGGGAATAGAAACGTACCCACACCTAATATCGCCTGAATGGTCGATTGAAGTGTGAGTTCTGGAATTGATACAATTTTCCATAAAGAATTTCTTAAAATATTAAAAACTCCGTAACAATTTCTGTTACAGAGTTTTTAGACTTGTCATTAATGATTATCTTTGTCAAACTTTTGTAAGTATTCATTGATTTTCATCAGCATCATTTTATTACCAAATAGTTTACAAACTTCTTTGGTCTCTAAAAAGTATTCCCTTCGTTCTTAGGCGGATAAGAACCTTTCGCCAGTATCTCCGATAGTGATAAGAAAGGTGGTAGGTAGTTTGCCATTTTTTACAAATGTCAATCGTCTCCAAGACTTCTTGGAGTACTTCGGAGTTGAGATTTTTTTAGATTAAATAATGTGCATGGTTATATCGAATAGGAGAAGAGGTGTGATCGTTTCATAAAAAATATCTTAATTCTAAGTGAGGGTTAGTAAACTTATAAGGACTTTCGATAGTTTCTAAGATTAGTATTTCTTGAATATCTTGATCGGTATTTAGCTCATTAATCCTTTGAATGATATTTTCCTTTGTGATGTGCTCTCCGTGTACATGAGCCCCCTTTAGGCAGAGTGTATTTTCTAGTTTATGATTAGAAAAATGCTTTATTTTGCAAGCTAAATACTGTATCCAAGAATCTTTACTCCTTTTAAAATAGCATCCAACTCTTTGATTGAAAGCTGCTGACGACAACGATAACGCAGTAAGTATATCATTTATCTTAACATAATAATCATCAGATAGCATCTCCCCTTCGAAAGGAATTAATAGATAATCCTCATCATTAGTTTCCATATGATAGTGAGATGTTTGATCTAACTGCTTTGATAGTTTAATTTGCAATTTAAAATCTTCTATATGGGCTTTATCTTTTTTTAGAGTCTGTTCTTTTTCTTCTATAATTTTTTGTGCTAACTGCAGTATTTCATCCATTAGTATTTCATTTTTTTCGTTGATAAAATGACGAAATGTCTTTAGTGGAATCCCGTAGTCAGCGCATATTTTAATAGTTTTTACATATAGGACGGTAGCATGAGAATAGTACCTATATGAGTTATTTGGATCGATGTATGTTGGTTCTAAAATATTAATGGATTCATAGTAACGTAGAGCCTTAATGTGTATATTCGATAGTTTACTAAGTTGACCGATTGTTAAAAAAGATTTCATGAAATTCCTCTTGACATTACCGTAAAGGTATAGTTTATATTACAAGTATACCAAAATGTTTATCTAATTTCTAGCTCATTTTTGAAGGGAGTTGTACTTAATGAAAACTGATAGAAATATTTTGATAGCTTTACTATTAAATTTATCATTTACAATTTTTGAAATACTTGGCGGACTATTGACAGGGAGTATAGCAATTATATCAGATGCCATACACGATTTAGGTGATGCCATCAGTATTGCGATCTCTTATTTATTAGAAAAGAAAAGTAAGCAAAAACCAGATATTGCTTATACATTTGGATATAGTAGATATTCTGTATTAGGAAGTTTGGTGACAACAACAGTATTGGTCGTAGGTTCAATAATCACCTTATATAACGGTGTCATGCGAATCGCGACACCTGTGGATGTACATTATGACGGTATGATTATTTTTGCCATCGTTGGTGTAGCAGTGAATGCAGGCGCTACTTATTTTACAAGGTCAGGCGAGTCACTTAATCAAAAAGCAGTAAATTTACATATGCTTGAAGATGTATTGGGATGGCTAGTCGTTCTATTAGGGGCAATTATAATGAAATTTACCAATATGACTATTATTGATCCCTTAATGTCAGTTGCTGTATCGGCGTTTGTATTGTCTAATGCTTTAAAAAATGGTAAGCAGATTATTGATGTTTTGTTGGAAAAAACGCCAACTAATATGCCTGTTGATGCGATTATCTCAAATGTGTTAGCGATTGATGGGGTTGAAAGTATCCACCATTTACATGTATGGACACTTGATGGTGTTAATGCTCTTGCAATGATGCATATCGTGCTAAATAAAGATAAAAGTGATATAAAAAAAGTCATTCGAGAAAATTTAAAATTACAAGGTATCAAACATGTGAACATCGAACTGGAGCGTGTAGGTGAAGCATGCATAGATAGTCATTGTCATATCGAAGATAGAACACAGCCACATCAACATTATCATAGTCATTAATAATATATGTGATTATTAACTATAAAGATGATGGTTAGGAAACTTTACCTAAACTTTGGAATAAGCGAGAAGTTATGATTTTCATGAATAATGTTTTGAGTAGATTATCCAAAGTCTATCAACTTTCTAAAAAGAACAATGGTATTATTCGTGTATATGATTTTGACCTAGATAGCTGTTCGTATAGTATGGAGAGAGCTGATAGTACATTAGAGAATTTTGTAAAAGCGAGTTCTTTAAGTGATGAGTCTAAAATAAACATTATTCGACAAATTGTGCATACAATCTCCCTCGTTCACCAAAGAGGTGTCCTACACCGAGATTTAAGCCCGACAAATATTTTCTTTGTGGATAATATCATAAAACTAGCTGATTTTGGATTAGGAAAGAACCTAAATACTCTAACTTCCCACCAAACTATGGGTACTGCGTCCTTTGGGGAACTTTTCTATTGTGCTCCCGAGCAACTAACTTTATTGAAAGATGCTGATAAACGAAGTGATGTTTTTCCATTAGGATGTATTATTAACTTTGTAATGACGAGAAATCCAGAAGACTTTTCGTACTTCTTGCGTCCAGTAAGTGAAAAAGCTCCAAATCTTAATCCGGACTATAGATATGACGATGCAATTGATATGTTAAATTACCTAAATAGGTGGTTCCATATTAGAACAGCTGAAAACTTTGAGACAATGATTTGGGATAAGATCGAAAGCAGGGATTTTGATTCTGATGTTGAGAGCTATATCTATGAAATGACAGGTGCGAACTTGTGTAAAAAATGTATCTTTAAAGGTAGTGTTCTTGTAAGAGCGTTGTTGCGCTTTATGCAAATTGATGAGGAACAGGGTAAAAAGTTGATTCAATCGGTCCATTCAAGCTATAGGAGTTTTTCTAAAAGATTTTGAAGATGCGGATGTATTTGCAAATCTCTCTTATCAGATATTGAAGGGGAACTATCCTTACCCAATAAATGAGATTGCAGCAGATATGCTAAGGCATGTGACCTATGAAGTTAATTGATTTCATACATAGGATAAAATTCAGGAATTATTAGCTAGAGGGGGAGAATCGCTTATTGAAGAGATTTTAGAAAGATAGTCAATACTAGGACTACTGTTTCGTTCCACAGTATAATTCTAAAATCACTTTTACTCACTTTCGTCTATTAGTATAGAAGAAAGCTCTCAGCACACGTCGAGTGTGTTGCTCTGCTCGTAAAAGCCTAGAAACATTGGAACGAAAGGGATACTGAAAAGCCTTGAAACCAAGGCTTTTTGCTTTATGGTGGGGAAGTATCAGAGTGAGAAAATTTTTGGAATGAGTAGAAGTAATAGCTAGAAAATTTCAGTTTCTATTTCCATTTACCCTGTGGGTACGTGTTTGTTTCCATTGACAAGGAGTTTGTGGGAATAGAAACGTACCCACCTTTAATATCTCCAGAATGGGCGATTGAAGTGTGAGTTCTGAAATTGATACAATTTAACTTTTTTTGAAAAAAATTCCAAAATTTATTTTGCATTGTGAATATAATAAGTGAGAGCAAGTTGCTTACTTAATAATGATGAAGAGGAAAAGTAGAATGACAACAATTTTTTTAACAAAAACAAACTGCACTAATTGCGGAAAACAAAGTACTTTTGAAAGATTTGATAGGGTTTATGCGGTGAAGACCCCTTAGATTGTTTCTGCTATTTTGGACTGGGATTTCTTTAAATTTACCTGCCATAACTGTAACCATATGGTGCTAATTAATTACCCAACAGTCGTAGTAGATGAAGAACAAAAAACAATTATTCAGTATGACCTCTTTGACATCTACAAAGTTTAATGTTAAAATACATTCAAAAATATATTTGAATGATGTGTTTTATGATTCAAAATGTTGTTACTTCAATAATCCTGTATTCTGGGACAGCCGTAGACTTACTTATTATCCTAATGTTATTTTTTGCCAAAAGAAAAAGCAGAAAAGACATCATCAACATCTATTTAGGACAATTTCTAGGCTCTGTTAGTCTAATATTACTAAGTTTGCTTTTTGCATTTGTCTTAGATTATATTCCTAGTAAAGAGATTTTAGGTCTGCTCGGTTTGATTCCAATTTTCCTAGGCCTCAAAGTTTTGGTTTTAGGAGATTCTGATGGAGAAGC
>NZ_KB904177.1 GCF_000380025.1 Streptococcus entericus DSM 14446
TACCTCTACCCATAGTAGAAACACTTCCTTTCTCTAACTAAATATTATTTTATCTAGTTCGATAAAATGTGTCCACTATTTTATACTAACACCAATTTGAACGAAGTATGATTTTATGTTTAGTAGTGTATAATTTCGTATTAGTGGAGAGAAACTTGCTATTATTCGTCATTTCGTATATAATAATTATATACTCTTTGCGAAAGGAAGTTGATATTATGGATTACATTTCTGTGAAAGCCGCTTCTGAAAAATGGGGCATATCGGAAAGACGGATACAAAAATTATGTGAGGAAAATCGCATTGACGGAACTGAAAAATTTGGTCGTGCATGGATGATACCAAAAGATGCAGAAAAACCCGTTGATGGACGTATGAAAACAAGGAACAAACAGGAGGAGAATCATGGAATTTAATGAAAAGCTACAACAGCTTAGGACTGGAAAGAACTTAACGCAGGAACAACTTGCGGAGCAATTATATGTATCAAGAACAGCCATTTCAAAATGGGAAAGCGGCAAGGGTTACCCTAACATTGAGTCGCTCAAGTGTATTTCTAAATTCTTTTCTGTGACCATAGATGAACTACTATCGGGCGAAGAACTGATTACACTTGCCGAAACTGAAAATCGTTCCAACTTGAAAAAGATTTACAACTATATTTATGGAATATTGGATATGATGGCAGTTGCGTTTATATTTCTTCCGTTATATGGAAACTCTGTTGGCGGTTATGTTTATGCGGTCAATCTACTATCATTTACAGCCACCACACCATTCAATCTTGCAGTCTACTGGAGTGCTTTTGCCGCCTTGATTGTAATAGGGATTGCTAAAATAATACTTACCCATTTAGATAAAGAAACATGGGGCGGCATTGCTACAAAATGCTCCCTTGGACTCACTGCTTTGGCTATCTGTTTCTTAGCAGCAGCAAGAGAACCATATATAACAGCACTTATGTTTCTGCTGTTTGTCGCAAAAATAGTTGTTTGGATTAAGCAGAACGGAACAAAGTAAAAACGATATAAATCCCTTGAAATAGGCTCTGACACGATAAGTGTCGGGTCTTTTTTTCATGTTGACATGATAGATGTAGGCGATGTGACGGTAGGTTTCTTGGCTTTTGATATAGCTCCTGTGATAATAAGATTGTGGTCAGTGAAAACAAGAACAGCAACCAACGGAAAGGAAAATCAAATATGGATTATATCATTGAAACAGAAAATCTTACGAAGCGATACGGAACAGCCACCGTTGTCGATAAGGTCAATCTTCATGTGCCAACGGGCAAAATTTATGGTTTGCTCGGCAGAAACGGAGCAGGCAAAACCACAGCAATGAAAATGATGTTGCAGCTTACTCTCCCAACGGATGGAACGGTACGCTTGTTTGGCACAAACTATAAGGAAAATATCCATACCCTTTATAGCAAAGTAGGCTCTATTATCGAAACACCGGGATTTTACAGTAATTTAACAGGGTATGAGAATTTGCAAATTCTCGCTAAACTGCGAGGGGGAGTATCTAAAAGTGGAGTAGAAAAAGCGCTTGAAGTTGTGGGGCTGCATAAGGAGAAAAGAAAAGTCTTTTCCGATTATTCCCTCGGAATGAAGCAACGGCTTGGTATTGCCGCCGCCATTATGCACGAGCCGGAGCTTTTAATACTTGACGAACCGATTAACGGACTTGACCCCATTGGAATAGTTGAAATACGCTCACTTTTATCTGAACTTAGTCACAATCATGGCATTACCATTTTTATCTCAAGCCATGTTTTAAGCGAGATTGAACAGATAGCAGATATTATCGGCGTTATGCACGAGGGGCATTTAGTAGAGGAAGTGAATATATCCGAGCTTCACAAAAGGAATCGAAAATACATTCAATTTGATTTATCTGACAGTGAGATAGCCGGAAAGATTTTAGAAAACCACTACCACATGACGGATTTTACAGTGCAGGACGGTACGGTGAGAATTTATGACTTTAGCCAAAGTGTTGGAGAAATCAATCGAGAATTTGCACGAAATGGACTGCTCGTGACAAGGATAAATGATAGTGAGGAAAACTTAGAGGACTACTTTTCTAAACTGATTGGAGGTGGCGGTATTGCTTAATCTTATTTCTTGTGAATTATTAAAACTAAAGCGTTCAAAAATGGTGCTAATTAGTGTGGCAGGGGTATTATCTACCCCACTTTTGATGTTAATAGAAGCCTTGCAAACACATTTTGATAAGCCGGAGATTATCTTTACCTTGTCTGACATATACAGCGACAGTGTACTGTATATCATGCTGCTGGTAAACATGATGATATATGTGGCAATTGCAGCTTACTTGTTTAGCAGAGAGTACACAGAAAGCACCCTCAAAACCATATTGCCCATACCCATTTCAAGGACAAAACTATTAATTGGAAAATTTTGCACCCTGCTTCTTTGGATTGTTATGCTAACCCTTGTAACATGGGCAGGTATATTTATCGTTTGTGGGCTATATGACGCTGTCTTTACATTGGAGGGATATAGCTTACTAGTGGCAATAGTATGGCTCCCCAAGTTTTTGTTTGGCAGTATCCTGATGTTTTTAACAGTTTCTCCTTTTGTGTTTGTTGCTATGAAAACAAAAGGATTTGTCGCCCCGATGATTGGCTCTGCCGTGATTGTCATGGGAAGTGCCGCACTTTCAAATCAAGAATGGGGAGCGTTGTATCCGTGGACAGCCACCTATTTCTTGGTGCAGGGTAAACTTCAGAGTACCGGCTATCCTACACTGCTGTCTGTATCTATTATTATTCTTGTATCAGCAGTTGGTTTTCTTATGACCTTTCATCATTTTAAAAAGGAGGATTTGAAATAATGGTACTTGATTTTATAGAAATTTTAAAAGTTATTTTTCTTGGAATTGTTGAGGGTATTACTGAGTGGCTACCTATCAGCAGCACAGGACATATGATTCTTGTGGACGAATTTATCACACTTAATATGAGCGAAGCATTTAAAGAAATGTTTTTTGTTGTTATTCAACTTGGAGCTATACTCGCAGTGGTTGTAATGTTTTGGAACAAGATGTTTCCCTTTCAATTTAAGAACAAAGCACAGTCAATTGTTAAAAAGGATACTTTCTCGTTGTGGTTCAAGGTTGCGGTAGCTTGTGTACCGTCAGCTATTATGGGGATTCTATTTGATGATTATTTGGATGCTTACCTCCAAACCCCCATTGTGATTTCAATCATGTTAATCTTTTATGGTTTGTTATTCATTCTCATAGAAAATTGGAATAAAAAGCGTACTCCTACTACTATGGCACTTTCTGACATCAGCTATAAAACAGCAATCTTGATAGGGGCATTTCAAGTGTTATCACTTATACCCGGCACATCACGGTCGGGAGCAACGATTATAGGTGCTTTACTCATAGGAGTTTCACGAGTGGCAGCAGCAGAGTTTACTTTTTTCCTCGCAGTACCTACTATGCTTGGAGCAAGTGCTTTTAAGCTGTTAAAATTCGGGTTTGAATTTACAAGTGCAGAACTGCTCGCTCTTGTTCTCGGTATGGCTGTGGCATTTGCGGTATCTGTCTTAGTAATTAAATTCCTAATGAACTTTATCAAAAAACATGATTTTAAGGTGTTTGGTTGGTATCGAATTGTGCTTGGTATACTTGTTGTACTTATAACAGTAATGTGATAGAAAAACAATTCCATAAGCAATAATCTGCCGCACGACGGCAAAAGAAAAAAGCCGTCGTACAGCAGACATATTTTCACGCCTATGAAACGGTTGGATTTGTGTCAATATCTTGGACACAAAAATTCGAACTTACTTAAGCTGCATTCAAAGCCTTAAATTCTACCTCATTAGGAGTATTATAATCA
>NZ_KB904178.1 GCF_000380025.1 Streptococcus entericus DSM 14446
ACATCTTTGCCGTCATCAATCGGCAGGTAAACGTCAACCGGAGCAGTTGGCTTGGTGACATTACCATCCTTGTCGACCAGCTCGATGTCAAAGAGGTCGTAGTCGGTGCCCTTGAGGATAGCTGGCGTTTCAGGGTTATTGGTTTCTTTGTGAAAGACCACTCTCAAACCTGCCACNTTGTCATCCGCTGATTGAACCTCCGCGATGATACCTGAGTCAGTTTGAGGGTTGACGTCAGTAATTTGACGCGGTGGTTGTGTGGTGTCAGGTTTGGTTGTGTTGACACCTGCATCGGCACCGATGTTACCGCCTGCGTTAGTATCAGTGTTGCCTCCTTGGTCAGAACTTCCGTCATCTGGCTTGTCATCAGAATTTGAGTCATCTTGCCCATCACCATTATTCTGGTCATCACCTGGAATTTGGTTGGTATCAGTTGAATCGCCTTGGTCAGTACCTGAAGTGTCACCCTCGTTGGTCTCGGTGTTACCGCCTTCGTCAGTATCTACATCGCCTGGCTGACTATTAGAATCTGAATGACCTTGGTCAGCGTCCGCAGTATCACCTGCGTTGGTATCAGTGTTATCGCCTTGGCTGCCACCATTATTCTGGTCATCGCCTGGTGTGCCTGGATTTTGACCTGGATTACCTGATTGATTGTCAGAATCTGAATCGCCCTGATTTACGTCAGTGTTGCCACCTTCATTGGTATCGGTGTTACCACCTTCGTCAGTATCTACATCGCCTGGCTGACTATTAGAATCTGAACTGCCTTGATCGGCGCCAGTATCGCCACCTTGGTCGGAACTTTCATCATCGGACTGGTCATCTGAATCTGAGTTACCTTGGTCAGTACCGGTGTTACCACTTCCATCGGCACCTACGTTGCCATTTTGGTCGGAACTTCCGTCATCTGGCTGGTCATCAGTATTTGAGCCATCTTGGCTACCTGCATTATCTTGGTCACCACCTGGGGTTGTGTTTGAATCAGTTGAATCGCCTGGTGTGCCTGGATTTTGACCTGCATCACCTGACGGATTGCCAGAATCTGAATCTCCTGGGTCCGAGCTGGTGTTACCTTCTTGGTCTGCGCCGGTATCACCACTTTGGTCAGAATTTTCATCATCTGACTGGTCTTCAGAATCTGAGCTGCCTTGGCTACCACCATTATCTTGGTCATCACCTGAAGTTGGGTTGTTATCAGCTGAATCACCTGGTGTGCCTGGATTTTGACCTGTTTCGTCTGATTGATTACCTGAATCTGAATCACCATGGTCTGAACTGGTGTTATCTTCTTGGTCTGCACCGGTGTATTCGCCTGCGTTGGTATTCGTGTTACCATCTTGGTCGCCGCCGGTGTTGCTGTCGGTATCTGTTGTATCACTTTCAGCACTTATCTGTGAACCAAATAATGCTAATTCACGTAAGGTTAGCATGGTTGGTGTTGCTGGTCCTCCAGCTGTTTGCTTGGCTTCTAGCAGCGTCAACACCACACGATCTGCTTTAACTCCTGCTTCTCCAAATCCGTGGCTGACCTCCGCCTGTTCATACGGTACAAGAAGTTCACCAGAGCTATAGACAGTCTCATCACCTCGGAAAGCTTCAACTTGGTACTTGGTCAACGTACCGTTATTGTTAATACGCTTACTGATCAATAACCCGTGAAGGTCAAGTGGCTGACCGTTTTTAACGGTGATTGTCACTGTCTGTGGTAACCGCCAAGCTTCTGGATAAGCGCCGTTAACATAGTTGGATGACATGTCCCACTTAAGCTCAGCAACAGTTGCCTTGTTGCCATCAAGTAGTTTATCTGGCTCAGCACCTGGTTGCCATGCTTCTGCTCGACCTGCTGTGATTGCAAGCAACTTGTTATCAATCTTACTTAGTTGATTGCGATTCGTGTCATCAAGTGTTGTCACAACATTGACACGATGCCCATTGATATTACTAATATCACCATTGACCACTTCTAAAATTAGCTTCCCTTTATCCGTTGGCTGAATGCGGTAGGCCAAGGTATTGCCGCTTCGCTGGTCAATGAAGGTTGCACGGTTACCGTTTGAAAGCAATAATTCTGGACGATTGGTTGGTAGAACAGAATAGTCAAAACTAATCAAAGCAGTCGTATCGTCCTCAAACACAACAGATGTCACGTTGTTATCTGGCAATTTTGGTTCAGGGCTGGTCAGGAATGTCCAGTTGAACTTGCGATAATACTGTGTATAATCGTTCTGACCGCCTTCACTATGTTCGTAGAGCAAGCCAAACTCATCGCTGCCCAAGTATTGCAGAGAGTTATAGGCAAAGCTACCATCTTGAATCAAACGATGGTTAATCCAGTTCAACTGACCATTTTCTGTGACTTCCGCCAGACGCACATGACCGTTGGTACGACCTGGGCCGTTGGCATTGGCAAGCACCACATATTCCTTACCATCACGCTCTACACGAACAGCAGATAGCTGAACATAAACGTCCGGAACATCAATCAAGGTTTCAAGGTCATTTTGCCACGTTGCTCCGCCATCCAAACTAGTCGCCATGTGCACCTTACTTTTAAGATTGCGCATGAACATTTTGAGGTGACCATTATTCAGTTGCAATACCGTTGCTTCTGTCATTTGTTCGATACGATTATTCATATCTCGCAAATTCAGAACCGTACCATCAGCAAGTCTACGATTATCATTGACTGACTCTCCAGAATGCCAAGTTTCGCCGTGGTCATCTGAGTAGAAGACCATTGATGACTGTGAATTGTTAATGGCAGAATTGCCAATAAAGTTGGTGGCATAAGCTGGGATAACCAGACGTCCCTTGTGCTCTCCTGTGTGCAAGACGACACCTGTCCCTGGACCGATGCCCATAAAGTTCATGTACTCTTTGTTTTTCTTGAGACGGGCTGTTAAGTCTTTTGGTCGTGACCAAGTTACCCCATCATCATCACTGTAAGACATCCAGATATGCATACTTGGAGCAACCTTAAACGGTGAGCTTGAGTTGGTCTGATAATAAACATTACCGATTAGAGTATTTCCTTGATAAATATCCCCTAAGTTAGCATAGTGTTGGCTATCGTCATTAACATTAACACGGTAGTCTGTTGCCTCACCATCTGGTGTGTACACCACACCGTTTTCACGAATGGTATAAGCAGCTGTTTCTCCCTCCTTATAGAGGTTCAGATAAGATTGTTCTCCAACTCTTGTGTATGAGGCTGGACGACGATTGGATAACCCAAAAGCACCTTGCATTTCTGGGAACATATCATAGAGGGCAAAGATACGTTTTGTCGTTGGGTCTTGTACCAAGCCTGGGTCAATGGTCATTGGGTTAAAATTAGGATTGGCTGGATTTGGATTATTTTTCAAATCAACAATCTTAATGGTATCTCCCCAAGTGGCACCATTGTCTGTGCTTCGTTTGATGCTCGTTGCAATATCTCCCCAGTCACCTGATGTCGTATGGCGCTGGTCAGTAGCAGCAATCAGTGTGCCATCAAGCGTCTTCAGCAAGGCTGGAATACGGAAGGCGTGCACGCCATCTCTGTTCTTCTGGCCATTTCGACCGCTCTCAAAGACGGCAACCTTAGCTGTCGCTACCTCGCCTGGATTGGCTGGTAAGTCGTAAGGTACACGGATAAAGGCTTCTGAACGTTCAACAACCTCTTCAGCTGTCAGAGCCTTATTATAGAGGGTGAAGTTCCTGATATCCATGCCAGCAACTCCCCAAACTGGACCGTTCACGCGCTGGGCAGCACCTAGTTGAGCGTGAGTTAAGTTTGTGATTGCCTTGAACACATCTGGCTCAATGTCTTTAGACTGTGATAGCACGCCATTGACATAAAGTTTTACTGTGTTTTGACCATTTTCTGGATTTTTTCCATAGGTCATCGCTACTGCATGCCACTCCCCATTTTTCACACGTTCAGTTCCTGCATTTAGGTCAATGGTAGCGCTTGGGCGAATTTCTGCACCGATTTGACCGTTTTTAGCGTACAAAACAGTGTACTGGTTTTGATTGCTGCCGCTGGTGGCGTTAAAAATACTATAGAATGCTGGAGCATTTTGTGGCACACGATATTCCACATAAATGGTTCCTTCTTCTGCTGTTTTCAGATAGTCCTTAACATCATCCTCTAAGACAATCTTATTTCCTGTAGCACTTGCTGTTTGCAGGTTGTTCAGCTGTTTCACGATTGGACTAGCAGGTTTTGGTGCATCTGGACTTACCCCATTGTCTGGCTGTTCATCGGTAGCATCAGGAGAAGCAGTTTCTCCCGGTTGAGTTGGGACTTTGTTTAGGGTCAGTTCTGCAGCACTAGCAAAGCCACCTGTTCCTTCTAAAATTTTCAACTGAACATGGTTAGTCGTCAGCGGTGTGAAATTAGCTACTTTTTCAGTGGCATCATTTGCCCACTGACCTTCAGCAATCTTGGTCAACTGCCCTTCTACCTTAGCGTAGACTTCATAGCGACGGATATGCCCATTTGTCCCAGACTGGCGTGGGAGGTAGGTCAAACTTTGCAGTGCAGTTGGCTGTTTCAGAGCAATATCAACAGTGTAATGTTGCTGTTTATTTGTCCAATGGCTATGCCAAAAGGTGCTTGGATTTCCATCAAAGGCTTTATCAATCTGTCCACCATGCTCGGTATCCTGACTATTAGTAGTCAGCTCTGCTATTTCCGAAGGGCTAACAACCAATGGACTCACATAAGGCTCGTGGGTCAAGTCGAGGCGATGAAGCGTTCCCTTGAAGCCAGCGACATAATTTAATGGGAGAACAAAGGTTGTGTGAGCTAGATTTGGATGAGCCGCCTGTGGTAGACGGGCAATCTTAACATCATCAACATAAACATCTGTTTTGAGTTCCTTGGTGACAAAGGTCACTTTGTAGCGGCGCCCTGCTTCCAAGGTCTTGTCAAATTGGATATGGAGATGCTCGTTAATGTAGGCCAGCTTACCGTCTTGGTCTGAGAGGAAGATGGCATTTCGACCATCAGTTAAAATGCCTTGAGGACCTTCACCAGTTGGGGTCACCTCCAAGGTCAACACAACATCAGGTCCAACTTGACCTAATCCCGTTTCCAGATAAGAACGGTTGTTTGCAAAGACCAGCCCATCTGCACCTGCTGTAACACCTTCGCCTTGAAGGTCAGCTAAACTCTCTTTTGTTATTGTCGCATGGTCAATCGCAGAGCGGAACTCTGGATTGGTTCCAGGGGCATAAACACGGTCTTGAGGCAGGGTTTGTCGGTTGGCAAATGCCGTCGCTAAACGCGGGGAACCCCATGTTTTCTCAGCAGTAACACCCATGGTCACAAAGAAACGTTTAAAGACATCATAAGAAGTAATACCTGTCTCATGCAGGTCAATGTTGTCGTTCCAAACCGCATGACCGCCACCGATAATTTGAGGGTGAGAGGCAGGATAGGCAGGACCGCCACCTGTGCGGAAGTCATTCGGTGTCCAGCGGTCATACTGAGTCGTATAACCAGCATAGTCACCGTAACCACCGACAGAACCACTACCGCTCGGTACACTATAGGTTGGATTGTCGGTGATGTTGATCACCTTAGCTCCCATAGACAGAGCAAGATTTGGATGGTGCCAGCCAACGTTCCAGACTTGAAGCTCCGTTCCACGACCATCAATGGCTTGGTCACCTGACATAAAGGATAGTGACCCCCAGAAACGTGGTGTTTTGCCTTTTTCCTTGACATATTGAAGCATGTCTGCCAAGTAGCGACGGTAGTGAGCCCCCTCACCATAATATTCATCCGTTCCGATATGAACAGTTGTAACATCCTTGAGCGGTGCATCCTCATCGAAGTAGAGTTTTTGGTAGACAGATTTGACAAAAGCAAGTGTTTCGTCATATTTTTCTCCCAAATCTAACATCGCAACGCGCTCAACATTATGTTTGCCACGATGGAGAGATGTCCCCTTATACATGAGGTCTGGACGGACTTTGACAAAGGACAAGGCGTGACCTGGCGTGTCAATCTCTGGCACAAGGTTAATGCCTAAATCACCAGCCAGACGAACCAAGGTTCTGAGTTCGTCTTTCGTATAATGGTCTTTTGACGTTAGGCGAACTCCATTTTCACCAACCACATCAATCTCAGCGCGGAAACCTGTGCTAGCGTTATTGAGTACGTAGTCCAGCTCTTGCTCTGGAGTCAGATGTTTATCCTTGATATGCTCCTTGAGGAAAATATAGTTGTCGTTGAGGTGCAATTGCAGGTCATTCATCTTGTAGTAGGCCATGTTTTTCATCATCTCAACGACGGTGTTAAACGGCACAAACTTACGACCTGTATCTAGGAGGAAGCCACGGTGACTGAAACTTGGGAAGTCGCGGATTTCACCATTTTGCAGATTGCTCTCGCCTAATTGCAAAAGCGTACGGGTAGCATAGAAAGCTCCTGTGTGATGGTCTGCCTCGATGGTGATGACACCGTTATTAATTGTGATGCCATAGCCCTCTTGACCATAGCCTTTGTCGCTAACTTTTTTGAACTCGATCCGCTGAGCAGCTGTGCTATTGCCTGTTGACAAGGTTAAGCCACGGCTTAGCAAGTCCTCGCGGTAGAGCTCAGCAGCTCTACCAAAGTTGCTATCATCAGCAACAATCACAGTATCAGCTGTAATCGTGCTGGTCCCCTCTACCCCGTGCCACTGCTGGACAACGGGAACAACTGCTGGTTTTGTGCCAACGCCTTCATCAGCGTATCGACCAGTCACTGCTACCTCAAATTCCTTAGTCGCAACAGCAGTTCCTAAGGTTTGTTTGAGCATGACCTTAACGGTTTGATTAGTCAAGGGCTGGTAAACACGACCAGTTAGATCAATCACCCCTTGCTTGTCGCTACCAATTAACTCTACTCCTGTCAGCTCTGGCAAGACCAGCTGGGTCTTATCAGCATTAAGACTCAGGCTCTCGATCTGATTGAGATTGGTCGGTTGGGCCTGCGTTGATGGGTTCGAATAGGCACGAAGTTCACGAACACCAACATTGTTCCATCTGAGCTGACCTGCCACAGATTCCAAGACTTCCAGTTTTAGGTACTTGGCTGTTACTGGGGCATTTAGGTTAATAATTTCCTCAGCACGAGGCGTACCAGATGGACGCTCATAAGCTACTTGCCACTGACGAGTTTCCTCTGTGGCATTGGTAGGGTCGCTCGTCGCATAAGACAGACGCCAAGAACGAATATTAGGATCAGATGTGATGTTAAGGCGACTATTTGCCCGCTTATCCCAATCAATTTCAACACGCTCAATGTGGGTATCATTTGGTAGAGTGACTGTCAAGCTTGGATTTTGTGGATTACGATCTGTCGCCCAACGGGTACCATCTTGACCATCAATCGCCTTATCCGCAGTAAATGGCTGACCAGCTTCCACGTTAGAAGCTATTGCAGTGCCACCAGTTACGTGGTTGACATTAGGCTCTTTGACAATTTTATTTGAAAAACCACGGAATTCTACAAGACCGATATTACGCCAATTCAAAGCACCAGCCACATAGTCCGTAACTTCTAGCTTAATATTTTTGGCATCAATGCCTTGAGCTAGGTTGATTTCTTCCGTCACTACAGGTGACCCTGTCCGCTCATGGGCTACTTGCCAGTTGTCAGGAGTCGCTTCCGTCGCATAAGACAAGCGCCAGCCCTTAACGTTGGCATCAGAAGCATTATTGACTTGACGATTTTCCCAGTCCAGCTGTACTCGCTCGATGTGAGTTGTTTGAGGCAACGACAAGGTCAAGGTTGGGGTCGACACATTCTGATTAGTTGCCCAGCGGGTATTAGCCTGACCATCAACCGCTTTATCTGCACCAAACTGAGCAACTTCCACGTCATTTGCTTGAGCAGTCGCCCCTTGAAAATGGTTGACATTAGGGGTAGATAGAGCGGTGGTAGCCGCACTAGAGCTAGCCATGATTGCTGTTTCTCCTGGTGCCAATGGCTGAGCTGTTTCTGGAGATGTTTCCGTTCCTGACGATGTCGCCACTGCTGACGCTCCAGGTGTTTCTGACGGCATCGCTGTCCCTCCAGTTTCTCCACTTGCAGGTGGTTGCGGTGCAGGACCTTCAGCTAAAACAGTCTCATGCCCAGCTGCTGCTCCCAAGGCCAAGGCCGAATACAGGACAACAATCCACTTGCCCTTAGATTTTCTGAGTTTTTTCTTCTGAATCATCAAAAGCCTCCTGTTTGTTATATCATCATTTATATTGTATTCGCTTTCTTATCACAAGTCAAGTGTTTATCAGTAAAAATTAGTAAAAATAAGTAAATTAAATACAAAAAAACTGAAGAAAATCCATCTTGCATTCTCTTCAGTCTTAACACTACTATTTTAATAACTTTTAAAACAGGTTTAATCAGATATTTTAAATGTTCTTGCCGTCTCTGCATGTTTACTGTTCACCGTGATTATAGATCCCCAATCCGATGCCACTCCTTAGCCATTCTCAAGAAAGGCTTTGTTTCCTGAGAATGGTGTCGCACCCATGCTTCACCGATTTTCCTATGGCTTGATTCGGTGTAACATCCGTGGGAATGGAATGGCTTCGCGGATGTGCTTGGTTCCTGCGACAAAGGTGACCATTCGCTCGATACCAATTCCAAAACCGCCGTGCGGCACTGAGCCGTACTTGCGAAGGTCAAGGTAGAACTCGTACTCTGACTTGTCCATGCCGAGAGCATCCATCTTAGCAACCAGCGCCTCGTAGTCGTCCTCACGCATAGAACCCCCGATGATTTCCCCATAGCCTTCTGGCGCCAAAAGGTCGGCACAGAGCACGCGCTCAGGATTTCCTGGAACTGGCTTCATGTAGAAGGCCTTGAAGCTGGCTGGGTAGTTGACGATAAAGGTCGGCACCCCAAAGTAGTTTGAAATCCATGTTTCATGTGGTGAACCAAAGTCATCTCCATGCTCCATGTGCTCATAATCTGCATCTTCGTCATTTTCGTGAGCTTGTAAAAGCGTCACCGCATCGTCATAAGACACCCGTTTGAAGGGCTGGTCGATGTAGGATTTCAGCAAGTCCACATCCCGCTCAAGGGTCTCAAGAGCCTGCGGTGCACGGTCGATAACCCCTTTGATAAGGGCTTTGACATAGGCTTCTTGCAAGTCCAGAGATTCATCGTGCGTCAGGAAAGAATACTCCGCATCCATCATCCAGAACTCGGTCAAGTGACGACGGGTTTTGGATTTTTCTGCACGGAATACAGGACCAAAGTCAAACACACGTCCCAGTGCCATGGCACCAGCTTCTAAGTAGAGCTGACCAGACTGGCTCAAGTAAGCTGGCTGACCAAAATAGTCCGTTTCAAAAAGCTCTGTTGAGTCTTCCGCTGCATTCCCTGACAAAATCGGACTGTCAAACTTGATAAAGCCATTTTGATCAAAGAAGTCATAAGTCGCATAGATGATGGCATTGCGGATTTGCTGAATGGCCACCTGCTTGCGTGAACGCAGCCAGAGGTGGCGATTGTCCATAAGGAAATCCGTGCCGTGCTCTTTTGGCGTAATCGGGTAGTCTTGGCTATCACCGATCAGCTCGATATCCGTGATGTCCAGCTCGTAGCCGAATTTAGACCGCTCATCCTCTTTGACAATACCCGTCACGTAAACAGAACTTTCTTGGCTCAAGCGTTTGATAAGGTCAAACTTGGCTGTTCCTCCCTCTTCACCGAATGTCTCAATGAAGTTTGGCTTGAAAGCAACTCCTTGGAAAAAGGCGGTCCCGTCACGCAGTTGCAAAAAGGCAATCTTGCCCTTACCTGACTTATTGGCCACCCAGCTACCGATGGTCACTTCCTGACCAACATGGTCTTTAACTTGGTTAATGGTTACTAATGTTCTAGTCATAATTTTCTCTTTTCTAAAAAAATGATTTTTCTTTTTTGATACTTCCTGATGTCGTATGGACGACAGAGCCAACACGCCAATCCCTATGGGGACTTGGCTAAGCTCTGCAATAGTTCTCACCTAGAAATAGATTCGATTTCTAGGTGAGAACGTCGCAGCACCACTCATTTAGTCATAGGTGTGGCTCGTTACATTTCTTCCATATATTCTTTCAATCGTCTAACCGCCTCTTTTAGGGTCTCCATATCCGTGGCATAGCTGAGGCGAAGATGACTAGGAGCTCCAAATCCTGCTCCTGTCACCAGAGCGACACCTGTTTGCTCCAAGA
Source organism: Streptococcus entericus DSM 14446 (assembly GCF_000380025.1). GTDB lineage: Bacteria > Bacillota > Bacilli > Lactobacillales > Streptococcaceae > Streptococcus > Streptococcus entericus. The sequence goes on from NZ_KB904178.1 coordinate 10,207, forward strand.
TATCGGTGGTAAAGGCAGTCACATCATCAAAGCCTTTTAGTCGCATGGCCTCTGACACCTCTGGAAAGAGGTAGAAGGCTCCTTCTGGCTTGACCACTTCAAAACCTGGCACCTCATTCAAGAGCGGATAAATGGTGTTTAGCCGCTCCTCAAACGTCGCTCGCATGGCTTCAATCGGTTCTTGGTCACCCGTCAGCGCTTCGATGGCAGCATACTGGGAGACAGTGGTCAGATTAGAGGTCGTCTGGCTGATGATTTTACTCATGGCAGCAATCACATCTGTCTGCCCTGTCGCCCAGCCCACGCGCCAACCCGTCATGGCATAGGTCTTTGACACCCCATTGACCACGATGGTCTGCTGACGAATGGCTTCTGACAGGCTGGAAATAGGGGTAAATATCGCGCCATTGTAGACCAAGCGACCATAGATGTCATCAGCCAAAATCAGAATATCATGTTCGACGGCCCAATTTCCAATAGCGGTCAATTCATCAGCTGTGTAAATCATGCCTGTCGGATTAGACGGCGAGTTCAATAGCAAGACCTTGGTCTGTGGCGTTCTCGCTTGCTCTAGCTGGTCAACTGTGACTTTGAAGTGCTGCTCTTGTCTTGCTGCCACAAAAACAGGTTTGCCTCCTGCCATCTCTACCTGATCAGCATAAGATACCCAGTAAGGGGTCGGAATCAACACCTCATCACCAGCATTAATCACCGCCATGAAAAAGGCATAGAGAATAAATTTAGCACCCGTCGCCACCACGACATTATTCTGGTCAACAGAGTAGCCGTAGTAGGTCTCATAGTAACGACTGATGGCCTCCTTTAGAGCTGGCAAACCGCTCGCTACGGTGTAAAAACTGGCAGAACCCTTCTCAATCGCAGCCATCGCCTCTTGCTGAATATGCCGAGGGGTCACAAAGTCAGGCTCTCCCAAGGTCAATTCTAAAATATCTCGCCCTTGAGCTTTTAAGCTCTTGGCACGTGCTGCTGCCTGCAAGGTCACGCTCTCTTGCATGAACAGGACACGGTCAGATAACTTGGTCATACATTTCCTTTCTCTAGCCCCAGACAGTAACTAGCTCACCTGTCTCAGCATCAAAAATATAGTATTTTTCCTGACTTTTAATCTCCCAAACAAGTCGGTTGTTATGGCGACCAGCAGCTACTCGTTGAGGAACTAGCCCCTCCTCTTCAACTCTCTTTAGGAGCTCCTCCTGACTCAATAGGTTGTCAAGACTGATCAGATCAGGCTGTTCTTGATGAGCTGACAAGAGAAGTAAAATGTCCTGTTCATTGTCATCCTTCCCTCTTATGCTGTAATAAGTGTCTGCGCCATTAAACACTGCAACGTCACTCACATCAGTCAATTTAGCATAATCCCTTGCCAAGTGTTGTAACTGATGTTGTGCGGTCAGGCGTGGTGAAATCGCCAGATAAAAAAATACTAAACCAGTCAGCAGCATCAGGACTAGGCTTAACCCTAGCCAAGTGATGACTGTTTTAAACCAATTCCAACGTTCACTCATTAGCCCTCTCCTTGTTTATTTAGCCTTATCTGGCTTATCCTTATTATTATAGCAAAATTCTTGAATTTGGGGTAGGATTTTCTCAATTTTTTCAAGGGTCGTCTCTGCCTGCTGCTCTAGGATGTTCAATAGAGATTTACCGTAGGGCTTGGTGACCAAGCGACTATCTAAGATTAAAACCGCAGAGCGTTGGTATTCTCGGCGAGTTCCTCTTCCGAGTGCTTGTTTTAAGCGTAGACCCGCTAGAGGTAAGGCATAGTCATAAAAAGGCTGTTTCCCCTGTTCCTTAAGCTGGGTATTGATTTTCTTGACGAATGGGTCTTTAGGGTTATCGAACGGTAACTTCGGAATGAGAATAATCAGATTATCCTGATCAGCAAAATCTGAGCCCTCCCAAAATGTCCCTAGACCTAGTAACACTGGATGTTCTCCTTTGTCAAATCGACGTTTGACGGCACTGGCATTGCCATTCAAATCTTGAGCAAGGTGGGGCAAGTCGATGGCGGTTAATCGGTCTGAAACGATGCGCAACATCTGTTTGGAGGTTAATAGGACGAGGATAGGGTAGTTCAGTTCTGATAACTGCCGTAAACGCGCAATCAGGGCATCGAGATAGTGCTCATCACTATCCTGTTTCAGTGTCGGCATACTGGTGTCGACCCAAATGTGCTGATTGGCTGCTCTGCCATTGTCCAACAAATGAACAGAGGAGTTAGGCAAACCTAAGAAATCGGGCAAGGACACGCGCTTGCTAATCGCAATAGTCGCTGAAATGAAATAAGCCTTGGCAGCTTGTAGGAGCTGAGGACTAATGTTCAAAAAATCAAGGTGCGCACCGACCAAAAAGGTCTGACGTTTCCCAGTTTGATAACTCGTTTCAAGCCAAAAATCAGCATAACCTGCCACAACTTCTCTTAAGTCGCGCAAATGTATCTGGTCATATTCGGCCAAATCCTGACGCAAACTTTCTATCACTTGTTGCCCTACGTCACTGCCTTTGTGCTGATAATAGGTCGTCACCATCCGATTTAGCTGTCGTTGCAGACTTTCCAAAAGACGCCGGTGAAGCAAGTCCTGTTCTTGTCCCAGTAGTTGGTGAATGGTTACTAAGACCTTTGTGACATCTACACGCCGCCTTGAGCTGCTTTCCATAGCGAGGAAAAATCGCTGCGCCTCATCCACCACCAGCAATCTGTCTTTTAGGAGGTCTGGCTGAGCTTGCAAATTAGACAGCAAGAAGGCGTGGTTGGTGACAATAACTTGACTGTTTTGAATACTCTGCTGGCAACGTCGCCAAAAATCAGCCTCAGCAAAAACAGAATAATCATTAAGGCGCCCTGAATGACCAAGCTGGTCAATATAGGCGTCCAAACCAAATTTTTGACCAATCTCATCTAAATCTCCAGTTGTCGTTTCAAGTAACCAAACCAGAAGTTTCATCTTGAACAGATTAACCAAACGGTTACTGTCTTCTTGTTGTAAACTATCTGAAAAAGTTTGTAAATCAAGGTAATGTTTCGAACTTTTTATGCTGGTCAATCGTGTCTGAAAAACATGCGACAATCGTTGCCCTTCCTTGGTTATCAACTGCTCTTGTAACAATTTTGTAGGCACTGCTACAACGATTTGTCTCCCTTTAGCAGCTGCTAGCAAGGGCAAGAGATAACCGTAGGTTTTTCCCAGCCCCGCCTCCCCCTGTATAAAGACAGGAGCTGTCTTTGCTAATTCTGAAGACACCACTGCCGCAAAGTCAGATTGCTTTGACCGCTCCTCTAGCCCCAAACGCTTAAGATTAGCCTTAAATTCCTCTTCCAACGGCAAAGGCTGAGGCAACACGATCGGTTGTCTGATTAGCAAGTTGTCTACAGCCCACAGATGAGGCTGTGTTCTAGGCGAAGCCTGTGCCAGGGCTAACTCAATCACCTGACCCGTTTCATACAAGAGATGACGAGCAAGCCCTGACAAACTCGTCAGGGTTTGCCTTGGCAATCGATGTAACACCTCTATAATGTTCAAAAATAGCTGAGCAGTCGCCAGAGCATCAGAAATCGCCGTATGGGCGGCATCTAAAGACAAACCTAACTCTTGACTGAGGCTTTCAAGGCTATATTTTGCAAGCATCGGAAAACAAACCTGTGCCAAATCAACCGTATCAACACGGGGCGTTCGTAATTCAAATCCCTCTAAAAATAAGTGCTCAGCCAATAAATTAGCATCAAAATGAACATTGTGGGCGACAAAAACCCGATCTTCAAGTAAGTGATAGATGGTCTTAGCTACCTGAGAAAAGTCCGGAGCAACTACCAGCTGCTCATCTGTAATTCCTGTCAATGCTACAATAGACTTATCAAGCGACTGATGAGGATTGACATCCGTCTCGTAGGTTGTCACGATTTTCCCTTCTTCAATAATGACAATACCTACCTGAATAATCCTGGCAGTAGAACCCGTTCCCGTCGCCTCCAAATCAACGACCGCATAACTTGGTACAATTTTATCGTTCATGACTTAATTATAGCATAAAATAGCTAGAGTATTTACCTTCTTTCAATTCAAATAGGCACAATCACTCCTGAAGACAGCAACAAAAGCTTGTGATAATCGATTATTTTAAAAACAAGAAGACGCCTAGGATAGATCTCCTAGACGTTCCACTAACATTGACTTATTTTTCTAGTAATAAGCCATGTATCACATAAATAAAGAATAAATGATTTAGAAGAGTCCGTATCTGTTCCATCATGGTACTACTATACCAAATTCACGCTCCTATTGTTAGCAAAAACCATAAGACAGTACTTTACCGTTTCTTCCTTGAAACGGCTAACTTTCCTAGACAAAAAGACCAACTCATTTAAAGCCGGTCCAAAAGAAAGTTATTAGATTTACTAACCCTTATCCTAATATGAAAAAACAGATAATCCTCAACTAATTCGTCATCCCATGTAAAACAGCAGGTACGTCTAAGATACTTGCAATACAGACATCGCTTGTCTGTTGCATATTTTCAGGTGCATATTGCCCAAAGCCTTGAAAGACACGGATGGCTCGCATCCCTATCATTTTGGCAGGAATAATATCATTATCTATACGATCCCCGATATAAATCGCCTGTTTAGCTGAAATGCCTGCCTTAGTGAGAGCATATTGAAATATTTCCTTATTTGGCTTTTTCATCCCTACATCGGACGAGGCAATTACTAACTCAAAATATGGGAGTATTTTCCAAGCTTCTAAACGCCCTTCCAGGCCTAAGCCTTGATTGGCAATAATACCTAATTTATAAGTCTTTCTTAATGTTGCCAACATGTCTGCAACACCTGGATAGACCGTTTCAAATGCATGAGACCACATTGGACGTTCCAAATCAAATGGAGCAAAGAAATTCCAAGCACTTGTTATTGGATCAGATCCTTCCTTGGCAAACTCCAACATCTTATCATAAAACTTCTGCTCGTCTACCTCTATACCAGTTTCTTGTAACTGATGTACGCACCGTTTAATAAAATCATGATAAGCTAACTCTTCATCAATCAAGGTCGAACCAATATCAAAAAACAACCACTTCTTTCCCATCTCTACTCCTCTTACAAGAAAACAGCCTAGGTAAAACCGAGACTGTTTCTAAACTATGTTAGATTATTTTTTCAAGTTATAGAATGACTTGATCCCTTTGTACTGAGCAACATCAGCCAATTGGTCTTCGATGCGAAGCAATTGGTTGTATTTCGCGATACGGTCTGTACGTGAGAGTGAACCTGTTTTGATTTGACCAGCATTTGTCGCAACAGCGATGTCAGCGATGGTTGAATCTTCAGTTTCACCTGAGCGGTGAGAAACAACAGCAGTGTAGCCAGCTTCTTTAGCCATTTCAATCGCTTCAAAAGTCTCAGTAAGTGTACCGATTTGGTTAACTTTGATGAGGATTGAGTTAGCAGCACCTTCTTGGATACCACGAGCAAGGTAGTCAGTGTTTGTCACGAAGAAGTCGTCACCAACTAATTGTACACGTTTGCCGAGACGCTCAGTGAGGGCTTTCCAACCATCCCAGTCGTTCTCATCCATACCATCTTCGATGGTGATGATTGGGTACTTGTTAACCAACTCTTCCAAGTAGTCAACCTGCTCAGCAGACGTACGAACGGCACCGCCAGGACCTTCAAATTTAGTGTAGTCGTAAACACCGCGCTCTTTGTCATAGAATTCTGATGACGCACAGTCAAAACCAATCATAATGCCGTTTTCGCCAGCTTCGTAACCAGCAGCTTCGATCGCAGCAAGAATGGTTTCTACACCGTCTTCAGTGCCTTCAAACTTAGGTGCAAAACCACCTTCGTCACCAACAGCTGTTACCAGACCGCGAGACTTAAGGATTTTCTTAAGAGCATGGAAGACTTCAGCACCCCAACGCAAACCTTCTTTGAATGAAGGTGCGCCAACTGGCATGATCATGAACTCTTGGAAAGCGATAGGAGCGTCTGAGTGAGAACCACCGTTGATGATGTTCATCATTGGTGTTGGCAACACTTTAGCGTTGAAACCACCAAGATAGTTGTAAAGTGGTACTTCAAGGTAGTCCGCAGCTGCACGCGCAACAGCGATAGACACACCAAGGATAGCGTTAGCACCAAGTTTACCTTTGTTAGGTGTACCATCAAGAGCAATCATCGCACGGTCGATACCTTGTTGGTCGCGAACGTCAAAACCGATAATCGCTTCAGCGATGACATTGTTCACGTTGTCAACCGCTTTTTGAGTACCAAGACCAAGGTAACGAGACTTATCGCCATCACGAAGTTCAACTGCTTCGTGCTCACCAGTAGAGGCACCTGAAGGTACCATACCGCGTCCGAATGCACCTGATTCTGTATAAACTTCAACTTCAAGAGTTGGGTTACCGCGTGAGTCGAGGACTTCGCGAGCGTAAACATCAGTAATAATTGACATTATTGACTCTCCTTATGAGTTTTAATTTGTTACCTTTTTATCTTATCATAAAATGGCCAGATAATCAAATCAAAATCTTAAAAGTCCGTAAAAAGTTAAAAACGTGTATAATAGTTAGTGATTTCATCATAAGGAGACACCAATGACATTAGACAAAAAAATTCAACAGATGGCAGCAGGCGAACATCGGCTTGACCCTGACCAACAGAGGCACTACCTCGGCACATTTGCTGAACGGGTGGTGCTTTTAGGGACAATAGCTGACGCTCAGCACCCCGTCTTCATCAAAAATCTTGACACCGTTCTGCAAGATTATCACAGAAAATACGCCCACCTTCACCTAAAGCTCTCTGCTCGTCTGGATAACGCTCTTGAAATATCTTACCTAAAAGCTGCTCAAGCAATTGGTATCCAAGCAACAGTTGTTGATGAGGATAAGGCACAGTCGCCTTATGGGTTTGTCCTTCATACAGATAAGGCTGAACAGTTATCAGAAATCGAGGTGCAGGAACTCTATCCCGACTACTTTGTCGATGAGCCTACTCAGCCTACCAAAAAGTCGCTCTGGAAAAAGCTGTTTGGTTAGATGAGATTAGTCACTAAATTCATCACACTAATACCAATTATAGCCATCGTCAAAGCTAAAAATAGTACATTTACTTGCTTATCAGTCAAGCGGCGATGCCCCCATGTCCCAATCAAGCCGCCAGCAATCGCTGCGATAATTAGCATACTAACAAAGCCAAGGCTAACTCCATAGCTCTGCCATTTCCAAACGATTAAGGCAATCTTGGGCAATTGTGCAAAGAAAATCATAGCCAGAGAGTACATGGCGGCTTCTTTGACCGTATACGAAAAGAGTATCACGAGAACAGCGATGTTAAGTGGCCCACCTCCAATGCCTAAGAAAATCGACAACATCCCAATGGCAAGACCTAAGAAAATAATCAACCAAGCATTCTTGACACGATAGGTGGGGAGACTTTCCTTTTTGATGTGATAGCCGGTGGTAAAGAGCAAGACAAGAATAAGAAGTCCTGCTTGCCAGGCTTTGACGGTTTCATTCGGGACACTATTGGTCATCTGATGAAACAGTTGCTCTCCAAAAAAGCCACCACAGACTGAGCCCAAACTTAGACCGACTAAAACCGTTGAATCAACAGTTGGCTTTATACGGAGTTGACGCACCAGCGAACTCAAACACATGGTAAAAACTGCGATTGACGAATAAGCGCCAATGATGACAGCAGAATCATAACCCAGTCTGTCAAAAATTGGCTTAATAATGGCGCCACCCCCAACGCCAGTCACAGCACCGATACAAGTGGCGAAAAATACAACTAAAAGGTAAATCACATAAATCATACTGACCTCCTATCTTGGCAATTAGATTAACTTATGAAAATCACTCTATTAACACGCATAAATCGAGCAAACCTCTCTTTTTAGTCTACACTAAGTTCACACAAGTGGCAAGCCTCTTGACAAAGGCTAAGCCATCTGCTATCATTGACTTCCCTATCAACTAAGTAACGGAGCAAAAATGACAACAGAAATTTGGGATGCTTATCTAGCTGATGGTACCCTTGCTGATTTGAAACTGACCCGAGGAGAGCCCATTCCAGACGGGTATTATCACCTAGTTGTTGAAGCCATGGTTTGCCATGAAGATGGGAGTTTACTTTTTGTCAAACGCGCTGCTAGCCGAGCGAGTTTCCCTAATTATTGGGAATTTTCTTGCGGTGGTTCTGCCCTAGCGGGCGAAATGGCAGAGCAGGCTATTAAGCGAGAAGTCTTAGAAGAAACTGGACTAAGCCTCGATAAACTGTCACTTTACAACACCTATTTTGACGATCGCTACCACTGCTACTTCCATATTTTTCAAGCCATGACGACAAACGATAAAAAGGCAGTTCAATTACAAATCGAAGAAACAGCTGATTACCGCTGGGTGTCACCATCAGAACTGCCCCTTTTCATTGAAAACCACCTCTTAATTCCCAGTCAAAAAGCGGCTATTACTGAACTTTTCTTACACTGAAAATCTGAAAATATGTTCTTCCTCTGTCGACTGCCTGAATCCTTTATACCTTTGATTCATTACCATAGAAGGTTGGCCTTATCGGTCAGCTTTTTTTATTTTTGCGATCAATGAGGAACTTATAGCACAATTAGATTAGAATGCTCAAATAATTGTTCTTTAGTTAACAACCATCACAAGGTTGATTTTTTATTGTGACATGATGTTCATTGCATATAAAAGAGACTGGAAAATTCCAGCCCTTTATTAAAATCTAATCATTTCTCTCGTTTTTTCATACGACGTTACAAACCGTTCTGTCACTCCTGGCTCAACAATTTCCAAAGCATAGGAAATTTCATCGAAGGCTGCACGGTAATCATACTCAACCTCAAAATAATGAAGAGCTGCTTCAAAACTAGCTTGGACATTCTTGTCAAAATTTCTATAGCGGTTTGAATACTGTAGCAGCTGTTCGGTCAAGGTAGCATACTGGACAACGGTATAAGCTGTCTCTTCAAGCTTAGCCATAGCACTATCAGAGGCTTCAGTCAAACGATTGACTGCCTGAATATCGATGCGATGGCGGTCAAGCTCAGCCATGAGCGCTTCCACTTGTGAGCTAGTAGTAAAGAAAATGCTCAGAAATTCTTGTGGCACACCTGGCATATGGCGCTTTTCTATAAAACGTTTAATGATATGAAGACGGTTGATAGATTGCTCCATCAGCTGACGAGCTTCTACTTCTTTTTTATCAATCTCTTTAAGATGAGTCGTCAGAGATAGCTGTTCTTGCTCGATACCTTCTAACCCTTTCACTGCCGTGCTATAACGCGTTTCCAAAGTTGAGAATGGTTCTTCTGGCAACTGACTGTCATCCAAATGCGCCAATGAGCCTTCTTCCAATTTTTCAATCTGACGGCTTAACCCTTTCAGGGTACTGCTATCTGCATCATCCAGAATGTAGTACTGTTGCAAGCGAAGAATTTCTTCTTGTAACTTGCTATGGTTAGTTTTCACATGCTCCAAGTAAGATGGCAAGCGACGGATAAGTCTTTTCACTTCTCGTTGAGCAGCAATCTCTTTCTCGAAGAGTTCATAAAGGCTATCAAGACGTGCTTGGATGTCTTCTATACCTGCCTCTGCTTTGTCTAACTCTAAACCAGCCAAATCATTTTTCCCAGCTGTAATGGCTTCACGAATGGTCTGGAAGCGCTGTTCAATCGGTTGATCTCCAAAATGATAGTTCTCTTCTAAGAGTTTCGCATAACCTGTTTCCAGGTCATCTAGCTGATCTGCTAGTCTATCTTGTAGCTCTTTAGCTAGTCCAGGGACCTTTTCGCTAATTTGACCCAACGCAATGGTGTGCTCTTCAGCACGCTCCAAGATCTCTGCTGCTTCAAGTGGATCCCCTGATGTGTTCAAGGCTACAAATTGAGAAAACTCAGTTTGGATATTTGATAATTGCTTGTTGATTTCAGTAAGAGCAGGACCAAACTCGCTCTCTTTTGAGGAAATGCCTTCCTGCAACTCCTCATACAGGTCAAGTGCATACTTCACACGTGCACTATTTTTTTCTTCCTGCTCTTTGAGAGTTACTAGCCCTTGACGAATATTTGATAATTCCGCCTCCGTCTCTTTAAGCTGTGCATCAATAGCTTCCGCTGATTTTTTTACTTTTAAGAAATGGAAGGTGTCATTAAAAACTTCAGCCTCTTCTATGTCCTCTTCCAACTGCTTAAATGTCTCTGTTGTTAAAATAGCCCATCGTTCCTTCCAAGAATCAAATTCTTCTTGGCTTTGACCAACCAACTGGAGCTGGTTAATCGCTTCGATATCATCAGAGACTGGCTGGGACATCAGCCCTTCTTTTCGTTTATCTAATTCGGCAATAATACCGTCATTTTTCCGTCTAACAAATACACTGACAAGGTAGCCCACGATAGCAATCAAAATGATGGCTACAATCAGTAGTATAATTCCGCTCTGTTTGATAGGCATATATTCTCCTTAGAATATTAATTTTAGTCTATATCATTACGATTATAGCATATTTAAATGGCTTTGACAAAGGGTTTTAGATATCAATCGTTGAGTAAACAGCATTTTCTTCGATAAATTCACGTCGAGGAGCGACGTCATCACCCATCAGCATATCAAAAATGCGGTCTGCTTCAGCGGCATCATCGACAGACACCTGTGCCATCAAACGTTTTTCTGGATTCATCGTCGTTTCCCAGAGCTGGTGATCATCCATTTCCCCCAGACCCTTATAACGCTGAACTGTTGGTTTAGAGCGCCCTTGACTGTATTTGGCAACTGCCTCTCTGAGCCGTTCTTCTTGGTCGGCTCCCGGTTGGATGTACTCCTTAATCTCACTACCAACCTTAACCCCATAAATCGGTGGCTGGGCGATGTAAACATAGCCCGCCTCTAAAACAGGGCGCATAAAACGATAAATCAAGGTCAAGAGCAGGGTTCTGATGTGAGCCCCGTCAACATCGGCATCGGTCATGATAACTAGTTTCTGGTAGCGTGCCTTGGACACATCAAAGTCCGACCCAAACCCTGTTCCCATAGCGGTGAAAATGGTCCGAATTTCCTCGTTGGCAAGGATTTTGTCCATGGTTGCCTTTTCGACGTTGAGGATCTTACCCCGTATCGGCAAAATGGCTTGGAAAGCACGATCACGTCCTGACTTAGCTGAACCACCAGCCGAATCACCCTCCACGATGAAGAGCTCCGTTTGGGTCGGATCGTTAGACGAGCAATCTGCAAGCTTCCCAGGCAGGTTGGAAATTTCAAGCCCTGATTTTTTTCGTGTGACCTCCCGCGCCCGCTTGGCCGCAATCCGCGCCTTGCTAGCGAGGATACCTTTTTCGACGATTTTACGAGCAATCTGTGGGTGTTCTAACAAGAAACGGTTAAAGGCATCGCTAAAGAGACGATTGGTGATCTTAACAACCTCGCTGTTACCAAGTTTGGTCTTGGTTTGCCCCTCAAACTGCGGATGCGGGTGCTTGACTGAAATAACTGCTGTCAGCCCCTCACGGACATCTTCGCCCGTCAGGTTATCATCTTTTTCTTTAAGAATATTATTTTTCTTAGCATAATCATTGATAACACGGGTAAGAGCTGTGCGGAAGCCTTGCTCATGGGTTCCCCCCTCGTGGGTATGGATATTATTAGCAAAGCTGAGCACCGTCTCATGATAACCGGTGGTGTACTGCATCGCAACTTCGACAGAGATACCATCCAGCTCCCCATCGGTATAAATCGGCTCTTCAAAGATATTATCTTTATTTTCATTGATAAAGCTGACATAGCTGGCAATCCCACCCTCGTAATGGAAGCTCTTGGTCTCCTCGTCTTCACCACGTTTGTCGGTAATAGCGATTTTCAAGCCCTTGTTGAGGAAGGCCAGCTCCTGAACACGCTTAGCCAAACGGGCAAAATCATACTCGGTTGTTTCTGTGAAAATCTCAGGATCTGGCGTAAAATGCACCGTCGTCCCCGTGCGGCCAGTCTCACCGATGACCGCCAAATCGGCCACCACATCACCACGGCGGTATTCTTGATAGTAAATCTGGCCGTTCTTATAAACCTTGACATCAAGCTGCGTGGAGAGGGCATTTACAACAGATGACCCAACACCGTGAAGACCACCTGATACCTTATAGCCACCACCGCCAAATTTACCCCCCGCATGGAGTACCGTAAAGACCGTCTCCACCGCAGGACGACCTGTCTTTTCCTGAATGTCGACAGGAATCCCACGACCATCATCAACAACCGTGATGGAATTATCCGGCTCAATAAACACCTCAATCTGACTAGCAAAACCAGCCAAGGCCTCATCGATGGAGTTGTCAACAATCTCCCAGACTAAGTGGTGCAAGCCCTCTTTGGAGGTTGAGCCAATATACATCCCTGGACGCATCCGAACAGCTTCTAAGCCTTCCAAAACCTGAATCTGACTAGCGTCATACTCCTGTGCTAATTGTTCTAAATCTTTCTCTGACATTATTTACACTTTCTTTACCGTTTTTACTCCTAAATAAGAGTAACATTCTGCTATATTATAGCATATTTTAAAGAAAATAACCAGTTTCACAACGTTTTCTTAACAACAAACACCATGGAGAAAAAGGCTTGGGGCAAAGTTAAGCCTTAAAAATTTGTTCATGACATGTCACTCCTAAACCAGAACAAGCCAAATTGCCAGATCCTTAACCCTATCCTCGTCCAATCAGTACCCGCAAAAATAGAGACGTATTATTCGCAGAATATGGTGGCATTTTTATAGGCTTGTTTTGATGAAATCATGCTATAATAGAGAAAACATGCAAAAAACTTAATAAGGATTAGCCATGCAGGAATTAATCAACTTTACCCCAATTGAACGTCAAGATTGGAAAACGCTCCATCAAAAAAGCCATGTTCCCTTAACTGAAGATGAACTCAACGACATCAAAAGCTTCAACGACAGCATCACCATTCAGGAAGTTAGCGAAGTGTATCTCCCGCTTATCAATCTTATTCAGATTTATAAACACACTCAAGATAACCTCAACTTCTCCAAAAGCATGTTCTTACAGGAACTCTTGAGTAGCCGTCCCTTTATCATCGGGATTTCAGGTAGTGTCGCTGTCGGCAAATCAACCACCAGCAGGCTAATCCAGCTGCTTCTCGAACGCACCTATAAAAAAAGTAAGGTTGAGCTCATCACAACGGACGGCTTTCTCTACCCCAACGAGTATCTTATCGCCAATAATATCCTAAACAAAAAAGGCTTCCCTGAGAGTTACGACATGGAACGCTTGCTGAATTTTCTTGATACGGTAAAAAATAATGGCAGAGCGACCATGCCTGTCTATTCTCATGACATCTACGACATCGTGCCTGACCAAGTCCAAACGATTGATGCTCCTGATTTTCTGATTGTTGAAGGCATTAACGTCTTTCAAAACCAGCAAAACAATCGGCTCTACATGAGCGATTACTTTGACTTTTCTATCTACATCGATGCTGATAGCCAAATTATCGAAAACTGGTACCTGGAACGTTTTGAAAAGCACCTAGAGCGTGCCAGAGAAGACACGACCAGCTACTACCACAAGTTTTCTCTCTGGGATAAGGCTGATGCTCAGCAATTTGCCAAAAACATCTGGAAAACCGTCAATCTGGTCAATCTGGAGCACTACATCGAGCCAACCAGAAATCGAGCCGAGCTCATTCTTCATAAAAGCGATAACCATCAAATTGATAAAATTTACTTGAAAAAGTAAACTAGGAGAGTACTGATGTCATTTTTCAACTTATTCAAAAAGCAAAAAGAAACTGAGCTTTTTGCTCATTTCTTGAGAAAATTTCCACCCGGTAAGCAAATTAGCAACATTTCTGCAGAGCAATTAGCAAATTATAACCACCGCTTGCCCCAAGAGTTACAGGATTTTTTGCTACAGCATGGCGAAAGGGAATTAGCTGATGGCTTACTGACCATCATTAACCCCAAAGATTATCAGGGCACCTTAAATGCTTGGCTGGGGCAGGATACTCTAGACCGTATCCCTCTCTTCAAAACGGCCTTTGGTGATTTGATTTATTATCGCCACCTCGATGATACCACCAGCGATATCGCTCTTCTCGACATTCATTATCGACAAACTCCTGTTCTAGCCTATCAGTGGCAAGATTTCTTTAGCCAACTCGCTCTCGAAGACCAGTTTACAACTGACCTCCTCAAGCAACCTCTTTATCAAGAAGCTGTCAAAAGTCTAGGACCATTGGCTCCAAATGAGTGCTATTTCTTTACGCCAGCTTTAGTGTTTGGTGGTTCTGAGCAGGCAGACTACCTAGATAAAGGCGATCTGCTTGTCCACCATCACATCCTGCAAAATGCAGTCTAGTTTGACCTCTTATAAAATTTTTTCTGAAAAAGTAATTTCCACTTGTCAAATGAAAGTTTTTGCTATATAATGGGATAGTTAAGATAAATGGAGGTGAAAACATTGGCAAACATCAAATCAGCTATCAAACGTGCTGAGCTTAACGTTAAACAAAACGCTAAGAACTCATCACAAAAATCTGCGATGCGTACAGCGATTAAAGCATTTGAAGCAAACCCAACTGAAGAGTTGTTCCGCGCTGCTTCTTCTAGCATCGACAAGGCTGAGTCAAAAGGCTTGATCCACAAAAACAAAGCAAGTCGTGATAAAGCACGCCTTGCGTCAAAATTGGCATAATACCAAAACAACAAACCAGTTCCTTCAAAAAAGAACTGGTTTTTTGTTATTGCTGATTTGGACACAACTTATTTAGCGCGGAATCTTGATGGTTAGCTGATAGGTGTGCTGGTCACCATAAAACTCATAACCTTGATAATTGGGTAAATGCCCTAACATGGCATGAACTGGTGAGGTGTCTGATTGTAAGACCGAAAAGGCTGTCTCATAGGCAACTTGATTTCCCATTTGAAAGCTAATCTCCTTGACTGAAGCATCTTTAACGTTTTCTGCGATAAAGTTAGTCAATGCAGTTTCATCATACGTCTCAAAATAGGAACCGTTCAGCACATAATAGTTAAGAGCATTCTCAGCTAGAGCCGGATAGACCAGTGCCTCTCCAACAGGACTGTCAAATCCTGTCCATGCGGTATGGGTTCGCTCAAAAATCTCTCGCGGTGTACAAAGATAGCTGTAATTAATGTGATTAGCATCTTGACCAGCGACAGCTGATTCAAAGGTTGGATCTCCCCAAGTGGTGTCTACAGGGTAATAATCACCATCAATCTCAACAAGGTTCCACGCATGCGGATAATCGTAAGCAACAATATCCCCAGCAACGTAGAGGCAATTTAGCCCTGCTTTTTGACAGAGAAGCTGGAAAGCTCGGCTGTATCCTGCACAAACAGACTCTTGTTCCAGAAAAACAGAACGAGCACTCTGGTCTTGCCAAATCAACGATTCATTGTTTAAGGCTTCTGTATGGTACTGAGTATGTTGGATAACGTATTCGTAAAGGTACTTGACCTTATCGTAATCGCTACCGTCAGGCATCTGCGCAATAACCTCATCTGCTGCTCTTTGCACACGCTGATAAGTTTCTTTGGCATCTTTGGGGTAGATTAGTTGAGAAAAATCAATTTCTGATTGTTCTGATAGCCAATAAAACTCTGGAAAATCGTAGGTCACTGCCAGATAGATGCGTTTCAAATGGTCACTAGACGTCGTTGTAAAGGGTGATTTGGTATCGAATTGCCGCAAAGCTGTGACCAGTCGAATGTAATCTGCCTGTTCTTTTTTGCTTAATTGCTGGTAATAAAAGTTAGCTGCTACCGCAGCTTGCCCCTGCTTAATCACGTCATCATCAGCTGCTTCGGCCTGTTTTGCTTGCTCAGCAATTCCTAAACGAACCAGCTTTTGCTGGTAATGGCGAATTGCCTTGCTCGCTACAGGATAGAGAGACAGAGTTGACAAAGCAAGAGCTGCCAGACCATATCGTATTCTTTTATTCATATAAACTCCTGTGTTTGGTCATTATAGCATGGTTTCAAAAAGAAAGCAAGACGAGCTAGGACATTTGCCCTAGCTCATCTGTTGTAGAGGTAATTTAACTTCAAAAACCGTCCCTTTGGGCTGATTATCTCTAACTTTAATCGTGCCACCTAGGCTATGGACAATCTGTTTGGCCAAAGATAGGCCTAGACCAAAGCCGCCTGTCTGTCTTGTTCTTGCCTTGTCCACTCGGTAAAAACGGTCAAATACCTTAATTTTATCTGACTCTGAGATGCCAACACCATTATCAGCGACTTCAACAAGCAAAGACTTCTCCACCTGACTAACTGTCAAGATGATGTGTCCATCGTCTGTTGTATATTTAACTGCATTATCAAATAGAATAGTCAACAATTGCTTCAGCAGGGTTTTATCTGAGCGAATTGCATGCTCCAGACGGTTGATGCCCTTGAACATTTTGCTATTTTCATCAGCGACTAATTGATAGTTGGTAAAAATCGTATCAAAAAATTCTGGCTGAATTGTCGTTAATTCAGGCGTCAAACCATCATCTCGCCGAGCTAGATTGAGCAAATTAGTCGTTAGCAAGCGCATATTGCGTACCTCATCCAGACTAGCTGCAATACTCTCACTACTTTCCAAGATAGTGGCTTGTGGCTTTCTAAACAGATTCTCTAGGCGATTTTGAAGAACGGTCAAAGGGGTTCTTAGTTCATGGCTGGCATTTTCAACAAATTTTTTCTGTCGCTCAAAACTCTCTAAAATCGGTTTTCTCGTCCGCTGAGCCAGATAAATACTTGCAAAAAGTGACACCACCCAGAAAAATATCATGACACTAATCACAACCCGAACCGTTCGCCTGTTACTGATTTCAAGCTGCTCCGTATTCACCAGAATGCTGGCATAAGCAATCTCGGGGTAATTAAGATTGCCTACTGGAACAGTAATAATTCGATAATACTCTTCTTTCCCCCAATAGGTTAGAATCTTTTCTTGTTCAATAACGTTCAAACGTGAGTCATCTAAAGGAAAGTCATAGGGTTGCGCCATATAGCCCATTTGGTTAATAATTTTTCCTTTTGCATCATAAAGAACAACGTCAATATTTGCTGCAAGGTACCGATTAGGTTTTAGTTTTGGACGCTCATCTTGTGGATTATCTGCCTCTTTTTCATTAAGTATTGCCCAAGTTAACTCTTCCATTGTCGGAAGTGACATCTGAAAATCAACATATTGGTTAATATTGTCCCGCGCTTCGAACAAACTCTTATCCACAGAGCCATAGATACCACTATTTAGGACTTGAATGATAATCATGGTCATCACAAGGAAAATGATGGTGAACACAGAGAAAAACAGTTTGAATGACGATTCATCGTGCTTGGGTTGTTGACCGTACCACTTATTTCGCATCTTTTAACATATACCCCACACTCCTCAAGGTCTGCAAATTATGACCAAAGTCACTATCTTTAAGCTTTTTACGAATTTTAGACACATATACTTCTACAACTGAAATCGTTGTATCGCTATCAAAGCCCCAGATACGGTCAAAAATTTGTGTTTTAGGTAAAATAACATTTTGGTTTTGCATAAAATAAACCAGCAATTCAAATTCTTTGCCGAGCAATTCAACCTCAACACCGTCAACAGTAGTCGTATTGGTTGCCATATCAACAACAACGTTACCGTACTGAAGATTGTTATCTGTCAACTTGCCTGAACGCTTCAAGAGGGCTTGGATACGCATTTTTAACTCTTCTAAATAAAATGGTTTGGTTAAATAGTCATCTGCTCCAAGTTCAAATCCCTTACCTTTGTCATCAAGATCTTCTTTGGCAGTCATGATTAAGACAGGGGTTGTATTTCCCTTAGCACGCAGTTCTTTCAGCACATCAAAACCATTTTTCTCAGGAATCATCACATCGAGCAGAATCAAATCGTAAACCCCACTCTCCGCCTCGTACAGCCCCTCGTCACCATCGAACACCTGCATCACGTCAACAAAATCATCTAAAAAATCAAAAATAGAATTGGACAAATTCAAATCATCTTCAATTAACAATACTTTAATCATCTTCTTGCCTCCTTTATGCTATTATAGCACGGCTAAGCTCTACCGTAAATGCCTAGTTAAGGTAAGATAACAGAATTAACTTAAACTGAGCTAAACTAGGTTACCTCGGGTATAAAGGCAATCTCACCTAATACATTATTGCTCTCACTAAATCTATACACAAAAGCTGGGCCTATTGCCCAGCTTTTAATGTTTATCCTGACTATGGAAGAAATGAGATGTGCACATGGTCATAATGGTTTTCAGTGACACTGCCACGGTCTTCCATTAAGTTCCAAGTATAGGCAGGACCGTACTTGCTCTCATAAGGCGCATAAAAGCGCTGTTTCCAAATGATGTATGAAATCTTTTTCTCTGCCATATGTGAGGCCGCATAGGCTGCAATTTGGTCACCAAGCGCAGCATTATCTGTCACCATAAAATCAAGAGCTAGTCCCTTACCGTGGTCACCGGAATCAGGACGGTAGCCATGCACCCACATGGAACCAAATGCCGATAGGACTTCCTGTTTGTAGGCAACAACATGCGGCTGCAAACCTGCCTCAGAGCCTGTAAATGTCGTGGCTTGAGCAGTTGCGGTAACCGCAGGAGCGACAGTTGTTGCAGGGGTTTCTACGACTTTTTCAACGACCTCTGGAGCAGCTTCAACAGGAGTTGTTGCAACAACAGGTTCTGACACAGCTGGAGCTGGTGCTACTGAAGCTACTGGCTCAGTTGAAGGCGCCGCCCCAACAGGTGCTGGTGCTGTAACGGCAGAATCTGGTGTCTCAACTGCTGTGGTCTCAGGCTGAGCTTCAACCACTTCGACAGCAACTGGAATTTCTGGAGTAACTTCCTCAGTAAGCGTTGCTTCAGCAACTGGTGTTGCTGGAACTGTTTCTTCAATCACCTCAGCCTCAGTTTCTGCTACTTCGGGAATAACTTCGGTAGGTGCTTCTGCTACTGGAGCTGTTACCTCTACTGCTGGCTGTTCAGCAGGAGTTTCACTGGTTGTTACTTCTGCCAAATCCACTACTTGATTATTGATAACTGCTTGGTTGGTTTCTAGATTGATACTGGCTTGTGCAGGCTCTGCTTCTTGTCTTGCTGGCGCTTGAATCTCAAGTGCGGTCACTGCTTGGTTTTCATTGACAGTTGTTGTCAATACAGTCCCAGGGAAAATCAAATCAAGATTACTAATTTGGTTAATGTTCCCCAATAATTCAACATCAACACCCAGTACCTTGGCAATCGTGCTCAGCGTGTCGCCATATTTGATGGTATAACTTGCTTGATGGCCCTGCTGACTTAAATCTGCAGCCACGTCATCTGCTGTACGAGGTGTCCAAACGACATCTTGTGCCTGAACAATCCCTGAAGTCAATAATGTCAGAGCCACACTTGACCCCAAAATCATTTTTTTACGCATGGTTATTTCTCCTTGTTCTTTTGAGACTACCTCCATCATAGCACAAACGACTGCTTTTTCAATAGCCTTAGGGATGATTTAACCAAACTGTATTATTTAAGCACTTTTTTATCAATCATGTTACAAGATGTGTTGCTCGTGTCACAACTGACTTTCTAGCACCATACAGAAGACTAAAATAAACCAATAGCTCTACCGTCTGACAAGACGTCCATGTTAAGGGCTGCTGGTTGTTTCGGCAAGCCTGGCATGGTCAGCACATCACCTGTTAAGGCGACAATAAAACCTGCACCAGTTTTTGGGACAAATTCTCTGATGGTTACCTCAAACTCTTCAGGTGCCCCAAGAAGGGCTGGATTGTCTGAAAAGCTGTATTGCGTTTTTGCCATACAAATTGGTAGGTCTCCCCAACCATTTTTCTCAATATCGGCTAATTGTTGCTTTGCAGTGTGGGTCAAGGTCACAGACTTGGCACGGTAGATTGTTTTAGCAACTTTTTCGACCTTGGTCAATAACTGATCAGAAGCAGCATAGAGACGTTGGTAACTTGCCTTATCCTCTTTTAGGACTTCAACTAAGGTTTCAGCTAGAGCTACGCCACCAGCAGCGCCATTTTTCCAACTACTAGACAGCTCGACTGGCACATCAATAGTAGCACATAACTCTTTGAGTTTAGCAATTTCGGCAGGTGTATCCGTCACAAATTCGTTGATGGCAACCACCGCAGGAATACCAAATGTTCTAATGTTTTCCACATGCCGCGCTAAATTAGCAAAACCTGCTTCTATTGCCTTGACATTCTCATCAGTTAACTGATCTTTGGCAACACCGCCGTGCATCTTGAGTGCTCGTAAGGTTGCGACAATGACCACTGCACTTGGTTGCACAGGTAATTGTGGTGTCTTGATGTTCAGGAATTTCTCTGCACCCAAATCAGCACCAAAACCAGCTTCTGTTACCACCACATCTGCTAGTCGTAAAGCGGTGCTTGTTGCTAAAACAGAGTTACAGCCATGAGCAATATTAGCAAATGGTCCGCCATGAACAAAAGCTGGTGTGCCATAAATGGTTTGTACCAGATTAGGTTTAATCGCATCTTTGAGCAAGAGAGCTAAAGCACCCTCAACCTGCAGGTCTCGGACATAGACAGGTGATTTATCGTAGCGATAAGCGACCACAATATTGCTCAACCGCTCTTTAAGATTGTCTAAATCGGTCGCCAAGCACAGGATAGCCATGATTTCACTGGCTACCGTGATGTCAAAGCCGTCCTCACGAGGTACACCATTGACAGGACTCCCTAGCCCAACAATCACCTGACGAAGCGCACGGTCATTGAGGTCAACAACACGTTTCCAGATGATACGACGTGGGTCAATACCTAATTCGTTCCCCTGCTGGAGATGATTATCAATCAAGGCAGCCAAGGCGTTGTTGGCTGTTGTAATAGCGTGCATGTCCCCAGTGAAATGCAGATTGATGTCCTCCATAGGCAGAACCTGTGCATAACCTCCGCCAGCTGCACCACCCTTGACCCCCATAACTGGACCAAGAGATGGCTCGCGCAAGGCAATCATCGTTTTCTGTCCTATTTTATTCAGTGCATCAGCCAAACCGATAGTCATGGTTGACTTACCTTCACCAGCTGGAGTTGGATTGATTGCTGTCACCAGCACTAATTTCCCCAAAGGCTGACTAGACAGCTGGTCTATTTTTTCAAAAGAAAGTTTGGCTTTATATTTCCCATAAAGCTCCAAGTCATCCAGCAAAATCCCAAAAGGCCTCACAATATCTACAATAGGCTGAAGAACTGCTGCCTGAGCAATCTCAATATCTGTTGTCATGGTCTAGTCTCCTTACTACATTTGCTTAAGTATAACAAAAAAAGATAAAAAACGCATTATTTTTTATCTTTTTTTAAAGATATGTCAATTAAACCGAACATTTTTAGTGATTGTTCGATTCATAAGATAAAGTGTTAATTGCTTCTACCGCACCTCTGCACCGAGTGTATTGGTCAGAGAGCTAGTAATTTTATCCATAAATGTCGCGACTTCCTCGTCCGTCAGGCTGGCTTCTGGGTTTTGGAAGGTCAGGTTGTAGGCCATGGACTTGGTGCCTGCTGGCAACTTGTCCCCTTCGTAGATGTCAAAGAGTTTGATGGCTGTCAGGCGTTTGACCTTAGCTGCTGCGATGGCTTCCAGCACCGCTTGGTGGCTAGTGGCTTTTGGCAAGAGCAGAGCGATGTCACGGCTAACAGCTGGGAACTTGCTGATGTCTGTAAAGATAGCCGCTTCTGGCAGGGCAGCCTCAATCGCTGTCAGGTTGAGCTCAGCCACATAGGTCTCAGGAATATCATAGGCCTTAGCTGTCTGCGGGTGCACCTGACCGATAAAGCCGATACTGGTGCCATCTGCCAGCTGAATCGCTGCTGTTCGACCTGGGTGCAGGCTAGCCAGGTCTGCCATTGGCACATAAGTCACCTCAAGTCCTAGCTTTGCAAAGAGCATCTCTAAGATCCCCTTGGCATAGTAGAAATCGACTGGCACAGCTGGGGTCTGGAAGTCTTTATCTGCCACCAGTCCTGTCAGAGCAAGAGCAAAACTGTTGATTTCAGTCGGCAGGTCTTCCTGTGGGTTGCCAGTCTGGGCAAAGGTCTTGCCGATTTCATAGAGGGCAAGGTTCTTGTTCTTGCGGTTAACGTTGTAGGCGACGATGTCCAGCATACCAGAGACCATGTTTTGACGCAGGACAGAACGGTCAACCGTCATCGGCCACATGAGTTCTGTCTGGGCAGTTGGCGCTGGGGTAAAGGCTGTCGCCTTTTCTGGCGTGGTCAGGGCATAAGAGATCACCTCAGTCAAGCCTGCTCCCTCTGCCAAGGTCCGCACCTGACGACGGAGGCGCTGAGTCATCGTCAACTCGCCTGCTGTCCCACCTGTCTCAGGCAGGGTAGTTGGGAGCTTATCATAACCGTAGATACGGGCAATCTCCTCGACCAAATCCGCCTGAATGCTGATGTCCCAACGGCGTTTTGGCACACTGACCGTAAAGCTGTCGGCTGAGCCTTCTAAGCCAAAGCCCAATTGAGCAAAGATGTTTTCGATGTCAGCATAGGTCAAGGCTGTCCCCAAACGGCTATTGACATGGGCTAGGGAGCTGGTCACGGCAACTGGTGCAGTGTCCAAGTCACCAGCGGTCACACGACCCGCTGTCGGCTGACCACCTGCCAGCTCTTGCAAAAGAGCTGCTGCCATATCCAAAGCTTCTGAAACCGTCGCCACATTGACACCTTTTTCAAAACGCGAAGAGCTTTCCGAACGTAGATTGAGACGACCAGAGGTCTTACGGATAGACTTGCCGTTGAAGACAGCGGCTTCCAAGACCACATTTTTAGAGGTCTCATCAATCTCGGTTGACTGACCTCCCATAACGCCACCTAAAGCGACAGCCTTATCAGCAACAGAAATCACGATGTCTTCAGCCGTCAACTCACGCTCCACGCCGTCCAGGGTCACCAGCTGCTCGCCAGGACTAGCCTGGCGGGCCACAATATCACGATCCTCAAACTTATCCAAGTCAAAGGCGTGCATGGGCTGGCCAAAGTAGAGCAGGATGTAGTTGGTCACGTCCACAACGTTGTTAATTGGGCGGATACCGGCATTCATGAGAAGGTTTTGCAACCATTGCGGACTTGGGGCAATGGTCACATTCTCTACCACCCGAGCCTGATAGCTGAGCACCTTGTCGGTCTCGATAGCCACCGAAAGCTTGTCGGCAGTCTGAACTTGGCTTTCGCTCAGCGATTTTTCCGAAAAATGCACCGACTTACCGTAAATCGCCGCCACCTCATGGGCAACGCCACGCATGGAAAGGGCATCGGCACGGTTAGGGGTGATGGAGAGCTCGATGATGGCATCGTCCATGCTCAGATAAGGAAAGACGGAGCTACCAACCTCAGCCTCCTCTGGCAAAATCTGAATACCATCGGCGAACTCCTTGGGCACCACGCTGTCGGAAACGCCCAACTCCCCCAGAGAGCAAATCATGCCGAGAGACTCCAGCCCACGGATTTTGCTCTTTTTAATCTTATAATTATTGGCAATCCGAGCCCCTGGCAGAGCCACCATGACTTTGATGCCTGCACGGACATTAGGCGCTCCGCAGACAATTTGGCGGGGCTCACCGTCACCAGTGTCCACCTGACAGAGGTGGAGATGGGTGTCAGGCACATCCTCGCAAGAGAGGACATGACCGACCACGATATTGGACAGGCCATCAGCAGGCGTGGTGACGCCCTCTACTTCGATACCTGTCGTTGACATTTTTTCGGCTAATTCAGCGACTGGGACATCAATGTCGACCAGCTCTTTTAGCCACTTGTAAGATACTAACATGGAATCTTCTTTCTTTGATTTTTTGTTTTTTGACAGTTCCTTTAGGTGGTGAGGGCGTCGTGAACTAAGTCTGTGATAGGCTACATCAACCACTTTGTCAACGCCGTTGCCAAAGGTTTCTTAGCCTATCATCAGACTGGATTTCACCGACTCATTTCCAAGCCAAAGTCTCGGAAATGCCCGCACGACACCACAGCGGCAACTGTCTGAATGGCGAGCTAACGCTCGCTTTTTTTGCTGAGCAATAAGCGTATTTTCTGCAACAGGCTCGCTTCGCTCGTTTGTTATTCTTGATTTGGAACGGGATACACCACTTCAAATTCTTCACAGACAATGTTTGACTGACCGTTGAAGACAAGTCCTGCTTCTTCGTAATAAGGTTTGAAAAAGTCTTCATGGACTTGTCGCCAGTAGGCTAGACTGCGGTCGCCCTCGCCTTCTTTGTAGGCATGATCAGCGGTAACCTCATCAAAGGGCGTAACATAGACCTTGGTCACTTTGATCACACAGACAGCATGGCCTTGACCGTCTAAGACAACATCATAGCTGCCTGCTTCTGGCAGAGGGTCATTATCTAGAGCATAAAGGTCATAGCCTGAAGCGGTAGCGGTTTTGGTACCGTCTAGGGCTAACTGAGCGAGTTCATCTGGCAAAACGCCGAAGGCCCAAGCCTCATAGTCATCTCCTGCTTGAGGGTTAACTGTCTTATATTCTTTCCATAACTGTTCTGGGGTCATTTGGTAATCCTCCGTTTCATCAGCCAGTCGGTATCAATCTTGTCTCCGACAGGAAATCGGTGCTCTGAAAATTTTTCAAAACCATATCGCTCATAAAAAGCCTGCGCCTTGTGGTTGTGCTCCCACACCCCCAGCCAGACCCAGTCCTGTCCAGACTGGTCGGCCTGCTCCAAGGCAAAATTGAACAAGACCTGTCCCAACCCCTGACCTTGATAGGCCTTGAGCAGGTAAATCCGTTGAATCTCAAAGCCCTTGTCGAGTTCTTGCTCGGTCTGGGCACTGCCCCAGTTGAGTTTGAGGTAGCCAGCCCAGTTCCCATCGACAGTCAGGACATAGGTTGCAAACTGAGGATGCCGAAGCTCTGAACGTAGTTGCTCCTCACTATAAGCTGTGGCAAAATAAGCCTCCAGTTCTGCTGGGCTATTGTCCTGACCAAAGGTCTCCGCAAAGGTCGCCTGACAGAGGGTCTGAAGCGCCTGCCACTGGTCAGGGCTCACGCGACTAATGGTCATGGCTCCCTCCTACTTGAACTGCTCTGAGAAGCGGGCGTCCCCTTGGTAGAAGCCACGGATATCGTTGATGCCGTAGCGCAGCATGGCAATCCGCTCCTGACCAAGACCAAAGGCAAAGCCAGAGTAGACCTCAGGGTTAATGCCACTCATCTCCAACACACGCGGGTGAACCATACCTGCCCCCAAAATCTCAATCCACCCCGTCTTTTTGCAGACGTTACAGCCGTCACCGCCACATTTGAAGCAGGACACATCGACCTCAACCGATGGCTCGGTAAATGGGAAATAAGACGGGCGCAGGCGGATTTTTCTGTCCTCACCAAACATCTTCTTGATAATCATCTCAAGCGTGCCCTTGAGGTCACCCATGGAAATGTTCTCGCCGACCACGAGCCCCTCAATCTGATGAAACTGGTGGCTATGGGTCGCATCATCAGTATCACGACGGAAAACCCGCCCCGGTGAAATCATCTTGAGTGGTCCTTGGCTAAAGTCATGCTGGTCCATGGTTCTGGCCTGTACAGGGCTGGTGTGGGTGCGAAGCAAGATGTCTTCGGTGATGTAGAACGTATCCTGCATGTCACGAGCAGGGTGGTCTTTTGGCAGGTTCATCCGCTCAAAGTTGTAATAGTCCTTCTCCACCTCATACCCATCGACAATCTGGAAGCCCATACCGAGGAAAATGTCCTCAATCTCCTCGCTGGTCTGCGTCAAGACATGACGATTTCCCTGCTTGGTGGGACGACCTGGCAGAGTGACATCAAGACTTTCAGCAGCTAACTTGGCTTCGATGGTTGCTTCCTCCAAAAGTTGTGCCGCTTCGTCAAAGGCAGCTGTCAGCACATCACGCACCTCATTGACCATCTTGCCGACAATCGGCTTCTGGTCGTTGGACAAGTCTTTCAGACCTTTCAATAATTCGGTCAGGGAACCTTTTTTCCCCAGCACCTGCACTTTCAGGTCTTGGAGGTCCTTGGCATTCTCGTGCCGAATGTCCTTGAGTTTAGCAACGGTCGTCGCCTGTAAATCTTTGAGTTGTGTTTGTAAATCCATGAGATTCCTTTCTTGTTAGTGTAGTCTATTCGTCAGAAAAAAGAAAACGCATGCCAATACTCCCAATAAGCGGAGCGTTGACACGCGGTACCATCCGTTTTCTATCCATCCCTGAGGGAACAGACCTTGATTTTAGCCCTTGACATGAGTGAATTCAACAGCGTTTCACTGATTGAGCTTGCAGTCTCGGCTCAACTCCCTGAACAGCTTCCCATCTGTCTACTGGTCTCACAGGCTGGTATTAAATTAACTTTATTGTATCAAAATCGCAAGGAAATAGCAAGGTCTATCACTTACTTTTTCACCATATAAACCTGAAAATGAGCTGTGCTGACAATCCCAACATTTGAACTATCTGAGTATTAAGAAGTAGCCGTCTCCCATAATCTAGCATACAGGCCATCTGCTTCTAACAGACTGTGATGAGTGCCTTGTTCAACGACATTCCCATCAGCCATCACTAAAATCACATCAGCTGACTGAATGGTTTTTAAACGATGAGCGATGACAAAACTGGTACGACCTACCATCAATTTTGACAACGCATCTTGAACAAGCTGCTCTGTCAGGGTATCTAAGGACGACGTCGCCTCATCAAAAATGATAATTTGTGGTGACTTGAGAAATACCCGAGCGATCGCTAATAACTGCTCCTGTCCTTGTGATAAGACAACCTGATTACCATCCAAAATCGTATCATACCCTTGTGGCAATTGGCGAATAAAAAAGTCTGCATTGGCTGCCTGAGCTGCTGCTACTATCTCATCGTGACTTGCAGACGGGCGACCATAAGCAATATTCTCTGCAATAGTGGCTTTTTTTAGCCAAGTTTCCTGCAAGACGACCGCAATGCGGTCATAAAAGTCAGCCTTTTTTAAGGCTTTAATCGGCTGACCATCCAGTAAAATTTGTCCCCCTTGAGGCTCATAAAACCGCATCAACAGATTGATTAAGGTCGTCTTGCCAGCACCTGTTGGACCAACAATCCCCACCATGCTACCAGCAGGAATCTCTAGGTCAAGATGCTTCATCAATAAGCGGTCAGGTTCATAACCAAAACTCACATCCTCAAAAGTTATTTCCCCTTGAACAACTGGTCTAGGACTTGAGGCGACATCTGCTTCCTCAGGCAAGTTAATCATATCCAACAAACGGTGATAACTGACCTGCGTAGCCTGTAATTCTGCAAAAACAGACGAAATCTCGTTGAAGGGCTTGGTGTACTGATTGACATAGGTTAAAAAGCTTGTTAATTGCCCCAGCGTCATCCGACCTAAAAGCAGCTGATAGCTGCCTAAAACAACCAAAAGTGCATAAATCACTGCATTGACAAAACGGGTCAAGGGATTGACTGTTGAACTGTAAAAAATTGCTGATTGGCTACTTTTCCCATATTCAGAGCTTAACTCTTGAAATTGTGTAGACACCTGTTCCTGCGCACCATAAGCCTGTATCAAAGGGAGAACTTGCAGGTGCTCATCTAAAAACTGAGTCATCTGATCACGTTTTTTTCCCTGCTCTTGATAGAAACGATGAGCTGATGCTGTCACACGATGAGTCAACAAAAAAGAGGCAGGAGTCAGGGCAAGAACAAGAAAGACAAGCCAACCATTCATGTACGCCATCATGGCTAGGGTTAGGACAAGTGTCAGCACGCCAGATAAAAATTGACTAAATAACAAAATCAAGCCCTGACTAAGCTGCTGGCTGTCTACTGTCAGACGATTAAGAAAATCACCTTGCCCATACTTATCCAAAACCGCTATCGGCAGGCGAAAGGCCTTTGTCATAGCAGTCTGCCTTAGCTCGCTAACATAAGTTTCAACCAACCTGTTATATAGCGGTGGTGTTACCCACTGGAGGAATGTATTTAGCAGTATTAGCGCGCCCAATTGCAGCAACAACTGCCAGAATGCCCCTTCAATCAACAGTTGGTCAAGAATTCTCCCTAAAAGATAAGGAAA
Organism: Streptococcus entericus DSM 14446; assembly: GCF_000380025.1. Lineage (GTDB taxonomy): Bacteria > Bacillota > Bacilli > Lactobacillales > Streptococcaceae > Streptococcus > Streptococcus entericus. The sequence goes on from NZ_KB904178.1 coordinate 38,365, forward strand.
AAGGGTCGTCAGTCCCACCTGCCCCATCAAGAGTAAACCAATTCCCCAAAATAGACGACTGTGTCTCAACTCATCTAAAAAAGAGAGTAGCCCTTTAATCATTCGCCCCACCTCCTTTTAGCTGTGACTGATAAAGATTTTGGTAAATAGCAGAGCTCCTAAGGAGCTCTTGATGGGTCCCTTGACCGACCAATTGCCCTTTATCAAGAACTAGAATCTGGTCTGCTGTCATCACATTTTTTAGACGTTGGGAAACCATCACGAGCAAGGTATCAGGGAACTGCGCCTTAATCGCAGATAAGACCTTCATTTCCGTCAGATAATCTAAGGCCGATGTCGCATCATCCAAGATGAGAACAGGTGATGGCTTCACCAGGGCACGAGCCAGTGCCAAGCGCTGGCGCTGACCACCAGAAAAGTTAGCGCCAAGTGGCGCTACAGGCGCATCAAGTTGTTCAGGTAGGGCTTGAACAAAGGTTTTAGCTTGTGCCAAGTCCAGCGCCTGCCATAAGGTCTCGTCTGAGACAGGAGCTGATAGCCCTAGCATCAAATTAGAACGAATTGTCCCAGACAGTAGGCGACTTTTTTGTGGCACTAGGCGAACAGCTTGACGCCATTCAGCAAGTGTCAGCTCTGCACTCGATCGGCTTAACCTTAAAGAAATTCGCCCTCGACTAGGCGGTAATAAGCCTGCCAGAAGATTGACCACACTTGATTTTCCTGCACCCGTTGTTCCAACAATTCCAACAAATTGCCCTAATGGAAGAGTGAGTGATAAATTGGATAAGACAGGATAATCAGCAGAACCATAAGTCAAACCAACTGTTTCCAATTCATAACCCAACACTGATTGATGGTCAATCGGATAGGTCTGGTGTAGGTTTTCCTCTTCTTCCAAAAAGAGCCCTCTAATCCGCTGACCACTCACCCAAGCCTGACTAAGGCTAGCCGTTAAACTCATCATCTTGAGCAATTCTTGCAAAATCTGCAATAAATAATTTACCAGAGCAACTAAAGCTCCCGCACTAAGCTGACCACCAAAAATATCCTGACGTCCCTGATAAATTAAAACAAGGAGAGACAAATTGACAATGATGTAGGTTCCTGGATTGATAAGATTAGCCAGATTGGCCGCTTTTATCGTTTCATGGGTATAGGTCTCCTGATGTTTAGAGTAATCGGCTTGCTCTCTATCGATTTGATGAAACGCTCGAATCAATCGCATGCCCGATAATTGCTCTGAAATGACTGAAAACAACTTCTCTTGCTGCTGTTTCAAGAACAGAAAAGTAGCGCTAACACGTCTGGATAGACCATATGCTAAACCAAAAAGACCAGCTACCATCGATAAATAAATGATGGTTAGTGAAGGACTGATGAAAAATGCCATGACCACAGCACCAAAAACAATAATTGGTGCGCGTAATACTAACCGTAGAAAAAGGTTGAGTCCTGTCTGTAAGGCTAGAACATCAACCGTCAATCGCGTCAATAAAGCGCTATTTCCTAGCGCTTGTTGCTGATGAACCGAAAGCCCTGTTACATGATGAAACAGGGCCTGATTGAGCGCTGTCGCAAAACCGACCGACGCTTTTGCTGCTAGATACTGAGCGAGCAAGGCAACAAGCACATTAAACGTGGCTAGACCAATCAGACCAGCCCCCCAGAACCATAGCAGACGGGGCTGGTGCTGAGGCAAGACCTGATCAATGATGATTGAGAGAGCCATCGGAACGAGGAGCTCAAGTAAGGCCTCTAACAGTTTTAAGAGCGGCGACCAAATCAGTTGCCAGCGATAGGGTTTTAAAAAGGGTAAAAAATAAGTCACATCAATTTTCCTCAATAGTGGCAACCAACTTTATCAAAGTGAGGTTGAGCTGAACCTGTTTGACATAGTAATAATTGCCCCCATTACGCAAGAGCATAGGTTCTCCATGCCAAATCGACACGGGATGGTAGTAGGGATAAGTCTGCCCATCGGTATTCCCCAAACTTGGAGCCACCACCTCTCGGGAATAGGTTTTGGCTAGGTCAACGGTCGTCACCCCACCCCTCTGAGCCACATAGTCAATGTAAGCTGTACCGAAATTATAAGCTTGAACAGCTGTCCAGACATCAACGCCAGCGTTGTCAGCCACCACGAAATTCTCAGACAGAACAGTGATGCCTTGAATCAAGCTCTCTTTATTATCCGTGATGTGACCTGGTAAACCAGCCAGACTCTCACTGGACTGGATAAGGTCATCAGACTTACCCTTGGTCTCGGTGAATATCATAGATAAAATCAAGTCTTGACCAGCAGGACTACCTGTTTCAGCCAAGACTTCCTGCACTAAGGGACGATAGGTCAACACATGCTTGATTGCCAGATAGGTTCGGGCACTCCATAAACCCAGACCGAGCACTAGCACAAACACGATCAAGCGTCGTAAACGTTTCAACATTATTTGCTGACAATGTCCTTGATATTTTTGATCAAAATGGAGTAGGTTCCGTCATGGTTCTGGATAAATTCCACGCTGTCAGCATCCTCATAAACATGGTTAGGCACCAGAAGCTCGATGCCGTTGGAGAGGGAGAGTTTTTGGTTTTCCAGCTTTTTCAACTGGCGTGAGGCATCGATGTCTGTCAGCTTGATCGGCTCTGGGATAGCTTCCTTGAGCTCGTCCACAAAGGTCAGCCGAGCAGTTAAATTATCATCAAAGAGTTGATTAGCCAACTCCTCAGGCGACAACTGATGACCAGCCTCCAAGCTCTTGTGGAGGGCTGATTTCATCTTGCCCTGAAAGGCAAAATCGTCCTGATTGAAATTATCCGCAATCTTCTGCGCCGTCTGCTCCATGAGCTTGATGGATTTTTTGACCGACTGCTCAGGGGCTACCGCAAGGAGATTTTCAGAGAAATAATTGGCAAAGGCGCCATTGTGCTTAATCCGCTTCTCAATCAGGTAATAATCACGAGTGTCCAGATTGATGATGAGAGCCTCATCCGGCGCTTGAGCTGCCGATGGGAGGTTATTGGTCGTCATCTGAATGGGCTTATCGCTATCTACCGAGCTGTGCACCAGATTTTCTCTAAGAGTCAGGCGCAAGAAGGCAAAATACGGCTGTCCGTCCTTGTCAACATCCAAAAAGACCAAGTCATTGGTCTTCTGATTGTCGCTGATGACAAACTCTTCCTTCCAGAGCTGCGCCATCTTGACAGAGGTCTCATAGCGGTCATCGCTCAAGAGGCTCAGGAACGCATTGTCGGCGGCAAACTGCCCGCGCTTTGCCTCATCAGAAAAGACCTTACTCAACTTTTTGCGGAAATATTCATCCAAGCGCGGCGTCAACTCCAAGGGCTGCTCTGCCAAACGAAGCTCTGTATCATCTGGGCTAAATTGGTGAATGATGACCCGCTTCACATAAAGGTCCATATGCGCCTCCTTCTTGATTTTTTAGCTCATAGATTTTCTCTTTTGGAAAATAGCCGAGCAGTAAACTGTTCTCCCATTTTACCATAAAGGCTGGTATCAAACAAGGCAAAAAAGGTAACGCTCACAGCAGGAATAATATGAAAAAACACTTGTAACAACCCCATTGCCACAAGTGTTTAATCGAGGACATCTCAAAAAATCATCGACATTTAAGGACTAACGATTTTCAAAAGACCAAGCTAAAGTCAAAGAAGCATTAGCTTCTATCTGCCACCAAGCCGAGGTCCTGCAATAAACGTTGACGAACCAGAGTTAGACTATCTAGGTCTTGGTGAACTTTTACTAATACAACACCTCCTTGAAGGCTAGCTAGGAGATTAATTGCCTGTTCACGACAAGCAACCTTTGAGCGTTCGGGATAAGCTGCTTGTAAAACCGACACAAGAGCCTCCTCCCAGTCAGTCATAAACGCTTTCAGCAATTCCTGAAAATGAGGTTCTTGAGCCGATAACTCGACAATCAAATTTCCCAAAGGGCAACCATAGAACACCGTCTGATTCTGATGAAACTCAAAAAACCAATCCACCATAGCCACTAGAGCCTGTCTAGGATTTTCTTGGGAAAGAATACCATCTAAGAGCTGACTTCTCCATTCCCCTAAAAGCTGAGTAACTACTTCCAGACCGATAGCCTGTTTCGATGCAAAATAATGATAGAGTTGCCCCTTACCAACCCCACTGGCTGTCATAATATCACTAATTGATGTCGCTAGATAACCTTGACGATAAATCAATTCAGTGGTCTGCTTTAAAATCCTCTCTCTGGTTGTCATCTTCATCCCTTTTTATCCGTTTTTTTAATTATACCATCTTTTCAAGCCAAATACTTTACAAGATGATCTTTTCTTGGTATTCTATTTTCTGTACCGAACGGTAGGTACTAAAAATCATATTGAAGAGGTATTCTTATGTTTAATCCAAAAAACGTTGCCATCGTCATTACTGACCCACAAGTAGAGTTCTTAAAGCCTGCTGGTAAAGGCTTTGGGGCTACAAAAGACATTCTTGAGAAGGTCAATACCATCGAGAATTTAATTAACTTATTTGCCGTTGCTAAAAACAAGGGCTACAAACGCTTCATCTCTGCGCACTACTTCTACCCACATGACACCAAGTGGCAATTCAAAGCTGCTGGCGAAACCATGATGATTGAAAACCAAATGTTCTGGCGTGACAGCCAATACAGCCCTGTTGTGGAAGGTTCTGGAGCGGATATTATCCCTGAAATGAAGGAACTCATGGATGAAGACACCATCCTCACTAGCCCGCACAAGGTTTTCGGTCCTGAAAGCAATGACCTCGCTCTACAATTGCGCAAAAACGGTATCGACACCATCATCCTCGCTGGTATGAATGCTAACCTCTGTGTGGATTCCCACATGCGTGAATTAATCGAATCAGGCTTTAACGTGATTGTGGCAAAAGATGCCATTGGCGCTCCTGGTCAAGAAGCTTACGATGCTGCTCTAACCAACTTTGGTTACATTGCTAACCAAGTCCTAACCACTGAAGAAGTCATTGATGCCCTATAATCACCAAACCGAGCTGGTAGCCAGTTCGGTTTTTTTAGGCTTTCAAAAACAATTTTACGCTAAAAAACACCCCTTTGAAGAGGGATGTTAGGCTATCAATCTAGCTATACAATGGGAAAGCATCCGTAATCGCCTTAACCTCGGCACGCACCTGATCAAGCACGTCTGGCTTGTCAGCATTTTCCAAGGTCTTGATAATGAGCTCGGCAATCTTGGTCGCTTCTGCTTCACCGAGACCACGACTGGTGATGGCTGGTGAGCCAATACGGATACCAGAGGTCTGGAAGGGTGATAGGGTTTCAAAAGGAATCGAGTTCTTATTGAGGGTGATATTAACCTCGTCCAACAGGTGCTGGGCAACCTTGCCACTCTCAACCACGCCAGTCACGTCCACTAAGAAGAGATGGTTATCTGTCCCACCTGAGATGACCTTAAACTTATCATGCTTGAGAAAGACCTCTGCCATGGCACGGGTGTTTTTGATGACCTGCTCGCCGTAGGTCTTGAAGGCAGGATCCAGAACTTCCTTAAAGGCAACTGCCTTGGCAGCAATAACATGCATGAGAGGCCCACCCTGCAAACCTGGGAAGATAGCAGAGTTGATTTTCTTAGCGATGCCCTCATCATTGGTCAAGATTAAGCCGCCACGAGGGCCTCGTAGGGTCTTGTGGGTGGTGGTCGTCGTGATGTGAGCATGCGGTACTGGGCTTGGGTGATGGCCAGACGCCACCAGACCAGCAATGTGTGCCATGTCCACGACCAAGTAAGCACCAACCGCGTCAGCGATTTCCCTAAAACGAGCAAAGTCAATCACCCGCGAATAGGCGGACGCTCCTGCCACGATAAGCTTAGGCTGTACGGCCTTGGCTTGCTCCAGAATGGCATCGTAGTCGAGGAGGTGGGTCTCAGGGTCAACCGTGTAGTGGACAAAATTATACTGTTTGCCCGAAAAGCTCACTGTCGCCCCATGAGTGAGGTGGCCACCAGCGGACAAGTCCATGCCCATCACCGTGTCCCCCGTCTCAATCAGCGCCATGTAGGCCGCTGCGTTGGCCTGACTACCTGAGTGGGGCTGCACATTAGCAAACTTGGCGCCGAAAATTTCCTTCGCTCGCTCGATCGCCAGATTTTCCACCACGTCCACGCAGTCTGTGCCGCCATAGTAGCGCTTGCCAGGGTAGCCTTCGGCGTATTTGTTGGTCAATAGGGTGCCCTGGGCTGCCATAACAGCCTTAGACACCACGTTTTCAGAGGCAATCAGCTCGATGTTGTTTTGCTGGCGCTTCTCCTCTGCTTCGATAGCTGACCAAAGGTCGGTATCAAAGGCTTTATAGTCTTCCTTGTCAAAAATCATAAGTGTACTCCTTTAAGTTGGTTATCCAATGGTTTCAAATGCCCCAGTTCTCCGTAGCGAATCAGGCGCAGGTATTCTCCCCAGACCCGTCGGCGGCCGATGTCAGAGGTCATCCAGTCTGACCGACGAATTATCTGTCCTTTATAAGCGGTATCAAAGGGATAAGAGACGAGGTCAATAGCATCTGGAAGATGCTGGGCTAGGGTTCGTAGCTGCCGCCCTGCCACATGGCTCTTGCAAATCACCAAAATGCTCTTAACACGTGAAAAATCAATCAAATCCTTAGCAAACAGGACATTTTCCAAGGAATTGGTCGATTGGTTCTCATGCAGAATGGCCTGCCGTGGAACGCCCCCAGCCACCAAGTGCTCGATGATGACCTCAGCCTCTGTCCGCTCACCGCCTGGCCAATCAGGATGAGCCTGTCCTGTCTTGCTTCGACCGCCCGTCACTAAAAACTGGCTAACATAGCCCTGGCGATAAGCCTCGACAGCCTTCTCCCAATGCAAGGGGTGGGTGCTCGAAAAGATAAAGCCCAAGTCACAGACCTGAGGCAACTGATTTTGCCCAAAGACCGCCTCCGTCAGCAAGGCCATGTCATCTGTGGTCAACTCAGGCACATCTGGTTCACGTTCAATCATCCGTTCTCCTTTTGAAAAATCTTGATAAACCGCAGCTGCGTCTTATCCCCATCATAGCCAATCCTGCGGTAAAATTCATGCGCCTCCAGACGATGTGAAGCTGAATTCAGGCGGATGAAGGCATATCCCCTAGCCTTAGCTTCATCCTCTAAACCTGCCATTAAGCACCGACCGATTCCCTTCCCTTGATGTTCAGGATGAACTGCCAGAGCCAAGACATTAAAACCTGTCTGCGAGTACAAACTTTCATAGATTTGAGCATGAACATAGCCTAAGAGCTCTTCTGTTTCAGGGTCGCCATAGCCAAGCAGAAAATGGTGATCGTCTGTCGATAATTTAGTTAATTGCTGGGCAGTCTCCTCTTCTGAAAAAGAATACCCTAACGCCAAATCATTGATAATCGACAGTTGTGAGACATCGTTATCGTGTAAACATCTGAGCATACTAATCCTCCTCAAAGTTCAACTCTGGCACAACTTCAAGCAGTTGTGCCTTGGTGATGGCGCCTTGTCGTAAAATGGTCGCTCTGTCACCAGACAAATCCAGAATGGTCGAGTCCTGCCCTGTCAGGGCAGCATCATCTGCGTAGCCTGTCACTTGACCCTCAAACTCTGCCATGATGTGCTCGAAAGAGACGCCACTGGCTTGCCCTGACCGATTGGCAGAAGGACCGATCAATGGTCCATGCTGGGCAATCATGTCTAGGGTCACAGGATGATTGGGAACCCGAAAACCGACTGTTCCCAGACCAGAGTTGACCCAGTGTGGCACTCGGTCGTTGGCTTCTAAGATGATGGTCAACGGTCCTGGCATAAACTCATTATACAGCTTTTCTAAAAAAACAGGCTGGTTTTGACTGAATTTTCGAATATCGTTCGGATTTGAGACATTCAGATTGAGTGCCTTGTCTCGAGGGCGTTGCTTGAGGGCATAGACCTGATCCACAGCCTCTTCATCCAGTGCCTTGGCAAAGAGCCCGTAAACCGTCTCAGTCGGCAGGACGACTGCCCCGCCACTTTCTAAAACCTGACCCAAATCAGCCATTATCCATCACCACCATTCTGTCTTTGCCGTAGCTGTCTGTCAAGACCCGCACGCGCTTATCGGGTAAATACTGCTGAGCTAAGGCTTTTAGCGCTTGACCCTGCTTATAGCCAATTTCCAGATAAATCTTGCCATCTGGTGTCAGGTGCTGCTGGGCATCTCTCAAGATTTGTCGATAAATGGCCAATCCTTCTTCTTCGGCAAAAAGAGCGGTATGCGGCTCATAGCGCAAGACGTTCTCTCCGACCTCATGCAGGTCTGCATAAGCAATGTAGGGAGGATTGGAGACGATGAGATCATAGGTCTCAGGTAACCCATCGTAGACATCTGACTGGACAAAGGTAACCGCAAGGTCGTGCTGCTGGGCATTTTCACGAGCGACTGCCAGAGCATCGGCTGACAAATCACTCGCCGTCACCTGCCAATCTTCTCTAGCTTGCTTGAGGGAAAGGGCAATAGCACCGCTGCCTGTCCCCAAATCCAGAACCCGCAAGTCTGCTCTGCTATTTTCCAAAAGAATCAAATCGACCAACTCCTCCGTCTCAGGACGAGGAATGAGGACACGGCTGTCCACCAAGAGCGTCAACTCTCGAAAGTAGGCGCGTCCGGTCAGGTGCTGGGCGGGAAGATGCTGGCTGAGTTTGTCCGCCAGCTCGGTCAAGAGAGCCTCGTCTGCTGGCGTGATTGGCTGTGACAGCTGCAAAACCAAGTCGGTCAAACTCCAGCCCTTAAGCTCACGAAAGACGTAGGCGAGAGTAGCTCGCTCTGCTCCTGCAGCTTCTACTTGGTCTTCCAAAGAAGACAAGACCTGTCCCAGCCGCATTAGTTGGCCAACTTTTCCAGTTTTTGGGTCTGGTCGTAGAGAACGAGCGCGTCCACCACTTCGTCCATCTTCCCAGATAAAATCGTATCCAGCTTTTGCAGGGTCAGACCGATACGGTGGTCGGTGACACGGTTCTGCGGGAAATTGTAGGTGCGAATGCGTTCTGAACGGTCACCTGTACCGATGGTAGACTTGCGCTCCGCATCCTGCTCGTCTTGGGCAATCTGGGCAAAATGATCCGCCACACGGGCACGGATAATCTTCATGGCCTTCTCACGGTTCTTCTGCTGGGTCCGCTCTTCCTGCATCTCGACCTTGATGTTGGTCGGTAAGTGAACGATACGGACAGCCGTTGCCACCTTATTGACGTTCTGACCACCCGCACCAGAGGCATGGTAGATGTCGATACGGAGGTCTTTGGGGTCAATATCGTACTCGACGTCTTCGATTTCAGGCATGATAAGAACCGTCGCTGTTGAGGTATGGACACGCCCTTGGCTTTCGGTCACAGGGACACGTTGCACACGGTGGGCACCAGACTCATACTTGAGCTTGGAATAGACCGATTGTCCTGATACCATGGCCACGACTTCTTTGATACCACCAACGCCGTTATAAGACGTTTCCATGATTTCAAAGCGCCAGCCTTGGCTTTCGGAGAACTTCTGGTACATGGCTAGAAGATCACCAGCAAAGAGGGCAGCCTCGTCACCACCTGCTGCACCACGGATTTCCAAGATGATGTTTTTATCGTCATTCGGGTCTTTAGGCAAGAGCAAGATTTTCAGGCGCTCTTCGAGGGCTTCCTTGGCAGCCTTGCTCTCTTTGAGCTCTTCTTTAGCCATTTCCTCTAAATCCTTGTCGCCACCTGCTTCTTTAATCATCTCTTCTGCATCGGCGATGGCTTGGATAGTCGCCTTATACTCACGGTAGGCAGCGACCGTTTCACGCGTGTTTGCCTCTTCGCGAGACAATTCCATAAAGCGTTTGGTGTCAGAAACCACCTCTGGGTCACTGAGCAACTCGCCTAACTCTTCATAGCGGTCTTCCACCGCCTGTAATTGATCGTAGATATTCATCGTTATTCTCCTGGATTAAAATAATGCTTACGGCAAACAGGAATATAGGTTTCATTACCACCGATTTGGATTTGTTCACCTTCATAGACGGGCTTGCCATGCACCGTACGTAAAACCATGGTCGCTTTTTTGGAGCAATACTGGCAAATCGTCTTAATTTCATCAATCTTATCTGCTAAGAGCAAGAGGTATTTTGACCCTTCAAAGAGCTCATTACGAAAATCATTTTTAAGCCCAAAAGCCATGACAGGCACATGAAGATCATCGACCACACGAGCAAAGTCGTAGACATGCTGCTTGGTCAAGAACTGACTCTCATCAATCAAGACACAATAAGGTTTTTCAGGTAGATTTTCAATATAAGCATAGACATCCATATCATCTGTAATCGGTACCGCTTCACGTCGCATGCCAATCCGACTAGATACAACACCAAATGCATCACGAACATCCAAGGCTGATGTCATAATAACCACAGGCTTGCTCTGCTCCTCGTAATTGTGGGCAACCTTGAGAATCTCAATCGTTTTACCAGAATTCATGGTGCCGTATTTATAGTATAACTGTGCCATCACAGCTCCCATCTAAATCTTTATTCTCCTCATTTTAGCATAATTCACTCTTTTTTTCATCAAAAATCAGCCCAAGGACAAGAAAAAGCAGTTCCGATAGGAACTACTTTTCATCAATGACAAGTCTTACTTTTTTGCCTTGGGTTGGAACAGAATAGACAATCGTCCTTATCGCTGTAATCGTGCGACCTTTTCGACCGATGATACGACCAATATCCTGCTGATCCAAATCAAGGTGATACTCCAAGAATTCTGGTGTATCTTCAATCTTAATGCTAAAGGCGTCTGGTTGCGACAGTAAAGGCTTCACAATCGCAATAATAAGATTTTCTATTGTGTCCATAGGCTCAACCCATTATTTTGAAAATTTTTGCTCGTGGAATTTTTGAAGAACACCAGCTTTAGACAACAAGCTACGCACAGTGTCAGACGGTTGTGCACCATTTGCCAACCACTCAAGCACACGGTCTTCTTTGATGGTTACTTGGTTCTCAGCCACAAGTGGGTTGTAAGTACCAACAGTTTCGATGAAACGACCATCACGTGGTGAACGTGAATCTGCAACGTTGATACGGTAGAAAGGTTTCTTCTTAGAACCCATACGTGTTAAACGGATTTTTACTGCCATTTTTAACTAATCTCTTTTCTATTTCTTTTTTGAGGTCAATAGCAGAGCTATAACCTTACTTTAACTATTCTACCATAAAAAAATCAGGTGTCAAGAAAAAAACTTGACACCGTAAAAATATTTTTTTACTCATACCGTAGAGCTTCAATCGGATCCAACTTGCTGGCTTTATTGGCTGGCAAGAGACCAAATAGGACACCGATAAAGGCTGAAAAGAGCATGCTACCGATGGCAATCGGAAGAGAAACCGACACCGCTACACCGTCCAGCATGGCGCTAGCAGTCGCATTGATGACACCGACGATGCCGTAAGCCATCAATAAACCAATCAAACCGCCCAGCAACGTTAGCACCATGGCTTCAATCAAGAATTGCATCATGATATTGCCACGAGTAGCTCCTAAAGCCTTACGTAAGCCGATTTCCCGCGTCCGCTCTGTCACAGATACCAGCATGATGTTCATCACACCGATACCCCCAACAAGCAGAGAAATCCCTGCAATAGACCCGATAACTGCCGTCATAATGCCGTAAACTTGATTGATTTGTTCCGTAATCTGACTCAAATCAAAAATATTGTAACGTCCTTCTGTTACACCTGTCAATTGCGTCAATTGATCTGCGGCTGCTTGACCAATTTCAGAAGATCTCGCCACATCCGACACATGGACGTAGATGCTTGACGCTTCGTCTAAACCGTACTCAGCAGCCAGCTGACTATTAGCCATCACCGCATTACCACCTGAATTAAAGGCAAACAAATCTGTTCCCGCATTAGGATCCTCATAGACCCCGACCACCAGATAAGATTTTTCACCTACAGAAACCACACGGTTGAGGGCTTCTTCGTTCGAGCCAAAGAGTTTGACAGCTAACTTGGTATCTAGCATCATGACACGGGCAAACTGGCGGTAGTCAGCCTTTTCAAACCGTCGACCTGCTAAAATATCATATTTTTTGACATCAAAATAAGTTTCATTGATCCCAGTGATGTTGACATTTTCAGCTTTTTTATTCCTGAACTCGACGGTGGACATGGTATTGTTTGTCAAATAATAGTTTTCCACCCCCTCAACACGCTCAACCAACTGTTGCATCAGCGAATCAGTAATCGGTGGTGGGGTTACAGGGACACTCTCAGTCGCCGTAAAAACTGAGAGACCAAAACTGATTTCGCCGTCTGCTTCCTCAGGTTTAGGTTCATAATAGATGTTGATGTCCTGCTTATCCTGCGAAAAACTGTTGGTGACAGACGTTTGCATCCCATTTCCCAGTGCCATGATAACAACGACCGAAGCTACACCGATGATAATCCCCAACATGGTAAGAAAGGAGCGTAGTTTGTGCCCTAAAATCGATGAGAGGGCAAATTTCCAATTTTCCATGAGACCTCCTTAACGATTTTGTCTATCTTCAGTGATTTCACCATCGCGTAGGACGATGACACGTTTAGCATAAGCTGCAATTTCTGGCTCATGAGTAACCATAACGATGGTTTTACCTTCATTATTTAAGGCTGTCAACAGTGCCATAATCTGCTCACCTGTTTTGGTATCCAGCGCACCTGTCGGCTCATCAGCTAAGATGATTGAAGGATTATTGACCAGAGCTCGTGCGATGGCAACCCGTTGTTTCTGACCACCTGATAATTCAGACGGCAAATGCTTCACACGATCCCCTAATTCTACTTTTTCAAGATAGCTTAGGGCCAATTCCTGTCTTTTGCTGCTAGGAACACCTGCATAGATAAGGGGTAACTCGACATTTTGCAAAGCATCAAGCTTCGCTAAGAGGAAAAACTGCTGAAAAACAAAGCCAATTTCCTGATTACGCACCTGCGATTGTTCCTTTTCAGTGAGATCATCGACCTGGGTGCCATTGAGTTCATACTCACCTGAGGTCGGACGATCTAACAACCCAATGATATTCATCAGAGTTGATTTCCCCGATCCAGAAGGTCCCATAATGGCTAAAAATTCCCCCTCTTCCACGGTTAAATCAATCCCCTTTAACACCTGCAAGGCCTCATCACCATTGCGGTAGCTTTTCGTAATTTGATGAAGAGAAATCAGTTGTTTATTGCTTATCACTAGAGGCCTCCGTTCCAAAGTCAGACAGGTCAATAACCTCTTCAGGTTTCAGTGTCTGACCATCCTTAAACTCTGGACTTGGGTTAGCGATGACCGTCTGTTCTGTTTCCAGACCTTCAGTGACTTCCTGATTGAGGGCATCAGAACGTCCTAGACTAACCGTCGCCTTTGACAATTTGCCGGTTGCCTTATCATAAATCCAAACGTAAGACTGTTCTCCCTCAGCGACGATGGCACCGGTCGGAACCAGCTTATTCACTGCCTTATTGGTCACTTCAATATTAACTTTGAAACCTTGTTTTAAGCCAGCTGTGTCCCCTATAAAGTCAACTTTGAAGGGGTAATTTGCTGAATTTCCTGTCCCAGTTGATGGGGTTGAAGCGTCGCTTTCAGAAGGATAATTAGAGATGTAGCTGATTTTTCCTGACCAAGATTTATCAGGGAAAACTTTTGAGGTCAATTTGACGTCTTGATCAACAGCAGTTGTTGCTAAATCATATTCCGTCAGCATGCCTTCAACCTGCAATTGTCCTTCACTAACAATGTGAACAACCACCTGTCCCCCTGTTTTTGACGGGTCAATGGAACGATTGACCTCGACAACAGTGCCCTCTACTTTACTCGTTTCAAGGAGCTTATCCAACGCTTCCTTAGCTTTGTCAACATCCTGCTGGGCACTAGCATAAGCATCGTTTAGGTCTGCCAACTGATTATCTGCACTTCGTTGGACTTCTGCCACATTGCTGCTAACACTGCCGTCTTCGTTGACGGTTTCAGTTGCAGGCAAACCATAGGTCCTTAAATCGTAAATCTGACGACCGATTTTGTTGAGCGCACGGACGGCTTGATCGTAGGCTGCTTGAGCAGTTTTGGTGGAATATTGCACCAAGGGTTGACCAACTGTTACTTTATCGCCAACATTGATATGAAATTCTGAAATCTCACCCTTACTGCTATCGAAGTAAAGTTTCTGCTCACTCAACGCCTTAACTGTCCCTGTGAGCAATTTAGAAGAGGCAATTGAACCTTCAGTGACTTGGGCAATCTGATAGGGCTCTACCATCTCTTGACCCTGCCCTGCTGATCCACGACCTAGCAGAAAGTATCCTCCTAAAACAGTCACTCCTATCAGACCTGCAACGATGCCCCATGTTTTTTTAGACATCTGAAAAGGGTTCTTTTTCTTTGTTGTCATAGCAACTCTCCTTTTGTGTTTTTTATTTAGGACAATTATAGAACGATGCCCTCTTTTTGTCAAGTGAAAACCTTACCATTAAGTATATAAAAAACTGGGTTACCCCAGTTAAACGTTTACTTCACTTCTTGTTGATAAAAGGCTTCTAAAGCTTCTTGCCAGGTTGGAATGACAAATCCTGTCGCCTTAGTTTTCGCTAAGCTCATGGTTGAGTTGAGTGGACGCTTGGCCTTGGCTGGGAACTGGCTGGAATCCACAGGCAAGACCTCAACGTCAGTATCTTTTAAGATTTCCTGTGCAAAATCATACCAGGTCGTATCCTCTGTCGCATCATTAGAGAGGTGATAATAACCGTAAGGAATAGCCTTGTCCACAGCATAGACCATGAACTCAGCCAGCGTCCGTGTCCAAGTCGGACGACCGTGCTGGTCATTAACGACCGTTAACTGTGAACGACTTTTCGCCAAATTCTGCATGGTGAACACAAAGTTCTTCCCGTAATTACCAAACACCCAAGCCGTTCTAATGATATAGAATTTGCTAGCCAGTTGCTCAACAGCCTCCTCGCCCAAGCGCTTGGTCCGCCCGTACTCAGTTTGCGGGTCAGGCGTGTCTTGCTCCAGCCACTCCTCTCCGACTGGCTTTTGCCCATCAAAAACATAGTCTGTCGAGATGTAAATCAAGGTCGCATCGTATTTATTCGCTGCTCTGGCGATGTTTTCTGTCCCTGTCACATTGACAGCATAGTTGAGTTCCTTGCCCTCGTCTTCTGCAGCATCGACCGCCGTATAGGCCGCACAGTGGTAAACCACACTTGGCTTGACGTCCGCAAAAACAGCATCCACTTGTTCCCACTTGGTGATGTCCATCTCCGCCACATCCACCGCCACATAGGTTTCTTGTCGTTCATCCAACAAATGGCAGAGCTCTGTCCCGAGTTGCCCTTTGGCACCTGTTACTAAAATCATCAGATGATCTCCTTTAATTATCTTAATTCTATTTTACACTAAATTTAGGCAAAAATCAGCCCTTTTCTTTAACAATATAAACAGGGCGTTTTTTGGTTTCAAGGAATATCTTGGCGATGTATTTCCCAATAATCCCTAAACAGAGCAACTGAATCCCTCCGATAAAGAGGATAATAGTGACCAAGCTCGCCCAACCTGCCACAGGATCACCAAAGAGTAACTTCTTAAGCACAACAATAATAATCCCAACAATTGACAGCCCAAACGAGGAAACCCCAGCCCAAATCGCTAAGCTCAAAGGAGCATCTGAAAAGTTGATGAAACCATCAATAGAATACTTGAGCAAGCTCATAAAGTTCCAAGATGTCTCCCCAGCTACCCGTTCACGGTTCTCATAGGAAATATAAGTCACGTCATAGCCGACCCAAGAAAAGAGACCTTTAGAAAATCGATTGACCTCGCCAAGTTCCAAGATGCTGTCAACCACCTGGCGGGTCATGAGACGGAAATCACGCGCCCCATCAACCATCTCTGTCTCAGAGACCTTATTAATCAGGTAATAAAAGGTTTTAGCAAAAAAAGAACGAATCGGAGGCTCACCTTTGCGATCAGCTCGTCTAGTCCCCACTACATCGTAGCCTTGGTCAATCTTGTTCACCATTTCCACCAGAAGTTCAGGCGGATCCTGCAGATCAGCATCCATAACGGTCACCAAGTCCTCACAACACGCCTCGAGACCAGCCAAGAGCGCTGCTTCCTTACCAAAATTTCTCGAAAAGGACAGGTAGTTTACATTGGCAAACTGCCCAGCCAGCTCTCGCAAAAGAGCCAAGGTCTGGTCTTTTGAGCCATCATTGATAAAATAATAAGAAAACCGCACACGGTCAGCTAACTCTTGCTCTACCCGCTGACAGGTTGCTAGAAATGGGCGTAAGGTTTCTTGCTCGTTATAACAGGGCACGATGACAGCTAATGTTTTCATTGTCTGGTCTAACTTTCCTATGGTATAATAAAGGTTAACAATGCTTACAGTTAACCAATCAATCGTCCTATTATACCATAGAAAGTTAAAACATGTGTAAAAAATTCTCTCCGTCTCTTTTCCCTCTACTCATTATCTTAGGATTTTCAGTCCTTTTTCTCTGGGCACAGATTGCCACTCAAGCGACTATTGTTGGATCAGATGCTATTTTCCACTACAATCGCTTTTATGACACCGCCATGCAATTAAAAACAGGGGAGTTTGATTACTTTATCAGCACCTTTGGTTACCAGCAATCAGGACGGATTGTCAATGCCTTGTACGGTCCTTTTTTTGCTTACCTGCAAGGTGGTCTTCTTCTCATCAGCGGCACATGGTTTAAGTATCAACTCCTGTCGCGTCTCTTGCTCAGTCTTATAGCAGGCAGTGGGATGTACCGTTTACTACGCCAAGCAAAAGTTGAACAATGGCTCGCTTTGGTACTAGCCTTATTTTTCTTAACAACATTTGCTGTTCAATACTGGAGCATCCGTCAAGGTTTTTCTAGCTGGGGTGTAGCTTTCTTTCCTTGGTGTCTCTTGCCCGCTATCACTACCCTGCAAACCAAACAGGTCAAGCCCCTAACCCTTGCTGTGGCAGTTGCTCTCATGCTGCAAATCCATACCTTGAGCACCTTGCTCCTCGTCCTGACTTTCATCCCATTTTTTGCCCATGCTTTTTTGACCAGTCCAAGAAAATGGGTTTTCCTGAAGCAGGTGATGACAGCCATCGGTCTTTGTCTCCTGCTAACGGCTAATGTTTGGCTACCGCTCATCATTTTGGGACAAGCTAATGAGTTGATTCAGCCCTTTATCAATAAGCGTCTACCTGAAAGCACTATTGACCGCAGCAGCATTGTCCTCTTGTTTCAACCTGTCGGACTAGCTTACTTACTGATGGCTCAGTTACCTCTGACTGTTCTAGCCATAAAGAAAAAGGCTTCACCTCTTTATCATCTGAGCCTTCTTGCCTTTCTCATCATGTTCGGTCTATCAAGTAGCTTATTCCCCTGGGACAGCCTGAGTGGAAAAAATATTAAACTAGTTGAGTTAATCCAGTTTCCTTTTCGCTTTTTCCTGATTGCCACACCTCTCTTTCTCCTTGTCTTTGGGCAAGGTCTAACCATTCTCAACCGATGGAAAAAACTGATTATCGGCTTTATCGCTTGTTTGACCCTAGCTGGCGCCTACCAAAATATTCAAGAAGAGTATGACATCATTGCTGGCCAATATGAAACTGACACGCCTATTCAACTACGAAAACACACCAAGCTATTAGGCAGTGCTGACGAGGTCCGACAAAGTCTACACAGTGCTGACCTCGAAAGATTTTTAACCTTGGCCGTCAAATCAACCCCCGACTATCTCCCACTCTACCATCAGACCAAGGAGAACAGGTACAAACTCTACGAAAAACTCGTTATCGACCAAGATTATCTGGTTGAAAAAACAAAGCAGAATGGGCAACTGCTACTATCTTGGACATCAGATGCTGAAAAACCGATTCACCTTCCTGTCATTATCTACTCTGGTACTCAAACAAAGCTCAATGGCCAAGCGCTTCCTCTAACACCTGAGCAGCTCAGTCCTATCGGTACACCGACAGTCATGTCTCAAGTCGGCGAGAATAATCTTACCCTGACCTACCAGCCAAATAGCTCTCTTTATCCTGCTATTTGGGGCAGTTTGATTGGTTGGTTCGGTCTTGTCTGCTCAGCTATTCTCATGAAAATGAAAAACAAACTGCAAACGAAAACGTTTTTCTGAAAATATCCTCGCAATCACTAGGCATATTTGTTGCTATTTCACGCTAAAAAGGGTATACTCGTTAGGTAGAAAATTGAAAAGGAGTTTCTTTACATGTTTAAAGAATTAAAAGCATTTTTGTTCAAAGGCGATGTCCTTAACCTTGCAGTAGCAGTTATCATCGGTGCGGCCTTCAAAGCCATCATTGACTCACTGATTGAAAATGTTATCACCCCACTTATTCTTAACCCAGCCCTCAAAGCTGCTGGTGTTGAGAAAATCGCTCAACTTTCTTGGAACGGTGTTGCCTACGGTTCATTCTTGAGCGCTGTGATTAACTTCTTGGTTGTTGGTACGATCCTCTTCTTCATCGTTAAGGCAGCTGAAAAAGCATTGCCTAAAAAAGAAGAGGCACCTGCTGGTCCAACTCAAGAAGAACTCTTGATTGAAATTCGTGACTTGTTGAAAAAACAAGCCTAAAATTAATACTAAAGATTCGGAAAGGTTAAGTGGTCAAACGACCGCTCAGCTGCCGAGTCTTTTTTTTACAAAACGCTTTTTATAGTTCTAAATCAAACAGAGAGTGGTCACTGTTTTTTCTCCAACTGACTAATATGTTTAGCTAGCACAGACCATAATCTCATCTAAAGACAGACCTCTTTCCCCATAGCCCTCCATCCAAAGACCGATTTCCGTCAAAAACGGAGCTTTTCCAGACTATTCTAGCTAAAATATGTTAGAATAAAAAAGCATGACATTTTACAGAAAAAGGAAACTATTATGACTATCGGAATTGACCGCATCGGTTTTGCGACCAGCCAATACCGTCTTTCTCTGGAAGACCTTGCTCAGGCACGTGGTGTCGAACCTGCTAAATTCACCAAAGGACTGATGCTGGACAGCATGAGCATCACACCTATCACCGAGGACATCGTGACCATGGCAGCCTCTGCAGCCAGTCAAATCCTGACTGATGAAGATAGAGAAACCATCGACCTGATTATCTTTGCGACCGAGACTGGCATTGACCAGAGTAAGGCAGCCAGTGTCTTCCTGCACGGGCTCTTGGGCATCCAACCCTTTGCTCGCTCCATCGAGATGAAAGAGGCCTGTTATGCTGCCACAGCGGGCCTTGACTATGCCAAGCGCCACGTGGAAAAATTCCCAGACCGTCGTGTCCTCGTCATCGCCAGCGACATCGCCAAATACGGCATTGCCTCAGGTGGTGAAGCGACCCAAGGAGCGGGGGCTCTTGCCCTCATCGTTAGCAGCAACCCTCGTACCCTCATCCTCAACGATGACAATCTGGCACAAACCCGCGACATCATGGACTTCTGGCGGCCCAACTACTCAACGACCCCTTACGTCCAAGGCGCTTTCTCGACCCAGCAGTACCTGGACTGCCTGACCACAACTTGGGCTGAGCACCAAAAACGTTTTGGCACCTCACTCGACCAGCTGGCAGCCTTCTGCTTCCACGTGCCCTTCCCTAAACTAGCCAAAAAAGGGCTGGACAGCCTCATGACAGATGACCTTACAGAGACCGACCGCGACCGTCTGACAAGCAACTTTGACGCCGCCATCACCTACAACCGCCAGATTGGCAACATCTATACAGGATCCCTCTACCTCTCCTTGCTCTCTCTTTTGGAAAATAGCAGAGCTCTGGAAGCAGGTGACCAGATTGGTCTCTTTAGCTACGGTTCTGGAGCGGTCTGTGAGATTTTCACGGCGACTATCGTTGACGGTTTTGAGCAGCACTTACGGACAGATCGTCAGGCTGAGCTGGATTTGCGCACCCCGATTTCGGTTGATACCTACGAAGCCCTCTTCTACGACGAAGCTCAGCTCGATGAGACAGGCTCAACCAGCTTTAAGACCTATCAGACAGGTGCCTATGCCCTGACAGCCATTGACCAGCACCAACGAATCTATCAAAAGGTAAACTAAGATGAGCACATGGACAGGATTTTACAAGAAAAGCCGTGAGGAACGCTTGGCTATTCTCCAAAAAGAAGAGCTCCTAAGCCCAGAACGGCTCAATCAGTTAGCAACCAACCAGCAACTGCCTTTAGAGGTCGCCGACCAGATGGTGGAAAATCTGCTAGGCACTCTGAGCCTCCCCTTAGCGCTAGTCCCTGATGTGCTAATAGACGGTAAGGTCTACCAAGTGCCCTTTGCCACCGAAGAGCCGTCTGTCGTCGCAGCAGCCAGCTTTGCCAGCAAGATCGTCAAGCGCTCTGGTGGCTTTACCACAACCGTCCACAAGCGCCACATGATTGGGCAAGTGGCCCTCTATGATGTGCCAGATTTGCTGGCAGCACAGACAGCCATCATAGACCAGACTGACCAGCTACTGGAACTGGCCAATGCCGCCCATCCCTCCATCGTCAAACGAGGTGGCGGTGCCAGAACTCTCCGTGTTGAGGTCGTGGAAAACACCACACCACTGCTGGTGGTCTATCTGGAAGTTGATCCTCAGGAAGCCATGGGCGCCAATATGGTCAATACCATGTGCGAAGCCCTTGCCCCTGTCTTGGAAGAACTGACACAGGGCAAACGATTGATGGCTATCCTATCCAACTATGCCACTGAGAGTTTGGTCACAGCAACCTGCGCGATTGACCTGCGCCTGCTCAGTCGAAACACCGCAGAAGGGCTAGACCTAGCTGAAAAGATTGCACTGGCCAGCCAATTCGCCCAAGCTGACCCCTACCGTGCCAGCACGCATAATAAGGGAATCTTTAACGGTATTGATGCGGTGGTCTTGGCAACAGGTAACGATTGGCGAGCCATTGAAGCTGGTGGCCATGCCTACGCCAGTCGCGATGGCCAGTACAGAGGTCTGGCAAGGTGGAGCCTTAGCGAGGACAAGGCCCAGCTGCTTGGTCAGCTGACTCTCCCCATGCCCATCGCTACTAAGGGCGGCTCAATTGGGCTTAACCCCAGTGTTCAGGTTGCCCATGACCTTCTTGGGCAACCGACCGCCAAGGAACTGGCTCGGGTTATCGTCGCTATCGGTCTGGCACAGAACTTGGCAGCCCTAAAGGCGCTGACCTCAACAGGCATTCAGGCTGGGCACATGAAACTCCACGCCAAATCCCTAGCCCTGCTCGCAGGAGCTAGCTCTGCTGAGACTGACCGTGTGGTCAAGGAACTCCTGAGCGCCCAGCACATGAATCTGGAAACTGCAACCGCTATCTTACAAAACATAAGACAAGAAAACTGATTGGGCTTTAGCCCAATCAGTTTTTGTTTAGCGACGCACCATGGTTTTGCGAATATCGAGCGCCACAGCAACGATAATCACAAGTCCTTGGATAACGTTTGTCATATCTGGCGATACACCCAGATAGGTCAAGCAGACTTTGAGAAGCTCAAAGACGAATACCCCGAGGAGAATGCCAGGTACCGTTCCCTGACCACCAGCCGTAGACACACCACCAATGGTCGCCGAAGCGATAGCGTCAAGTTCATATCCGAAACCAGCCCCTGCACCAGCAGAACCTGTCTTAGCAGTCAAGAGAAAACCAGCTAGACCGTAGAGGAGGCCTGCCAAGAGGAAAATTTTGATTTTTGATAGGCGGACATTGACACCTGATACCTCAGCAGCATGTTCGTTACCGCCGATTGCGTACATGTACTTACCGTAACGGGTCTTGTTGTAAAGCACCCACATGCCTAGACCAACCAGAGCAGCAATGACTGTGATGTAAGGCACAACACCAAACAATTTGCCTTGTCCCAAATTGACAAATTCATTTTTGAACGTTCCAATTGGTTTACTTTGAGAGTAAATCAAGACTAAACCATAGGTCATGATTTGGGTACCAAGTGTCGCTAGGAAGGGTGGAACGTTGAGGAATGAGATAATTGTCCCGTTAAACAGTCCGAGCAGTGCACCAACAAGAAGCGCTGCAATGAGGGGCACAATCATTGGCAAATCAGGCAGATTTGGGAAGAATTTCCCAACAAAGTCAGGTTTTTGCACCAAGGTTGCTGTGATGATGGCTGTCAAACCAACAATACGACCAGCTGAAAGGTCAGTACCTCGGGTAATCAAACACCCTGAAATCCCTAAAGCGATGATAAACCGCACAGACGTATTGGCCATGATATTGGCTGCATTTCCTAGTGTAAAGAAATTATCTTTCGTCAAACCTGTGTAGAGAATCATCACAGCAACAACGATATACATGGAATTCTTGGTCAAAAAATCGCCAAGATTAAAGTTTTTTTTGGTGTCAGACATCTTATTCTCCTTCCTGTTCACCCACCATAAATTTGGTAGCAAGTGTCATCACTGATTCTTGTGTCGCCTCATCACGGTCAAGGAAACCTGAAACTCGCCCTTCACACATGACCATGATACGATCTGATACGCCTAGCAATTCAGACATTTCAGAAGTAATCATGATGATGGCTTTTCCTTCAGCTGCTAGATTATTGATAATCTGATAAATCTCATACTTGGCCCCAACGTCAATACCACGTGTCGGCTCATCCAAAATCAGAATATCAGGGTTATTAGCCAGCCAACGTGCTAAAATCACCTTCTGTTGGTTACCGCCAGACAGGCTACCAATTTGCGTCTTATTGCTCGGTGTTTTAACCCTTAGGCGCGATACATTGCTATCAACAACTTCATTCATCTTCTGCTCATTGAGCAAACCAAAGCCTCCAACATACTGTTTAAGGGCTGCGATAGAGGCATTATCAGTGATTGATAAGACACCAAAAATCCCGTTGTAGCGACGGTCTTCTGTCACCAGAGCGATTTTATTGGCAATGGCATCCGCTGGTTTCTTGATGGTCACTGGCTGACCATGCACCGAAATCTCACCTCGTTCCAGCACCCTCAAGCCATAGAGGGCTTCCATAAGCTCTGTCCGTTGCGCACCAACCAAGCCACCGATGCCTAAAACCTCACCCTTGTAAAGCTCAAAACTTGCATCTTTGAAAGATAGAGGATTAGGAGAAGTCAATCCATCAACCCTTAAAATCACCTCATCAGACACCACATTAGTTTTCGGTGGAAAGAGACTGGTCAGCTCACGTCCAACCATGTTTTGGATAATCTTAGCCGTGGTCATCTCACTAGCAGGCCAAGTCCCCACGTACTGACCATCGCGCATGATGGAGATGTCATCTGAAATTCGTAAGATTTCATCCATTTTATGAGAGATATAGATAATCCCGATGTTTTTCGCTTTTAGACTATCAATGATTTCAAATAATTTCTCCACTTCAGAGCTCGTTAATGATGAGGTTGGCTCATCCATGATAACGATTTTGGCATTGTGTGAGATTGCCTTGGCAATTTCGACAGATTGCATTTGGGAAACCGTCAATTCATTCAGCAAGGTTTTGGGGTCAATATAAAGCCCGACCTCGTTGAGAAGCGTTTTGGTCTCTTCGTTCATCTTAGCATGATCAACCAAGTTGAATTTGCCCAAAGGATAATTGCCCAAAAAGACATTTTCTGCGATGGTCATCATACGAATCGGTTGAAGTTCTTGATGGATCATCGAAATCCCAGCATCAATTGCCTCCTTGGACTCCTTGAAATCAACCTCTTTCCCATCAAAAATAATCTTTCCACCGTCACGATGATAAATCCCAAACAGACACTTCATTAAGGTAGACTTGCCTGCACCATTTTCTCCCATTAGTGCATGCACTGTTCCTGGTCGGAGCTTGAAGGTTACGTTATCTAAAGCCTTGACCCCAGGGAATGTTTTGGTAATATTCGTCATTTCTAAAATATAATCACTCATTCACCATGTCTCTCTTTCTATTTTGACAAAAATGTGTCCCCACGCGACAGACAACGGACTGGCCAGCAGGCACGTGAGAACACACTGTTCATGAAATTGGGTTACTCTTTAGATGATTAATTAGTTGCTGTTCTTTTCACTTTTTGCACGTTCTTCGTAGCGTGCTTTGGCTTCTTTAGTTGTTTCTGTTTTGGCTTCTGCAGCTTTTAATTCTGCATCAGCTGCCTTGGTCACTTTAACATAGTTGACCCAGTAGTAAGAAGCAACATCTTCGCCCTTCATCAATTTCACAGCTACATCTGCTGCTGTATGAGATTGGTTGTAATGGTCGTTAAGCACTGTACCAGTCAACTCACCTTTTTCAAGGAGCTCCATAGCATCTGGAATAGCATCAACACCGACCACCAGAATATCCTTACCAACAGTCCGTCCTGCAGCCTTAATCGCTGTTACCGCACCGACAGCCATGCCATCGTTGTTAGCAAAAACAACTTCAAGTTTATCACCAAATTGCTCAAGAGCAGTTGCGGTCACTTCTTGACCTTTTGCAGTATCCCAGTTTGCCAAGTATGGCTCCGCTAGAGCTTCACGCTTAATGCCTGCATCGTCAAGGGCTTTGACAGAGTAAGCTGTCCGCTGTTGAGCATCAACGTTTGCTGGGTCTCCAAAGAGTGTAATGTAGTTAACCTTACCGTCACCGTTGATATCACCCTTACTGTCTGTGGCAGCAATGATTTCACCTTGATAAGTTCCTGACTGGGTCGCATCCGCACCAACATAAGTTGTTTTGCCTTCCCAAATTTCAAGTTCCTCTACCTCTGGTTCACGGTTGATGAGAACAACTGGAATCTCAGCAGACTTAGCTTGATTGATGATGCTACCAGCGGCAGTTGGGTCAACAAGGTTAGCTAAAATTACATCTTTACCTTGAGCGATAAAGTTATTGATTTGCTCAGTTTGGGTAGCCTGGTCCTGCTTACCATCTTGGATATCTAAGACATACTTGTCACCGGTTTCTTCGCTAAGCTTGTTGAAATAAGTTTCCAACTCCTCGCGATAAAGGGTCATAAAGTTGTCGTCAAATTTATAGATAGCAACACCGACCTGATAGGTTTTACCTGAACCACCACCAGAAGCATCTGAACCACCGCCATTACCACAAGCAGCTAAGGCAAGAACTGAGGCTGAGAGAGCTAAAAACTTCAAACTTTTTTTCATTTATTAAACATTCCTTTCTAAATGTTAAGAGTAACCAATTTTTTGAAATAGCTGTAAGCGATTTCGTTTACTCTTATATAGTAAACTTTTACTAAATATTTGTCAAGAGTTTTTATTGTTTTTTTGAAAAAATTTTGCAGAGCTGATGTTAAGAGATTTTTTAGACAGCTTGATTTTTTATCGCATTCATGTTATATTACTAACATAAGAAAAGGAGGAATCAACATGATTTCATTAGAAAAAACTCGTCAAAGTCTAAAATCTTTGAACCTAGCCGTTATCATCATCAATATCATCTTTGCTGCGATTACTGTTTTACTCGTTGCGTTGGCGGCTTTTGGATTTAGCGCGATGAACAATCCAGAGTACCAAGCACAAATCCAGTCTCAGCTGACACCCGAACAATTAGCTGCTATCCAAAATTCGAATCCTGCCTTGGAACTTGCTGCAACAGGCTTGGTCGCTTTAGCTTATTTGGTTGTTTTTGTCCTTGCTTTCTTAAATCGTAAGAAAATCGATGCCAACCAGCCTAGTTTGTTGCCTTACTATGTCGGTATCGGTGGTGTGATTTACAACTTCCTTACTTATGTCATTCAAGGTACTGCCCCAACTATTTTTGCGATTATTGTTCAGGGTGGGCTCTTAGCCTTGTACATTTTCAGTATCCAAAAAGCTAAACTGCTCTTGAATAACAGCACAAGTAATGCTGATATTAGCTAAGGTGTCACATTAAAATAACCATTTCCTAACTATTAAAACCCAGAAACACTTAGTGAATCGTGTCTCTGGGTTTTTTAGTTTTCTAAACTAGACGTTTTGATATCCTTTAACATATTCTACCAGCTGGCAGGTGAGGTCATGGCGCATAAAAGGGGTAATCAGGTAAATTCCCTTGAAACCTAGTTCCAGCGCCTTGTCAATCAGGGCCTTACTTTCTGCCAGTCCGATAGCTTCGCAGGCTTGTTTGTCCTCCTTGACGGCTTCTAGTCGCACCAGAAAGTCTTCTGAGAGGCTGATGCCTGGCACTTCGTTATGGAGAAAGAGGGCATTGTTATAAGTAACAATAGGCATAATCCCGATAAAGAAGGGCTGGTCATAAGGTGCTGTCAGCTCTGCCATTTCCTCCAAAATCGCCGAGCTGTAAATGGGCTGGGTGATGAAATAGTCGGCACCTGCCGCAATTTTTTTCTCAATCAGGCGATGGGAGCGCGATAAATGCTTGATATTGGGGTTGAAGGCTGCCGCGACCGTAAAATTGGTCGGCTTGCGCAAGCTAGCACCGCTGTGGCTCTGACCTTGGTTGAGCTGCTTAATCAGACTCAGCAGTTTGAAACTGGTAAAATCATAAACGCTGGTCGCCCCAGGAAAATCCCCCATTTTAGAGGGGTCACCAGTCACAGCTAGAACATTATCAATGCCCAGGACATCCATCCCCAGCAACCGCGACTGGAGACCGATCATGTTATGGTCACGGCAGGCCATGTGAAGGAGGAAGGGCGTGTCCACCTGCTCCTTGAGCAGAGCAGCCAAGCTGAGGTTGCAAACCCTCGTGCTGGCTAGGGAATTATCCGCTAGCGTGATAGCAGCTAGACCAGCCTGATCCAGAGCCTTGACACCAACGATAAACTTAGTCAAATCAAGGGTTTTGGGTGGGTCAATCTCCGCAATAACCGTCACGCCAGCCTTTACGTGATCAACCAAAGTCGGTCCGCTAGAGGTCGTCGGGAGCAAGTGCACCGTTTGCCGCTCCTCCTTGACGATTTTTTTAGTAATTGGTGCCAGACCTTTCAAGGCCTTTTTAGCAGCTCGGATATGGTCTGGTGTTGTGCCACAGCAGCCACCGATTAGCCGCGCCCCTTCAGCGACAAAAAGACGGCTAATTTGCCCGAAATAGTCGGCATTCTGACGGAAACTGTACTGACTGCTCTCTCCCTCTTCTTGCAGGGCGAGGAGACTGGCATTGGGATACACAGACAGGTAGGACTGGGCAAAGAGGGGAAGCTGTTCCAGCGACTGCAACATGTGATAGGGGCCTAAATGGCAGTTAAGACCAACCACATCTGCTCCTAGATTGGTCAGTTGACTAAGCACCTCCACGACAGGCTTGCCATTAGCTGTCAGTCCCACCTCTTGTAGACTGACATTGGTCACCAAGGGCAGGTCGGTCAAGGGGCGTAGCGCTTTGACTACTGCTAAAAGCTCCTCCGTATCGTGATAGGTTTCCAGCAAGAGCCCGTCCAGCTGATTGGTTGCAAGTAAGGACTCGGCCTGCTCCAAGGTTTCCTCGACAATTGCCTCCAAACTCAATTCGCAGTGCCGAAGTCCCCGAGACGCACCAATGGTTCCCAAGACAAGGGTCGTCTCCCCAGCTGCCTGTCTGGCCAATCTGACAGCCGCTTGATTGATGGCGACCATCTGGTCTGCCAAACCATAGGCGGCCAATCGATATCGCTTGGCCCCGTAAGTATTGGTCTGGATGACATCTGCTCCTGCCTCGATATAGGCCCTGTGGATGGACAGGATTTTCTCAGGATGAGTCAGGTTGTAGGCTTCGTGACAGGTGTCCAAGCCATCCGCGTAGAGCAGGGTTCCCATGGCCCCGTCTGCCACCAAAACCTCTCTGTTTAAGCGTTCTAATAATCTTGTCATATCATCTATTTTCTATTTTTTTGACAAAAGGCAGAGCACCGCTGCCCTGCCCACTGTAAGGCGCCTATAGGCTCTCCCGCACCTCCTTGGTCGCAGCAACCAGAACCTTGAGCGCCGCAACGGTCTCCGCCTCACCACGGGTCTTAAGCCCGCAATCTGGGTTCACCCAGAATTGCTCCGTGTCCAACTGCTGGAGTGGCCGCTTGATGTTGGCCACTACTTCGTCTTGGGTCGGAACGCGAGGGGAGTGAATGTCATAAACCCCAAGCCCGATTCCCAGTGGGTAAACGGCGGTTTCAAAAGCCTCGATGATGTCCCCATGGCTACGGCTGGTCTCGATGGAAATGACATCCGCATCCAAGGCACGGATAGAGTCAATGATTTCCTCAAACTTGGAATAGCACATGTGGGTGTGGATTTGGGTGCTGTCTGCCACAGATGAGGTCGCAATTCGGAAAGCATTGACAGAGTCATCCAAGTAAGCCTTTTGCTTGCTCTTACGGAGCGGCAAACCTTCACGCAGGGCAGCCTCATCCACCTGAATGATGGCGATGCCTGCTTCTTCTAGGAGCTGAATTTCATCCTTGATGGCCAGTCCGATTTGGTTAAAGAGCTCAGCACGCGAAATGTCTGTCCGCTCAAAGGACCAGTTGGTGATGGTGATTGGGCCCGTCAGCATTCCCTTAACAGGGCGATCCGTCAGGCTTTGAGCATAAGCCGATTCCTTAACCGTCAGAGGTTGGATGTGTTTTACATCGCCGTAGATAATCGGTGGCTTAACCGCACGAGACCCGTAGGACTGCACCCAGCCCAGCTTGGTTGTGGTAAAGCCAGCCAGCTTCTGACCGAAGAACTCAACCATGTCCACCCGCTCAAACTCGCCGTGCACCAGCACATCAATATCCAAATCTTCCTGAATTCGAATCCAACGCTCGATTTCTGCCTTGATAAAATCCTCGTAAGCCTCGTTAGTGATGTCGCCACGTTTCCAGGCCAGACGGGTACGACGAACCTCTGCTGACTGAGGGAAGGAACCGATGGTTGTGGTTGGGAGAATCGGCAGACCCAGTCTCTCCTGCTGAATAGCCTTACGCTTGGCATGATCAGACGCCCGCTCGGTTCGGATATCGGCAATCTTTTCCAAGTCCAGATGGCGGAAGTCGGCCGCTTGCAAGGCCTCAAAATCAGCGATGTGCTGGTCGTAGGCAGGGTTGTCAATACCGTCCAGTTTCTCCGCTAAGAGCTTGATTTCTGTCAATTTTTCATCAGCGAAGGACAGACCGCCCAAGAGCACAGAGTCTAAATCCGTCTCCTGTTTGGTGGTCACTGGCACGTGGAGGAGGGAGCAAGACGGTTGGATAACCAGCTCCTTCACACGACCTTTCAGGTCAGATAGCAGAGCAGAGGTCTGAGCAACATCATCTGACCAAACGTTACGACCGTCCACCACTCCGGCAAAGACTTCCTTGTCTACCAAACGACCGTCGGCAATCAACGCCAGATTTTCCTCACGACCATGCACCAAGTCCAAACCGAAGGCAGCCACAGGAAGTTCCGCCAAGTCTGGACTAATCAAGGCTTCAAAGTAGGTCTGAAAGATGAGTTTAGCGGCTGGAACTTCCTGAGCAAAGTAAGTGTAAACCTCTTTTGCCAAGTCGAGGTAGTCAGCCGATTCGTCGGTCACAAAAATTGGTTCATCAACCTGGATATAGGTCGCACCAGCCTCAACCAGCTCTGTAAAGACCTGCTTGTAAAGTGGAAGCAAGCTGTCTACCGCTGCTTTGATATCTGCTATGCCATTTGACAGAGCCACATAGGTGATCGGACCCGTGATGACCGGCTTGGCCTTGTCACCAATCAACTCACGCGCTTCCAAGTAGAGGTCAAGGAGACGCGTGTTGGTCAGCTGCGGAGTTGTAGTCGGGGTCCACTCAGGCACGATGTAGTGGTAATTGGTATTGAACCACTTCTTAAGGGAAGAGGCCACATGATCCTTGTTGCCCCGCGCCACCGCAAAGTAAAGGTCGATGTCCAGCGGCAGGTCACGGAAACGTTCAGGAATGATGTTGAACTGCAAGGAAAGATCCAAAATGTGGTCATAGAGGGAGAAATCCCCAACGGGAATCAAATCCAGCCCTGCAGCTTCCTGCTTCTTGAGGAAGGTATAGCGGAGCTCCCTAGCCTGTGCAAAGAGGTCTTCTTGGCTAATGTTGCCAGCCCAGTAGCCCTCGATCAGCTTTTTCCACTCCCGATTCTCACCCAAACGTGGGTAACCCAAACTTGAAATTCTTGACATAATAATCTCCTTTGATAAGTTATTACTTCTTTATCATAAACTAAGTCTATTAAAAAAACAATTAGTATATTTTTATAATCAGCTATAGTTTTAAACTATAACAAAACCCTATCAAGACCATAATTTTATGAATCACGCCAATGTCTCCTCTCTATGATGATGCCTAAAAAGTGAGGTACAGACAAATTTTTCTACTCACCTTTCCATTAATTTTTACACCTTCCTAGTCTTATATCCCCCTCTTGATCCAAAATCTAACAGTAAATTGATGGCGCCATTTAACCACGTGTCTATTTCATCCAATTGCTAATTACCCTATCACCAAGATTTAGGAAAAGTAAAATAATCACATATTCATCCCTCAAAAATAAGTACAACCAGCCATTTTTTATGAGAAATCTCTAGACAGCCATTAACCGCATTAGGATTTGTAGTCAAAAATACGAATAAACACCATGACGAGTCTGCCATGGTGTTTTCATTATACTATTTAAAGCAATAAATCTCTCTTAATCTAACTCCGTCCCTTGACTGGCAATGACTTGTTTATACCAGTCAAAGGATTTTTTCTTGCTGCGTTTGAGAGTGCCTTTGCCCTCGTTATCACGGTCGACGTAGATGAAGCCGTAACGTTTTTTCATTTCGCCTGTGCTCGCTGACACCAGGTCAATACAACCCCAAGTGGTGTAGCCAAGAAGCTCAACACCGTCTTCGTTGATGGCAGCATTCATGGCCTTGATGTGCTCGCGCAGGTAGGCAATGCGGTAGTCATCCTCAACATAACCAGTCTCATCTGGTGTATCAACCGCACCTAGACCATTTTCAACGATAAACATAGGCTTTTGATACCTGTCCCAGATGGTGTTGAGGGTAATCCGTAAGCCTAACGGGTCAATCTGCCAACCCCACTCTGACTCATCCAGATAAGGGTTCTTGATGGAAGCAAAGATGTTTCCAGCTGTCTGTTCATTGACCGCAGGGTCAGCCGACGCCACACGGCTAGAATAGTAAGAGAAGGAAATAAAGTCAACCGTATGCTCCTTCAAGAGCTCAGCATCACCATCAGCCATCTCAATTACCACCCCCTCACGCTCCAGTTGTTTGAGCGCATAGGTTGGGTAGCTGCCACGCGCTTGAACATCGATGAAGAAATAGTTTTCTCTATCTTTCTGCATGGCTTCCCAGTAGTCTGCTGGGTGGCAGGTATGTGGGTAGTATTGGCCAGCTGCCAGCATACAACCCACCTTGTTTTCTGGGTCAATCTCGTGGGCAATCTTGGTCGCCAGGGCAGATGCCACCAACTCATGATGGGCCGCTTGATACTTGACTTGGGTCTCGTTTTCACCCTCTTCAAAGTAGAGCCCTGCTCCCATGAACGGGGCATGAAGAATCATGTTAATCTCGTTAAAGGTCAACCAGTATTTGACCAGTCCCTTAAAACGGGTAAAGATAGTCCGGCAGAGGCGTTCATAAAATTCAACCATCTTGCGGTTGCGCCAGCCACCATAAGCCTCAATCAGGTGCATCGGGCAATCGAAATGAGTGATGGTCACCAGCGGTTCGATGCCGTATTTACGGCATTCCTTGAAGAGGTCTTCATAGTAGGCCAGACCAGCTTCATTTGGCTCTCCTTCATCGCCTTTAGGAAAAATCCGTGTCCAGGCAATGGATAAGCGGTAGGTTTTGAAGCCCATCTCTGCAAAGAGAGCAATATCCTCCTTGTAGCGATGGTACATATCAATCCCTTCCTTAGCTGGGTAGAAATAGCCCTCTTCAAAATCAAACATTTTTTTCTTACCAGCGATGATAGGAAAACGATCCTTGCCAATCGGAACAACATCAACGTTAGCTAGACCGCGTCCGTCAACGTCGTAGGCCCCTTCGCACTGGTTGGCAGCTGTTGCACCGCCCCACAAAAAGTTAGCTGGAAATGGTTTTACGTTTGTCATGACTTACTCCTTTATGTCTCGAATAGCTTTGCTTACTGGGTTTATGATGCGTTTTAGATCAAGTTTGCCCTTGTCATAGGTGAACTCTAGGATAGCACAATTGGGGAGGCGCAAGTCCATCGGCCACTCCCAGTCAGAAGTCTGAATCAAACCCCACATGGCTGCCCCATGACTGACCATGAGCGTTGTCCCTGATCGGCTATTGTCCAAGGTCTCCGCAATGGTCCGCCGTACACGACGACCTACCTCACGAATATCCTCGCCACCAAAGGGCACAAGCAAGTCCTCAAAGGAAGTAGCACCCGTATGGTGCTTGGGTAAGAGCATCTCAGGCTGAGCTTCGAAAATACCAAAGTTCATCTCCTTGAGCCCCTTGAGCTGGGTGACCGGCAGGTCAGTCACAAGCTTGGCAGTGTCTGTCGCCCGCTCCTGGGTGGACGAGTAGGCAGCGTCAAAAGCGATACCTGCCTCATCAAAAAACTGTCTGGCCGCTTGCGCTTGAGCGATACCATTGTCAGTTAAGGGAGAATCACACCAGCCCTGCACTCGTTTTTGGGTGTTAAAGAGGGTCTCACCGTGTCGCATCAAGTAAAGTGTCTGAGTCATCTTCTCTCCTCCTCTTCAATCAACTTCAGATGGACAAAAGCCTTGTAAAGTCCGTCTCGTGTCACATCATCTGTCACATAATCCGCAGTAGCCTTCAAGCTGTCCCTCGCATTTCCCATGGCAACGCCAATATGACACGTTCCCAGCATGGTTTGATCATTTTCTGCATCGCCAAAGGCAATGGTATCATCTAAGATCACTCCCAGATGCATCAGCAATTCTCTAATGGCACCTGCTTTATGTGTGTCCGGTTGACCTAAATCTCCAAACTCCGTTGCCTTGCCAGTACCACTCCAAAAACCAACCTCCGCCTGGCGAAAGAGTGCTTTAGCTTCCTCGTAGTCGGCTAGACTGTTTAGGCGGAAACTGATTTTAGCCACATCATCTCGGTAGAGATCTGCGCCGTAAATCATGTCTGGAAAAATAGAGCGAATTTTCTCCATGGATTGGTTCAAGTCCGTATCATAAATGGTCGCTGCTTTTTCGACAAAATCTGGGCTGGCATAAAGACCGCTTGGAGATTCGAGGTAAAAGCCTAGATGTTTAGCTTGTAGCCAGTCTACCATTTCCCTTGTCTGATGATGTGTAAACACTTGGTTTTTTAATATCTGGCCTTGATAATCAATATACGCGCCATTACCACCGATAAAGCCATCAAGCCCCAAATCCCAGAGTTCTGGATAAATCTCTGCTTTACTACGACCTGAGCAAATGAAAACTTTATGCCCTGCTTGCCTAGCTCTGGCAATGGCGACCCGAGCAGACTCTGGTATCTTCATGTCATAGTCGACCAAAGTACCATCAATATCAAGAAAAATGTATTTACTCATCTGCTTCTCCTAGTTAGCGGCACTTAGTTATCATCTGATTTGTAGAGACTTTCGCCATTGGTAGCGATAACGTCCTTGTACCAATCAAATGATTTTTTCTTGTAGCGGTTGAGTGTGCCTGTGCCATCATCGTTGCGGTCAACGTAGATGAAACCATACCGTTTGCTGAGCTCAGCAGTTGACACAGACACCAAATCAATTGGTCCCCAAGTCGTGTAGCCGAGTAACTCAACACCATCTTGAAGTGCTTCGCCAACCTGAATCAAGTGTTCACGCAGGTAGTTGATGCGGTAATCATCTTCGACGGTCGGTCCAGAAGCACCGTCAACCAGCACATCTCTTGCGCCTAAACCATTTTCGACAATGAAAAGTGGCAACTGATAACGGTCGTAGAAATCATTGAGCACCAAACGAAGACCGACTGGGTCAATCTGCCAGCCCCACTCAGAAGCATCCAGATAAGGATTGGTGATACCACCCATGATATTGCCACGTCCTGTTGCATAATCCTCTGGGTTATGAGCCATAGCCACGCTCATGTAATAAGAGAAGGAAATAAAGTCAACCGTATGCTCTGCAAGTAGCTCTGCATCACCTTCAGCAAACTGAATGGCAATGTTATTTTCCTTGAAATACCGCTTGATGTAGTTAGGGTATTTTCCTCTGGCATGAATATCGCTGAACAGGTAGTTTTGATTGTTGAACTCACGCACTGCTAACTGGTCAAGCGGGTGAGAAGTCATCCCATAAGTTGGCATGGCAAGCACCATACAGCCAATCTTGAAGTCAGGGTTAATCTCATGACCGACCTTGGTCGCCAAGGCTGACGCCACCAGTTCATGGTGAACAGCCTGATAGAGGTCTTGCTTGCTCAATTCTTCCACAGGGGTCGCGATACCACCTGACATAAACGGCGCATGCAAGACAGAGTTGACCTCGTTAAAGGTCAACCAGTACTTGACCTTATCCTTATAGCGGGTAAAGACGGTACGGACATAACGCTCATAGAAACTGATTAAGTCCCGACTAGCCCAGCCATTGTACTGACGAGCGAGATGCAGCGGCGTTTCGTAGTGAGATAAGGTGACCAAAGGCTCAATACCATATTTTGCCAACTCATCAAAGACCTTATCATAAAAAGCAAGTCCAGCCTCGTTTGGTTCTAGCTCATCACCGTTAGGGAAAATCCGAGACCAAGCGATGGATAGGCGGAAAACCTTGAAGCCCATTTCAGCAAAAAGGGCAATATCTTCCTTATAGCGATTGTAGAAATCAATCCCTACCAGTTTGAGGTTGTCCTCAGTTGGCTGGTCTGTAATCAGTGGGTTTTTATCACCAGGTGTTGCAGGCACACCACCACGAGGGGTCACATCCTGCACAGACAAACCCTTGCCATCAACGTTGTAAGCTCCTTCAAATTGGTTAGCAGCGGTTGCTCCGCCCCAGAGAAAACCTTTTGGAAATGTGTAAGTCATTGAAAAACTCCTTTTTATATCTTTCAAAATAGGCACCTTTTCAAACAAGTACTGTCTGAAAAGGAGCCTGTGTCATTGTCAATTAGCGAACTGTTGTCATGAGGTAGTCGCCCGTATGAGCTTGGCGCTCCTGACTGGTCAAGACGTCAGTAAAGGCATCGGTGTTAGTGACGATGATCGGGGTCACAACTGGCAGACCTGCTGCACGAATGGTGTCCAGGTCAAATTCCAATAGTTTTTGACCAGCTTCAACGACATCACCAACTTCGACGAAGGACTTAAAGCCTTTACCAGCCAGGGACACAGTATCCATACCAATATGGATGAGAAGCTCAGCACCATTTTCAGTGGTCAAACCGATGGCGTGCTTGGTCGGAAAGACCAAGGTCACTTTAGCCTTAGCTGGGGCTACAACGACACCGTCAATGGGATCAATGGCAACACCTTTACCCATAGCTCCAGATGCAAAGACTTGGTCTGGCACTTCTGGCAATGGAACAATCGTCCCCATAAGAGGCGCTGCTAAGATTTCCTGTTTAATCTCTTTAAGCTCAGGAACTGGAGCTGTTTCAGGCTTTTTTGCTGGCGCATCACCTCCACCGTAGAGGTTAGGCACTGGCGCAAAGTACTGAATGATAAATGAAATGACAATCGCTGCTACTGTACCGATAATCATGGTGTACATACCTGACAGGTTACCATCTGGGCTCACATAAGATGGGTATTGGAAAACTCCAAGTGCACCTGAAGAGTAGGCAATAACATCAGAGAACATCACATATCCACCGATAAGACCTGATACGGCGCAAGAGATATAGAATGGAATCTTCATCGGCAGGGTCACACCGTAGATGGCAGGTTCTGTCACACCAAAGATTGAAGAAATCAAAGCTGGTGTTGCTACTGTTTTAACCTTCTGTTCTTTAGTTTTCAACATAATAGCCAATAGCACACCAGTCTGAGTAAAGTTAGGAAGGGAGGCTGCAACTAAGGCTTGTGAATAGCCAAGAGTAGCGACTTGCATCAGTGCAATCGGAACGATTGCCCAATGCAAACCAAACATCACAAGGATTTGCCAAGCTACACCAAGTATCACGCCATAAAGAACAGGGCTAAACTCCATAAGAGCACTGAATGTTCCATTGAGGAGATCTGAAGCAAAGTTAGCGATTGGACCAACCAGAAGGAAGGTTAGTGGAACAGAAAGAATAATGGTCACAAATGGCACAACAAAGAGCTTGACCACATCTGGTGTGATTTTTTTCATGAAACGTTCAATGTGAGATGCCACCCAAATTGCCAAGATTGCTGGCATAACGCTTGAGAGGTAACCACCTGCTGGCAAAGTAAATGGAATGCCAAAAACGTTGTCTAGACCTGCTTCTTTCAAAGCAGTCAAAGAGGTAACCAATGTTGGATACACCATAGCACCCGCAATTGCAAGACCTGTAAACTCACTTAGTCTAAATTTACGTGATGCTGGCAAAGCCACCAAAATAGGAAGAAATTGGAAGAAACCGTCGCCTGCGGCTGTCAAAATTAGAGCCAGGGCACTATTAGCAGGTGTCAAGCCTGCTGCTGCTAAAATAGCAACAATACCCTTGATAATACCTGCTGCCGCAAGAGCTCCCAGTAGAGGCTGGAAAATACCAGAAATTAAGTCAACAAAACGATCAAAGAGGTTACCTGATGCAGGAACATCATCACCTTCATCAGTATCCAGTGAACCGATGCCCTTAACGCCTTGTGCAATCACTGCCGCATAGACATCAGGAACATGGTTACCGATAACTACTTGGTATTGACCTCCTGCTTTAACGACAGTCACGACACCATCGCGAGCTTTGAGGTAGTCAGTGTCTGCCTTGCTCTCATCCTTGAGTTCAAAGCGCAGACGGGTAACGCAGTGACGAAGACTTTTAACATTGTCTTTACCGCCAACGTGAGCGACGATATCCTTCGCCAACTCAGTGTAATCTTTTTTAGCCATATCAGGCTCCTCCAAAAAATTTTTTTGAATTGCTTGGTCTTTAACAAGCAAAAAACCTAAACAAATACCAAACAAAATGGGGCTGACTAGGGTGTCAGTATTTTGTCTTGTATTCATTTAGGTTTTGCCTGCTTAACCAGTAACAATCCTGATGAGATTATGATACCACTTTCATTTTGATTTGGCAAGCGCTTTTATAATTTTTTTTTAGATTTTTTATTAACTGGTTATTTTCTCAAGCATAGACAAACCATCGACTAATCTGCCGATGGCTTATTCTTATTGGCTAACAACTCGCTGGATATGAATGGTTAGGTAGACTTCTTCGTCTTGACTCATGATAAAGTTGTGATGGCTATGAATGTATGCTTTAATTTTCTGGGTGCAAGCATAGGCTTGTGGGTAATTGACCTTGACTTGTTCGTAGAGAAAGGCATCATTGTTGCCCTGAACCAGTCCATTAACCACTCGCTGAGCAAAATAATTAACATGGGTGACAAAGCGATTGTAGGCAATAGAGTTATCATCTGTCATCGTATCTTGACCAAAATAAAGACGAACAATTTCTAAAATCCCCATGACAATCTGAGTGGTTTGATAATTTTTGTTCACCAATCCGCTATCTTTTTGGGCATTGACATAATGAAGTGCCAGAGATGCTGCTTCATCATCTCCCAGCTGTACACCTAGCTTTTCGGAGACGATAGCAATAGCCTCCTTCCCCAACTGATATTCGGTCGGGTAGAATTTCCTAATTTCCCAAACCAAAGGGTTCTGTAAACTAATACCCTGCTGAGTTCGCTCAATGGCATAGTGCAAGTGATCGGCTAAAGAAAGATAGGAGGTTAACTCAAACACCTGACCAAGTGCGACTTCCGCCAAGTGAATAATTTGTAAAATGACATCAATTTCATCAGCACTCAATGCCCCATAAATTTGATACCATTCATGAGCTGTCGCGGTATTTTCAGGAACAAAAGTTTTCTCAATCAAATCAGGATCTATGCTATCACCAACTTTTTTACCAAAGCCTAGTCCTCTTCCCATCAGAACAACTTCTTGACCATCTTGGTTGATGACTTGCACCACATTATTATTGTAAATCTTATCAATTTTCATCAATAATACTCCTACCCGATAAAAAATAACCTAAACAGCGAGAAAACACAGGGCAAGACCTGCTATCTCCTATCTGTTTAGGTTTTGCCTGCTATCCAGTAACAATCCTACCCCTCAAGTTTATCAGATTTGTCAAAAAATTGCAAGGGTTTTCGCTTTGCAAACTCAAAAAGTGAGCGAAAGTTCCGTCAGAATGACGACTTCACTCACTTCTGTTGTCTTACTTAGTAGCCTCAGCAATAGCTGCGAGGACAGCTTCTTTGTTCCTATCAATCATTGCTACGCGAGCAGCAATTTGCTTAATCCCCATGTTAATCAAGCGATTAAGTCCTGGGTCTTCTAATTTTGTTTCAAAGAAAGCTCGGTATTGCTCCAGTTCGTGGTCTGTCTTGAAATTATTGGCGGGAACTTTAATGAAATCCGTACGGTCATTACCCAAGGTTTCTGTCAGCCAATCCCAGTTAACACATGCCCAGTCCCAAGCCTGTTGGCGGCTGAACTCGTAAGCCGATAAGTAGGCATACCAGCGTCCCAAATCTTGTGGCTTGACAATCGTCTTATCCTTGAGTTGGCTTAAGAGGAACTGGAGCCCTTTGTCTGAACGATTCCATGCCAAAGCTGCCAGAATCTGGTAACGATAGCTACTATCAACGGTACCAACATATTCTCTAAGGTAGGTGGTGATAAGCTCGTCTGACGGTGCGGTTTTCATCTGTCCGATTAACACCGCCACGCGCATGTGAGCTGGTAAGTCTTCTAATTTTTCTTGATTGTCTTGGAAAATAGCTGACGCTTGCGCCAAAGCAGGGGCATAATCAGCAGAAACCAGACTGCTCAGTGTCCATTCCCGCAAGATGGCATCTTCATCTGGTTCGCCAGCGATAGCCTGCCAGCCAAGTCGCTCGTAGTGATGACGATAAACCTGACAACGCAGCGTATTAAACTGGTCATATTCTGGACTACCCTCGTCAATAAAGTCACTCAAGCCACCCAACAGCTCACGAATGCTTGACATCACTAGATAAGACGGCTCTTTTGCCAAAGGCAAGAGCAGAGGAACCAACTCGGCATAGGACAACTGGCCACTTTCAGCCAATAATCGACGTTCTTGCAGGATTTGACGTTTGTCAATCGGAGATAAATCAGGCAAGTCAGCTAACACAGCATCCAGTAATTCTCCCTCATAATTGGTTAAGTAATGGGCAGTGTTTTCTGTATTCAAGCGCAGCGCCCCCTGATTGCTAGCTTTCAGTTGACTGTAGTTAGAGATACGAATCTCTCTCTCAGACAGGGTATCTGGTAAGCCAGTCCAGTTGCTGTTAAGCGGAATCTGCCAGAGACGTTCCTTATCCTCATGATCACCGATGAAAAATTGCTCCTGACGAAGAATTAGGGTATCGTCTTCAACACGTGCTGTCACAAGCGGATAACCTGGTTGCTCTAACCAAGAGTCCATAAAGCCAGCGACATCTTTACCGGACTGTTCTGCCAAGCAATCCCAGAGGTTTTGACCGATCGTGTTTTGGTACTGGTGGGTCATAAAGTATTGGCGCAAGCCATTTCTAAAGGCCTCATCGCCCAACCAACGATGGAGCATGACCATCAGACGACTGCCCTTGGCGTAGACAATAGCGGGGTCAAAGAGGGTATCAATCTCGTCTGGGTGATGAACGTCCATATGCACAGACTGAACACCATCAGTCGCATCTCTTGTCAAGGCAGCAGGCACACCAGTTGCTTGGAAATCTTCTAAAATGTTCCAAGATGGCTCAATGGCATCTAGTGCCAGATATTCCATCATATTAGCAAAGCTCTCATTAAGCCACAAGTCATCCCACCAAGCCATGGTAACCAAATTACCGAACCATTGGTGGGCTACTTCATGAGCAATAACCAGAGCCAGGTTCTGACGAACTTTAACTGTTGCATTTTTATCAGCGAGCAGGTAAATTTCACGGTAGGTAATCAAGCCCCAGTTTTCCATGGCTCCTGCTGAAAAATCAGGCAACCCAACGTGGTAAGACAGCGGAATAGGGTACTTGACCCCAAAGTAATCCTCGTAAAATTCGATGACACGAGTGGCAATATCCAAGGCAAAATCCGTCTTGTCTAAACGATGCGCTCTAGTTGCAAAAACGCCGACGGTTGTTCCGTTTTTCGTTTTGGCTGTCTGACCATGCAAGTCACCGATAGCAAAGGCAAGCAAATAAGAGGACATGCGTGGCGTCGTGTCAAAGCGCCAAATCCCTGTCTCTTTACGGCGGTCAACGTCGATTTCGGGCATGTTTGACAAGACAATCTCGCCCTCTTCCTGATCGAAACGAATCGATAAATCAAATGTAGCCTTGGCCTCAGGTTCGTCAATGCTTGGAAAGGCTTGACGCGCAAAATGACTCTCAAACTGGGTTGAAATCACTTCTTTTTGCACCCCGTCTACAGTGTAATAAGACGGGTAAATACCTGTCATGTTATCCGTGATCTGTCCTGAATAGGTCAGAGTCAAGCTCACCTGACCTGTTTCTGGCAACTGGATATGCACTGCTTCCTTAGCGTGGTCATGCTCAAAAGCTAATGCTTGCCCTGAAGAGCTCACTGAAGTAATCGTCAAGTCTTTTTGGTGCAATGAGATTCTATCCGATTGCGCTTGACCAGACAAAACGAGTTGGCCTGTAAAGGTCTTGTCTTTTCTGTTGATGTCCAAGAATAGATCATAATGTTCTGGGACAAAAGTGTTAATGTAGCGTTCTACTGCGGTCATTTAGTTCTCCTTATCTTTTTTGATAACCATCTGTAAACCAGACAACAGATGTAATATTTGCTCTAGTATAGCATATTTTTCTTAAAAATAAACTAAAAAAACGAGGACAAGCCATCCTCGTTAGATTTTTTCTTATTCAAATAGCCAGCACAAGTCTTATCAGACATCAGAGGCAGGCAGTGTTGTTCTAACAGTGAATCTCACTGCCAAAAAGAGGCGAATAGCTGCCAACACAAAGAAGACACCCCAAGCTAGCACCAAGTGATATGCACCTAGAAACGAAAAGACGATACTGCCGATAGGAATAGCAATAGTGACTAGAAAAGAAATGAAAGCCCCAACCTGCCCAAGCTGTTCATCTGGAACATGACGCATCAGTGTCGCTGTTAGGATTGGAGCTGACCTAGCCCCCATAAAAGCTAAGACAAAAGCGCCCACAAGCATGATTAGAGAGGACAACTGAACAATCCCTGATAAAGCAAGAAACACCGTGACTAGGCTTTGAGCGGTTAGAATCGTCATCAGCTTCAAGTCCTTGAACAGATGATTGACTGTTAGACCGCCTAGCAAAGCACCTATAATTTGGACAACCCCCATAGCTGTAATGGATTGGGCATACGAAAACTGCCATATCGGAACATCGAGTAATTGGATATTCATCAGGGTCAAAAAGCTGGTGGACAAGATATTCCCAATCAAAAGTAGCACAATCATCGGTAAAAAGGCTATCCCGTCTGACTTTTGAAAAACATGAACCGCTGTCTGGTACATTTTATGCAACTGCACCTTGACGGATTCTTTTGTGTCAGAAAACACCACTTGGTGTTTCAACTGTTTCCTGATTTTCCAATAGGTCAGAGCCGATAGGAAAAAGGTTACGGCATTGATAAATGCAATAAAGGAAAAGTTATTGTTTGTTACTTCTAAGAGCCAGACACCAATCGGTTGACTCGATAGCACAACCGTCAGACCAACCACTTGAAATAAGGAATTCGTCGCAACCAGTTCCTCATCAGGAACATTGTGCTTAAAAATCGGTTTGAGCAAAAATTGCAAATAGTTAGAGATAGTATCGCTAAAAATGTTTAAAAAAGCAACAGCTATAACAACTCCGTAATGCTTAAACCCAACAAGATAGGCCACCAAGAGAAAGATAAGACCTTGGACGGCACTAAGACCGATGAGGTATGTTGTCTTCTGTCGGGTTTTATCTGCCAGAAAGCCAAGCCATAGGGATAAGAGCGCCGGCAAATAAGCAATGCTGTCAGCCAGTCCAACCAGTAATTTAGACTCATAGATGGTTGCCAGATAAACCACAAAGACCATGTTATAGATGTTGGCACCAAGATTTTGCCAACTAGCGGCTAATAACCGACCAGCGATAAACTTATTTTTTAAGAGTTTGAGCATGCGTTGCCTCCTTGTCTTGATATTTTTTTAGGACAAGAGCAAACTCATTCACATCTACCCGTCCATACTTGACATAAAAACTTGTATTGAGCAACAATTTTCTTGCTGTGTTGAGATATTTGGTGTCTGGCACAAGAGTATAGACATCTAACAAGGTGTCGGCTATTCCCAGCATGCCATCATTGTAGCCCGGTCTCTGAGTAAACTCAACGTCAACAGTATCGGCTAGCGTTATAATGTTTGGCAAGTACCGTGCTTTATCTAGGTACATGAGTCCTTGAATATAACCAGCGTTCCCCTTGTCAATATAAGGTGAAGCACAGTTATTGCCGATAGACAAGACCTCACCTGATGTGGTCTTGACCAAAAGCGAAAACCGGACAACCTGTTGCTGTGATTTCAATCTGCTAAAAAGAGGCTTTGAGTTAATTGTCTTTACACATTTTTCATCTCAACAGCTCTTTCTGCAAGATTAGATATATTATATCATCCAAAGAAACAGTCTGTCAATACTTAATTTTCAGTTTTTTTATAATTTTATAACTACTCGCCCTAAGATATTGTACCGGGTATAAACGGCAAAATCACCCAACAATTACAAGGAACAAAAAAAGGCGTGAGACAAGCACCCTAAATGGGTGTCTGTCCCTGCCTCCGTTGTCTTTCTTACAACTCGATAATCTTGCCAGTCTTCAAGTAGACCACCCACTCGCAGACATTTTTAGCGTAATCGCCGATACGCTCGAGGTAAATCAGGACTTGGAAATACTCCTTACCTGAGAATACGGTTTCTGGTTGCTCACGGATACGCTCAACAGCTAAGTTTTGAATATCCTTGAACATCAAATCAATCTCCTCATCGCGTGCAGCGATTTCGTAGGCTTTTTCCTCATCACCAGTCATGTAGACCTCAAGAGCGTCTTCGACCATGTATTTAACGGCCTTGCCCATCTTTTTGATTGCTGCTTCTACTTCTGGGATACGCTCCTCACCCTTCATGCGAATGGTGGCTTTGGCAATAGCTGACGCGTGGTCGCCCATGCGCTCAACATCGCTTGAAGCCTTGAGCACCGTGATAACCGTCCGTAGGTCATGCGATACGGGCTGCTGAAGTGCAATAATCTCTAGTGACTTCTTCTCCAGCTTGGTTTCAAAATTATTGACCACTTCATCTTGCTCAATCACTTCCTTTGCCAAGACACGGTCATGGCTAACAAAGGCACGGACCGTTTTATTGATTTGGGTCAAAACCTCGGTTCCCATGGCATAAAATTGATTATGGAGCTTTGCTAATTCTTCATCAAATTGTGAACGTAACATACGCTACCTCTTTTCTGTTTTGCTTTGCTAAAGGTCACTTTAGATACCTCTAGCGTTTGGTTGTTCAGGCGAATACACGAGGTGACAGCCTTAACACTTTTACTATCCGAACTTACCAGTAATATAATCCTCAGTTCGTTTATCACTTGGGTTCAGAAACATTTCTTTGGTTGCCCCATACTCAATCAGCTCACCATCAAGGAAGAAGCCTGTTCGCTCTGAAATCCGAGATGCCTGTTGCATGGAACGTGTGACCAAGAGAAGAGTATACTGATCCTTGAGTCCATAGAGAGTCTCTTCAATCTTACCTGCTGAAATAGGGTCAAGAGCTGAGGTCGGTTCGTCTAGTAAAATAATTCTAGGACTTGTTGCCAGAACCCTTGCAACGCAAACCCGCTGTTGCTGTCCGCCTGACAGACCGATGGCTGAATCATGTAGCCGATCTTTCACCTCGTCCCAGATAGAAGCTCCTTTTAGAGAGGTCTCGACAATTTCATCCAGCACTTGCTTGTCCTTGACGCCATTTAAGCGCAGACCATAGACCACATTTTCATAGATGGACATGGGAAAGGGGTTAGGCTGTTGGAACACCATGCCGATTTCCTTGCGTAACTCAACCGTATCAGTCCGTGGACTGTAGACGTTGTGACCATTATAAGTCACAGAACCCGTTACTGTTGCTTCAGGATTAAGATCGTGCATGCGGTTAATCGAACGCAACAGTGTTGACTTTCCGGAACCTGACGGACCGATGAGTGCAGTGATGGCTTTCTCTTTGAAATCCATGCTCACACCGTTAAGGGCCTTTTTCTTGCCAAAATAGACCGATAAATCGTTGATGCTTAAAATAGAATCTGTCATACATTCTCCTAACCGAATCGACCCGTGATGTAATCGCGTGTAGATGGCAACTTAGCATTTTGAAAGACTTGTGAAGTCTTGTCATACTCAATCAAATCACCCAGATAGAAGAAAGCAGTATAGTCGCTAGCACGCGCCGCTTGCTGCATGTTGTGCGTGACGATGATGATGGTGTAATTTTTCTTTAAGTCCATCATGGTTTCTTCTAATTGCATGGTAGCAATCGGATCAAGTGATGCTGCAGGTTCATCCATCAATAAAATCTCTGGTTTAACAGAAATCGCACGTGCAATGCAAAGTTTCTGTTGTTGCCCTCCAGATAAGGATAGGGCTGATTTGTGCAAATCATCCTTAACCTGATCCCAGAGTGCTGCTTGCTTGAGTGATGTTTCAACAAGTTCATCAAGCACTTTTTTATCCCTGACACCAGCTCGTTCATGGGGGAAGGTGATGTTATTGTAAATCGATTTTGCAAAA
This sequence comes from Streptococcus entericus DSM 14446, assembly GCF_000380025.1. Classification (GTDB taxonomy): domain Bacteria; phylum Bacillota; class Bacilli; order Lactobacillales; family Streptococcaceae; genus Streptococcus; species Streptococcus entericus. Next base: position 83,269 of record NZ_KB904178.1, read on the forward strand.
GGATTAGGACGCTGGAACACCATGCCGATGTGTTTGCGCACCTCGTACACATTCATGTCCTTGCGGTTAACATCGATACCCTCATAAAGGATTTCTCCCGTCACTTTTGCGATGTCAATGGTATCATTCATCCGATTCAAACTACGTAAGTAGGTTGATTTCCCACAGCCTGAAGGTCCAATCAATGCTGTGATTTTATTTTTTTCAAACTGCATATCGATGCCTTTGATGGCCTCTTTTTGCCCATAATAAACGTGCAAATCTTTGGTCTCTAAGGCAACAGTTTCTGGCGAAAACGTGATAATGTGACGTTCATTCCAGTTATAGTCAGCCATATCGTCTCCTTTTTAATGTTAGAAGATAGCATCCTCTAAGAGCCTATTTTTTGTATGTCGTTGTGACAGACGACATCGGTGCTGTCTACCATTCGGTTTTAACAGCTTAATGTCTATTTACTCTGCTGATGTTAGCTTCTTGTAAAGCGTCTTACCAATGTAGCGAGCAGAGAGGTTGAAGATTAAGATAAAAATCAGCAAAACTGCTGCTGAACCAGTTGATACTTGAATAGCATCAGGAATGGTACCTTCACTATTAACTTTCCAGATGTGTACCGCCAAAGTTTCAGCTTGGCGAAAAATTGAAATCGGACTGGTGACACTCAACACATTCCAGTTACTCCAATCAAGTGCTGGAGCTGATTGTCCGGCAGTATAGATAAGTGCTGCTGCCTCACCAAAAATCCGTCCTGAAGCCAAAACAATCCCAGTAACAATCCCCGGCAGAGCCTCCGGAATAACGACATAAACAACCGATTCCCAGCGAGACAACCCCAATGCCAGACCAGCTTCACGCTGAGTATGATGAACATTGCGCAGACTATCTTCGATGGTTCTCGTCATTTGCGGCAGGTTAAAGACAGTCAAAGCTAGAGCACCTGAAATGATAGAAAATCCATATTCAAATTGAACAACGAAAATCAAATAACCGAAAAGTCCGACAACCACGGATGGTAAAGAGGATAAAATTTCGATACAGGTTCTAATAAAATTAGTCAACCAGCCTTTTTTGGCATATTCTGCCAAATAGATACCAGCTCCCATGGATAAAGGAACCGAGATGAGCAAGGTAATAACCAGCAGGAAAAATGAATTGTAGAGCTGAATACCAATACCACCGCCTGCTTGATAGGATGAGGATTTCCCTGTTAAGAATTGCCAGTTGACATGAGGTAGCCCCCTCAGCAGGATGAAGAGTAAGAGAGCGGTCAAAATAGTCACGATAAGTCCTGCAATGGTGTACAGAACTCCTGTCATCAGCTTGTTAATCTGTTTAGCGTGCATAGTTTTTCTTACCCTCTCTCGTAATCAATTTCATAATCATATTGAAGATTAAACTCATGACCAAAAGAACCAATGCTAGAGACCAGAGCACATTGTTTTGAACAGTTCCCATAACGGTGTTCCCAATCCCCATGGTCAATACAGACGTCAAGGTTGAGGCAGGGGTGGTTAGTGAGGTTGGAATAACAGCCGAGTTACCAACCACCATCTGGATCGCCAGCGCCTCACCGAAGGCACGTGCCATACCAAAAATAACAGCTGTAAAAATACCTGGGCGAGCCGCATTGAGGATAACACGCCAAATAGTTTGCCAACGTGTCGCTCCCATGGCGAGACTAGCTTCTTTATAGTGACGAGGAACAGCTTTTAGACTATCTAGGGTCATAAAGGTAACTGTTGGCAAAATCATGACAAAGAGGACAAAAATTCCTGACAAGATACCAAAACCAGTTCCACCAAAAATGCTTCTGACAAATGGTACAACGACTTGTAAACCGATAAAACCGTAAACAACAGATGGAATACCCACCAAAAGCTCAATAACCGGTTGCAAGATCTTAGTGCCATACTTGGGAGAAATTTCCGTCATGAAGACAGCCGCACCGATGGCGATAGGGGTCGCAATAAGCGCTGACAAAATGGTAACGATAAAAGACCCTGAAATCATGGGCAAGGCACCCATTAAGGGCTTGCCATCGTCTCCCTTAACATTGGGTTGCCACTCTTTACCAAAGAGAAAGTCTATCGGATTGATGCCATCCACAAAAAATGTCGACAGGCCTTTTTGGGCAACAAAAATTAAAATCATAAAGACAATAAATACAATCAGTGCCAAGCAGGCAAAGGTAATTGTCTTGCCGAATTTTTCTAAGCGTGAATTTTTTGACGGCGATAGCAATTTTTTTGCAAGTTCTTGATTTTTCACAACGTCTCCTTTATTTAGGGGTGACCTGACCATTAGCGTCTTTGATGACTTTCATCTCTGAGATTGGGATATAACCAGTTGTCACAACAACTCCTTGTTGCACCTTATCCGTCATCATGTAATCCAAAAACTCCTTGGTTAAACCAGTTGGCTCTCCCATGGTATACATGTGTTCATAAGACCACAATGGCCATTTATTGGTCGCAATGTTATCAATTGTTGCTGCATAACCATTGAGCTTTAAGCTTTTGACTGAATCATCTAAATAGGACAAGCCAAGATAAGAAATCGCTCCTGGTGTTTGAGAGACAATCGACCTCACCATCCCGTTTGAGTCTTGTTCTTGACTTTGCTTGGCAGATTGCCCATCCATGACAACACTATCAAAAGTTGATCGTGAACCAGAACTAGCTGCTCGGTTGATGATGGAAATCTCTAAATCTTTACCACCAACTTCTTTCCAGTTGGTGTACTCACCTGTAAAGATTTTTCGTAACTGCTCTACAGTTAAATCATCGACCGTCACTTCCTTATTGACAATAACAGCGAGACCCGCAACAGCAACCTGATGATCGACCAAGCTTGCAGCGTCGATGCCGTCTTTTTCTTCTGCAAAGAGGTCACTGTTGCCAATTTGAACAGCTCCTGACTGAACCTGCGATAAGCCTGTACCGGAACCACCACCTTGAACATTGATGGTCTTACCAATATTTGTTGACCCAAATTCATCAGCCGCTGCTTCAACCAAAGGTTGCAAGGCTGTTGACCCTACAGCTGTAATTGACTCTCCACGGTCAATCCATTTGGCACAAGCTGACAGACTGAGACCAAAGAGGGCAACAGCCAGTCCCTTAAACAATTTTTTGTTCACAATAATTTCCTTTCAAGCGTGTTACAAATTGTAGCACTTCCACTATACCATAGTCTCCCTCTGTTTGTATAGAGGTTAGTGAAGACGAAGCCCTTTTGGAAAATGATTTTTTATTGTTTGACCAACAACTTTTGCAAAACCTAGACCATTTCCTTGGACAACAAGTTGATACCAGCCATTTGGCAGGGGCTCAGAAAGTGTCACCGTCAGACCACGAGCATAATCTTCAAATGCTTCATCACTGATGTTGACTGTTTGCTTGACTTCGCTAGGCTTTAGGGCTAGACCGAGCGCAAAGCTAGGTTCAAATCGATTTTTCTTAAAGGTCCCTAAATACAAACCATTGCGCGCAATTTTTACACCTTTTAGAGCTGGCAAGTCACGTGGTAACAGATAGAGTTGTTCACCAAAGGTTTGCAAAATACCGTCCAACTCAACAAATAAATGCTGTCTCGCAAAATCTTGCCAGAGCTGATGTTCTTGCTTGGTCAGATTAGTTTTCTCAGGCTTAATACGTTGGCGCTCAGAAGAGCGTATGTCTTCTAACACCGCGACAAATTGGCCTTCACCCCTGAAACGATGGGGATACATCCTAGCGGTCTGCTCTTGCTCAATCCCCGCTGACATACCGTTTATTTTCGGAACATCAACCAATTTCAAAAAGTCATAGGTCTCTAACAGCCAAGAAACGACCGCTTCATTTTCTTCAGGTGACCAGGTACAGGTTGAGTAGACCAGTCTACCGCCAGGTGCCAGCATATCAATGGCATCCTGTAAAATAGCCTGTTGCAGATTGGCACAGGTGACTGGATAGTCGTTATGCCAATACTGGCAGGCAGCGGGATCTTTTCTAAACATCCCTTCTCCTGAACAGGGACCGTCAAAGACGATAAGGTCAAAGTAGTTTGAAAAAATTCTTGCCAAACGATCTGCACTGTCATTGGTAACAACCACATTTCTCGCCCCAAAACGCTCAATGTTTTCGACCAGAACCTTGCTCCGTTTGGTCGAAATCTCATTGCTAACAAGCAAGCCTGTGTTACCCAGATAAGAGAGGATATGGGTCGATTTGCCACCTGGCGCCGCCGCTAAATCAAGCACACGCATCCCCGGTTTAATGCCTGCAACCTGAACCACCATCTGAGCAGCTGGCTCTTGCGAGTAAACCAGGCCTGTCACATGTTCGGCTGATTTACCAGAAATCTTACCGTAGTAGCCCCAAGGTGTCTGGGGAATCGGATTGGAAAAGCGTTTTTGCACTTCCTTTAATGGATTGACACGAAAAGCAGAAACAGCTGGTTCTTCAAAACTCGCCAGAAACTCATCTGCCTCTTGACCTAGTAAGGCCCGATATTTTTCAACAAAATCATTTGGTAATGTCATGAGTCTATTATACTACACAAGGGTAAACAAAAGCAAACTCCCTAGCTCGAAAGTAGAGAGTATCAGTGCTTTATTGCCTTGTCAAAATTGTTTTGACTTCCAACTGCTCCTGTGCCGGATAAAAGATGACCGACTGTCGACTGAGCATATCTAATTTTGACCCATCCAAGGTCTCAAGGAGATAGCCCAACTCTTCTCCCATGATGGCAGCGGCTAAATAATCCCAGGGACAGAGGTAAGAGGCATAGCCCCAGAGCTGACCAGCTAGCACACGCGCCATGCTCAAACCAGCACAGCCATAATTTCTAACACCTAGTGAGCGATTGAACAAGTCTGCCAGATGATAGGCATTTTGGGCATAAAGACGGGTATTGCTTGCAACTAAGGACTGATTGAGCAAGCCTCCGCTCACCAAGGGCAGAGCTCCCCCGTTGCAGGTTACAGGAAACCCTTTGCCGCCGCTGTACAGCTTGTCTGCCATGACATCATAAATCAATCCAAACTGTCCAACGCCATCTTCCAAATAGGCCAACATCACTGCAAAGTCCTGCTGCTGGGTCACAAAGTTAACTGTTCCGTCGATAGGGTCAATGACCCAGACTGCGCCTCTAGAAGGGTTAGTTTTTAGGTTGTCCTCCTCGGCTAAAAAATGGTCATTAGGGTACCTATCCTGAATCGACTCAACCAGAAATTGCTGACACGCCTTGTCAACATTGGTCACCAGATCGGTTGCTGCTGATTTGGTTTCAACCTTAACCTCAATCCCCATCTGTTCTTTAATCAGAAGTCCAGCCTGACGAATGAGTTGCTGGGCAAAGATAAACTTATCGTTCAAGTCGCAGTACCCCCGTTCCTTTTTCCTGAGCGGCTTTCACCGCTCGATAGATGGAGTAGCCACTGACCTGCTCAAACTCACGTTCAAGTCTCTTTTCTTCACTCTTAGACCTGACGACGGTCTTGAACGTAGCATAGCTGTTTAGAAAGTCTGTCACCTTGACCTGATGCTCGTAGGCATCTTCAACCATGGTTAAAAAATGAAGCACTGCGGTCATGTCGTCAGTGCTCCAAGATAAATCAATAGGATAAGTGTATTGCTTAGTCATAATACCGATCAATCTCCGCTCTAATGGTAGCCTGTTTCAGTTCGTGCTTGCGGTAATCCCGAGACAAGAAGGCACGAATCTCATCTTCGTTGAATCCTATCTGCATTCGTTTTTTGTCCATCAAAATTGGACGACGCAAGAGATTTGGGTTTTTCGTAATGAGGGTCAACAATTCTGAAACGGATAGCTCATCAACATCAATATTCAACTTTTGGAAAACTTTTGACCGCGTTGAAATAATATCCTCCGTGCCGTTTTCAGTGAGTGAGAGGATCGTCATCAACTCATCACGTGACAGAGGACTGGTAATGATATTATGTTCCCGAAAAGGGACCTTGTGCTTGGTTAGCCAAGCTTTTGCCTTCCTGCAGCTTGTACAACTGGGAGAGATGAATAGTGTTAACATACTTTTATCCCCTGTAACATAGTTACTTCCATTATACAAGTTTTTTGCTCAAATTTCTATACTTTTTCCCAGTTTTTTGAGATTTTTTTATCAAATTCAAGTTGTTCAACCAACTTTTCAACAGAATCGAACTTAATCATGTCACGAATTTTACTCAGCCAAAGAATTTCAATGGTTTCACCATAGATGTCCTCATCGAAATCAAACAGATGAGCTTCTAAGCGTAACTCCTGACCATCAAAGGTCACGTTTTTACCGACGCTTGTCATAGAGCGGTAGCGATGACCCTTAACCAAGATATCCGCCACATAGACACCATCAGCAGGTAAAAAGGTTCGGTCGATCGGTGCTAAATTAGCGGTCGGAAATCCCATGGTTCGCCCCCTAGCATCGCCATGTACCACAATGCCACGGGTTGAAAATTCATAACCCAAAAGACGATTGGTCGTCTCGATATGCCCTTTTGAAATGGCGCGACGGATACGGGTTGAGCTGATTTTCTCACCATCATCTTGTACTTCGGGCACAATGACTACCTCACAGGAAGCCGCTGTTTTTAAGTCATCAGCTGGCCTTTTATCATGTCCAAAATGGTAATCAAATCCGACAACAACGACCTTGGCTTGCAGGCCTTCAATGTAGCGGGAAATGAACTCATCCGAACTAGTTCTGGCAAAATCGCTCGTAAAGTCCATCAAGTAAAGCTGATCCACACCATACTCTGCAAACTTGGCATAGCGCTTCTCAGGATAGGTCACATGCAGGAGCAAGTCGGGCGTGAAACGGGCTAAAGCTAATTTGGGGGACTCATAAAAGGTCAGCACAGCAACTTTTAGCTGTCTGGCCTGTGCAATGGCTCTTGCCTCTTCAAAAAGTTTCTTATGCCCACAATGAAGAGCATCAAAATATCCTAAAACCAAGACGACTGGTTCATCCGCAATCAACTCTTGGTCGGTTTTTAATCTAAAAATATCCATAGCATTTATTGTAACACAAGTCAGCGATAGTCAGATAAAAATAGCTTACCTTTTGAGATGTTAGTGCAAGTCCTCTGCAAATTTATTAAGTCGCCTTAAGCGATGATTCACACCGCTCTTGGTCAAGGGAGTTTCTAAGCTATCTGCCAGCTCCTGAATGGAATAATCCGGATGCTGTATCCTCTTTTGAGCGACCTCCTGCAAGTCAAGCGGCAAGCTATCTAATCCCACTCGTTCAATGATTTTGCTGATGTTATTGATTGTTTTCATGCTGGCGGTTATAGTCCGTGCAATATTGGCAGTTTCCGCATTATTAGCGCGATTGAGATCGTTTCTGGTTTCGCGATAAACTTTGACTTCTTCAAACCTATCTTTAGCATCAACAGCACCTATGACCAAGAGGAAATCCATGATGTCTTCAGCTTTTTGGAGATAGGTCATCGTGCCGTTTTTATGATTAATGATCTTAGCATCGAGCATAAATTTTTGAAGCAGGCTCGCCAAATCCTCAGCATGATCTTGGTAAACCGAAAAAATCTCCAATTGATACTTGCCTGTTTCAGGGTCTGTCAGTGACCCTGTTGCCAAAAAAGCCCCTCGCAGGTAAGACTGTCCAGCCCCATCATTAGTCAAGATAGTTGATGATACGCCAGTCTCAAAACCAAAAAAGCTGTCTGCTAGCTGTAAATCGGCTAAAATCGCCTCTACTCCTGTCTCTAAAACCACCTGATAAACACGATTTTTCTTGAGATTGGAGCGCGTGTGGTAGCGGATTTCAGGCTGAATGGCATAAAACTGCTCAATCATTTCATACAGGTGGCGAGCAATTTTTGCCTGTTCAGTGGTCAAGGTCAGCCTGAGACCTTGGCTGGTTAAGCCCAGACTCCCTGATAATTTCATCATGGCAGCGAGTTGGTACTTGTCTGCGGTTGTACTGGTTAATACTTCTTCTTTCACTCTGGCTGTAAAGGTCATCAGTAGTTCGCTCCCAATAAGGTCATCAGTTCCTCAACCACTAGGTGCCCATCGTGAAAAGCTCCGCCATTTTCCAAACGTAAAAAGTTTGACGAAATTACCCGTTTAACCTGTTGTCGCAATCCTTCAAAATCATGCTCTACCTGCACCAAATCCTGATTAAAACGATGAGACACCATGTAGTCATGTGGTACTGGAGCGATGTTTACAAGGACGGTGTCCACCACACCATCACCTAAGTGTTTGGCAAGAACTCGCACGTGATCACTGTCGCTAAAATGCTCTGTCTCTCCTCGCTGAGTCATGATGTTGCAAACATAAGCAATCTGAGCTTTTGTCTTAATCAAGGCTTGTTGGATTTCTGGAATCACCAAATTAGGCAAAATTGAGGTAAATAGTGACCCAGGTCCAAGGACAATCATATCGCTATCCATAATCGTATCAACAACTTTTCGACTGGCTGTCGGTTGTTGTTCATTGTAGGTATTAGTAACATAGACACGCTCGATTGTCCCTTGGTAATTAGCAATATGGCTCTCGCCAGATACTTGATGACCATCGGTAAAAACGGCATGTAAGGTTAAGGGCTCCTCACTAGCAGGAAAAATCTTGCCTGTCGTGTGGAAAAACTTGGTCAAAATCTGCATGGCTTGGTAGGTGGACCCTTGCATTTCTGAAATACCAGCAATAATCAGATTGCCTAGTGGGTGACCCGATAGACTATTTTGTCCTTGGAAACGGTACTGAAAAATCTTCTCATAAAACTTTGGCATGTCACTCATCGCTACCAACACGTTCCTCAAATCTCCTGGCGGGGCTAGTCGCATATCTTGCCGAAGGGTACCCGATGACCCGCCATCATCAGCTACGGTAACAATGGCCGTGATGTCAACATCTTCGTGACGGAGACTACTGAGAATGACTGGAATGCCTGTTCCACCGCCAATAACTGTTATCTTAGGCTTTCTCATGACCGGTTCACCGTCTCCTTTCGTTTATCCTTATCTCGGTGACTCTCGTTGACGGTCCACTCCTTGGCAATATCTGCTGCCAAACGATGAGCAAAAGCAACACTGCGGTGCTGACCTCCCGTACAACCGATTGCAATGGTTAAAACGGACTTGCCTTCCTTTTGATAACCAGGTAGAATCGGTGCTATCAGACGGTACAAGTTATGATAAAAATCCTCAGATACTTGAGAAGCCATCACATAGTCAAAAACAGGTTGATCCAATCCAGTCTGCTCTCGCAATTCCGGAACATAGTGAGGATTTGGCAAGAATCTCACATCAAATACCAAATCAGCATCGATAGGCAAGCCATACTTGAACCCAAAACTCACGACTTCAATACGAAACTGGCTCTGCTGATTTGCTTGTGCAAACTGCTCTGCAATGGTTTGTCGTAACTGACGAGGCGTAATCTCTGTGGTATCCACCACATTCTGACTGAAACTTTTAAGTGGCGCCAAGAGCTCTCGTTCGCGCTTTATCCCGTCCAAAACTCGACCATCCGCTGCTAAAGGGTGACTACGACGGGTCTCCTTGTATCGTGAAACAAGCTCACTATCTGTCGCGTCTAGAAATAGGATTTTGAAATCAAGCTGCTCATTGCTTTCTAAACTATCCAACATCTGGGTGATTTCAGCAAAAAACTGCCGACTTCTCATGTCGACGACTAGAGCAACGTGGTCATAATCATTGGTTTGTCCAACCAACTCCAAAAACTTTGGCACAAGGGTAGGTGGCATGTTGTCAATGGTAAAGTAGCCTAAGTCTTCAAAAGACTGGATAGCAACGGTCTTCCCCGCACCGCTCATCCCAGTAACGACAACTAATTTGATGGGTTTGGTCATCTGAACTCTCCTTTGTTTAACGATTTACTCCTTCGTTTCGTTTATTATAGCACAAAGACCCCTTAAAGGACAGGACAAGGTGCATCAACTTTGACTCATCTATAGGCTGATCCGTTATTCTCCCAACACCCCCTCTACCAGCAAGACAATCATCTATTCAGCTGTCAGAATTGTTAACAACTTATTAGCCATTTTCGGTGAGACGAGCATATAAATTGATGAAGCCGTGTTAGCTGCGACACGGGTTAGAATTCCAAAGTTATCGTTATTGCTTTTTTCCAAAATAAAAAACAAAAACACCTTGAAAATTCTGAATATTTAGTGTAAAATGGTCAGCACATTATCTAAAGGAGTATGTATGAAAAAAATTCTATTGGCCTGCCTAACAGCTCTGTTTTTGGTCTTTAACACCAGCTCAACAACTGTTTTGGCAGAAGAAGATGTCCTACGAGTCGGCATGGAAGCAGCTTACGCTCCCTTTAACTGGACCCAAAGCGATGACAGCAACGGTGCAGTCCCAATTGATGGCACCAATCAATATGCCAACGGCTACGATGTCCAAGTCGCTAAGAAAATTGCTGACAAGATGGGCAAGAAATTGGTCATCGTCAAAACCTCTTGGTCTGGCTTAATTCCAGCCCTGACATCTGGCAAAATCGACCTCATCATCGCAGGCATGAGTCCCACCGAAGAGCGCAAACTCGAAATCGACTTTTCAGAGAGCTACTACACTTCCGAGCCTGTCCTTGTCGTACGCACGGACAGCGACTATGCAAAAGCGACCAGTCTAGCTGACTTTGCAGGGGCAAGGGTGACCTCCCAGCAAGGGGTCTACCTCTACAACCTTATTTCTCAGATTGAGGGCGTCTCCCAGCAGACTGCCATGGGGGATTTTGGTCAAATGCGCCAAGCTCTCCAGTCTGGGATTATTGACGCCTATGTCTCTGAACGACCAGATGGAATTTCGGCCCAATTGGCCTCTAAAGACTTCACCATGGTCTCTCTCAAGGAAGGATTTGAAGTCAGCGAGTCCGATGTCGCTCTGGCAATTGGTCTGCGAAAAGGCGATAAAAACCGTGAATTGGTCAACCAAGCCTTAGCGGATTTCTCAGCTGAAGAGCAGACCAAGCTCATGGACAGCATGATTCCCCTCCAACCCTTAGAAGAAGCCAGCCAAGAGAAACCTAGCTTCCTTGGTCAAGTCTGGAACATTTTCACAGGCAACTGGAAAGCTCTTCTTAGCGGAACAGGCATGACCCTGCTCATCTCTATCTTAGGCACCATCTTCGGTACAGTGATTGGTCTTGCGATTGGGGTCTTTCGTACCGCACCAAGAGCACTCAACCAGGCAGCCCGCCTTGCCCAGCAAATCGGCAACTGGCTCATCAACATCTATGTCGAAATCTTCCGTGGCACCCCAATGATTGTCCAATCCATGGTCATCTATTATGGTACCGCCCAGGCCTTTGGTCTCAACCTTGACCGAACTCTCGCTGCCATTTTCATTGTCTCTATCAATACAGGAGCCTACATGAGTGAGATTGTTCGCGGTGGCATCCACGCCGTGGACAAGGGGCAATTCGAGGCGGCAACCGCTCTTGGTTTTACTCACAACCAGACCATGAAAAAAATCGTTCTTCCACAAGTCATTCGTAACATTCTGCCATCAACAGGGAACGAATTTGTCATCAACATCAAGGACACCTCCGTCCTCAATGTCATCTCCGTAGTCGAACTCTATTTCTCTGGAAATACCGTCGCTACACAAACTTACCAATACTTCCAAACCTTTGCGGTTATTGCGGTCATCTATTTCATCTTGACCTTTACCGTGACCCGTATCTTACGCGCCATCGAAAAGCGGATGGATATGGATGAATATACCACAGGAGGCAACAACTATTGAAAAAACATGTTATCACACTACTCCTTGTCCTGCTTTTACCTTTATTAACCGTCAAAGGCAGTGCATCTGATGATGAATTTTTGCGCATCGGAACTGATGCTGCATATGCTCCTTTTAGCTGGACCCAATCAGATGCCAGCAACGGTGCTATTCCCATTGAAGGCACCAATCAATACGCTAACGGTTACGACATTCAGGTCGCTAAAGCCATAGCAGAGCAGTTAGGTAAGAAACCCCTTGTGGTCAAAACCAGCTTTACAGGTCTGATTCCTGCTCTTACTTCTGGCAAGGTTGATCTGATTATCGCCGGTATGAGCCCGACTGACGAACGTCGCTTACAAATTGATTTTTCAGAGACCTACTACCGCTCAGCACCTGTCTTAGTTGTTCGATCAGATAGCCCTTACGCTCAAGCTAAGCAGCTCAGCCATTTTGCTGGAGCAGCTATCACCTCCCAACAAGGGACCTACCTTTATGACCTTATCTCACAAATTAAGGGTGCCCACCAAGAAACAGCCATGGGTGATTTTAGCCAGATTCGGCAAGCTCTCCTTTCTGGTGTTATCGATGCTTATGTGACTGACCGCCCTGATGGTATCGCCGCCGAAGTTGCCTCACCCGAATTCAAAATGATTGTCCCCGAAGATGGTTTTGAGGTGAGCGCCTCTGATGTCGACCTAGCAATTGGAATCCAAAAAGGCAATGATACACTCAAAGCAACCGTCAATCAGGTCTTGGCCAATACCCTTAAAGACCAACAAGCACTGATGGATCAAGTTGTCCCTTGGCAACCATTGGTTGAGACCGAAGCCGATAGCCAACCAAATTTTATCCAGCAGATGGGTCAGATTTTAAAGGACAATTGGCAAACCTTTCTTAGTGGTACAGCCATGACCTTGCTCATCGCCATTACAAGCACCGTCATCGGTACTAGCATTGGCTACGGTATCGGTGCTTTCCGTACAGCTCCTAAAGCCAATCACCCCCTACTAGCTATCTTGCAAGGGCTACTGGGACGATTGATTACCATTTATGTTGAGGTCTTTCGAGGAACCCCGATGATTGTTCAATCTATGGTCATCTACTACGGCACTGCCCAAGCTTTTGGGGTAGACTTAAACCGAACATGGGCAGCAATTTTTATCGTAGCTGTCAATACAGGGGCCTACATGAGTGAGACCATCAGAGGAGCCATTCTAGCTATTGACAAGGGACAATTCGAGGCAGCAACTGCGCTTGGCTTTACCCATGGCCAAACCATGACAAAAATTGTGTTACCACAGGTTTTTCGCTATACCTTACCTGCTATCGGTAATGAATTCGTTCTCAATATTAAGGACACCTCTGTCCTCAATGTGATATCAGTGGTGGAGCTCTACTTCTCTGGAAATACGGTCGCCACACAGACCTATCAATACTTCCAGACTTTTACCCTAATCGCTATCATTTACTTTATCTTAACCTACACTGTGACTCGTCTCTTGCGCCGCCTTGAGCAGCGCTTGGATGCTGATGACTACACAGGAGGTATGACCGTATCAATCGGAGGGACACATGACTAAGCCAATTTTAGACATCAAACAACTTGAAAAATCCTATGGACAGAACCAGGTGCTCAAAGGCATTTCACTGACGGTACAGGCTGGGGAGGTCATCTCCATCATCGGCTCGTCGGGTTCTGGAAAATCCACCTTCTTGCGTTCTATCAACCTTTTGGAAGAACCGACAGCTGGGGATATTTTATTCCATGGCAAAAATATTGCAGACACTGACTTTGACCTTCACACCTATCGAGAAAAGGTCGGCATGGTCTTTCAGTCCTTCAACCTCTTTGACAACCTCAATGTCTTAGAGAATGCCATCGTCGCCCAGACCACCGTCCTCAAACGTGACCGAGCAGAAGCCGAGGCCATCGCCAAAGCCAATCTTGAAAAAGTCGGCATGGGCGAGCAGTACTGGCTAGCTAAGCCCAAACAACTCTCAGGTGGGCAAAAACAACGGGTCGCTATCGCCCGTGCCCTCTCTGTTGACCCCGAAGCCATCCTCTTTGATGAGCCAACCTCAGCCCTTGATCCTGAAATGGTCGGCGAAGTACTCAAAACCATGAAAGACTTGGCACATTCTGGCTTGACCATGATCATCGTGACCCACGAGATGGCCTTTGCCAAGGAAGTCTCTGACCGTGTCATCTTCATGGATAAAGGTGTGATTGCGGAAGAAGGCACACCTCAGCAGATCTTTGAGAACCCTCAGGAAGAACGCACAAAAGAGTTCTTACAACGCTTCTTGGGGAGCTAAGAAAATAGATAAAACAACAACATCACCTCGCGTCTGAAACGAGGTGATTTCTTATTGCCAACTTTTTCGTGAACGATTTGATGATATCATCCCTCGTCCGGGTCGTCGTTCAACATGCCAGCAGCATTTACTTGACCAGAATAATCTTGGATTTTTCCAGCAGAATAGAGTATAATGAAAAATAGAGATTTTTAGAAAGGTCGATATCTTGTGAAGTTCTCTCGTTTACAACTCAGCTTAATTACCCTTAATCTTATTGGTGTTATTGCCATCAGCTATCTCCTTGTCACCCGTCAGCAAAGTCTACCAGCACTCTTCAAACAAGCAGTTGTAAATTCCCGTACCTCTGCAGACCTACCCTCTTCCAGCTCGGAAATATCAACTGAACCTATTTCCAGTTCAGAAGGAACAGAAACATCTGCTTCCAGTTCAGAAGCACCAACCGTCTCTGACCCCACTCAACTCATGCCACAACATAACCATAATTACGCTGCCAACGACTATGCTTATGATATCAAAGATATTCAGGCCTATCTCAAGGGAGATAAGCCTTATGATGGTCAACCGCTTGTTTTTATCACGATTGATGACGGCGCAAACCATGACATAACACCACGAGTCTTAGATCTTCTTAAAGAGCATCAGGTACATGCGACCTTTTTCCCAATTGGTTCTGAGGTCACTCCAGATAAGGCAAAACTCTATCGCAGACAAATCAATGAAGGACACGCGATTGGACTCCATAGTTATAGTCACGATTTAGACTTACTCTACCCTGGTCGTGTCCCAAATGTTGATCAAATCGCCTTTGAAGCCAAGCAAGCAGATAAGGCACTTAAGCGTGTCCTGGGCATGAAATTCCAAACGCACGTCTGGCGCTACCCAGGTGGAGCCTTATCTTGGCAAGGGCTTGATGCTGCTCACAGTCGCCTCGCAGATTTAGGTCTGACTTGGCTAGATTGGAACGCCAGTTTAGGGGATGCCGAACCAACTTATCGTCGGCCTCAAACTGTTGATGAGATGATTGCCTTTCACGCTAAATCACTGGAAAAGTACCCACAGTCCCCCCAGCAGTTAAAAGTGGTTCTTCTCCACGATGCCCCAGATAAAACCCTCACCCTAGAAACACTGCCACACATTATCCAATATTACAAGGATAATGGCTATACGTTTGGAGTATTGCACTAATGACTACTATCCCCATCCAGCCTGGTGAACGTATCGACCAGCTGTTCTCTACTGATGTCAAAATCATCCAAAACCGCGACGTCTTCAGCTACTCGGTGGACAGTGTCCTCCTCTCACGCTTCCCAAAACTCCCCAGCCGTGGCCTCATCGTTGACCTCTGCGCTGGTAACGGAGCAGTTGGTCTCTTTGCTAGCTCCCAAACTCAGGCACAGATTATCCTCGTCGAGTTGCAGGAGCGGTTAGCGGAAATGGCTGAGCGCTCCATTCGACTCAACAATTTAACCGACCGAGTCAGCCTGATTAATGACGACTTGAAAAACCTGACGCAACACATCAAACCATCGCAGGTTGATTTGATTGTCTGCAATCCACCCTATTTCAAAGCTACAGAGACCTCCAAAAAAAACCTCAGCGAGCACTACCTGCTTGCCCGTCATGAAATCACCACCAACCTCGATGAGATTTGCAAGGTCAGCCAACAAGCCCTCAAATCCAACGGCAGACTGGCGCTAGTCCATCGACCAGACCGTTTTCTGGAGATTATTGATACCCTCAAGCAGTATAAACTAGCTCCCAAACGTGTTCAATTCATCTACCCCAAAGCAGGCAAGGAAGCCAATATGCTCTTGATTGAGGCCATCAAAGACGGTTCGCTGGAGGGCATGCGGATTTTGCCACCACTGATTGTTCATCAAGACAATGGTGACTATACTGATGAGATTCGAGCAATTTACTATGGACACTAAAGCCTACATGTATGTGTTAGAATGTGCTGACGGTAGCCTCTACACAGGCTACACGACCGACCTTGACCGTCGCCTCAAAGCCCACAACGCAGGCAAAGGCGCCAAATACACTAAAGCACGCCTGCCCGTCAAGCTCATCTATCACGAAAGCTTTGACAGTAAGTCAAAAGCCCAGTCCGCTGAAGCACTCTTTAAGCGCAAAACACGGCAAGCCAAGCTAAAATACTTAGCTCATCAAGAGCAAACTTGGAAACCGTAGCAGAAACTTGCAGGAAAATTTTCCTAGTGATAAAATGGGTATATAAAAAAGAAGGAGACTATTATGACACAGTATAAAAACTACGTCAATGGCGAATGGAAAACATCCGCCAATGAGATTAAAATCTATGCCCCAGCTTCTGGTGAAGAACTTGGTTCAGTACCAGCCATGACACCTGAAGAGGTTGATCATGTTTACGCCTCTGCCCGTGCTGCCTTGCCAGCATGGCGTGCCCTGTCTTACGTTGAACGTGCCGCTTACCTGCACAAAGTCGCTGATATTTTGGTGCGTGATGCTGAAAAAATCGGTCTGGTCCTCGCTAAAGAAGTAGCAAAAGGCTATAAATCAGCAGTATCTGAAGTTGTTCGTACAGCAGATATTATTCGCTATGCCGCAGAAGAGGGTGTTCGCCTGTCAGGTGAAGTGCTTGAAGGCGGTAGCTTTGAAGCAGCCAGCAAGAAAAAAATTGCGGTCGTTCGTCGCGAGCCTGTTGGTCTAGTTTTAGCGATTTCGCCATTTAACTACCCTATCAACTTAGCAGGTTCTAAGATTGCCCCTGCGCTTATCGGAGGAAACGTGGTTGCCTTCAAACCACCAACCCAAGGGTCTATTTCAGGTCTTGTTTTGGCTGAAGCCTTTGTAGAAGCGGGTATCCCAGCTGGTGTCTTCAATACCATCACTGGTAAAGGTTCTGTCATCGGTGACTACATCGTTGAACATCCAGCAGTTAACTTTATCAACTTCACAGGCTCAACACCAGTCGGTGAGCGTATCGGTCGCTTGGCGGGTATGCGCCCAATCATGCTAGAACTTGGCGGTAAAGACTCTGCTATCGTCTTGGAAGATGCGGATCTTGCCTTGGCAGCTAAGAACATCGTTGCTGGTGCCTTTGGTTATTCAGGGCAACGTTGTACAGCGGTGAAACGTGTCCTTGTTATGGAAAGCGTTGCAGATGAGTTGGCTGAATTGGTGCGTGAACAAGTGCTTAAATTGACTATCGGTGATCCGTTAGAAGATGCGGATATCACGCCATTGATTGACACCGCTGCTGCTGATTTTGTTGAAGGTTTGGTTAAGGACGCTGCGGACAAGGGAGCAACAGCCTTGACAGACATCAAACGCGATGGCAATCTCATCTGCCCAATCCTCTTTGATAAGGTGACAACTGATATGCGCTTGGCTTGGGAAGAGCCGTTTGGCCCAGTTCTGCCGTTCTTGCGTGTCAAATCTATCGAAGAAGCAATCGAGATTTCCAACCAGTCTGAGTACGGTTTGCAGGCGTCTATCTTCACACGTAACTACCCACGTGCCTTCTCTATCGCTGAGAAATTAGAAGTCGGAACCGTTCATATCAACAACAAAACGCAACGTGGAACTGATAACTTCCCATTCTTGGGTGCTAAAAAATCAGGTGCAGGGGTTCAAGGGGTGAAATACTCTATCGAAGCCATGACAACTCTCAAATCAGTTGTGTTTGACATTGAATAATAACTTAAAAAGGAAAGGTTTTACCCATAGCGGTAGGAACTTTCCTTTTTCTGTAAAAATACTAATGCCAGCACCTCACCTGTGCTAGCTCTGCTATTTTATGGTAAAATAATGAAAACGGATAAAGGAGACCACGCATGACCTATGAATTGAGCCTAGAGTACGGGAGTTTTCCTGTCAAAGTTGTTGATGCCTTTGCAACGGAGCGCAAAGAAGCCCCTAGCTTTTTACAAGGCAACACTGAACTTCTTGAGAAACTAGAACAAATGAACGCCCTGTTTCACGAACTCTTTTTAACCATCGAGTGCACCTTCCACTATGTGGGGAGCAATTTCCCAGACAAAATCGCAACACTTCGACAAATGTATGATGATATCGCGACTGAACTCACACAAACATACCCTGAACAAGATATTCAGATTGAGTATTTTATCTTATAATAAACAGAGAGTGAGACGGAAATCGGTAATTCGTCAGAATGCGATTTTCCCTCACCTTTTAATTTCCTAAATTTGAGCTGAGACGGGCTCTTCCAGAACCGTTTTCGAGGCTGATAAATGTCTAGTTTATCTTTATAAATTAACGCCATAAGAAAAGCACCCCAAAAAGTTAGATTTTTCCGTCCAACTTTTGGGGTGCAGTTCACTTTTGTCCAGCCTCTATTTTTATTACTTGGTTTTTGTCACTTTTAGAATCTCAACATCATAGCTGCCTGTAGGGGCGAGAATCGTTGCGGTATCGCCTGAACGCTTACCGATAATAGCTTGTGCAAATGGACTCTCATTAGAAATTCTACCCGCCAAAACATCAGCTGCTGCTGAACCAACAATAGAATAAGTTTCTTTTGTCTTACTTCCAATTTCTCTGACAACAACCGTTTTTCCTATAGCTACTTCATCTTTTGCAATAGAATCACTATCAATGATAACTGCAAAACGAATCTGGGTCTCAAGCATAGAGATTTGCCCTTCGACAAAGGCTTGCTCATCTTTTGCTGCATCATATTCACTGTTTTCAGAAAGGTCACCATAAGAACGAGCGATTTTCAAACGCTCAACAACTTCTGGACGACGGACAAGGATCAGTTCCTCTAGTTCTTTTTCTAGCTGTTCTTTTTCAGCTAAGGTCATCGGATATGTTTTTTCAGCCATAACTTTCACTTTCTATATCAACACCAAACTTGACGTGCGAACACATCAAGTTTGTTACTTTTATTACGGTAATTTGCTGTTAACGTATTTTTCAACGTTAGCTTCATGGTCTTCAAAGGTTTCTGCATAGTAAACCTTGCCAGTTGTCACGTCAGCCACAAAATAGAGGTAATCGGTTTGAGCGGGCATGATGGTCGCTTGGATGGCTTTCAAACTCGGGCTATCCACTGCACCTGGCATTAGGCCAACATTAGCATAAATGTTGTATGGGGAGTCAATCGCCGTATCAATGGCTGTATCCTCAGCTAAGGTTGTCTTATCACCTAGCTTATCCATTGCATACAAGATGGCAATATTACTCTGTAACGGCATATCAATGGCCAAACGATTGTAGAAAACACTAGCAATCTTCTGACGATCATCATCTGAAGAGCCTTCTTTTTCAACCAGCGATGCTAGGGTCAGAACCTCATTAACTGTCATACCTTTCTCAGCAATGGTTGCATAATGAGGAGCCAAATTATTATCCATAGCTGCCAGCATCTCATCTAAGAGTCCTTCTAATGTCGTTGTCTCATAATAAGAGTAGGTTGCTGGGAAGAGGTAACCTTCTAATTGGAACTTCACTAATGAGGCATCTGGTAGGCTACCCAGAAGATTTGGATATTTCTCAACCATTCGAGCGATGACCTCTGGATTTTGCACGAGGGCAAGGAAGTCTTCTTCTGAGAATGGTGACTTATCCGTTTTATCATCTGTTGCACCGTTTAGAGCAACAGCTTTAGCAATTTGGGTCAATGTATAGCCTTCTGGAATGACAATTTTTCCAAGTGCTGGTAAAACTGGCTCTGGTGTTCCCCCTTCTTGGAGTAATTTTGAAATATCATCAAGTGACATGCTCTTTTGAAGGTTGTAATAGCCACTCTGGAAGTTTGAATAGTTTTTGAACTTTGTATAGTAATTAAAAATTGTACTACTTTTAATCAAACCATTTTCTTCCAAAATTTGACCAATTTGGCGGTTGCTAGATCCTGATGGAATCTCCACTTGCACGTAATCAGTTGCTGTCTTATCCAATGGTCCTACAGCACTAGACACATAGCGGTAGCCAAAGAAAGCTGTCACCAGGAGCAAGACAACAATCGTTGTTCCCAAAATTAGTGAAATTTTCTTTGCCAGAGAACTATTTTTCTGACGTTTCTGTTGTCTAAAAGCATCATCCGCAACAATGTAGTCCTCGTAGTCGTCATCAACTGGATTATCAGCAAAGAGATCCTGATCAAAAGGAAGGACTTCCGGACGATGGTCAGTTTCTTCTGCAACTGGCTCTAAACCACTCAAACTAGCTTGTTCGATGATGACGGTATCGCCAAAATCATTAAATGTGGTTTCTCGGAGAGATTCCAAATCAATCGGAGCTGTCTCAGAGAAATCTGGAATGGCAGTCTCTGATAGACTATCATCGCGCTCTAACTCACGTCGAATAACTTCGCGTTCAGCTTCAAGAACATCTTCTTCAGGAGATAATTGTTCGATTGGTTCATCAGGTATAGCCTTATCTTGGTCAACTAATGGCTCCGTCTCCAATGTAGCATCTTGCTCACGACGAGCCAACTCAGCCTCCAAAGCTGCTTGCTGTTTGGCGTTCTCTTCAGCTAAAAGAGCCAGACGTTCGGCTTCTAGCCTAGCTTCTTCTGCTTGTCTTGCTGCCAAAGCAGCTTCCTGACGAGCTTTCTCTTCCTGAGCTAATCGTTCTTCACGCTGACGAGACGCTTGGCGCAAGTCCTCTAGAATTTTTTCCTTGAATGTTTTATCGTGAGTGGCATTTGGACGGTCGTCATCATTAAAGATATCTGTCACGGCAGAACCTCCTTGTGTTTATCATCATACTATTATAACTGAATTAACTATAAATTTCAAGTTATCGCTTACTTTATTGGTTATTTCGTGTTAGATTAGACAATAACTGTTCAAAAGATTGCTCGTAGGACTGAATATCACCAGCTCCCATAAAGACATAGACGGCATTTTGATGATCTAACAAAGGTGAAACGTTTTCGACAGTAATGACACTAGCAGGTTTGGTGATCCGATTAGCCAAATCTTCAACCTTGACCTCACCCTTATCCACTTCGCGAGCCGAGCCATAAATCTGAGCCAGATAAACACTATCCGCTTCATTCAATGCTATGGCAAAATCATCTAGGAGTGCGATGGTTCGAGTGAAGGTATGCGGTTGAAAAACAGCAACAATTTCTTTTTCTGGGTATTTCTGGCGTGCAGCATCAAGGGTTGCAATAATCTCTGTCGGGTGATGGGCAAAATCATCAATAATCACTGTGTCATCGATTCTTTTCTCAGTAAAGCGACGTTTGACGCCAGCAAAGGTACGGATATGCTCACGCACCAACTCCATACTAAACCCTGCAATATAGAGATTGCCAATAACCGCAAGAGCGTTTAAAATATTATGGCTGCCATAAGCAGGCATGTGGAAGATACCTAAGTCCTCGCCGCGATAGAGCACTCGGAAGTCTGAGCCTTCTGTTGTCCGCAAAATATCGACAGCTTGGAAATCATCCGCTGGCTCAAAACCGTAATAATAAATCGGTGCGGTTGCTTCTATTTGTCTGAGGTACTTATCACCACCGTAGAGAAACAGTCCCTTGCTGACCTGTTTAGCATAGTCGTTAAACGCGTTAAAGACATCATCAACGCTGGTGAAATAATCAGGATGGTCAAAATCTATATTAGTAATAATCGAATAGGCGGGATAATAAGGCGCAAAATGCCTTTCATACTCATCAGATTCAAACACAAAATAAGAACTTTGCTCAGAACCACGACCTGTTCCATCACCAATCAAATAACTGGTATCTGTGATATGGCGCATCACATGGGCTAGAAGACCCGTCGTTGAGGTTTTGCCATGAGCACCTGCCACACCAAAACTGGTAAACTGAGTCATGAGCTCGCCTAAAAATTCATGGTAACGTTGAAATGGAATGCCCTGTTCCAAGGCATAAGCTACTTCAATATTGTTATCTGGCCTAAAAGCATTTCCTGCAATGAGCGTCACATCGGGCCGGATATTATCTGTCGAAAAGGGCAAAATCTTAACGCCAGCCAATTCAAGGTCACGCTGGGTAAAGTAATACTGATCAACATCACTTCCTTGCACGTCATGCCCCATCTGATGCAACATCAGTGCTAGAGCGCTCATTCCTGAGCCCTTAATCCCAATAAAATGATAGGTTTTTGTCATTTAATTCTCCTCAGTTTTGTCCTTCAAGACGGGACAGGTTTAGTTCTTGGGCCACACGCTGTTCCTTTTGACGTTGAATGGCATCCTGATTGTAGATTTGACTCCGTTTCAAGAAGTCATAATTGTTCTTTTTAGGTTCTTTTGCTGAAGCATTAACAGGTTCTTGGTAGAGTTGTGGTAACTCTGCTAAGATGTAGGCATCTTGTCTAAGGGCTTTAGCATAGTCGCCCCAGCCCTTTATGGGTTTGTTCGTAGAAACTCGCGCTTGTGAGCGAGAGGACACTGGCTCTTTTGATTTTGGAATAATGGGCGTTTCACGTGTCAGCAGGGCTTGTCGCTTTTTCTTAAGGTCTGCTCGTGCTTCTTGACGCCCTTTTTCTGCCGGCTCAAAAACCGGCTGAGTAGTTGGAGGCGTGTCAGCTACTCCAGCAGGCTCACCAGCAGTTTCCACCTCATCAGCATAAATTTTATCTTGATAATTGCCTTTAATATTTGTAATCAAATCCTCGTTCTCATACAGGGACATCACCCGAGCAAGCTTGATAACAGGCTCGTCATCAGCCACAAGAGGAAATAAGTGCCGTGGTCTAGTCATGCACTGGGCTCCTTTCATAAGCAAGGTCAGAGAGTGGAACAAAAATCGGTAATTCATCAAAATTCGATGAGCCGTTAACCCACCTCCGCACAGCTCAAACAGCCTAAAGATGGCTGTTTGAGATTGTGGATAGAGCGAGCAAGGCTCGCCACAATCGTCAGGGCTGTTCAGCTGATAAAATCAGCGAATTAGCCCACTCAACCACTGCGCCCTGCTTGAAAATTAAAAATCAATTGAAAAGTTAGGACTTTTGTCTCAGCCTCCTATCCTCCAACACCACATTATACCGTAAAATAGATTTTTTTTCAAAGACTACTTATTCCGAAATGCCTAAAATTTCCTTGATTTCAGCAAGTGTCAAACTAGATTTTGGCACATCCCCGTCCAGAACATCTTTGATTAAATGGCGCTTGTTATCTTGCAGAGCCAGAATTTTTTCTTCAATGCTTCCTTTGGTAATCAGACGATAGACTTGAACAGGTTTATCTTGTCCCAGCCGATGTGCCCGCCCAATCGCTTGTAGTTCGACGGCAGGATTCCACCACAGATCAACAAGGATAACTGTGTCTGCACCAGTGAGGTTGAGACCAACACCACCAGCCTTTAATGACATCAGAAACACATCCCGACTGCCTTTATTAAATGCGGTCGTCATTTCTTGACGTTCCCTTGGTGGCGTTGACCCTGTCAGAATGTAGTTGCTCAGACCTAGTTCTTGTAATTGCTCTTCAATCAAGGTCAACATGCCTCTGAATTGAGAAAAGATTAAGACCCTATGTCCGTTCTCTTTGAGTTGGACCAGTAAGTCTCTAAGCCCATCAAGCTTGCCACTACTTCCTTCGTAAGGCATGAACAGCTGCGGCGTATTGCAGATTTGCCTCAACCGTGTAATTCCTGATAAAATCTCAATTTTATCTCTAGCAAATTCTGCCTGGCTGGTTTGAAGCACCCTCTGCTGCATGCGTTCCAGCTGTGCCAGATAAATGGTTTTCTGACCATCACTCATGTCGTTATGATAGGTGATTTCAGTCATATCTGGCAATTCAGGAAGAACCTCTTCTTTCCGACGACGTAGCAAAAACGGACGAATGATGCGTGCGACTGCCTGTGCAGACAGCTGATTAAATTGGGTCTTACTTGTAAATAAGCCAGGTAAAACAATCTGAAATATCGACCAGATTTCTAACAAGCGGTTTTCAATCGGTGTGCCAGACAGGGCAAAGCACCTCGAAACCGGAAAGTCTCTCAGGGCTTGCGCAATCTTGGTTTGACTATTTTTCAAGACCTGTGCTTCATCTAAAATCAAGTAGTCAAAATGATAGTCCTGATAAGTCAGCAAGTCCTGACGAAAACTATGATAGGAGGTCAACAGCACAGCATCCTGCTGTCTGATGCTGGCTTCTCTCTGAGCCTTAGTCCCCTGAACCACACTGACGGCTACCTCCGGCAAAAACTTGGCAAACTCTTCCTGCCAGTTATAAACCAAAC
Organism: Streptococcus entericus DSM 14446; assembly: GCF_000380025.1. Lineage (GTDB taxonomy): Bacteria > Bacillota > Bacilli > Lactobacillales > Streptococcaceae > Streptococcus > Streptococcus entericus. Next base: position 107,488 of record NZ_KB904178.1, read on the forward strand.
TAGAAGGCGCTAAAATGAGTGCACGCTGACCAGCACACAGCTGTCTCGACAAGAAAGCAATGGTCTGCAAGGTCTTGCCAAGTCCCATGTCATCAGCTAAAACACCGCCAAAACCATAATGATCCAAAACAGACAGCCACTGCACGCCACGTTGCTGATACCCTCGTAAGGTCGCAGAAATAGGAAGTTCTCCCAACTCAAAAGTTTCAGGATGCGAAAGATGAGTCGTCATGGCTTGCAATTCATCAGAAAAAGTGACCTTATCATAACTGGACAAGGCATCTTTAAGTTGAAAACTAGCAAGGTTAGACACTTGAAACCGGCTCTTATCAAGGTGCTTAGCCCGCAAATTTAACAACGTCTGTGAAATCCGCTTAATCTCATCGTCGAATACCACCACTTGACCCGAACGGCTAATAAAATAAGGCTCTTGCTCTTGAAGACTGATGACCGCCTGTTCAATGTCAGTCGGGCTAAGGTCAGAAAAATCAAAATTGACCTCTAGCAAACCACCAGCCCTCTCCAAAGCAATACGTGGTCTAACCACCTGCCACAAGGCCTCAACATCTGGTGACAAGGTCACCTGCCCCAAGCGGCGCAACTGCGGTAGTTCTTGTTCAAAAAATTGATAAAGTTCAGCTTGTCTGGGCAGAGCTCGATAACTGCTAAAAGTTGGCGCAAAGCCTAGCCTCACCAATGTTCTATCAATCTCTCGCTTCTTTTTAGGGTGACTGGTAAATGGCAGAGCCATAAACTCAGATTGTTCCTTGACTACTAGCTCATCATAGTGTAGAACAAGGTCTAGTCTCAGTTGATGATCCTCTTGAGTGATGATAAATTCTGGTTCAAAATCTTTAATAGCAAATGAGAGCGGTGCCTGGACAGGTCCCAAGGTTGAAAAATCAAATAAATGTTCTGCCAGTCGTCCTTGCTCGGTCAAATCCATAATCAAGGTTTTATGCCAGTCTGCTCCGATAGGTAAACTGCTAAGCGCCTTGAACAGGCGTTGCTGACTATCAGTTAAGGCGTAAAAAACACCCTCACGATAAAGGTACTGTCCCTCAAATAGGGAAAGATCATAGCGTTCTTTGATGACCAGTCCTATATGATCAAGCTCTAACCTAACCTCGAATTGAAAGAGCTCATGCTCAGCTGCCAAAGGCTTCAAGCTAGGTTGCGTTAACTCTTGACCTGCTAAGAGGGTTAATGAAAAGGAAGATAGTTTTCCAAGTACCTCTAGCCCTTCTGCAAAAAATCCACCCGGCAAAAAAAGATGGCGACCATAGGTTGGGAAGAACGTTGAACTGTCACTGGAGGCCAGGCGATTTAAAAAGCGCAACACTTCTTGGCTGGCTGAATCAAACCAGCCCGTGCTTAGTTGCTCATAGTAATTCTTACCGATTTGGTAATGTTTTTGATCACGCACCAGACTGAGAAAAGCTGGAATATCACGAATCACATAGGAGCGCTGGTCGGGTAAGCGCTGAATTTTAAGCGTCCATAGCAACTGCTGACCATACGGCCGCTCTCCGATGACTGACAAGCAATACTTATTCTCTTCATGCGGAAGTTCCTCTAATTCATCTAAAAAACGACTGGCAAAAAGATACTCTGAACGGCTCTGCTGAGCAGTCTCCTCAACTTTGGGTGCCGCTTCAGATAGTAGATGGTGTTTCACAAAATGCTCCGCACCTGCCAAATGAGCGCAATACCCTTTAGTCGCAAAGAAATCACAATTACAATGATTGAGGTAGTCATCATCAGCGTAAGTTACCTCAGCATCTCCCACCATCAGTTGATGGCTTTGTTCATTACTATCCTGTAGCTGAACTTGACCAGTTTGATAAAGGGCGACCCCTTCTTGTCTGACCCAGCTTGGCATCAACTTTGCCATCTTGACCTCCAAAAACTTAATTATCTATTATATCACAAATTCGACCATTTTATGGTAAACTAACCTTGATAAAAGATTTTTTTTTAAAGGAGAGCAAGATGCAAAAGGTCAGATTACTTGTAGCAGGTCGGGTGCAGGGGGTTGGGTTTCGTTATGCCACTCAGGCGCTAGCCATGGAAATTGGCGGTATTTATGGGCGGGTCTGGAATAATGACGATGGTACTGTCGAAATTCTCGCTCAGGCTGAAGAACATCACGAATTACAGCGATTTATTCACGGGATTAGAAACAATCCTTCACGCTTTGCTAAGGTAACTTATGTCGATGTCACACCTGTCGCTTTTTCAGATTATAGCGATTTTCGAGTGAGTAACTGAGTGTCCCTCGTCACAAACTGACGAAATACTACCTAAACTGTTGAGAATTTTTTCAAAAAAAGGTAGAATGTTATGGTATCACAAAAAAGCAAAGGAATACATGATTTTGAAAAAACATCGACTCTTACTCTCGGGTTTAAGCCTGAGCCTACTTATGCTCCTAGCTGGGTGTGTCAACACTGTGAATGGCGTCCCTACTAAGGATGATCCGATTTGGAATTATCTCGTTGCCCCAATGGGAGATGTTATCCGCTATTTTGCGGTTGATAAGGCACTCGGTTTTGGGATTGCGATTATCCTTGTGACCATCTTGGTGCGTGTCTTGATCATCTTGCCTCTTGGACTTTATCAGTCTTGGCAAGCCACTTATCAGGCTGAGAAACGTAACTACTTTAGCCATGTTTTTGAGCCATTAAACAAGCGCCTAAGAGAGGCTGAGACCAACGATGAAAAGTTGGCCATCCAGACCGAAATCATGGCGTTAAACAAAGAATACGGTCTCAGTCTCTTTGGCGGCATGGGATGCTTACCGATTCTGATTCAAATGCCATTCTTCTCTGCCCTCTTCTATGCTGCACGCTATACAGAAGGCATCAGTGGCACGAGTTTCCTCTGGTTCCGCTTGGATCAGCCAGACCTGATTTTGACCGCAATCATCGCCGCACTTTACCTTTTGCAAGCTCATCTGTCTCTAGCAACTGTTCCTGAAGAGCAAAAAGCTCAAATGAAAACAACCATGTACATGATGCCAATCATGATGGTTGGATTCGGTTTTACGTCTCCTGCTGGGGTCCTTCTCTACTGGTTAGTCGGTGGTGTAATTGCTATTTTCCAACAACTTCTGGTTACCTATATAATCAAGCCACGCCTAAGAGCTAAAGTCGAAGAAGAATACCGACTCAATCCTCCGAAAGCCTACAAGCCCAAAACAGCAAAGCCAGCTACACCATCAAAAGATAGCAAAGAAGCCCCTAAAGCTATCACTGCTAATGTGGACAATAAAAAGCGTAATGCTGGTAAGCAAAAACGCCGCTCATAGTATAAAAAACTGGATATTTAGTCCAGTTTTTTTGATATTTTTTTAACTTTACGCATCAGTCGCTCTGCTATGTGACCTAAACTATAAGCTGCAGGTTGGGTTAACAAGGAAACATAGACGAGAACATACTGACTTTTTGTCTCCCAGATGAGGTGAAAAAGAACACCGCCAATAAAAAAGAGGAAGGGAAGGTACTCAAAGAGACGAAGGGATCTACCTGCTGTCTGCCGTGAGCGACATAGCCAATAAACAGCTGCCAGACTGTAGACCAGCCACAACCAGACCCCTCCCAAACGATTCAGCACGGCATAGCCAGTGCCCTCCTCATAAATGCTTTTTAGCAAGGACGTATGGGTATACTGACCACGTACCGTTAAGGGTCCTGTCCAAATTGACTGGAAGGTCGGGTCTAACCAGGTCGAGTGAAATTTGTCTCTAAAAAATTTTGAAGCATAACCAGCATCAGATGCCAGCCGACCAAAGGCTTGTTTCAAATCCGTTTGAGCTTTTTCTTTTGCTAATGTTTGATCATAGCCGACTTTTTTTAATAAGTTTGTGTTATAAGTATTCCACCAGCCACCAACAGCACCCTTGGGGTCTTCTTGCAAGCCCATCGTGACATAGGCTAGTTTTGGAACCCCTGGAGATAAGGGCTGACCAATCGCCGTTTCATAAGAAAAGGTTAGCAATTTGCTTAGTAGAAAAAAACTGACCAGCAGAGCAAGCGGTAATTTGAGGTAACGTTTGCTAAGAGTTTTACCATAGGCCATCAGCCACAGAATGAGCAAGGCAATCAAGAAGATTTGATAGTTATTCCTAACGATTCCAGCAAAGACTGCCATCAAAATGCCTAAAATTGCCCAAATTAGACGATGAGATTGCTGGTCTTTGAGGAAAAAATAGGTTGCAAGCACAATGAGAAATGCGCCAGGTATTGCCCCATAAGCAAACAGAATAAAGAAAAACTGGGGCAAAAAGGCAAAGGACAAGAGTATCAGATAATTTGTCACAAGACCCTTGTGATAAAGCTTATGGCAAATTGCAGCTTGAAGCCCAAGGGTCGCTAGCACTAAGATGAGATTGATTCCGAAAATAAAACGTGGGCTAGATGAAAATAAGAGATAAAATCTTTCCAAAGTAACTAGCCCCAGTTGATGAGGGTGTAGGTAGAGGTAAGCCCCTTGCTTGGTAAGAGAAGAAAAGTCCCCTTGGTTCATAGCAAAAGCGGCTTCAAAAACTCGTTTGGCATCAGCCCGAATTACTGAATCGACATGGCTAATCAAACCATATCCAGCTAGTAGATAGAGGAGCGCACACCCAAAAAATAGATGATGGGGTGGTATCTTTTTGAGCAAAGGCGCTAGAGCAATCAAAAGAAGCAAACCTACACCCACCTCAATCAACACACTTGGTTGTTGTCGAATGAAAATCATATCCTCCAAACGGGTCAAAGGCATATAGGCTTGAAGTCGTAGGAGCTGGACAGACAAATAGAATAAGAGAAGAGCAGATATGCCAATAATGACTGCTTGAATGAGCCTAGCCACATAACGATTAAAGCTCTGCCACATTACAACAGTTCCTCAATCAAATCAGCCATCTCGTCTTTTTCCACTTGAGGTGTGATGGTAGTCAACTTAATCCCAGCCACTGCACGCTCGACCAGACCATTGACATCCAGACGTGCCTCATACTGCTCGGCATTTTTGAGTTTGGGATTGGTCTTTGGACGGTCTGGAGCGAAAATAGTACAGCAATCTTCAAAGGGCTGGATAGAAATATCAAAAGTGTCGATTTTTTGCGCCAATTCGATGATTTCCAGCTTGTCCATGGTCACAACAGGACGGATAACAGGCGTATTGGTCACGGCGTTGATGGCGACCATGCTCTCCAGAGTCTGACTGGCCACCTGTCCCAGACTTTCCCCATTGATGATGACCATACCACCACGCACCTCACGAATACGGTCGGTAATCCGCATCATAAATCGACGGGTCAGGGTCATCAGGTAGGCTTCGGGTGCCTTGTCCTTAATTTCCTCCTGAATCTCTGTAAACGGCACTTCAATAAAGGTGATGTTGCCACCGAACTTGGTCAGCTTGCGCGTCAAGTCGTGCGCTTTCTTGAGCGCACCTGGGCTGGTGTAGGGTGGACTGGCAAAGTGAACCGCCTCAATCTCCACCCCCCGCTTGAGCGCCAGATAGCCCGCCACAGGGGAGTCAATCCCGCCCGACAGCATGAGCATGCCCTTGGGCGATGTCCCCACAGGCAAACCGCCAGCTCCCTTGACTTCCTCATGAGAGATGTAGGCCGCTTCCTCGCGGATTTCCACCTTGAGGGTCACATCGGGGTGTTTCATTTGGGCTTTGATGGATGGCAGAGCGGTATAAACGGCATCTCCCAGAGCCAGATTGAGCCCATAACTATCCAGTTCAAAACTGTGGTCACTGCGCTTGCTGGCAATCTTAAAGGTCATGCCCTCACGGTAAAGGCCTGTCATGATAGCGACGACGGCGTCTTTGAGAGCTGAAACGGATTTCTCGACCTTGTAGACAGGGGAAAAGGCCTGGATGCCGAAAATCTGTTTGAGCGATTCAGCCACAGGCTCGTAAGCTGTCCCATTGAGGTAAACGTGCCCACGGTCACGGTCAGCCTTGACCACAACCTCCGGGTACACGGACAGAACATCAGCGATGTTCTTACGAAGTTTGTTGATGAAACGCATCTTGTTTTTGCCCTTGGTGGACAACTCACCAAAGCGAATCATGATTTCTTGATACTGCATGTGTCTCCTTTACTTGGACGGCTTAGCGTCTCACTTTCTTGGTCTTATCGTAAATCTGTTTGAAAATGGTCAAAAATTGCTCCACTTGCCCCATGTCGTTGTGGGTATCGAGACTAATACGGACAGCGGTCTGGGCGTCTCGAACAGGCACACCCATAGCAATCAGGGTCCCAGCTGGCTGACCAGCCTTGGAGGAGCAGGCTGAGGTCGTCGATAGGTAAATTTCATGTTCTTCAAAGGCATGAACCGTGACTTCGCCACGAACCCCCTTGATGCCAAAGGTGATGATGGACGGTGAAAACCGCTCATCTGTCCCTGAAAAGAGACGAACATCCTCAAACTGGCTCAAAGCGCTATGCAGGACGTCTCTCATCGCACGCACCTTGACACGCTGGTCATGGTCATTTTCCAGGGTCAATCGCAGAGCTTTAGCTGTCGCTGCGATGGCTGGCAGGTTTTCCGTCGTTGAACGCAGGTCACTCTCCTGACCACCGCCTGTTAAAAGCGGTGCAATCCGCTTACCAGACTTTTTATAGAGCCATCCGACACCACGTAAACCGTGAAATTTATGACTGGAGAAAGAGGCCAAGTCCACACGGTCTGTCAGCACATCAGCCATATCACGCTTGCCAACCGCCTGCACGGCATCCACATGAAAGGTAATCCCTGGCTTATCCGCCAAAAGGTCGGAGATGGCTGAGATGGGTTGGATAGCTCCAATTTCATTGTTAACTGCCATGACGGATACCAAAATAGTATCCGGTCTGATAAGGGTTGAAAGGGCTGAGAGGTCAATCAATCCAGCCTTGTCCACAGGGGCATAGCTCACCTCAAAGCCCAAGGTTTCCAGCCATTTGGCTGAGGTCCGCACCGCAGGGTGTTCTACACTAGACACGATGAGGTGCTTCCCAAAACTGCTCTTTTCAAGGGCAGTCCCCTTGATGGCCCAGTTATCACTCTCCGTCCCTCCAGAAGTGAAAAAAATCTCCTCTGGCAAACAGCCTAACAGCTCGGCTATTTGGCGTCTTGACGCCTCAAGCAACCGCGTCGCCTGACCGCCCAGACCATGAAGGCTAGAGGGGTTCCCGAAAATCTTAGTCGCGACCTGCTGATAAGTCGCCAGCGCCTCGGGATAGGGCTGGGTCGTCGCGGCATTGTCAAAATAAATCACGTCGTCACTCGTTTCTATCAAAATTAAAGATGGACTGTTAAAAGGAGCCAGCACGGTTCCTCCTCTTCTATCAGCCTGAATAAAGCAGAACCTGTTCTCTAGCCGTTAGAGGCCGACTGTCGGTAGCTCAACAGTAGCAACATCCCCATAAGACCTTGGTAAATCAGAAAAAAGAGGATAAAACAAGCCAGGAAAAACTCGGCGGGTAGCACCAAAATCACTGGATCAGTCGTAGGGTTAAACAACCAAGAACTGTCTCCAGGAAAGAGCAAGGTATGAAAAAGAGTGAAAAAAGTTTCAAATCCAACAACCATACCCAGCCCTGCGATAAGCACAGGAAAAAGCATAGCTCCCAAAAAGATCTGTCGATAAAAAATCAGTTCCCTATCACGCATTGCTTGGGAGAAAAAGCGCACCGCAGGATAAGCTAAACCGATAAAGACTGCTTCTGCCAGCAAGAACAAGTGTTTAACATCTGCAAAATGCTTGGCACCGCTAGCAGACACAGGAAAATCAGCCATGACAAGTTCCTGCTTCAAGGGGTGAAGCAAATAGGTCATCAACTGGTTAAAATTTCCCAAGAGTTCCTGCTCAGACAGGGCAACTACTGAGGTCAACTCAAACTGCTTAATCGCTAAGGGATAAAGCACCCAAGCTAAGCCAATGGTTAAGAGCACCATAAGCGCCAGCAACCATAATAGACCAATAAATACTTGTCCTCTAGTTCTCATCAAAATCCCACTCCGCTAAACTATTGAGGACATAGGTCGGTGCCAGTGGCAAATCAGCCACCTCCTCAGGCTTGGTGAAGCCTGTCAACACCAGCAAAGTATCAATACCATGATCAATCCCCGCCCGAATATCGGTCAAGTAATTATCACCGACAACGATGGCTTCTTCTCTCGCCACTCCGAGACGCGCCAGGGCTCTGTTCATGATAATCGCATGTGGCTTACCAACAAAGGTTGCCTCAACACGAGTTGCTAACTCCAGAAGGCGGGTGATCGTCCCACCGCCCGGCAAGAGCCCACGTTCAGTTGGAATATTAAGGTCAGGGTTAGTTCCGATAAAGGTTGCTCCCTTTTGAATGGCTAAGGTCGCCGTCACCAGCTTGTCATAGGTTAACTCTGTATCCAGTCCGACAACCACGTAGGCTGGCGCTTCCGTTTCCTCCACGTAACCTGCCTCAAAAATCGCTTGTTTGAGACCTGCTTCGCCGATAACATAGACCGTCTTGTCCTTGCCCAGCTCATTCATGTAGTCAACTGTCGCCAGGCTTGCCGTGTAGATTTGTGCCACATCTACCTCCAGCTCACACTGGTCGCGCAATAGTGCCTGTACCGCCTCAGGCGGACGGGTGGTGTTATTGGTCACAAAAAGGTGGGGAATCCCTCGCTCTTGCAACTGGCGGACAAAAGCCTCACCAGCAGGAATCCTCTCCTTACCTCGATAAATCGTTCCATCCAAATCAATCAAATAGCCTTTATAGGTCATGGTCTTCCTTTCTTTTTTCTATGGTATCATCGCAGAGCTGCCCAGTCGGTTATTAACTCGTTTGGTGCAGAAGTCGATTAGTAAATTCATACTGCCAGAATGTCATCTGAACCAAGGAGGGGTAACTATCAATCACTGCTAAGGTATATGAAACTGGTTTAATCATCACAACCAACGCTCAACCAACAGACAACCTAGTTTGTTAATGATTTTCCAACTCTACCTGTAGCTGAGGCCATTTATCTGTCCAATTTTTTGAGGATACACGCTGGCGATACAGTGCTAGACGCTCTGGGTGAGCCACAAAATGCGGAGTTGGTCTGACCATAAAGTTCACTATATCTTCTAACCCATAGGGAGCAAAAATCTCTAAGTCACCCTCCAATAACCGCACCGCAATCGCTGTACAGCGTTCGGGGTACTTACTGATAGCATCACAGCTGCTCTGATAAGGGGCTGTGTGGGGACTATGCTGGTGCATGAAGGCTTGATTTTTGACCTCCCAGTGATAGGCTGGGTAGCGGGTGTGCAACTGGGCTTGCAGGTGATTGACTTCTTCCTGAGTCCCTTTAGGGTCAAAAAAGACAACATCCAAGTCTGTCTCCCTGTCAAAGAGAGGACGACCGCTCAAATGGTTCCACATCGCGTTGCGAACTGCACCAGCTGCCAGCCAGCAATCTGGCAACCCCAGCTCTGCTATTGCCCGCAAAACACACCTCATCTCCTCGTCTGATAACAAAAGGACAGTTAGTTCTTTTGGTGTCATCATTTTCCCCTTTTCTGATTAATATATATCGGGTCGGTCAGCCTTAAATTCAAGATACTCACCTTCCTGTATGTCCTTTGGAATGGTGTCTTCCATATCAAATAAAAACTCCCCCACCTGAATCAGTTCTTTGTGCCGATCTACTAGCTTGCCGACAACAAAATGTTCCCAGTTACCGAGATGCTTTAGAATGGGAAAATCAACATCGCTGCGTTCAACGTCATCCGTCATCAACCATGTGATTGGACCATCATCGTAGACATCCCCGATTTTACCATAATAAGGCCAGGCAAAGCAGCAGCAAACAAATGTCCCATCCGTCAACCAGACCTCTGCACCTCCCTCTGGGTCACCACCGATAAGTTCAACACCCTTTACCCAAATCATTCATTCCTCCTCAATCAAACACCGTTTCCCAGTGATCCGCCTGATGAGCTTCATAACAGAGGGCGATCTGCTCTGCGGTGGTCTTATTGACCGAAAGATTTGGCAAGTCATCTAGGGCAAAGTAGCCACTAGCCAAAGTTTCGCTGTTGGCGACAAACTGACCACCCAAACTCTTGCAGAGGAAAAAGATCTTGGTCACATGGTGAGCTGATCGGCTAGGTTGGTTCTTGTGCTTATCAAGCACTGCAACCAATCGGTAGGCGACCACATCTAGTCCTGCCTCTTCTTTGGCTTCCTTGACCGTGTTGTCCATGGGCGACTGATTCACATCGCACCAGCCTCCTGGCAAACTCCATAGCCCATCTGCTTCCTGCACCAGCAAGATTTTCCCCTCTTGGAAAATAGCTGCGCGGGTATCAAGCTTGGGGGTCTGGTATCCTGTCTCGCTGGCAAAAAGATCCCTTACCACCTCTAACGGTTGACCTGACGGCTCAACCAACATCTCTGCTGCCATCTGACGGATTTCCTCAAACCGTTCCTTGTCAAAATCGTTGGTTGTATAAGCCAGACCATTTTGTGCCAAGGCCTGCAAGCGCACTGCCCAGCTTAACCACTTGTCCTCACTGGTCATCACGCACCTCCCAGTCTATCATAGCCTGTGTTGACAGACCGTCTTCTGTTAGCAAATCATGACGACTGGTTAAGTTTGTCAACTGGCTAGCCACTTGCACGTTCTTGCCATAATGGACTTCCTTGCTGTACTTGATGATAAGACGCTTAGGAGTATGTTCGTTCAGAAATTCTCGTCCCAGACTTTCGATAAACCAATCAATGTACTTGCTGTTGTTGACATGACCATTCATATCTAAGTCAAAATAGGTGACTTGTCTATCTGTAACCACAGGGTCGGTCAGCTCTGCCATTTTTTCCCCACGACGAATAGCCTTGATTTTGTCAGCTCCAAAGGGTGCAACCACCTCGTCAATCACAGCATGAACCTTACGGGTCTGGGCATCCATGAGGACAAAACTACATAAGAGAGACACCAGCAACTGACCAGTCTCGTCAAAAATCCGAAACTCCCGATAGCAAAAGAGCTTGTTGTAGCTGACTGCCTCTGTCTCGATGGTGATGTTCTCCGCAAAGACAGGCAGACGCTCAATCGTAAACTGGTAGTCTGTCACTACCCAAATCAGACCGTATTCATCTAAAATCCGTTGATCACTCCAACCCAGACTATGGGCCTGCCAGCCTGAAACTTCCAGAGATTTATTAACCAGATGAGACAGCTTGACCTTGCTGGTCACATCCGCCTCGTAAAAGGGAATGGTGTGCTCTTGTCTATAAATTTTTCCCATCTAGTCCTCCTTGTCTAAAATAAAGCGTTCTGCTACGGTATCACCCAGAAAGAGCCCTTTCTGGGTCATGCGCAGACGGTCACCATCTAGTTGAACCAGTCCTTCCATCTGCAAGTCACGGACCACCTGACCGTAGATGGTTTCAAAACTAGTCTCAAACTTACGCTCGAAACGGGAAATGGAGACGCCAGTTTTTTTACGCAATCCGAGGAAAAATTCCTCCTCCATCTGCTCGGTTTTGGTTAAGACCTCCTCCGACAGTCTAGCGTTACCCTCAGCCACAGCTTTCAAATAATGCTGAATTGGACCTCGATTACGGTAACGGATACCGTCCAAATAGCCAGACGCCCCAGCCCCACAACCGAAGTACTCATCATTGTCCCAGTAGACCAGATTGTGTTTGCTCTCAAAACCAGGCTTGGCAAAATTGGCAATCTCGTAATGGTCAAAGCCTGCCTTCTTCAGTTCTGATAAAATATAATCAAACATCTCTGCTTCGGTATCCTCAGTCGGTAGATTGAGCTTGCCACGACGCATTTTGTTCATAAAGACAGTGTGGTGCTCCAGTATCAAGCTGTAAAGACTAAGGTGAGGGATGTCCAATGCCAAAGCCTTGGCCACATTTTCCTTGACATCGTCTAAGGTCTGACCAGGCAGGGCATAAATCAAATCGATAGAGATGTTATCAAACCCAGCCGCCTTCAAACTGTCAATACTTTCATAAATCTGGGCTTCATTATGGCTACGACCGATTTTTTTCAGGTGTTTGTTGTTGAAAGTCTGAACGCCCAAAGAGACCCGATTAACTGCCGAATGCTTCAGCACAGCGATTTTATCCGCATCCAAGTCACCAGGATTAGCCTCAATGGTAAATTCCTCCAGCATGGACAAGTCCAAGTGCTTGGTCAGCTCCGTCAAAACATAGTCCAGCTGCTGAGCAGTGATAGCTGTCGGTGTACCACCACCCATATAAAGGGTTCGGAGATGCTTGATGTCGTAACTCTCAAACTCGCGCACAAGAGCCCGCAGATAGTCGTCCACAGGCTGATTCTGGATAAACACCTTAGAAAAGTCACAGTAATAACAAATCTGAGTACAAAAAGGGATATGCACATAGGCAGACGTCGGTTTGTTCATTTTTTTATTGTACCACTTTTTTGGAAAAATCGCAGAGCTAAATTCTCAACTCACTGAAGAGCTGATAAGAAAAAGAGAAGGAACGTGAGACAAAAATCGGTAATTCTTTAGAATGCGATTGTCCCTCACCTCCCTAATTTTAGGCTTCAGGCTGAAACAGTCCATTGGACTATTTTTGACACTTGCGCCGCAAGTGTCATTTCCCGATTAAAAAGGTCTCCCAGACCTTTTTAGCCCACTTCCGCATCGCTCAAATAGTCAGAGAAGTGACTGATTAACGTTTGAAATTTGAGGCTGGAACAAAAGTCCCAGCCTCATTTTTGAATTACTCCAACCCAATCTCCGCACGTACAACATCAGCGATGGTATCCACATAGTAGTTCACCAACTCATCAGTCGGCGCCTCCGCCATGACACGAAGCAGGGGCTCAGTCCCACTCGGACGCACCAAAATCCGTCCATTACCTGCCATTTCTTCTTCCATCTTGGTGATAATGGTGGCAATAGCAGGCACTTCCATCGCCTTGTCTTTCATACTATTATCCACACGGATATTAACCAATTTCTGCGGGAAAATATCAACTTGACTGGCTAATTCGGACAAGGATTTGCCTGTTTCAGCCATGATTTTAGTCAGCTGGATGGCAGTCAACTGTCCATCACCCGTGGTGTTATAATCCATGATAATGACATGTCCAGACTGCTCACCGCCCAAGTTATAACCACCGCGACGCATTTCTTCAACCACATAACGGTCACCAACAGCGGTCACCGCTTTGTCAATACCTTCACGTTCCAAAGCCTTATGGAAACCAAGATTACTCATCACGGTCGTCACAATTGTGTTTTGGGCTAACTGACCCTTCTCCGCTAGGTATTTCCCGATGATAAACATAATTTTATCACCATCTACAATATCGCCGTTTTCATCAACCGCAATCAAGCGATCGCTATCACCGTCAAAGGCAAGACCAATAGCAGAGCCTGTCTCACGAACCGTTTGCTGAAGCTTTTCTGGGTGAGTTGAGCCGACACCATCGTTGATGTTAAGCCCATCAGGCTGATCACCAATAACAGTGATTTCCGCATTTAAGTCAAGGAAAATCGAACGAGCCGATGAGTAGGCTGCCCCGTGGGCGGCATCCAAGGTCACCTTCATACCAGCCAAATCGGCTCCAGTAGAAACTAAGAATTTTTCGTACTTTCGCAAGCCCTCTGGATAAGCCACTAAGGTCCCAAGACCCTCAGCTGACGGTCGTGGGAGGTCATCGTTTGGAGTGTCCAAGAGTGCTTCAATTTCAAGCTCCGTTTCATCAGCCAGTTTGAAACCGTCTGACCCAAAGAACTTGATACCATTGTCTTGAGCAGGGTTATGACTGGCTGAAATCATGACACCAGCGCTAGCATTTTCCGTCCGAACCAGATAAGACACTCCCGGCGTGGCTAAGACGCCCAGCTGGTAAACCTCGATACCAACTGAAAGAAGCCCAGCCACCAAAGCGGCCTCCAACATTTCCCCTGAGATACGGGTATCACGTGCGACAAAGACCTTTGGTTGCCCTTCTTCGTGCTGACTGAGGACATAGCCACCAAAGCGACCTAGTTTGAAGGCCAATTCTGGTGTCAATTCAACGTTTGCTTCTCCACGGACGCCATCCGTTCCAAAATATTTTCCCATTTTTCTTATGCGGTAACCCGCTTCTCACTTTCTTTTTGTTTTTTGTTTCCTAACTCATGCCATATTTGTTATGGAAAGGTTTGATCACTACTTTTTGGTCACTTTCAGTTTAACGTCGATAACTTCTGGCGTTACTTTGACCCCTTCAGCAGATAAGGTTAAGGTTTTTCGCGTATCTTTCTTGATATCAGAAATATCAATCGTTACTAAAACGCGATCTGTCTCATCTAAGGCTTCCTGACTGCCTGAAATAATCACCTCACTGAACCCTAATTCATAATTGATATGAGACAGACTACTATCCAGTTGCCCAGTTAGCTCAACAACCAAAGGAACTGTTTTGGTTAATTTTCGCAAATTAACTGTTAATTCCGCTTTCGCAGGGGTGATAATTGCCGGCAAAATCGTGCCTTGCTCAGAAACAGCTTGCAAGGTGACCGATTCTTTAACTTGGTCTTTTGATAGGCTTGTCTCATCAGGCAGGCTAGCAATCACACGAGCAATCTGACCAATTGTGTTTTCATCACTGGTGACTGCAACATCAGAAACATCCAGACTAGCTGACTCGTATACATAACCTGGCATCACCCGTTCCTCATTAACCACTGCTTCGACAGGGAAATTTTTTGTCACCCGTTTACCGAGCGTAACAGTCATGGTTGCTGGTCGAACTTCAGCGGTCACATCGCTGGGTAAATCCCTCACATCCAAGCTCACTTTAGTGGTGCCTTCAGTCAGTTTGGTTAAATCAGCAACAACCTTAAATTGCCGTGTATCTGGGTTGATTTCAGAATCTAATTTGACACGATTGGTCGATGCCAAATAAACTTCTGCTTCGTAGGAGTAGCCGCTGATAAAATACTCATCGCTATTGTATTTGATATCAATCGGAACATTTTCTAAAGTATGCGTGTAGGTTTCAGTTAACAGGTTGATACGATTGCTGCTGCCATTATAGGCAACTGTTTTTGCAGTTAAAAATAATAGCAGAGCAAAAACTAAAGAAACAACTGCCAAGCCAGAACGTTTTAGAGTAAACCAATTTCTCATCTCATCGCCCTCCCTTGATAACTGTTGTCCAGAAATTGGTAGTTTCTGGTGGTGTAACTAATTTTTCGCGGAGCACATCTTCCAACTCTTCCCAGGTCATATCATGCGTAAAGACATCCTTGTAGGTGAGGGATATGCCTCCTGTTTCCTCTGATACCACGACGGTCATCGCATCTGAGACCTCAGATAGACCAATCGCTGCTCTGTGCCTGGTTCCAAATTCTTTAGCAATGTAAGAGGAATCAGACAAGGGTAGGTAGGATGACGCAGAAGCAATCTTATTTTCTCTAATGATCACAGCCCCATCGTGAAGCGGTGTATTGGGAATAAAAATGTTGATCAAGAGCTGACTGGAAATATCTGCATCTAAAGAAATGCCTGTTGCAATATATTCTTGTAAGGTTTGGGTGCGCTCAATCACTATCAAGCCACCAATACGTCTGGGTGCCATGTACTTGACAGCACTGATGACAGCCGTCACTAAATTTTCCTCATGGCTAACTGTCTGTTGTTTAAGCAGGGATTGAGGTGTTCTGCCAAATTTTTCAAGAAAGCTCCTAATCTCAGGAGCAAAAATGACAACACCCGCAATCACACCGTAGGTCGTCACCTGATTCATCAGATAAGTAATCGTTGTCAAATCCAACAATTCCGCGACAAATCGCAAAAGGATAAAAAGACCGACACCCTGAACCAGCGACATGATTTTTGTGCCAGCTAAAGCTCTAATAAATCGATAAATCAACCAAGTGACCAAAAAAAGGTCAACAAGATTGATAATAATTTCCCACGGGCTGGCAAACAAACTTTCTAATAATTGTTGATCTATCAAACCATTCCCCCCGTCCATCTTCTGTTGTTTCATTATACCATAACCGACACAAAAAAACCAGCTGGGCTGGCTTGTCATCGCGACAGAAGAATAAGAAAAGGCACTGGCAACTGTACATCTGTTACAAGTGCTTTTCAAAGATTCTCAGAACATCAATTTTCGAGACATTGTTGCGTTCATCTAACTGTCATGACTTTTTTAGATGTGCTTAAAATCTACTAAGTTGAGAACTAGCACCTTAACGCACTTCCATAATCACAGGCAAAATAGATGGGCGACGTTTGGTCTGATCGTAAAGATACTTGCTTAATTTATCACGAACCAAGTTTTTCAACTCACTCCAGTCAAAATCTGGCTGACTCAGATAGGTCTCAACCGTCTGGTTAACGAGCTCTGCACTATCATAGAGAATGTCTTTGTTCTTTTTCACATAAACAAAGCCACGCGTATGGAATTTTGCCTTAGAAATAATCTTTTTCTGGCGTTTGTTAATGGTCATGGCAACGATGAAAATACCTTCTTCAGAGAGGATCTGGCGATCGCGGAGGACAACACTTCCCAAATCACCCATGGCATTGCCATCAATCATCACATCACCAGAAGGAACGGAACCTTCGTGCAAGAAGCCTTCTTCTCCTAAAACCATACGGTTGCCTTTTTTCATGATGTAGATATGCTCTGGCAAATGACCGATATCCATGGCTAGGTCTGCATGTGCAGCCAGTTCACGGTATTCCCCTTGAACGGGAAAGAGATAGGTCGGTTTTAGCAAGTTAATCAAGAGTTGCAAATCTCGTGCATTAGCATGACCAGATACACGCATGTGCTTAGCAATGGACTTAACAGAACCGCCTGCCTTGTAAATAAGGTTAGCCACTCTTGCCACCATAGCTTCCTTAGCAACTGACGGTGTAGTCACGATATAAACCAAATCGCCATCTTTAATATTGACATAACGGTGACGACCCTGCGCCATCTTACTCAAAGAGTTTATCGGCTCACCCATACGACCATTTTCAAGGATAATCAGCTCATGGTCCTCGTAGTTCGCCATATCTGCCACTTTGATAATCAAACGCTCATCAGCTAAAGAGAGCTTTTTCAACCGAATCCCTGTGCGAATAATATTTTCCACATCATAGCCTGTCAAGACGACACGGCGACCGTTGTTGGCGGCAGCATCAAAGACCTGCTGGATACGAGACAAGTTGCTGGCTACAGCAGCCACAATAATTCTGCCTTCCCAATTGCTAATGACCCGATTGATTTCAGCGCCAACTTCTGATTCGCTGGCAATTTGGACCTTGCTTTCAGCATTGGCAGAATCTGCCAAGAGAGCCAAAACGCCCTCACGACCAATCTCTGCCAAACGGGCAAAATCAGTCTGGTAAAGCGGGCTTGCCGCTTGGTCAAATTTAAAGTCCCCTGTGTAGACAATGTTGCCTTTAGGCGTTGACAAAACAATTCCCAGGCTCTCTGGAATAGAGTGAGTTGTCTTGAAAAAGGATACCGTACTATCGCCAAACTCAATTTCTGTCTCTGCATTGACCACATGATAATCTTCAAAGCGCTTAAAGAGATTAGCATTTTTCACAAAAAGCTTGGCCAATTCAATGGTCAATTCTGACCCAAAAACAGGCACCTTGATATGCTGGAGCACATACGGCAGGGCTCCGATAGCATCCGCATGACCGTGGGTGAGGAAAATCCCTTGGACACGCTTTTTGTTCTCAATCAAATAGTCCAGGTTAGGAATCACAACATCAACGCCCAACTGCTCACTTTCAGGATACTTAACACCTGTATCAAGGATAAAAATCGACTCACCGATTTCCACCACATAAAAATTCTTTCCGATTTCACGGACACCGCCCAAGGCGATGATATTAACTGCTGTCACACTATTCTCCTTTATCATTTTGGTAAATACTTGAAGAGCGAGTTTGTTTTAATCAGACCAACAAGCCTCGACCACTTCTTCAGACAAACGGTCCTTAATCAGCTGTGCTAGCATTAAGTCGATTTACTGTCGCGCAAACAAAAAGTTGCATACATGGTTAGTATACAACTTTTCACAAATTATTTCAAATCCTAAATCATCTGAGATTGCCTAGGTAATACTTCGCGCGGTCTCTGAGCGACCTTCTCCGATAGAAAAAACATACTTGTGCCCTTGTGTCAAACTGTGGTAGAAACCAACTCCTTCATAAAGCTGAAAAACTTCGATGTCTTCCTGCTTCTTATGATCTGGGTAAACATAATTAACATAAGGATTACCCGCAAGTAAATCGTAAAGTCGGTCAGGACCAACTGGTCGTACCTTGCCCTCTATACGAATGACCTGAATCAAATAGTCTTCTTGGCTCATCGCCGTGACAGCCACATTCGGATTTGTCGCAACCTGTTTGAAAAACTTGGTCTCAGGACTCGTCATAAAGAAAATACCTTGTTCATTTGCCACACCGATGTGAAAATGTCTGGCATGTGGCATGCCTGACTCGTCCACAGTCGCAAATACAGCGACCCCCATGTCTTCTAAAATGCCTAAAATGTCTTTGACGTCCATTGATATCCACCCTTTGCAATCGTTTTCTACATCGATTATACCATATTTCAGGTATTTTAGGAAGTATTTCACAAAAAAGTTATCCCTGTGACGTCTTATCTAACATTACGGCCAGTCCTGAAACCAGGCATCACCAGTCAACTCATTCCATTTATAATAGACAGCTTCACAAGAAAAGGAGTAAGCAACACAATACCGCCAATCAATATCACACAGTAGTTGAGCTGTTTTGGTGACCCTATCAAACCCAAAGCAAAGCACTTCAACCCGCTTAGAAGTCAGAGCCTCTAAGCTCGGTGAAAAATCCTCTGCACCATAGACCTCTCTAACTTGTACCAGTTCATAAGACTGCAAAACAACCTCTGCTGGTCCTGTTGTTTGGTGCCTGTGTGTCGGATTTAAAGAGTGGCTGGCTAAAATATCAATCCCCTGTTCAAAAGACAAGATCAGTTCTCGCCCAAATCCTACGGCTGTGATAAAACAATCATGCAAGGTCAGTTGAGCTTCTTGGGTAACAAAGCGATACATGCTAGTCTCCTATTTTCTCACTCAATTGCTCCCACTCTTCCATCAGTACCAACTGCTGCTCATCTAGGCTCTCCAGCTCTTTTTGGAGGTCGGTCAGCTGACCAAGGTCATTAGTGGTCAGCATGGTCTGGTTAATCTCTGCTTGGCGGGTTTCTAGGGTTTCTAGCTGGTTTTCAATCTCGTCGATACGGCGGGCCAATTTGCGTCGTTCTTTTTGGTCTGCCTTTTGGGACTGGTAATCGCTAGCGCCAGCTGATGGGGTGTCAGTTGAGCTAGCTGCTGTCAGCTGGTCAGCTTGATGTCTAGCTTCCTGCTCTGCCTTTTTCTCCAGATAATAATCATAATCGCCCAGATAGAGGGTCGAGCCATCTGCTGAAATTTCAAGGATTTTGGTGGCGACACGGTTGATAAAGTAGCGGTCATGGCTGACAAAGAGCAGGGTGCCATCAAAGTCAATCAGAGCGTTCTCCAGCACTTCCTTGCTGTCGATGTCCAAGTGGTTGGTCGGCTCATCAAGAACGAGGAAATTATTGTTTTCCATGGATAGCTTGGCAAGAAGCAAGCGCGCTTTTTCACCGCCAGACAGCATGGCGACAGACTTTTTGACATCATCGCCAGAGAAGAGAAAGGCTCCCAGACGGTTGCGGATATCCACTTCTGGCGTAGTCGGAAAGGCATTCCAGAGCTCCTCCAGTACGGTATTGGTGCGGGTCAGGGCGGACTGGGTCTGGTCGTAGTAGCCGATCTCAACATTGGCACCGTAAACTGCCTCACCCGCGATGAGGGGGAGTTGTCCGACCATCGACTTGATAAGGGTGGTCTTGCCGATACCGTTTGGGCCGACGATAGCGATCGCATCATATTTTCGGACGTCTAGGGAAATGGGCTGCGCCAGCACCTGATGATCATAGCCGATAGCGATGGCATCAGCTGTCAAGACGATGTTGCCAGAAGACTTGGCTGACGCGAAGGTCATATGGGCAGATTTCTGCCCAGCTTGGGGCTTGTCCAAGCGTTCCATCTTTTCCAGTTGCTTGCGTCTGGACTGGGCTCGCTTGGTGGTCGAGGCACGGACGATGTTGCGGTTGATAAAGTCTTCCAGTTTGGCAATTTCCTTGGCCTGTTTCTCGTAGTTTTTGGCCTCGGTCTCTAGTTTTTGAGCCTTGAGTGCCATAAACTGAGAATAATTGCCCACGTAGCGATCGAGGCTTTTTGGTGTCAAATCCAACGTGATAGTGGCAACCTTGTCCAAGAAATAGCGGTCGTGACTGACAATGATAAGCGCACCTTGATAGTTCTTTAGGTAATTTTCCAGCCAAGCGATGGTCTCAATGTCCAAGTGGTTGGTCGGCTCGTCCAAGACCAGCAAATCTGGCTTTTCAAGGAGCATCTTCGCTAGTGCCAAGCGGGTATTCTGTCCGCCTGATAGTTCAGCGATGGGCATGTCCCACATGGACTGGTCAAACTTAAAGCCGTTGAGAATGCTTTTGATGTCCGCTTCGTAGGTAAAGCCACCACGACTGCGGAAGTCCTCCGACAGCTGGTCATAGTCAACCATCAAGCGGTCAAAAGCAGCACCTGTCAGCTCTGCCATTTGCCCCTCCATAACTCGCAAACGGCTCTCAATCTGCCGCAGGTCGTCAAACACCGCTACCATCTCAGCATAGATGGTCTTGTCCGACGAAAAGCGACTATCTTGTGCCAGATAAGACAGAGAAAGATCGCGTTTGGTGCTGATGGTGCCTGAGGTCGGCGTTTCCTCGCCAACCAGCATCTTGAGGAGGGTTGACTTGCCCGCTCCGTTACGACCGACCAGAGCAATGCGGTCACGCTCATCAACCTGAATATCAATATTGGTAAATAACACATCGCCCGCAAAGGAGCGTTCGAGTTTGGTAGCTTGTAAAATAATCATAGGTTTATTGTAGCATAAAAGAGCAGGTTTTTCATTGGTCGATTGTTACTTCTATTGGCACGTCATCATAACAAACAAGTTTCTGATCATATAGCATCCTGGCTTTCGCTTTCCTCGCTATCAAAAAAGAGGACCACATCGTTTGTCCTCTTTTATTAATCACTTTGAGGCTAGGGCAAAATGCCCTGTCTCTCTAATCTTATGAGATATCTATACAAAGCCTAGTAATTTCATAGTTTTTTCAAGCTTTGGGTTATTCTGCTAGTTCTGTGTCATCCTTCTATCAGTGGGAACAGATCATCAGCCGATTACTCTGTTATGTCAGGCAAGTCGGTCATCAAGACTTTGAGTTTGAGAACGCGACCATTTTTAACCTTGTCATTGATAAGGGTAAGCTGCTTGTCCTTGCTGGTTACTTGATAAGCTTCCTTTTCCTCCTGAGTTGGGATACTACCGATACCCGCTAGATAAAAGCCTGCCATGGTATCAACATCATCGCTCTCCAGCTCGGTCTCAAAGTGGTCGTTGAACTCGTTGATGGTCATTGTCCCTTCAACGATATAAGTATTTTCTGCAATCTCACGCACAGACTCCGCAGCTCGGTCAGTTTCATCATCAATCTCGCCGACAATCTCCTCAAGCAAGTCCTCAAGGGTAACAAGACCTGCCACTCCGCCGTACTCATCCAGCAAAATCGCCATCTGGCGCTGGCTGCTCCGCAATTCTCCAATCAAATCATCGACAAAGACCGTATCAGGGACAAAAAGAACATCCTGCATAATTCGACGAATATTGACCTGGTCAAAGCCCTCGTGAAAGGCAGCGTGTAGCAATTTTTTGATGTGGATCAGACCGATCACCTTGTCCTTGTCACCATCATAGACCGGGATACGGGAAAAATTTTCCTTGAGGATCGCACTGATAATAGCAGAGCTATCATCGTTAATATCCACCATGAAAGCATCCGTCCTAGGCACCATAACCTCTCTGGCCATCATCTCATCGAGCGAGAAAACCCCTTGAAGCATCTCGATTTCTTCCGCATCAAGCGAGGTCTCATTCTTGGTCAGAATGTACTCAATCTCGTCTCTAGTCATCTGCTCATCGGCGTCATCAAAAGCCATAGGTGTCAGACGGCTGAGTAGGTTAGTTGATGCAGAAAGCAACCAAACAAAGGGGCTAGCCAACTTTTCCAACAACAAAATCACTGGTACTGAGTAGATGGCTAGATTTTCCTTGAGGTTCATGGCAATCCGTTTGGGGTAGAGTTCCCCTAAAACGATGGAGATATAGGTCAAAAAGGCTAGAGACAAGAGACTACCCGCCGTTTTTGCAGTAGCCGTATTGCCAAACCATGTCGCAATCTCAGCCCCCAGCGTGTCAGCCAGCTTAGCCCCTGACAGGAGGGTGATGAGGGTGATGCCCACCTGGATGGTCGAGAGAAAATTGTTAGGGTTCTCAAGTACCTTAACCAAGCGGATGTACTTCTTGTCACCTTCTTCTGCTTTTTGCTCGACACGAGAACGATTGAGCGATACTAAAGCCATCTCCGTCGCAGAGAAAAAAGCATTAAAGAGGGTCAAGATAAGTAGTAAGATGAATTGTAACACGATGGTCTGACTGCCAGGGTCTTCCATGATGGTCTCCTTTTTTACATTAGTCTATCCATTATAGCATATTTTTGGAAAAAGCAAGCAGCTTTTAACTTTATTTTCTAGGCTTAAAGGGAAGGAAAGCATCAAGAACCTGCTGGGAAATTTCATCATCAGTCAACCAGCGGTTTTCTTTTTCGTGATAACCGAGGCGAATAATTTGTAAATCAGAGCGCTTCAACAACGCATCAGGAAGATTGCTGCTGCTCTTTCCTTGGACAAGATACCAGCCATTTCTAAAGGTTGGGAAATGTTCCAAGAAACGCTCAAGATGAGGATAATAGGGGCTGTGCAACCAGACTAAGAGACACGAAATGGTCACCCCTTTTTCTTGTAGAAAATTGCTTAGATTTTCAAAAGAGGTAGCCTTTGAAAAATCAAAAGGGAAAAAGACTGCGTGAGGGTAGACCTCAAATAAGTCATCATAACGGCTCTTGTCTCGGCTGCACAACAAAACAGAACTCTGTACTTCAGATAATATCTGAAAAACAGCTGGTCGTAACATACCAGAACCTCCGATAACAACGACGACCTCTTTAGTTAACATGGTTGAGCACCTCCAAAAACTGGTTTAATTCCCTTACCAACTGTTCTGGTTGGTCCTTGTTGACCTCGTGACCTGCTTCAGCTATCACCGCCATCTTCGCCTCTGGTATCAAGATCTTCAGTTGCTTGGCTGTTTTGAGGTTAATCTTATCGCACTCCCCACAGAGCAAGAGGACTGGCAAGGTCGTTGTTTGTAGAAAACCTGTCATATCCAGCTGAGCCAAGTCTCGATAAAAAGCCAGTAAATTATCCTTATCCAATCCTTGTTTTTCCAAAAGAGATGGTGGCAAGAGCTTAAGCAAGCCAACCTGCACCTTATAAGCCCAATTCTTTGTGAATTGATACTGACCAGCAATGCTGACGACTGCTCGGAGCTGCGGCGCTGGGTCTTGCAACAAAGATAGCGCCAGCATGCCACCCAAAGACAGCCCAATCACAACAACGTCTTCCTCGCTCTCACGCACCGCCTGTCTGACCTGCTCTTGTAGGCTAGAAAAATCAGGTAATCTCCCATGATGAAATAAATTTAGGCTGACACAGTGATAACCCTTTAGCCCTGTTATCACCTGCTCCCAAGCTCGGCTATCTTGCCCCACGCCGTGTAGAAAAATCAGTTTCATCACTTAATCCCCTCTCTTAATCCTTACTCGACAGATAAACCACTTCTGTCTGGGTGACAAAGCCCAGTTGCTCATAAAGTTTTTTAGCACCGTCATTGTCCTTATCCACAGCAATTTGTAGCTCAGTATCACCTGCATGGTAACGGTCGTTGATGATAGTCTTCACCAGCTGACTACCGATACCCTGACCGCGATAGACAAGATCAACAGCAAGACCGTAAAGGTAAGTCAGGCTAGAGCTGATGTCCACCGTACAAGTGCCAATCGCTTGATCAGCTAGGCGGGCAACATACAGGAGACTGTTCTGATCAGCCAGGGCTTCTGACACATAGGTCAGACTGAGCTCTAGCGGCGTCTCAAACACGCGCGCTTTCAGCTCAGCAATGTCCTTCACCTCCTCTGGTCTAGCCAGCGAGAGAGACACCTCAAGGGGCAGCTCTGCCATGTCCATAGGCAAGCACGGCCGTCCCAAAAAGTACTCACTATCGTCATCAATGACCAGTCCCCAAGCGGACAGGAGACCTGGATTTGCCTCAATAAAGGCACGCTCCGCAATAAAGGAAACCTCTGTCACACCATAGGGAGCTGTTTCCGTTAAAAACTTCTGATAGAGTTGCCGAGCAATACCTTTCCTGCGGTGCTCTGGCGCAACAAAGAGCGACAAGTCCACTTCAGGTGTATCGGCATAGACCGTCAACAAGCCAATTAAGTCATCCCCCTCGTAAGCCAAGAAAAAGGCCGGCATGTCAGGGTTAAAATTAAGCTGATTGGATAAGTAGGGCTCTTTATAGGTCTTATCATGAACCATGCAGTGGGCTAGAAAAGCTTTTACCCGTTTGCCTTGTTCAATAGATAAGCAATTCGTACTGATGATGTCCATAGAAGTACCTCCATGAGGTCTATTATACCAAAAAACCAGCCAAGAGGCTGGTCATCATCGCTGATTAAGCTGGAGCAACAACAGGTAGTGTTTCTCCGATTTCCGCTAATCTTGCTGCCCATTCTTCATGGGTCAATCCATGCTCTTCCACGTAGCGGTTGCGGGCATGAGCACGGCATTCTGCTGAACAGCCACGAACATACTTGTGTTCGTTCTCTTCAGACGTCAACATATGACGGTTACAGAATGGGTTGGCACAATTAACATAACGTTCACATGGTGTGCCGTCGAACCAGTCCTTCCCAATGATTTTTGGATCAACATGGTTGATGTCTACGGCAATGCGCTCGTCAAAGACATACATCTTGCCATCCCACAGCTCACCTTGTACCTCTGGGTCTTTGCCATAGGTCGCAATGCCGCCATGCAACTGACCGACATCCTTGTAGCCTTCACGCACCATCCAGCCTGAGAATTTCTCACAGCGGACACCACCGGTACAGTAGACCACGACACGTTTGTCCATGAATTTTTCCTTGTTGTCACGCACCCACTGTGGCAACTCACGGAAGTTGCGGATATCTGGGCGAATGGCGCCACGGAAGTGACCGAGGTCGTACTCGTAGTCATTACGAGTATCCAGGACAACGGTGTTTTCATCCAAAAGAGCTTCTTTGAACTCTTTGGGTGTCAGGTAAGCCCCTGTGGTTTCAAGTGGGTTAATGTCAGCATCAAAATCATTGTCCTCCAGCCCCAAGTGAACAATTTCCTTGCGGTAGCGAACAAACATCTTCTTAAAGGCTTGCTCTTCTTCGAGGTCAATCTTAAACCAGAGGTCAGCAAAACGCTCATCGCTGTGCACCCAGTCCATGTATTTCTGAGTGGTTTCAAAATCTCCAGAAACCGTACCGTTGATGCCCTCTTCAGAAATTAAAATCCGCCCCTTGAGACCGATTGACTTACAAAAGTCCAAATGAGTCTGCACGTATTCTTTGGCATTCTCGATATGGACGTACTTATAGTAGAGTAATACTCTGATGTCCTTTGACATGTGCTTCTCCTTATCTTTGCATGAGATAATTATGAATGCTTGTGCAATCACCTTGATTATAACAAAACCACGACTATTCTTCAAGAATACTGCTCAACTAGTGCTTGATGGTACTCTCTTTTTTTAGTACAATAAAGGCAATCTAATAAGAAAACGAGGTTAAATGAGATGATTATTGGTGTACCAAAAGAAATCAAAAGCAATGAAAATCGTGTCGGTTTAACACCTGCTGGTGTCTTAGCTCTAAAACAGGCTGGTCACACTATCTGGGTTGAAACTGAAGCTGGAGCTGGTTCAGGGTTTTCTGACAATGATTATGCCCAGCAAGGGGCTATCATCAAAAAACACGCTGCAGAGGTGTGGGCAGCCCAGCTGGTGATCAAGGTCAAAGAACCCTTAGAAAATGAATATCAATTTTTCCGCCCTGATTTATTGCTGTTTACCTACCTTCACCTCGCTCCTGCTCCTGGCTTAACTAAGGCCTTGCTAGATGGCGGCGTGACCGCTATTGCTTATGAGACCGTTGTCAAGGACGGTACTCTGCCCCTGCTTAACCCCATGAGTGAGGTCGCTGGACGATTAGCAGTGCAAATGGGGGCTTATTTCCAAACCAAACTCCAAGGTGGTGCAGGTATTCTCTTGGGAGGTGTTCCGGGAGTTAAAAAAGGAAAGGTTGTGATCATCGGTGGTGGTGTCGTTGGGACCAATGCTGCGCAGATGGCGCTAGGCTTGGGCGCTGATGTGACGATCTTAGATGTCTCTGCTAAGCGACTAGCAGAATTGGATGTTTTGTTTGACAAACGTATCCAAACCTTAATGTCTAATCCTCTTAACATCGCTGATAGTGTCAAGGAAGCCGACTTACTTATCGGATCTGTGCTGATTCCAGGTGCACGGGCGCCTAAACTGGTAACTCGAGAGATGATTAGTTCGATGAAGGCTGGTTCTGTCGTTATTGACGTGGCCGTTGACCAAGGTGGTATTATTGAAACTGCGGATACCATTACTACCCATGACAAACCAACTTACGAAGTAGACGGGGTAATCCATTATGCTGTCGCTAACATGCCAGGTGCTGTGCCACGCACATCGACACTTGCCCTCACAAATGTGACCTTGCCTTATGCACTTGAGTTAGCCAATAAAGGTTTTGAACAAGCCGTTCGTGACAACTACGGTCTTCTCACAGGTTTAAACATCTATAAAGGGCAAGTCACCAACCAAGCTGTTGCGACATCCCTAGGTCTCCCTTATGTGCCTTTTGAATAATAAAAAAGCAAACACGATTTCTCTTTGGAATCGTGTTTTTTCTAATGATATTGCGGGATGAAATGTACCTTCATCCCATCAGATAAGAAACAGCGGTAATCACTAGTTAAGATCAGCCCTTCTATGCTGTCTGTCTGCTTGATAAGATGGAGCGCTTGCGGTATGGGAAGACCAAAGAACTGACTACTGTAGGTTTCAGCTCTTAGGGCGGAATCGCTCAAGATAGTCAGACTGACCATCTCGGTTTCCATAGGATAGCCAGTTTGTCTATCCAAAATATGGTGATAAGCTCTGCCATTAGCCTCAAAAAAGCGTTCATAAATTCCTGAGGTGACGAGGGCTTGGTTGCCCATCGTGACTCGCCCCATAGCTTGACCACGAGGCGCAAAAGGCAGTTGCACCCCAACCTGCCATTTGCTGGTCGTTGAAAACGGCTGACCGTGGGTGATGACATTACCCCCAAGGTCGATTAAGACGCTGGTAGCACCAGCTGACAGCAGGTGTTCCAGCAGACGGTCAGCGATGTAGCCCTTGGCAAGGGCACCCAAATCTAAAGCCATGCCAGATCGGGCTAGAAAAACGCTCTGCTGACGAGAGTTCAGCAAAATATCTTTTGGCTGGCAGAGGTCAAGTAGCTGGTCAATGGTAGCTTGACTGGGCTTGGTTGCTCCTACAAATCCAATCTGCCAAGCCTGAATCAAGGGGCCAAGGGCGATGTTGAGCTGGCTATGAAGTGCTAAACTGTGCTTTTTACCGTAGCTGACGAGTTCAAACAATTCTGCTGAAGCAGTGAAGGGAGATTTTCCCGCTGACTGATTGAGTTGATTGAGTTCAGAAGCTGGCAAATGAGCGGAAAAAACCATTTCATAGGACTTGAGCAGGTCTCCTGTTTGATCAAGTAGGCTTCCCGCTTCAGGAGCCTCAATAGCAATGTGGCAGATGGTTCCCAGCTGCCTGAAACGACGCTCTTCTCTCACTGGCGACGTTTCATCTGACCATGAGGGTAATAACTCCCTTCTGGCATATCGTTGATAAAGATGTGAATGGCTTCTTTGGGGGCTTTGGCGATGCGAGACACAACTTCACAGACTTCTTGAGCCAGCTGTTCTTTTTGCTCTTGACTACGTCCCTCAAAGAGGTCAATGGTGATAAATGGCATATTCTACTCCTCCTTATATCAGTTCTATTGTATCATACTGGCGTGAAAATGGTATAATGAGAGTACGTCAGTCATTAGTTAACCCCAAAAGGAGAATAGCCATGAATCAGATCAGATGTCCCCACTGTGGGACGAGTTTTACAGTCAACGAAACTGAGTATAGTCAGTTACTAGCTCAGGTGCGGGGAGCAGAGTTTGACAAGGAACTTCATGACCGCCTCACTCGCGAGACCCAACTGCTCAAGGAGAAGTCCAAAAATGCGCTCCAGTCCCAACTGGCGGAAAAAGACCGAGAACTAACAGCGCTGGCTCACCAGCTTGACACGCTCAAGGCCGAGCAAGAACTAGCCCTCAGCTCTGCCATGTCCAAAAAAGACCAAGAACTGGCTCAGGTACGTAGTCAACTGGAGCAGCGTGCCCATGAAGAGATGCTGGCAGCCAAACAGTCACTCGCCGACAAGGAGCAAGAGTTAGCGCGTGTGACGGCGCAGTTGGCAGCTAGTCAAGAGGCGCAGCAGGCGCAATTGGCTCAAGTGCAGGCCGAACAGGACAAGCAGGCGGTGCTCAAAGACAGGGCACAGCAGGAAGCCATCGCTCGTCTGGAAAAGGAGCGTGACGAGGCACGGACGGCCTTGCTCTTGCAGGAACAGCGGCAAGAGTTGGCGCTGGCGACCACCCGTCAAGAGTATGACCTCCAACTCAAGGCAGCCAACGAGCAGGTCGAATTTTACAAGAATTTTAAGGCGCAACAGTCCACTAAGGCCATCGGAGAGAGTTTAGAACTCTATGCAGAAACAGAATTCAACAAGGTGCGTGCCTATGCCTTTCCCAAGGCCTCCTTTGGTAAGGATAATCTAATCTCCGAATCAGGCTCAAAGGGCGACTACATCTTTCGAGAGACAGACGACAATGGGCTTGAAATCCTCTCCATCATGTTTGAGATGAAAAATGAGGCCGACACAACCGCCCGAAAACACAAAAACGAGGACTTTCTCAAAGAATTGGACAAGGACCGACGAGAGAAAAACTGCGAATACGCCGTTCTGGTCTCTATGTTGGAGGCGGACAGCGATTACTACAACACGGGCATTGTTGATGTCAGCCATCACTACCCTAAGATGTACGTCATTCGCCCACAGTTCTTCATCCAGTTGATTGGTCTCTTGAGAAATGCTGCGCTAAACAGCTTGAGTTACAAGCAAGAGTTGGAATTGGTCAGAAGTCAAAACATCGACATCACCACCTTTGAAGCCGATTTGGAAACCTTCAAAACGGCCTTTGCCAAAAATTATACCTCAGCCAGCACCAATTTCAAGAAAGCCATCGATGAAATCGACAAGGCCATCAAGCGCATGGAAGAGGTCAAACGCTTCTTGACCACCAGCGACAACCAGCTGCGCCTGGCCAACAACAAACTTGAAGATGTCTCCGTCAAAAAACTAACTCGGAAAAACCCGACTATGAAGGCTAAGTTTGAAGCGCTCAAGAAAGAGTAACGACAATGATGACAAATCTCCCTTATCAGACTACTGTTGACCAACATACTTTATATTTTTTAAAGCTAGCTTACTTTAAAGATTTATCTGATTCACTCAAATCAGCCAGTAGACTAGCCTACTTAGATTTTAATCGTACACTCAAGTTAAAAGAAGTCCCAAATGAAGTAAGATTGCAACTGAGACGGGAGGTGTTGGGAATTTTTCGCGAAGAATTATCTCAGCTAACACCTTCAACCATCAGTCACCAAGACCAGTATGACTGTTGGCATTACCGCATTTGTTGCCGAATAAAACAGCTATACGCCTCCTTTAACATTCGATTTACATTTGGTCAAGCTCAGAAATGGATCAATATGACCCTAAAATACCTCTATATGTTGGAACCAGAGATACTTGAAGACATTTTCCCATTGCTTCATGTACCGATAGATAACTATATCTTGAAACTAGCAGACGACTATCTTCAGGTAAGCCTCCCTACGGATTTGGCTTGGAGCAAATGGGATGATTATAATGAGCTGTATCTCCCTTACCAAAATGCTATTCGTAAAAAAGTTGGTGACTTACCACCATTAAGATGGGAATTCGAGTATTGGTCAAAAGCTATCGAACAAGCTAGGACCGCAAACAACAGAACAATATAGAAAGGCTCTCTCATGACCAACACCATTGACCTCAACCAGCCTGTCGCCGAATTGCTAGCTAGCCACCCTGAGCTCAGGGATATTTTGGTTGACTTAGGCTTTAAGCCCCTTGCCAATCCTGCTATGCTTAACACGCTCGGTAAGATCACCAGCCTCAAGCAAGGCTCTCGCCTGACTGGCATTTCCCTAGAGACCATCGCACGCACCCTGACCAGCCATGGTTACGAGGTGATTGGAGGAGACAAATGAGCGACCAACGGATACAAATTTTGAGAGACATTTTGCTGGAACTCCATCAGGGGGCTAGCCCTGAGAGTGTTCAAGAACGCTTTAACCAGCACTTTACAGGTGTGTCTGCCTTGGAGATTTCCCTCATGGAACATGAACTCATGACCTCAGATGCAGGCATCACTTTTGAGGACATCATGAGCCTTTGTAACGTCCACACCAACCTCTTTAAGGGCGCTATCACCGCCGTAGAGGTCGCAGATGCTGATCAGGAGGGACATCCTGTCTATGTCTTCAAGCAGGAAAATTTAGCCCTGCGCGCAGCACTCTTACGGGTTAGGCGGATTTTGACCTCTTATGCAGAGACAACTGATACAGATTTGCAAACTGATTTGCTCAAGGGGCTCCGTCACCAGCTGAACCTGCTAGGGCAGTTTGAACGTCATTACGACCGCAAAGAGAACCTTTTCTTCCCCATCATGGAACGCTACGGTCACGATGCCCCTCCTCAGGTCATGTGGGGTGTAGACGACCAAATTAGGGAGCTGTTTGCTCAGGTCATGACAACCAGTCAGTCCTTACCTGATGGTGATGTAACAGTTGTCCTCACTACTTTTGAGGCGTTCGCCAAGGAGTTCGAGGAGATGATTTTCAAGGAAGAGGCTATCCTGCTCATGATTTTGCTGGAGACCTTTACTCAGGACGACTGGCTGACCATCGCAGAGGAGAGTGAGACCTACGGCTACGCCATCATCAAACCGACCGCCAAGTGGGTTCCTCATCGGGAGGTCTTTGGGGAAATGGCTAGCGCAGACCAACCACAAGCAGTTGTTCAGCCGACACAGGCTGAGGGGCAGGCGACCGTCATCGATACCCCACAAGGGCAGTTCACCATCACCTTTACCCCAAAACCAGAGGCGAAAAGCACTGCTATTGACCGCAACCAGCAACAACCTTTCGGCAAGGGCTACCTGTCGGTCGAAGAAGCCAATCTCATCCTCAACCATCTGCCACTGGAATTAACCTTTGTCAATAAAGACGATATCTTTCAATATTTCAACGATAGTGTGCCAGCTGATGACATGGTCTTTAAGCGCACCAAGAGCCAGATCGGTCGCCATGTTGACCTCTGCCACCCACCAAAAATCCTAGAGCGGGTGCGAGCTATTTTTGACCTGCTCAGAAGTGGGCGCAAGGACCAAGTCGACATGTGGTTTAAGTCCGACAAGACGGGCAAGTTCATCTATGTAGTCTACAAGGCCGTCCGTGATGATAACGGTGCATTTCAAGGTGTGCTCGAATACGTTCAGGACATTCAGCCCTTTTTTGAACTGGGGAGTGACATGAAACGAGATTTGGATTGAGTTATAGCTAAAAACTATAACCAATTCTAAAAAATAAGTATTTGTCAGCAACATCAAAATAGGTTAAAATCAAGGTATCACAGGACTGGCGGTGCTAACAGGACGCCGCCTATCCTGCTAGAAAAGGAGACCTTATGACAAGTTTACGCGATGCCTATACTGCTTTCAAATCAGCCAAACTGGTTAACTTGACCCACAAGATAAACGAAACCAGTCCTCGCTTTCCAGCCCTGCCCGCGCTGGAGAAAAAGGATATCTTTACCCTCAAAGACGGTTTTCATGTCCAACAGTTTACAGTCGTTGGTCAATACGGCACCCACATTGACCCGCCGATTCACTTTGTCGAAGGTGGCAAGTACCTCGATGAGATTCCTCTGGAAGACCTCTTCTTGCCACTCTATGTGATTGATAAATCTGCCGAAGTGGCTGACAACCCAGACTACCAGATTAGTAAAGCTGACATTCTCGCTTTTGAAGCAGAGCACGGTGTGATTGAGCCAGGTGCCTTTGTCGCCTTTCGCTCAGATTGGCATAAACGCTGGCCAGACACCGCAGCCTTTCGTAACCTAGATGAGAACGATGTCCAACATACCCCAGGTTGGGGACACGATGCCCTTGAGTACCTGATTCACAACCGTCAGGTCAAGGCCGTCGGGCACGAGACACTGGATACCGATAGCGGTGCTTCTGTTCCTGAAAATGGCGGTGCTTTGGTTGAGGAATACTATTTGCTTGAACAAGGGATTTATCAGGTCGAGGTGCTGGCTAACCTTGATCAGGTTCCAGCAACAGGCAGTTTTATCGCCATCGCCTACCCTAATTGGGAAGGCGCCACAGGCTCACCTGTCCGCGCAGTTGCCTACGTCCCACAAGATTAATTTTTCTGGGAGTGGGACCAAATTCGCTAATCCAAAGGGGTCAGATTTCCCCTCGCCTCGCTAATTTTTAGAGTTCGGTCTGAAACGGTCCACTGGACCGTTTTTGACACTTTCTCCGCAATGTTTACTTTCCGATTAAAAAGGTCTCCCAGACCTTTTTAACCCAGCTCTGTATAGCTTCAACAGTCAGGGGAGTACTGTTGAAGGGTGAGCCTTAAAAGCCAAAAGCGAGCAACAGTCAGGAAGTAGCTGTTTGAGGTTAGAAGTTTGGGAAACAATGTTTCCCTCAGTCGTTAGGACTGTTCAGCTGATAGCATCAGCACCTTAGGAGCCCATTCAACCACTGCGTCTCGCTTAACCATTCAAAATCAAATTGAGAGGCAGGGACTTTTGTCCCAGCCTCTTTTGATGCAAAAAGAGCGGAGCAGGCTTCCGTCATGGCATGACCATCACGAAAACCCAACTCAGCTCTTTGTGATTCAGTTTTTATTCTGACCTATAAGTAAAGCGGGTTGCTAATAAACCTAAAGCTTAACTTAAGCGATAAACTCTCTGATCTGAGCCTCAATAGCTGCGATTTTAGCTTGAGCATCAGCGAGATGCTCACCAACAGTAGCAATGTAGAACTTGATTTTTGGTTCAGTACCTGATGGGCGAACAGCAAACCAAGAATCATCTGCCAAGGTATACTTGAGGACATCAGATGGCGGTGTGGTCAAGCTTGTGACCTGACCATCAGCAGTCGTTGCAGTCTGCTTGGCAAAATCTTCAGCCAACGCAATAGGCGTGTTGTTGAACTCAGTCGGTGCATTGTCACGGAATTTTGCCATAATAGCCTTGATTTGAGCAGCACCATCAATACCTGCCAAATCAACTGAAATGGTTTTTTCAGCAAAATAGCCGTATTCTTTGTAGATTTCATCCAGACCATCTGCCAAGGTCAGACCGCGTGAACGGTAATAAGCTGCAATTTCAGCGATAATGAGAACAGCTTGGATAGCATCTTTATCACGAACGAAGGGCTTAATCAGGTAGCCAAAGCTTTCTTCAAAGCCAAACATGTAAGTGTGGTTGTTAGTGTCTTCGAACTCTTGGATTTTTTCAGCGATGAACTTGAAGCCAGTTAAGACGTTAAACATGGTCGCTCCATAGCTTTCCGCAATCTTAGTGACCAGCTCAGTTGACACAATGGACTTAGCCAACGCAGCATTGGCTGGTAGAGTGCCAGCCTGTTTGTGGGCTTCTAGGATATATTTGGCAATCAAGGCACCGATTTGGTTACCAGACAGGTTGAGGTAGCTGCCATCAGCTTGACGGATTTCAACACCGAGACGGTCTGCGTCTGGGTCGGTCGCTAACAATACATCTGCCTGATGCTGGTGCCCCAGTTCTTCTGCCAGAGCAAAAGCTGCCTGGCTTTCAGGGTTTGGTGACTTAACGGTTGAAAAATCTGGGTCTGGCTGGGCTTGTGCGTCAACGATGATAACCTGTTCAAATCCAGCCTGTGCTAAGGCACGACGCGCCAGCATTTCCCCTGTCCCATGCAGAGGGGTGTAGACGATGGTCATATCGCGACCATATTGGTCAATCAGGTTTTGGTTGATGGTAACAGATTCAATCTCTTTGAGGTAGTCCGCATCAGTCGCTTCGCCAAGAATCTCGATGAGACCATCAGCTCTTGCGGCGTCCATGTCAGCTACTTCGATAGCAAATGGATTGTTGATAGCACGGATATACTGGGTGAGTGCATCAGCATCGGCTGGCGGCATCTGACCACCATCCTCACCGTAGACCTTATAGCCATTGAACTCTTTAGGGTTGTGGCTAGCGGTAATCATGATACCTGCAATCGCCTGATGATGGCGTACTGCAAAAGATAGCTCAGGCGTTGGGCGCAAGCTTTCAAAAAGGTAACTCTTGATACCGTGAGCAGCCAAGACTTGGGCGGATTCTGCGGCAAATTCTGGCGAGAAATGACGTGAATCGTAGGCAATGGCAACCCCACGTTGCTTCGCCGCTTCACCCTTGCTCTCAATCAGTTTAGCCAGACCTTCGGTCGCTTGACGGACAACAAAGATGTTGATGCGATTGGTGCCTGCACCGATATAGCCTCGCATACCTGCCGTACCGAATTCTAAGTTAGTGTAAAAGGCATCTTCTTTAGTTTTTTCGTCCATACCCAGCAATTCTTCGCGAAGGTAGTCTGGCAGGTTGGGAACGTTCAACCAGTTTTGATAAGTCTCTTGATAGGACATCAGCGGTCTCCTTTTCATTCTTTATTAACCGCTTTCAGTATACCACAATTTTCCAGAAAAGAAAATAAATTTTTGAAAAGTGCCAATAGAAATATGTCCCTATCCAAACGTTCTTGACTGGGTTCAAAATAGGAGACTTACCTGTGATGTTGTTGGCGTTTACCTGTTGAAATCCCTTGATTTTCAACACTTTTTTCGTGTATAATAATAGAATTGACAAGGAGCTTATCATGAAAACATCACAGATTGATTTAACCAAGGGCAAGATTTTACCGACTATTTTGCGGTTTGCTTGGCCTATTATGATTTCCAATATTTTTCAACAACTTTACAATACAGCCGATACCATGATCGTCGGTAACTACCTTGGAGAGCAGGCTTTGGCTGCGGTTGGAGCGACATCAGCCATTTTTGAGCTGATTATCGGCTTTGCGCTCGGTGTCGGTAACGGTATGGGTATTGTCATTGCTCGTCATTATGGCGCAAAAAACGAAGAAGAGCTCAAGCGGTCGGTGGCAGCGACAGTCGTCATCGGGCTGATATTGAGTGGTTTGGTAATGCTGGTCGGCAATCTGGGCTTGCGCCCACTCTTGCAGTTACTGGGAACGCCTGCCAATATCCTAGAGCAGTCTTATAGCTACATCTACCTAATCATGATGGGGGTTGGGGTAACCTTTGCTTACAACCTTGGCGCCGGGCTCTTGCGGGCTATCGGAGACAGCTTAGTTGCCCTTTACTTTTTGATTTTCTCGGCTTGCCTCAACATTGCTCTGGACTTGTTTTTCATTACCCAGTTGCACCTAGGGGTACAATCCGCAGGGCTGGCAACTATTTTATCTCAAGGGCTATCAGCTGTTCTCTGTTTTCTTTATATCGCTAGACGCGTCCCTGTCCTTGTTCCTAAGCGACATCATCTGGTTTGGGAGAAAGGGCTCTATCAAGACCTTCTGGGACAGGGGTTGTCGATGGGACTCATGTTTTCGATTGTGTCTATTGGCACGGTTATCCTCCAAACGGCCATCAATGGCTTTGGGGTCTTGATTATCGCCGCCCAAACGACAGCTCGTCGCATCATGGCTTTCTCTCTCCAGCCTTTGACGGCTACTGCAGCTAGCATGACCACATTTGTTTCCCAAAACCTGGGCGCTAAGCAGTTTGACCGTATTTACCAAGGGGTCAAAAAAGCCAGCTTAATCGCTCTGGTCTGGGGAATTATAGTGACGATCTTACTGCATCTTTTTAGCCCTGCCTTAATCAGCTGGATTTCAGGATCTGATGAGCCTGAACTAATCGCCAACGCTACCCCTTATCTCAAGCTAGGCACACCTTTTTATCCCATTCTCGGTTGCCTTTTTATCCTACGAAATACCCTGCAAGGGTTGGGCAGAAAGGTAACACCTCTGGTCTCCAGCCTGATTGAGCTAGTGGGCAAGGTCATTTTCGTTATTGCCATCATCCCACAGGTCGGTTATGTCGGGGTCATGCTTTGCGAACCTCTGATTTGGGTTCCCATGACTGCTCAGCTATTTGTCGCCTTCAGGCGACACCCCTTTATCCAAGAAGGCAAGCGTCAAGCGCGCCTGGCCTCTATCTAATATGGTAAAATAAAAGAAAAAGGAGGTTCTTATGAAAAAACAACTCAATCTCTGGCTCTTGCTGGCTCTGATGGTACTGACAACGGTTCTGGCTCTGGTCAACCGTCAGGAGGTGGTGGTCAACTACCTCTTTGGGCGTTTCCGAATGCCTTTAATTTTAGTGATTTTAGGCTCGGTCTTAGTGGGTTTTATCGGACAATACCTGCTAGGGCTGTCTAAACAAATGACCCTTAAACAGCAGCTTAAGCAACTGACCAAGGACAAACAAGAACTGACAGTTGCCTTAAACAATACCGAGAGACTAAATTTAACAGATAGTGACTATAACTAATGAGACCTGTACTAAATCTACTGTTTTCCATCAATGACAGTTATGTCGACCAATTCAAGGTCACCCTATTTTCTCTGGTCCAACAGACGCCTGACCGTGACCTTCATGTCTACCTCTTACAGCAACCTCGACTCAGTAAGGAACCTGAGGTTGAGGTCTTTTGTCGTAAACTAGGCGTTTCCTACCATGCGCTGGTCATTGATAAAGGAGCGTTCGCAGATGCTCCGACAACCGACCGCTACCCTGAGACCATCTATTATCGTCTTTTAGCGCACGAGTATCTGCCAGATGATTTGGACAAGATTCTCTACCTTGATGCTGACATTCTCTGTATCAATCCAGTGACGGCTCTCTACGACCTTGACCTGGGTGAGCAACTTTATGCGGCTGCCAGTCATACGGAGGATGCTAATGTCACCGATGTGCTCAATCGCCTACGTTTAGGAGATTATGAGTCTAAAAATTATTTTAACTCCGGTGTCCTGTTAATGAATCTGACAAAAATCCGTCAGATGGTGAAACGTGAAGACATCATGACCTACATCGCTGCACGGCAGAATTTGCTCTTCTTGCCTGACCAAGATGTGCTAACCGCTCTTTATGGTCACCACATCACGCTAATTCCAGACCAGATTTATAATTTTGATACCCGGTATCACCTCATTTACGCAGCTAAAAGTTTGGGCAAATGGGATTTGGATTGGGTGATGGCAAATACCGTCTTCCTTCATTTTTGTGGGCGAGATAAACCGTGGAAACCTAGCTATCGCAACATTTTTTCTGGTCTTTATAAGCATTACCAGCACCTGACAAGGAGAGCCGACCGTGACTAAACGCTACAATGCTAAAACTTACTACCTCACTGGGTTAGGGCTAATCGGATTCGGGCTGGGGTTTATCCTTTGGCAAGAACAATTTTCGTCGCTTCTCTTTGCCTTGGGTGGTTTAGCGATGATGGGACAGACCCTACTGACGGCTAAATCCAACCTAGCTGAAAAAGGGCTCATCGCTATCCTGCAAATCTTTTTAAATCTCTTGATAGGGGCACTCTTTTTAACCGCACCGATTCTTCCGACACGATTTCTTGCGATTATTATCGCTTTTTACCAACTTCTTCTCGGCTTAGTTCTCTTGATTCATGCTCGCTTACTTTTTCATGAGCAACTCAGCGGTCGCTACTCCTACCTGCTTAGCGCCTTAGTGCACCTACTGGTGGCAGGGCTCATTTTAAGCTATCGTCGCTTCTTCTTATCCAGCCTTTACACCATCATCGGTTGGTATCTTATGTTCTTAGGGGGCAATAGCTGGCGCGACGGCTTGGAATTTGATTTTGGAAAGGTAATGCCAACAGCTAGACGTCAACGGTTGGGGCTACCTATTTTTCTAACCGCCCTTATTCCTGTCACAGCACTCAACAAGGTTAACAGCTACTTAGCAAAAGAGAGAAGCCAGCCCTACTATTTCGGTGACCTCAGTCAACCTGTTGACTTAGAAATCTGGATTCATACCGCCAGACGAGGGTTTGAGATGATGGGGCATGTCGACATTGCTTTTAACGGGCAAATCTATAGTTACGGTAACCACGACGTCGATAGCCACCGCTTGTTTGAAGCTATCGGTGATGGCGTCTTGATGACCCTACCTGTTGACCAATACAAATCCAGCCTCAAGGCTGATGGCTGGCGGGCCGTCTTTGGCTACGGCTTGGTTTTAACAGCCGATGAAAAAAGAGCTGTACAAGCTAATCTGGACAAACTTTTAGAAAAAGCTCTGCCATTTTCCCCAAAAACAGCTAACCAAAAGACCAGCTATCTAGGGCAAATGGTGAGCACCTACGGCGCCCATGCCTATAAGTTCACGTCTGGCAAATATAAAACTTACTTTGTGATGACAACTAACTGCGTGCAGTTGATTGATGACATCGTTGGTAGCACAGGTCTAGATATTTTAGATAGCCATGGGATTTTGACACCAGGTGCCTATCAAGCCTACCTTGAGCGAGAGTACCAAAACCCAAACAGTCGTGTGGTTAGCCAAATGATTTTAGGTCAACAAGTTTAATAATGATAAAACCCCGCTAAAACCTAGCGGGGCTTGTTGATACTCTACTTAAATTTCTTATCAGGATCCCAGACAAAGCTAGCAATACCGCTAAAAATCAAGGTTAGTAAAATAAGAACCAAACCAATCAACAAAGCTGGGATACGAATCAAGTAGGTCAACACTGAAGCTTTCTTACCGTCATCGTAAGTTGCATTTTCGGCATCCAATTGATCAAAGGCAGCCTGCACACGTGCTGTCACTTCAGCGATACCGTCATCATTCATCCGTTTGATGTCAGAAATATCAATAGGGTCACCAAAATTCATATCGACACGCTCACCAGCCAAGAGCCCTTTTATGGTCATGGGACCACGGTAACTGGCAGGCATGATACGCACCTTTGCCATCTTGGCGATGACTGCAACGCCTCCTTTGACGTCTTTTGAATGACGGCTTCCTGATGGAAACATGAGCAAGGATCGGTTGCTTTTTTTGAGCATGTTAACAGGGTAGCGGATAGCGTCCTGACTAGGATTTTCGCGGTCTATGGGAAAGGCGCCACACATGCGAATCCACCAATTGAACATGCGATTCTTAAACAGCTCTTTTTTTGCCATAAAAATAAACTGTTTTGGACGGGCAGCGTAAGCCATATAAACTGGATCCCACCACGTGCGATGCGGAGC
Organism: Streptococcus entericus DSM 14446; assembly: GCF_000380025.1. Lineage (GTDB taxonomy): Bacteria > Bacillota > Bacilli > Lactobacillales > Streptococcaceae > Streptococcus > Streptococcus entericus. The sequence continues at coordinate 147,165 of NZ_KB904178.1, forward strand.
AACCAGGATATAGTTCTCGTCTTTATCTAAAATTTTGTCTTCATTGTGGTAGTGGGCATTGCCGTTGAGCACCCAAAGCAGAAAAACCACGAGGGTGCGTAAATAAGTGTAAAACATCAGATCTCCTTATCGTTTTCTAAGGCTACCAAAAATACCTCTGACCAACTCACGTCCAACCGCGCGGACTGCAGAATTGATAAAACTATCGGCAGCTTTTTCAACAGCTGATTTTGGGCGACGAGCAGCCGCACGAGCAACTTTATCTGCTTCTTTGCGTGCGCGTTCTTGCTCTTTTTCAAGAGCTTTAGCGGCCTTCTCAGCTGCTTTAGCCTCTTCTTGCGCCGCTTTTTCGGCACTGGCTTGGGCAACTTTTTGCTCTAGAAGCTCATAAGCCGACTCCCTGTCAAGGCTCTCGGCGTATTTGTCGGTAAATGGCGAAGCATTGACCAAGCCTTGAACATCCAGAGCAGTCAATGGGGTAAAACTTGACTGAGGCGGATAGATATAAGCTCGCTCAACCATGCTCGGCTGAGCTTGCTCGTTGAGGAAAGATACCAAGGCTTCCCCGACTGCCAACTCTGTAATAGCCGTCGCCACATCAAGGTCTGGATTCTGACGGAAGGTCTCAGCTGCCGTCTTGACTGCTTTGAGTTCTTTTGGCGTATAGGCACGCAGGGCATGTTGGATACGGTTACCCAGTTGTGCCAAAATCATCTCAGGCAAATCTAGCGGATTTTGTGTGATAAAGAAAATGCCGACACCCTTGGAACGGATCAAGCGGACAATCTGTTCCACCTTATCAACAAAGACTTTTGGGGCATCTTTGAAGAGCAGGTGAGCCTCATCAAAGAAGAAAACCAGCTTAGGCTTATCCAAGTCCCCCACCTCAGGCAGGTTTTCAAACAGCTCAGCCAATAACCAAAGGAGAAAAGTCGCATACAGACTAGGGGAGTGAAACAACTTAGTCGCATTGAGAATGTTGATGGCGCCCTGACCATCACGATCGCGTTGCATAAAATCAAGCAAATCCAAGGCAGGCTCACCAAAGAAGATATCGCCACCTTCTTCTTCCAAGACCAAAAGACTGCGCTGAATGGCAGCAACAGAAGCCTTAGCAATATGCCCATAGTCCTGGGAATACTGGCTAGCCTGCTCTGCTATTTCCCGTAACAAAGCCTGTAAGTCTTTGAGGTCAATCAAGAGCCAACCACGGTCATCAGCCACCTTAAAAGCGATGTTGAGGATGCCCGTTTGGGTCTCGTTGAGGTTGAGAAGACGCCCCAGCAAGGTCGGTCCCATCTCCGAGATGGTCGTCCGAACAGGTACACCAGCCTCACCAAACACATCCCATAAGCGAACTGGAAAAGCCTTTGGCTCATAAGTGTCAGTCAAGCCTAGCTTGGTCAAGCGTTCAGCCAGCTTTTCCGTTACCTCACCCTCACGCGCCAAATTGGCTAAATCGCCCTTGACGTCTGCCAGAAAAACAGGCACGCCAGCCTGACTCAGCTGTTCAGCAAGAACCTTGAGGGTCACCGTTTTTCCCGTTCCAGTCGCACCAGCGATTAAACCGTGACGATTGAGCATATTGAGCTGGAGGGCAACGGGATTAGTTCCCTTAGCGATGGTTAGTTGTGTCATTTTAGTCTCCTTTTTTGGACAATTGCAGAGCAGATAGGCTCTTGTCGAGTAATCATCTGTCAGGTTGGTTAGACAACCGTACGAGATCACCGTCTCTTAAGCATCATTGGGACGATGAATGAGAAGAGTTTAACACCTCCCCTTCGCCAATGCCTGCAAGAGCTGGTCAACCTGTGCGTAGGTCGCTGACAAGTCCCCTGTGTTGTCAATCACTCGGTCAGCGCGCGTTTGCTTCTCAGCCAGCGACATCTGACTCTGTAGACGTGTTTGAGCTTGGGCTAGCGTATAACCATTGCGGGCCATGAGACGTTGTAATTGGGTCTCTTCATCGACCGCCACCAGCCAGACCTCATCGCACCAGCTAGCGTATCCCTTTTCAAAAAGCAACGGAATATCCAGCACCACCACATCATGTAGCGCAGCCAAGCGGGCTTTCTCTTCTACCAAGGCCTGACGGATAATCTCGTCCTGTAGCTCAGAGGACGTCGCCAACTGTTCTGGACTGGAAAAAATCAATTCCGCCAACTTCGGACGATCAAGCTCGCCATCAGAACGCAGTATCCCTGACCCAAAATGGTTAACCAACGCCTGATAGAGCTTGCCTCCCTTGGCCTGCAAGTTATGCACCAATTGATCGGCATCAACCACTGCTACACCTTGGCGCCTCAAGTAAGCACTCACCGTCGATTTCCCAGAGGCAATCCCACCTGTTAGTCCAATAACCCTTGCCATAATCGTTCCTTGTTTTTCTTTCATTGTACCACAAAAGGCTAGGGAAATAAACTCCCTAACCCCTGCCATCATAACTTACACTTTTCCCGTTTAGCTCTCCAAAAATTTCTTAATCACATCGCGGAAAACATAGCGGACGATGTGAGCCGCGATAAAAACAGACAGCGCTGAGGATAAAATTCCCATAATAATGGCAAGAATACTAAAAGCGCCAAAATTGAAAACGTCTACCATAATCAAGACCTCCTGATAAATTTTACAAGATTATTATATCATAATTTCGGATATTTTTCAACTGACAAGGCAAGGACACGCTGACAAAACTACTCCTGGCATGCTATTCTCAGCTGATTTCTGACACTTTATAGCAACTACTGAAATAAGTCTATCGCCTTTGACACTTGGGACAAAAATGACTGCCCCGACCTGCCACCTTGATTTTGACGATGTCCCGTCCACATCTGTCACAGGGCTGCCCCGTCTTCCCATAGACCTGCAAGTACTCCTGCATGGTCCCGTCCATGCCCAAGGCGTTGCGATAGGTTCGGATAGTCGAGCCTCCCTTTTCAATCCCCAGCTGCAAGATCCGAATGGTCTCATCATGTAGACGCTTGATTTCAGCTTTTTTCAGACTGCTAGCTACACGCTCAGGATGCACCTTCGCCGCCCAAAGCACTTCGTCCACGTAGATATTGCCCAGACCCGCCACCAGAGACTGGTCCAACAGGAGCGGTTTGATAGGCTTTTTACTAGCAGCTACCGCCCGCTCAAAGCTCGCATAGGCAAAGACGCCCTTTTTAGGCTCTGGTCCTAACTTTTTCTTGGTAAAATAGCCGAGCAGATCAGCTGTTCTGACCAATTCCAGCGTGCCAAATTTACGGACATCTTGATAGACGAGGGTCTCATTGCCATCTAAGTCAAAAAAAGCATGAAAATGCTTGTTATCAGGGATTTGGTCAGATGGAAAGAGCAACCATTTGCCTTCCATCCGCAAGTGAGACACCATGGTCATCTGACCGAGACCAAACAGCAGGTACTTGCCCCGACGCCCCATCTGCTCAATGGTCGCACCAGTCAAACTAGCGACAAATTCATCACGGTCTGTCACAACCAGCCTCGGATAGCGGATCCTCACACACTCGATCCGACGACCGACCACCAAGCGCTCCAAGCCTCGTCTGACCGTCTCCACTTCTGGTAATTCTGGCATAATACTCCTTTATAACTTGATGCTTAAATTGGCCAAATAATCACTGCCATAGACTGACAGACGATGCTGGCTATTTTTTGACTCATAAAAATCAATCATGGCAAAACCAGCACGCAACTGACCACCAATCTGCTCGTCAAGGGTATGGCTAAATTCGTAACCGTAATCAGGGTTGATGGTCAACCGCCCATCCTGTTCCAACTCTCTTGCGTTAAAGGGTAGCGGATAGGTTAACAAGGGCTCCTCCTCTGGCATGTCCCAAACCACATCACCGTCGTACATGTAAACCCAAGGGTTCATATAGCCCACCATGAGGAGACCGCCTGGTTTGAGGACACGGTAACATTCCTGCCACAAGTTGGTCAAGTCCTCAATGTAGACATTAGATACTGGGCAAAAAACCAAATCAAAGGCCTCATTCTCAAAGGGAAAGGGCTGGGTCATGTCCGCCTGAACAGTCTTGATGGTCAATCCCTCACGCTCTGCCACCAAACGGTCAGAGGCTAACTGCTCCTTGGAATAATCCATGATGGTTACATCATAGCCATGAAGTGCAAAAAGGGGACCTTGCTGGCCGCCACCAGAAGCCAAACCCAGCACTTTTTTACCTTTCAGCCGATCAAACCACGCCTGAGGTACCGTTTTACCAACAGTCAAGGATACCTCGAGTGGCTGATTTTTAGCAGCCATCAATGCCTCATGACTAATCGGCTGAGTGTAGGCATTGCCACGCTTTTTCGCCACCCGATCCCAGCGGTCCTTATTATAAGCAACAACATCTGTCATGCGTCCTGCTCACTTTCTTATGATTTTAATTGAGTAGAGTTCACTAGGAACAAGTTAGTTAAAAGAAAATCCGCTGCAAGATCCCGTCTGCATCTCGTTCATAGTAGAGTTCTGAGTGGGCATCATTGAAATAAAAGGTCAACAAATCATCCATAGAGTCCGCCAATTCTACCCTACCTGAGGCAATATCGTCACGGTTCACCCAAACAACCTCACCTTCCTCAGATGAGCGAAGCTCTCCCGTAAACTCTGTCGTTCGGTAAAGAAAGACTAAGTAACGGGTACCGTCATCTCGGGTATGAAAATGCTTGACCCCCACCAATTTAGGATTAACTATGGTTAACCCTGTTTCTTCTTTGATTTCTCGGACAACGGCTTCATGCAGGCTTTCTCCGGACTCAATGTGTCCGCCCGGTAGGGCGGCGCCAGACCAAGCATAGCGTTCTGGTGAGCGAATTTGCATGACAAAGCGTCCTTCAGCGTCCTCTATCAAACACATATTGGTTAAAATGACTTCTTGACTTCTTGGCATAATCTTCTCCCTTATCCTTTATCTCATACTTATGATACCATAAAACTGACCAGATTGCTCTGGTCAGCAGTACCGTTATATTCTCTTGAACGCTACAAACCGTGTGCCTTGATAGGTTAACTCCCCCTCATCACCTTCCGCGAGCTGACCGTAATCGGTGCTTTTGACCCGAAATTCCTGACGGGTCTTATCAGCAAATTCAAAGGTGACATAGTAGTAGGTGTAAGCATTGTTGGTTCCCCTCACCTGCTGACGCTTGGTCACTAGACAAGCTCCTCTCGTCAAGCGCTCCGCTTGGTTATCGCTCTGCCATTGGAACAAAAAGCGAATCAACTGAAAACCAAAAATAGCTAGTATGATAGCAAATATAGCAAAGGGAACGAGATGAAAGTAGTAAAAGATAAAGTCTGTCATCACAACCTCCTAAAAAGCAACTTTACAAGGTGCCTCCTCCATGGTCAGCTTCAGTCCGTCTCGAAAAATCGAAGACAAGCGGTGCTAAGCCTATTCTACCGCTATCCAGCATGATATTGTCTCGCGCGATTGAAGTTATTAGCGCTCTTGGGCTTCAAAAATCCAACAACGTTTCCACTGGTGACTTTCACCTGGAGCAATGCGAATCGTCTGAATGATTTCTGGACTGACGATATGGTCGGTCGCCCAGAGCAAGAGACTGGTCGGTTTGACACTGTCAATCCCTGTCACACTCGCCTTGGCTCCCTGATGCAGCAACTTCCACGTAAAAGTGTCCTGCTCAGCGATTCCTTCAGTTGACAAGACACTAAGCGACACATCGGTCTCGCACTTGTCAAAGCGAATAGCACGACCATCCGCGATAAAATTATTATGGTCGTAACCACCCCAGCCCTCTAGGCGCTCCGTCCCAAGATCTGGCATGTCAGGCAATTCCAGACGGTAGTCAGGCGAAATCGCCATACCATCAATGCTGAGGAAATTATGGCAGTACTCCTCAGTCTCAATCACATTCTCGCCAACATTGGTGATTTCCCCTTCCAAAATCAGCCTGTTGTCCTCAATCGTGATGGTTTTACGGATAGTCGCGGCGATGCCGCGACATGGCAGAGCTTCTGTGACAAACTCCGCAGAGGTAGCCGTATGAGTAAAGCTAACAGGATAAGGCGTCACCTCAGGATAAGTGTAGTCAAAACGGTAGCCCTGATTAGAATCTTGCTTAATCAAGCCAACACCCAATTTGGGGAAATACTCACCAATCTCAGTGCCCTGACTAAAATCAGCACTAAACTCACAACATAATCCTCGTCCACCTGACGATGGATGCCTGAGGTTCATGGGCTCATTAGCCCCAAAATGAGTATCTCCATCCAAAACAACATTTGAAATATAGCCTGCACGATCAAAACGATGGGTATCGTTTGGTCGCTCCCCAGGTTCTGAAATCTCTACCCGCAAACGGTCGTTGGTCAAAAAAATCATCTTTTTCCTCCTTGTTAATCGCTTTCATTATATCATATTCGATTAATTTTGTATAGATATTTGGCAGTAAAAGACAGGAGAGTGACATGGAAAAAGACTTGCTAAGTGTCAAATCTGAAAATGTTGCCTTTTAACTCATAATAAAAGGGAATCATAAACTACCTCCTTACGTTTTCTATTATAGGACTTTAAAAGAGATTCTAATACCTAGAGAACATTTCAATAAGCTATTCAAATCAGCTCCCAAACTAAATGGTTATTATGCATGGTTAGTTAATTCTCTAGTAACCGCGCCATAACAGCCTGATCAAAGACATCAAGCATAATCACTTTAGTTATCAAAAAATGCTAATTTCAAGAAGCCATCTACTTCGCTTTGAATAGTAAAACGGTCTGGGAAGAGACCATTTTAGCTTGTTTCCTAAAAATTTAAAACAAACAAAAAGAGAAGACCACTATGGTCCTCTCCTGTTGTTCATAATAAGTCACCNTTACAGTTGACAAAGAGNNGCAAAAAGCAANGGATTTGATGCCGTTGCTTTTTTGTTTGAGTCAGNTAGACTGTTGCCCTAGACTCAGNAGTCTATGGTTCTTCATCAGCTAATACAGGACAAAGAAACTCAAGCTATCATCTAGCGACGATGACGTTTAAGCCCATAGCCTACTGCTGCTAGAACTACCGTACCAAGAACAATNAACAAACCACCATTTGCTTCTCCTGTGCTAGGTAGAGTCACTCGACGACGAGAAGAACCACCTTTAGGGGTAACATTAGTTGTTGTCACTCCTCCTGATGTTGATACAGTGGTCATGGTTGTACCCTCCGTCGTAGTCGTTGTAGACTCGGTCGTGCTTGGAGTTGTACTTTCCGTCGTAGTCGTTGTAGACTCGGTCGTGCTTGGAGTTGTACTTTCCGTCGTAGTCGTTGTAGACTCGGTCGTGCTTGGAGTTGTGCTTGCCGTAGTAGTCGTTGTAGACTCGGTCATGCTTGGAGTTGTACTTTCCGTAGTGGTCGTTGTAGACTCGGTGGTACTTGGAGTTGTACTTTCCGTAGTGGTCGTTGTAGACTCGGTCGTGCTTGGAGTTGTACTTGCCGTCGTAGTCATTGTAGACTCAGTCGTGCTTGCAGTTGTACTTTCCGTAGTGGTCGTTGTAGACTCAGTGGTGCTTGGAGTTGTACTCTCCGTCGTAGTCGTTGTAGACTCGGTCGTGCTTGCAGTTGTACTCTCCGTCGTAGTCGTTGTAGACTCGGTCGTACTTGGAGTTGTACTTTCCGTCGTAGTCGTTGTAGACTCGGTCGTACTTGGAGTTGTGCTTGCCGTAGTGGTCGTTGTCACATACTCATTGACAAACTGTTTTTCAGCAGGGTAATCAACCACCGCTACCAACTGACCTTGACCATTATCTGTTACAGTGACAGTAATAGCCAATTCTTTAGTATCGTAAGTAATCTCGGAATCTGTGCCTTTGACTTCCTTTACCTTGTAGGTGTACGTCCCTGCTTTATCGAAAGTCAGCTCACCAAAGACAACATTGCCATCACCATCATTTGTTACGGTCTCAATCTCTTTACCAGACTCATCTGTCAGCGTAAAGGAGAACTCATCTGCCTTCAACTCACGTCCAGTCAATGANTTCGCTACTTGAATAGTTGCTTTAGCTGGTGCTGTGGTGTAGGTATTTTTGAAGGTCTTATCGTCGTTCTTATAAGTAATCTGTTCAACTTTTAATTGACCTTGACCATCATCAACCACTTTTACTGTGGCCTCGATTGTCTTTTCATCATAGGTTACACCAGCGACTTCACCTTTATTTTCCTTAATCGTGTAAGTAAACTCACCTGGAGTAACATAAGTTAAGGTAGAGAAGGCAACCACACCTGTAGCAGTATTTTTAACTGTCTCTAGTTCTTCACCATCAGCATTGATTAAGGTGAAGGAGAACTCATCTGCCTTCAACTCACGTCCAGTCAATACTTTAGTCACACTAAGTTGTGCAGTCGTTGATTTAGCTTGGTATTTGTTCTTGAA
>NZ_KB904179.1 GCF_000380025.1 Streptococcus entericus DSM 14446
TGTCAATATCTAATTAGACTTCGGATAAGTCCTCGGACGATTAGTATTGGTCCGCTCCATGCCTCGCAGCACTTCCACTCCCAACCTATCTACCTCATCTTCTCTAAGGGTCCTTACTGATATAAAATCATGGGAAATCTCATCTTGAGGTGGGTTTCACACTTAGATGCTTTCAGCGTTTATCCCGTCCATACATAGCTACCCAGCGATGCCCTTGGCAGGACAACTGGTACACCAGCGGTATGTCCACTCTGGTCCTCTCGTACTAGGAGCAGAGCCTCTCAAATTTCCTACGCCCGCGACGGATAGGGACCGAACTGTCTCACGACGTTCTGAACCCAGCTCGCGTGCCGCTTTAATGGGCGAACAGCCCAACCCTTGGGACCGACTACAGCCCCAGGATGCGACGAGCCGACATCGAGGTGCCAAACCTCCCCGTCGATGTGAACTCTTGGGGGAGATAAGCCTGTTATCCCCAGGGTAGCTTTTATCCGTTGAGCGATGGCCCTTCCATACGGAACCACCGGATCACTAAGCCCGACTTTCGTCCCTGCTCGAGTTGTAGCTCTCGCAGTCAAGCTCCCTTATACCTTTACACTCTGCGATTGATTTCCAACCAATCTGAGGGAACCTTTGGGCGCCTCCGTTACCTTTTAGGAGGCGACCGCCCCAGTCAAACTGCCCGTCAGACACTGTCTCCGATAGGGTTAACCTATCCGGGTTAGAGTAGCCATAACACAAGGGTAGTATCCCAACAGCGCCTCCATCGAAACTGGCGTCCCGATCTCATAGGCTCCTACCTATCCTGTACATGTGGTACAGATACTCAATATCAAACTGCAGTAAAGCTCCATGGGGTCTTTCCGTCCTGTCGCGGGTAACCTGCATCTTCACAGGTACTAAAATTTCACCGAGTCTCTCGTTGAGACAGTGCCCAAATCATTACGCCTTTCGTGCGGGTCGGAACTTACCCGACAAGGAATTTCGCTACCTTAGGACCGTTATAGTTACGGCCGCCGTTTACTGGGGCTTCAATTCAGATCTTCGCTTACGCTAAACCCTCCTCTTAACCTTCCAGCACCGGGCAGGCGTCACCCCCTATACTTCATCTTACGATTTCGCAGAGAGCTGTGTTTTTGATAAACAGTTGCTTGGGCCTATTCACTGCGGCTCAGTCTAGCTGAGCGCCCCTTCTCCCGAAGTTACGGGGCCATTTTGCCGAGTTCCTTAACGAGAGTTCTCTCGCTCACCTGAGGCTACTCGCCTCGACTACCTGTGTCGGTTTGCGGTACGGGTAGAGTATGATACATCGCTAGAAGCTTTTCTTGGCAGTGTGACGTCACTAACTTCGCTACTAAACTTCGCTCCCCATCACAGCTCAACCTTATAGGTACAAGCATTTAACTCATACCAAGCCTCACTGCTTAGACAGGCACTTCCAGTCGCCTGCTTTAGTTAGCCTACTGCGTCCCTCCATCACTTCATACTCTAGTACAGGAATATCAACCTGTTGGCCATCGGATACACGTTTACGTCTCTCCTTAGGTCCCGACTAACCCAGGGCGGACGAGCCTTCCCCTGGAAACCTTAGTCTTACGGTGGATGGGATTCTCACCCATCTTTCGCTACTCATACCGGCATTCTCACTTCTATACGCTCCAGCACTCCTCACGGTATGCCTTCGCCGCATATAGAACGCTCTCCTACCATACCACTTAGTGGTATCCACAGCTTCGGTAATGTGTTTGAGCCCCGGTACATTTTCGGCGCAGGGTCACTCGACTAGTGAGCTATTACGCACTCTTTGAATGAATAGCTGCTTCTAAGCTAACATCCTAGTTGTCTGTGCAACCCCACATCCTTTTCCACTTAACACATATTTTGGGACCTTAGCTGGTGGTCTGGGCTGTTTCCCTTTCGACTACGGATCTTAGCACTCGCAGTCTGACTGCCGACCATAATTACTTGGCATTCGGAGTTTATCTGAAATCAGTAAACCGAGATGGCCCCCTCATCCAAACAGTGCTCTACCTCCAAGAATCTCAATGTCGACGCTAGCCCTAAAGCTATTTCGGAGAGAACCAGCTATCTCCAAGTTCGTTTGGAATTTCTCCGCTACCCACAAGTCATCCAAGCACTTTTCAACGTGCCCTGGTTCGGTCCTCCAGTGCGTCTTACCGCACCTTCAACCTGCTCATGGGTAGGTCACATGGTTTCGGGTCTACGTCATGATACTAATCCGCCCTATTAAGACTCGGTTTCCCTACGGCTCCGCTTCTACCACTTAACCTCGCATCATAACGTAACTCGCCGGTTCATTCTACAAAAGGCACGCTCTCACCCATTAACGGGCTCGAACTTGTTGTAGGCACACGGTTTCAGGTTCTATTTCACTCCCCTTCCGGGGTGCTTTTCACCTTTCCCTCACGGTACTGGTTCACTATCGGTCACTAGGGAGTATTTAGGGTTGGGAGATGGTCCTCCCAGATTCCGACGAGATTTCGCGTGTCTCGCCGTACTCAGGATACTGCTAGGTATAAAGACTATTTCGATTACGAGGCTCTCACTCTCTTTGGCTGACCTTCCCATGTCATTCTTCTATACTCTTTAAGTCCACAATGCAGTCCTACAACCCCAGAGAGTAAACTCTCTGGTTTGCCCTCCTGCCGGTTCGCTCGCCGCTACTAAGGCAATCGCTTTTGCTTTCTCTTCCTGCAGCTACTTAGATGTTTCAGTTCACTGCGTCTTCCCTCCAAGCTCCTTAACAGAACTGGATACTAACCATCAAGTTAGTGGGTTCCCCCATTCGGACATCTCTGGATCAGCGCTTACTTACAGCTCCCCAAAGCATTTCGTTGTTAGTCACGTCCTTCTTCGGCTCCTAGTGCCAAGGCATCCACCGTGCGCCCTTATTAACTTAACCTTTAAAATTAAATTTGTTCTCTACAGCGTTTCGGTTTATTTCTTGTTACTATTTCATTTATCTTTTTTAATAAATGGAATTTGATATAGATATTCAATTGTCAATGGTCTCTAGGATAGTTCACTATCCTATGGAGCCTAGCGGGATCGAACCGCTGACCTCCTGCGTGCAAAGCAGGCGCTCTCCCAGCTGAGCTAAGGCCCCGTACACTTAACGTGTCTTGAGTGATTACAAATTTTTCTGACCCTTCAGAACTAAACAAGACAAACGCAAGTATCCTTTTCCTTAGAAAGGAGGTGATCCAGCCGCACCTTCCGATACGGCTACCTTGTTACGACTTCACCCCAATCATCTATCCCACCTTAGGCGGCTGGCTCCAAACGGTTACCTCACCGACTTCGGGTGTTACAAACTCTCGTGGTGTGACGGGCGGTGTGTACAAGGCCCGGGAACGTATTCACCGCGGCGTGCTGATCCGCGATTACTAGCGATTCCGACTTCATGTAGGCGAGTTGCAGCCTACAATCCGAACTGAGATCGGCTTTAAGAGATTTGCTTGTCGTCACCGACTTGCGACTCGTTGTACCGACCATTGTAGCACGTGTGTAGCCCAGGTCATAAGGGGCATGATGATTTGACGTCATCCCCACCTTCCTCCGGTTTGTTACCGGCAGTCTCGCTAGAGTGCCCAACTTAATGATGGCAACTAACAA
>NZ_KB904180.1 GCF_000380025.1 Streptococcus entericus DSM 14446
AAACATACTAAGATTAGTAGTGAGGAAATCTCCGACGGGAGAGAGTACTCACTACTTTTTTCATTCTCAAGATGATAAAGTAGAGGTGTCTTGTTAAGTCGTGGGGCTTTTTGACGCTAGACGTCGCAACAAAAACTGGCAAGACACCTGTTTTAGAAAGAATGTTATCAAAGTATGTGGGACGCTAGACGTCGAGTATTGAAAATGACATCTCTAAAACAAGGAATCATTCAAGACAAAGAGGTAGTATCATGCGTGCAGTTTTCGGGATTGATGTGAGTAAGGCAAGTTCAGAAGTGGCCATTCTAGTCAACGGCGAGAAGGTTCATGGCTATACCATGTCCAATGACGCCATTGGCTTTGCTCGGCTACTTGGCGATTTGAGAACCGTCCATAAGCCAGAAATCATCTTTGAAGCAACAGGTGTCTATTCTCGTCGTCTTCAAGCTTTTCTGGATGAACATGGCTACGCTTATACACGACTTAATCCCTTAGAAGCTAAGAAGCAACTGGATAGCTTGCGTGTACGGAAAACCGATCAAATTGACGCTGAAAAACTGGCTCAGTCTCAATTTGTACTGAATCGTAAACCCACTTATGTCCAAGAAGAAGTCTATCAAGAACTGCGAGATTTAAGTCGATTCTATCAGAACTTAACTGAGGACATTGTTCGAGCTAAAAACCGCCTACACAAGGTCCTACAGGTCACTTTCTCAGAGTTGGAGACTATCTTATCAACGCCAACTGGGGAACAATACTGGAACTTAGTTATAGCTTTTCCTTGCAAGGACTTCGTGCTTGATTTAAGCAAGGATAAACTCTCAGAAAGCATTCGTCAATCCACTTCAAAACGGATTTCGGACAAGCGTGTGGCTTACTTAGCTGAGAAGCTGATAACACTAGCCAATCAGTCTTATTGTGCCGTTTGTGCCGTCAAGAAAACCTCTCCAATACTGGAAGAGGTTCGTTACTATGCAAAAGAATTGCTTAGACTTTCTGAACAGAGACAAGTAGTCTTAGACCAGATGGTGGAACTAGCTCAACCTTTACCAGAGTATGACATTCTGCTTTCTATTCCTGGTATCGCTGAGACTACTGCAACAAGTATTATTGGTGAACTGGGAGATATTCGCCGTTTTCAGTCTGCCAATCAAATCAATGCCTTTATCGGCATTGACCTGAGACACTATGAATCGGGTAACTTTCTCGCTAAGGAACACATTACCAAGCGTGGCAATCCCTACGCTAGAAAGATTCTGTTCAAGTGTATCCACAATATCGCTTCAGCTAGTCACACCAAGCCGTGCCATATCGCAGACTTTTATGAGAAACGAAAAAGACAATCGCAAACGACTTCAACCAAGCCACACACGATTGCCTCCATACATCGTCTCATTCGGACAATGTATTACCTCATTATGCATAACAAACTTTACGATTACACTTTAACCCAAAATCAGTAAAATTGTTTATGCCATATTATTGTAACACCTTATTTCAAAAATCACAAAATAAGGTGTTGGTTTTGTATACACTTTTTATGTAAATCTTTAGTGTAAAGTAAGGTCACTTCCCTATTTTGATGACTGTATGAAAATTATTTTTTCTCTAAAACCTTGATAGACTTGACAAATGGTAGAAAA
>NZ_KB904181.1 GCF_000380025.1 Streptococcus entericus DSM 14446
CTTCAGCACCAGCCTCAGCGACAGCAGGTAAGAAGGGACTCCCTGCAACAGGCGATGCCCACACAGCTCTAGCCGCTGTCGGCGCAACAGCCCTCCTATCAGCCCTAGGCTTAGCCGGACTGAGAAGACGAGCTAGATAAGCTAATAAAAACTAGATTGGCATGAGCCAGTCTAGTTTTTTGAATGTTAGGACTGATGGTGATGTAACTGTTCAGCAGACTTTTCAAATTGGTATAGAAAACTCATCAAAATAGGAGATACAGAACATTCTTATGGTACGTTGTTGTGAAAAATTTTAATTTGCACAAAGATATAGAGATGACTTCAAAGAAATAGCAAAGTATTTTATGCTAAAAGGAGAGTTATTAGCTTTATCGTTTCAAAAAAAGTGTCAAGTAACTTTACTTTACAAAAAAACTATGGTAGAATAATAAAGTTGATGAAAATCAAATTAAACTTATCGGAGGATAAAAAGACATGGCAGTACCTGCACGTCGCACATCAAAAGCGAAAAAAAATAAACGTCGTACCCACTACAAATTGACCGCTAAAACGGTAAAATTTGACGAAATTACTGGTGATTACTCACGTTCACACCGTGTATCTTTGAAAGGATACTACAAAGGACGTAAAATCGCTAAAGCTGGCGAATAAGAGGGAGGATACAAATGCGCGTTAATATCACACTTGAACACAAAGAATCTGGTGAGCGTTTGTACTTGACGTCTAAAAACAAGCGTAACACCCCAGACCGTCTTCAGTTGAAAAAATACTCACCAAAATTGCGTAAGCACGTGATTTTTACTGAGGTAAAATAAGGTTTCATTACATTTCAGTAAACGCTGAAAACCTTGATTTTAAGCGATTCTTGAAATTTTGAAGTTCATTACATTGCAATATAAATCAATAAGAACTCTACCTTTTACTCTACCTTTTTTAGATGAATATATCATTTGGATATTGAAGTTAAGCCCTGCTATCATTTCGATGGCAGGGCTTTTTAATATTTGGTACACTAACTTTTTATCTATATTTTGGTGGAGCTGAAGTTGACATCTACAAAGTTTAATGTTAAAATACATTCAAAAATATATTTGAATAAGGTGTTTTATGATTCAAAATGTTGTTACTTCAATAATCCTGTATTCTGGGACAGCCGTAGACTTACTTATTATCCTAATGTTATTTTTTGCCAAAA
>NZ_KB904182.1 GCF_000380025.1 Streptococcus entericus DSM 14446
ACTTCTGATAAGTACACCGTCCATGTCTACACCACCTACACCGATAACACCACCATCGGCAGTAACTTAGGGGAGTTCAAGATTAGTAAAGAAGTCCCTAAAGCTACCGCTACGGAATCCAAAGAACAAATTCGTCCATCAGATGACAAGAAACTAGCTAGCATTCAAGTGGTAGACTACAAAAAAGACAAGGGTGACTTTACTGTTAAAGTGACTCAAACAGAGGGCGGCAAGTCAGTGAAAGATGTCCGTATCGCTGTTTGGTCTGACAATAAAGGGCAAGATGATTTGAAATGGTATACCCCTAAAGTTGAGAATAAACAAGCAAATGCCAAGGTCTATATCTCAAATCATTCAAATACGTCAGATAAGTATCACGTTCATGTCTATACCACCTATACTGACAATCAGACAGTAGGAACAAATTTAGGTGCTTTTGAAGTGATTAAGCCTGAACCTAAGCTGGCAACAATTGAAGTTCAAGACTATCAAGAAAATAAAACCTATTTCACTGTAAAAGTGACAGGCTCCGAGAACTCCAAGGAGGTTAAAGATGTCCGTATCGCTGTTTGGTCAAAAGATAAAGGGCAAGATGACGTCAAATGGTATACTCCAGAGGTGACAAATAACCGA
Organism: Streptococcus entericus DSM 14446; assembly: GCF_000380025.1. Lineage (GTDB taxonomy): Bacteria > Bacillota > Bacilli > Lactobacillales > Streptococcaceae > Streptococcus > Streptococcus entericus. The sequence goes on from NZ_KB904182.1 coordinate 634, forward strand.
GCAGCAGCAACAATTAGTATTGCCAACCATTCCAATACTTCAGATCAATACACTGTGCATGTTTATACAACCTACTCAGATGGTAGCACAATTGGAACAGATGCAGGAACTTTTAACATAAAAAAACCTAATCTTGCTACTATTTATGGAACAGACCAAGTGAATAACGTCTCTGATAGTATCAAGAAAGTTCTTCAAATTGCAGGTGATTTACTCGGTGTTGAAATTGGCGGAGCAGCCCACAAGAAAATCGTTGACGACTACAATGCTGTTTCACCACTACCTGTTGGCTACAAAGTCGCCTATGATGACGATTGGTGCGATGTATTTACTACTGTTGTCTTCCAACGTGCTGGCTTATCACACCTAATTGGTCGTGAGTGTGGCGTTGAGCGACACACCAAGATTTTTAAATCTTTGGGCATTTGGAACGAAGATGGTTCAACCACACCTAAGACCGGTGATATCATCACCTTTAACTGGGATCAAAACTATCAAGCTAATGACGGTTTTGCCGATCATATTGGTATTGTTACTCACGTCCAAGACGGTATCATTCATACCATTGAAGGAAATAATGACCAGCAGGTTCGTCGTAGGACATATAAAATTGGTCATGGTAATATCCGAGGGTTTGCGCGACCAAACTACAGCTAAGAGTATAACTTTGCCGAATATGCTAAAATCAAGACAGAGAGGACAGTACTTGTTTTCTCTGTTTTTGTTGATTGTCTAAATGGTATTTTATACCAATACCCATTAGGATAAGGAGGCAACATCAACTAGAGCGTTATAGCTAAAAACTATAGCTTCTTCTAGTTTTTTTCTATTATCCAAATGTAAAAATCTATGATAAAATAAAAGCTCACAGTAAGAAAGGAGACTTATGTCAAACAATCTATTAGTCCTGCAATCGGACTTTGGGCTGGTGGACGGAGCGGTATCTGCCATGATTGGCGTTACCTTGCAAGAAGATCCAACACTTGGTGTCCATCACCTGACTCACGATATCACCCCCTACAATATCTTTGAAGCGTCCTACCGCCTCTTTCAAACCATCGAATACTGGCCTGAAGGCACGACTTTTGTGTCTGTCGTTGACCCTGGCGTTGGCTCCAAGCGCAAGAGCGTGGTGGCACTGACAGCAGCTAACCAGTACATCGTCACGCCTGACAATGGTACCCTGTCCTACATCAAAAAGCACGTTGGCATTCAGGCGGTGCGTGAGATTTCTGAGGTGGCCAATCGCCGAGCAAACACCGAGCATTCCTATACCTTCCACGGGCGGGATGTGTACGCTTATACTGGTGCCAAGCTGGCCAGTGGTCACATTAGTTTTGAAGAGGTGGGGCCAGAGTTGTCTGTCGATGACATCATCGAATTGCCAGTAGTTGAAACGGTAGTTGACAGCAATCTCGTACGCGGTGCCATCGACATCTTAGATGTTCGTTTCGGTTCGCTTTGGACGTCGATCACACGTGAGGAGTTCTACAGTCTCTCCCCAGAGTTTAATGACCGCTTTGAAGTGACCATCTATAACAACGACATGCTGGTCTACCAAAACCAAGTCACCTACGGCAAATCCTTTGCGGATGTTCGCATCGGTCAGCCGATTATCTACATCAACTCCCTCTACCGAGTTGGTCTGGCGATCAACCAGGGTTCCTTTGCCAAGGCTTATAATGTTGGCGTAGGTCCTCAGTGGCATATTGAACTTAAAAAACTTGAAAACAATTAGGAGAATGTTATGAAAAACAATACCATCAAAACCATCGTTGCCGCAGGAATCGGCGCAGCTTTATTCTTAGTCATCGGTATGGTCATCAATATCCCAACCCCAGTGCCTAATACCAGTATCCAGTTGCAGTATGCTTTGCAGTCCTTATTAGCAATCTTGTTTGGACCTTTGGCAGGTTTCTTTTCAGGATTTATCGGTCACACTCTCAAGGATGCCATGGCTGGTTATGGTCTCTGGTGGTCTTGGATCTTGCCGAGCGGACTCTTTGGTCTGGGACTCGGTCTGTTGAAAAGTCAATTTAAGATTGAGCAAGGCATTTTTACCACAAAAGATGCGATTCGCTTTAATATCGCTCAGTTAATCTTGAATGTCCTCGTTTGGGGCGTGGTGGCACCAGTTGGTGACATTCTTTTCTACGCACAACCAGCTGAGAAGGTTTTTGCCCAAGCCCTTATGGCTGGTTTAGCCAATGCCTTTACAGTGGCTATCGGTGGGACGCTTTTACTGTCTATCTATGCGAAAACCCGTACCAAGTCAGGTAGTTTATCCAAAAATTAAGAACGTTGAGCCCAGAGGAAGATTCTTCTGGCGCTCTTTTTGTTATATCTGGTATAATAGATAAAGGAGGACTAGATATGTTACAACCCATTGGACAAACAAATTTGCAAGGCTCACGCGTAGCGCTGGGGTGCATGCGCATGGCCAGCTTAGATATTGAACAGGCTATGACTGTTCTGACTGCTTGTCAAGAGCTGGGCATCAATTTTTTTGACCATGCTGACATTTATGGTGGTGGCGAGTCGGAACGCCGTTTTGCTCAAGCTCAAAAAGCCCTTGGTATCAAGCGAGAAGAAATAATTCTTCAATCTAAATGTGGTATCCGCAGAGGCTTCTTTGATTTTTCAAAAGACCATATTTTGTCTTCTATCGATGGGATATTAGAGCGCCTTGAAACAGATTATTTGGATATTTTAGCCCTGCACAGACCTGATACGCTCATGGAGCCCGAGGAGGTTGCGGAAGCTTTTTACCAACTCAAAAAAGCAGGAAAGGTGAAACATTTTGGGGTCAGCAATCAGAACCCTCAACAGATGGCTCTCTTGCAAGCTTATCTTGATGAGCCTTTAGCGGTCAACCAACTGCAGCTCTCTCCAGCGCATACACCGATGATTGATAGTGGGCTCAATGTCAATATTCTCAATCAAGCTGGTGTTAATCGTGATAATGGGGTGCTAGAGTATTGCCGCCTCAATAAGGTGACGATTCAGGCTTGGTCACCGTTCCAAGTTGATTTGGCAAAAGGTGTTTTCTTTAATCATCCAGATTATCAGGACCTCGTGGCAACGCTTGACCAATACGCCCAGCAGTTTGGTGTGTCGCGTGAAGCTATGGTTGTTGCATGGATTCTTCGCCATCCTGCACAGATGCAGGTGCTCATTGGGTCGATGAATCCTGACCGTATCGCTAACATGATGCAAAGTAAGTATGTTGACTTATCACGTGAGGACTGGTATGCCATTTACCGCAGTGCAGGCAATGTGTTGCCTTAATCCTCAAATCAGTTGAACAACAAGAAACAGTCAATCCCCCAGATGTCATGCCTCTGGGGGATTGGTCGGTTTAGCCTTCGATATAGTCTCTTAATGCCTGACCAGACAGCCCTGCATTGATAGCAATGAGTAATTTCAAGCGAGCTTTCTGCGCATTGAGTTCTTTGACGAAAAGGACTCCTTTGCCAGCAAGTTCTACCCCACCGCCTTCATAGCCGTAAACGGGTTCTGCGATGCCGTTGAAACAACGGGATACCAAAACGATGGGAATTTGTCTTTGCAAGAGCTTGTCAAGCTGTCGGCTAGCTTCTGGTGGTAGGTTCCCTGCCCCCATAGCCTCAATCACCACGCCCGATACTTGGTCAGGATCCAGCAAGCTAAAGAGCTCACCAGTCATGCCTGCGTAGGCTTTAATAATAGGGACAAGCCCTTTGACCTGTTTGAGGTCAAAGCGGACACGCTGTTCAGCTGCTTTGAAAAAGAGGATATCATGTTTCATGATGACCCCAAGCGGACCATGGGTCGGTGTTTGAAAGGTTGAAACATTGGTGGTATGGGTTTTAGTCACATATTTTGCGGCATGGATTTCATCATTCATCACCACTAAGACACCCTTGTCAGCACTCTTGTCATGACTGGCAACCCGCAGGGCACTGAGAAAGTTATAAACCCCATCGCTGCCGAGTTCGTTTGAACTGCGCATGGCACCTGTCAACACGATAGGAATCTGCGGTATCGCCATGGTATCAAGGAAATAAGCCGTCTCTTCTAAGGTATCTGTGCCGTGTGTAATCACAACTCCGTCAATCTGCTCTGCCATTTCTCTAATTAAGCCATAAAGCTGAAGCATATGGTCACAGGTGATATGGGGGCTGGGCAAATGAAAGGGCTCACGGTTAATCAACTCAACCCCCTCTAAAGACGGGCTGACCGCTAGCATGGGATTGACGGCTTCGGGGCGGACCTGTCCTGAGCTATCGGCGGTCATGGAAATAGTCCCACCAGTATGAATGACGAGTATTTTTTTCATGAAAAATGGTTACGCTTTCTACTAAAATGTGCTATACTTAATTGTAACATATCATCGAGAGAAAGGTGGCGAATTTTGGCGATAAAAGCAGTATTTTTTGATATTGATGGCACGCTGATGACAGATACCAAACGGGTACAAAAATCAACGGTCAAGGCCATCAAAGAGCTGAAAAATCAGGGGATCCTAGTGGGTCTAGCAACAGGACGCGGTCCAGCCTTTGTCGCTCCTTTCATGGAGAATTATGGTTTTGATTTTGCGGTGACCTATAACGGTCAGTATGTGCTGACCCGAAATGAGGTCATCTATGCGAATCCCTTGCCCAAATCAACAATTTTCAAACTCATGTCTTATGCCAAAAAAAGACGCATGGAGGTGTCTTTGGGGACAGCTTCTGGCTTAGTCGGATCTGGTTTGATTCACTTGGGCACCAGCTCAAAAGCACAGGTTCTCAGCCATATCATTCCCAAACAGTGGGCTAAGGCAGTTGAGCGCAGCTTTAAGCACATTTTCCGTCGTCTGAGGCCACAAAACTATGATAAATTAAACCTGATCGCCCGTGAAACGATTTTCCAGATTGTGGTCGTAGCGACAACTGATAAAACAGCTGAGCTGGAACAGGCTTTCCCAGAAATCACTATCACCAGGAGCAGTTCTTATTCTGCTGATTTAATCAGTAAAGGGCAATCCAAGCTACGAGGGATTTGTCGCTTGGCGGAGCATTTTGATTTTGATTTGTACGAAGTTATGGCTTTTGGAGATTCTGACAACGATATGGAAATGTTGTCCAGTGTCGGTGTTGGTGTTGCCATGGGAAATGCCCAACCAACTCTAAAGGCTATTGCACATCATGTCACCTCAGACAACAACACCAACGGTATCGCCAAGGCGCTGTGGCATTATGGGCTGATTCAACTGGAAGAGGGCGAACATTTTCGTTCAGCGGATGACAATTTTAACAAGGTTAAAGCTTTCCACCAGATGGTTGATGGGATGACGCACGAGATGCCTAGGCTCTACCAGCTGACTGAAGCTGGGCACCGAGCTGACTTTATGCTCGAAGAACTGGTGGAGTTTCTCCATGCCAGTAGCCAGGGAAATGAGGAAGCCTTTGCTGCTGCAGTCGCTGATCTACACAAGGCTTTAGAACGAGCGACCGATAAGGTGAAAAAAACGTCTCAAACCAGCTCACCTCTTGTTGGTCAAGTTGATGCTCTGGCTGACTTGCTCTATTTGACCTACGGCTCCTTCGTCTTGATGGGAGTTGATCCTAAGCCTATCGTTGACACTATTCATGCGGCCAACATGGGAAAAATTTTTCCTGATGGTCAAGTGCATCGTGACCCGATAACTAATAAGGTACTCAAGCCAGATGATTGGCAGGAACGCTGTGCTCCTGAACCAGCCATCAAAAAAGAACTAGATAGACAGATGCAAAAGGCACTGAAGCATCAATCCCGAACAGGGAAACAGCAAAAATAAGAGGCAGACTTCTCAAATCCTATGGAGACATGAACGTCTGTCTCTCTTTTTGCAATTTTTTTGCGAATACCTTATAATGGATAACAATGAAGACCAATCAAAAAGGAGTAGACATGAACACACGTGGATTTGAGTTAGTCAGCTGTTTTACTGACGAGACCCTTTTGCCCAAACGCGAAACCGCCCACGCGGCAGGTTATGACCTAAAAGCGGCAGAGACGACCGTCATTGGGGCAGGGGAAATTGTATTGGTCCCTACAGGGGTCAAGGCTTATATGCAGGCAGGCGAGGTGCTGTATCTCTATGATCGCTCGTCCAATCCTCGCAAGAAAGGCTTGGTCTTGATTAACTCTGTTGGGGTCATTGACGGCGATTACTATGGCAATCCAGCCAATGAAGGGCACATCTACGCCCAGATGAAAAATATCACTGACCAGACTGTGACCGTTGAAGCAGGCGAGCGCATTGTGCAGGCTGTTTTTGCACCCTTTTTACTGGCAGACGGTGATGTGGCGACAGGTCAGCGAACAGGCGGTTTTGGTAGTACAGGAGATTAGTGATGCAAACGATGCCCTTTCAGCCTCAAGCTTGTCAAGGCTATCATACAATCTTTCAAAGAGGTATCGGTGGTTTCCTATACTTGGGATTTTTGCCCGATGGCGACAGACTTCTCTGTATTTCAAGTCAATACCTCTCACTCATTAACTTGCTAACTGGTGAGGTTCGAGAGATTGATGGCGACTATGATGAGGAGTCTCTCTTGGCTTATGGTGAGGGTATGGCACAGCCTATTGACATTGTAGGACAGACTGGCGGAGCCTTACCTTTGACCAACCAAGAAGAGGTAACTGTTTCTGCCTCTATTGATAGTACAGGAGCTTATCCGATTTGTTCGCTAGTTTGGCAAATAGCAGAGCAGCCGCCTTACTTGATATTTGAATCTTATCTCCCCTATGTTTATGGCTTTAGCCCGGATGGGAGATACTATGTTCATGCTGATGACGGTGGCTTAACCGTTTTACGAAAAAAGGAGGAGTCGAGTGGCTAAGAAAAAATCGACCTTTATTTGTGAGGCCTGTGGTTACCATTCACCAAAGTATCTAGGACGGTGTCCTAATTGCTCCAACTGGGCTTCCTTTGTGGAAGAAGTTGAGGTAGCCGAGGTCAAAAATGCCCGTGTCAGCTTAACAGGCGAAAAAACCAAGCCTGTCAAGCTCAACCAAGTCACCTCAAGCACGGTCGACCGCACTAAGACTGACATGGAAGAATTCAACCGTGTACTGGGTGGAGGCGTTGTGCCTGGCAGCCTCGTCCTCATCGGTGGCGACCCTGGGATCGGTAAGTCGACCTTGCTCCTCCAAGTCTCCACCCAGCTGGCCAGCAAGGGCACCGCACTCTACGTCTCTGGGGAGGAGTCTGCGGAGCAGATTAAGCTGAGGAGCGAGCGTTTGGGCGACATAGACAACGAGTTTTACCTCTATGCCGAAACCAATATGCAGAGCATTCGAGCCGAAATCGAGAAGCTCCAGCCAGATTTTCTGATTATCGATTCCATCCAAACCATCATGAGCCCAGAGGTAGGGAGCGTTCAGGGCTCTGTCTCTCAGGTGCGTGAAGTGACAGCCGAACTGATGCAGCTGGCTAAGACCAATAACATCGCGACCTTTATCGTAGGTCATGTGACCAAGGAAGGGACACTGGCTGGGCCACGGATGCTAGAGCACATGGTGGACACCGTGCTCTATTTTGAAGGGGAGCGCCAGCACACCTTTCGGATCCTGCGGGCGGTTAAAAACCGCTTTGGCTCGACCAATGAAATCGGCATTTTCGAGATGCAGTCAGCTGGACTGGTCGAAGTTCTCAACCCCAGTCAAGTCTTTCTGGAAGAGCGCCTAGATGGGGCGACAGGCTCTGCGATTGTCGTAACCATGGAAGGAACACGACCAATCCTAGCGGAAGTGCAGGCTCTAGTGACCCCAACTGTTTTTGGCAATGCCAAGCGCACCACCACTGGACTAGACTTTAACCGTGTCAGCCTGATCATGGCGGTGCTGGAGAAGCGTTGTAACCTGCTTTTGCAAAATCAGGATGCCTACCTCAAGTCGGCAGGCGGTGTCAAGCTAGATGAGCCTGCTATCGACCTGGCTGTTGCTGTCGCCATTGCTTCCAGCTACAAGGACAAGCCAACGGACCCTCAAGAGTGCTTTATCGGGGAAATCGGTCTAACGGGTGAAATCCGTCGGGTCAACCGCATCGAGCAGCGGATTAACGAGGCTAGCAAGCTCGGCTTCACACGAATCTATGCCCCCAAAAATTCCTTGACAGGGCTCAAATTGCCCAAGGGAATTGAGGTTATCGGAGTCATGACAGTCGGTGAAGTACTGAAAAAAGTATTTAGTTAAGATAAAAAAGACCTCGCGAGGTCTTTTTTTGACTATTTAGCGTAATCAATGGCGCGCAATTCACGAATAACCGTAACTTTGATATTGCCTGGGTAATCGAGATTGTCCTCAATCTTGCGACGAACCTTGTGGGCAAGAATCGTTACCTGATCATCAGATACTTTCTTTGGCTGCACCATAATCCGAATCTCACGCCCTGCTTGAAGGGCGAAGCTTGTCTGTACCCCATCAAAGCTAGAAGCAATCTCTTCCAAGTCACGGAGGCGCTTGATGTAGTTTTCGATAGACTCATTGCGAGCACCTGGTCGGGCTGAACTGAGGGCATCCGCTGCAGCAACAAGCACAGCAATGACACTCTCGGGATCAACATCGCCGTGGTGACTGGCGATCGTGTTAACAACCACAGGATGCTCCTTGTATTTGCGAGCAAATTCTGTACCGATTTCCACGTGGCTACCTTCCACCTCACGGTCAATGGCTTTGCCCATATCATGCAAAAAGCCTGCACGACGCGCAAGGGCGACATTTTCACCCATTTCGCTGGCGAGAATTCCTGCTAGTTTACCAACCTCAATCGAATGACGGAGGACATTTTGCCCATAAGAGGTACGGAAATGCAAACGTCCCATAATCTTAATCAAATCAGGGTGCAGGTTAGGGGCTCCAATCTCGTAAGCAGCTGCCTCACCATACTCGCGGATACGGTTATCCAGTTCCTGACGATTTTTTTCTACCAACTCCTCAATACGAGCTGGGTGAATACGACCGTCCTTAATCAGCTGCTCCAGTGTAATCCGAGCAATCTCGCGACGAATGGGGTCAAAACCAGAGAGGACAACGACTTCAGGAGTGTCATCGATAATGATGTCAATCCCCGTCAAGCTCTCTAACGTTCTGATGTTACGTCCCTCACGACCGATAATCCGTCCCTTCATGTTATCATCTGGCAGATGAACCGTCGTGATGGTCTGCTCCGTCACGAACTCCCCAGCCAAGCGCTGCATCGCCTGCGCTAGCAATTCTTTGGCTGTCTTGTCTGCGCGATCACGCACCTCACGCTCAGCCTCTCGAATACGAGTGGCAATGTCATGGGTCAATCCAGCTTCGGTATCCGCTAAAATGATGCTTTTTGCTTCATCCTGTGTTAAATTAGCAATTTTTTCAAGTTCTTGGGCTTTTTGCGCCTCTAATTCACCAATTTTTTGCTCACGCTCATCAATATGTCTAGAACGATCTGACAGGCTCTGCTCTTTGGCATCTAAAGCCTGTTCTTTACTGGAAAGATTCTCGTCTTTGCGGTCAAGAGTGACAGCACGATCGGTCAATCGAGCTTCCATTTGTTTCAACTCTTGGCGGTCTGATTTGAATTCTTCTACAATTTCTTCACGGTATCGTCTAGCCTCTTCTTTAGCCTCAATCAAGAGTTCCTTGGTCTTGGCCTTGCCTTCGCGTTCAGCTGTTTGTCTGATATGGTCTGCATCACGTTCTGCTTGACCACGCAAATTCACGGCTTCTTGCTCAGCATTCAAAAGAGTTAGCTCTGCCTTTTCTTTAGCCGACTTCAGTCGGGCGTTGATTAAAACATAGCCAATCACAAATCCGATGAGGGAAGCAACAATGGCAGGTATAATTGTCTCCATTATTTCACCTCAACATAAAATTAGATTTCATTGCTGAAACCATTTACCAGTATAGCACAAAACTTGAAAATTCTCAATCTAAAAATGTAAACCGCTGACAAAATATGGTATCATAGAATAACACTAAAACTAAGGAGAATACCATGACCAAAAACGTTACTGTAGAAAGCTTTGAACTTGACCACACCATCGTAAAAGCGCCTTATGTCCGCCTAATTTCGGAAGAATATGGTCCAAAAGGTGATGTCATCACCAACTTTGATATCCGCCTCATTCAACCCAACCACAACGCCATGGACACGGCAGGTTTGCATACGATTGAGCACCTGCTCGCCAAACTCATCCGCCAGCGGATTGATGGTATGATTGACTGCTCGCCATTTGGTTGTCGAACCGGTTTCCACATGATTATGTGGGGGCAACCGACTGCTGAAGAGATTGCTCGTGTGATTACCGATAGTTTGAGAGAAATAGCAGAGCAGATAACCTGGGAAGACGTCCCAGGCACCACAATCGAGTCCTGTGGCAACTACAAAGATCATAGCCTTCATTCTGCTAAAGAATGGGCAAAATTGATTTTGGAGCAAGGCATTTCAAGCGATGCCTTTAAGCGACAACCTGTCACAAACTAGAGCAGGACGATAAGATTAAATGCTGTCATGCGTTGGACGTCACTTGCTTAGCCTGACTTTTACTGCAAAAAGGAGAATGCCTCAGTGTTCAAACAACTCTATTCTGAACTAAAACAACTTGCCGACCCCAAGAAAGCTGAAAAAATGAGCGCCTATATGCGTGATCAGTTTTTGTATTTGGGAGTTCCTGCACCTGAACGAAAAAAGATACAGCAATCCTTTTTCAAAACCGCTAAAAACCAGACGGTTGATTGGAATTTTATAAAGGCTTGTTGGCAGTCTCCCTATCGCGAATTGCAATATGTCGCAATGGATTATCTAGCAATGATGAAGCACCAGCTCACTCCCAAAGATGTCGAGAAAATCAAGCATCTTGCTATCGATAAATCGTGGTGGGATACGATCGATGGCTTGGATATCATTGTAGGTTCAATTGCTTTGCGCTATCCCGAAGTCGAAAAAACATTGCTTGATTGGAGTCTTTCCGACAATATGTGGTTACGCAGGCTAGCGATTGAGCATCAACTCTTGCGTAAAGAAAAAACCAATACAACACTATTGGCAACAATTATTCAGAATAACTTAGGCAGTGAAGAATTTTTTATCAATAAAGCCATTGGTTGGGCGTTACGCGATTTCTCAAAAACCAATCCCGATTGGGTTAGACAGTTTATCAATGACCATCAAGAACAATTGGCAAAACTGAGCATTAAAGAAGCCAGTAAGTATTTATAAACTATTTTATTTCAATAAGGGGAAATCAATGAAATTTATCGGCATTCAAGTCAAAACCACGAATGAAAACGGACAATCCGCCCAAGACTTAGGCAATCTTTGGGCAACATTTATGGGCGGTAATCTTTTTGCCCAAATCCCCAATAAAACAAGTGATGAGATAATCGTGATTTACACCGATTATGAATCCGATTATCAGGGTGCATATACCGCAATGATTGGTGCAAGCGTTTATAATTTAAAAACCGTGCCTGACGGTATGATTGGGCGGGAATTTCCGAAGCAAGTATTTAAAAAAATCATTGCCAAAGGAGAAATGCCGTCGGCTTTAATGCAAACTTGGCAGGACATTTGGCAAAACGATAACGCGTTAAACCGCACCTATCTGTATGATATGGAGATTTACGGGGCAAATTCTCAAAACGGCAATGAGGCCGAAGTGGAGATTTGGCTTGGTGTGAACGAAGAACGATTCTAATTTTCTTGACGAATGGAAACTTTTGATATAATTTTGTGATTAGAAAGAAAAAATATGACAATAAACAATTTCAGTTATGGAGTTAAAGATGAGCAAGAAAAGGAGTTAAAGATGAGCAAGAAAATCGGAATAGTTTTCATAAATGGTGCTGGGCTTAACAGTTCAATTTGGAATGAAGTAATTCAAAAAATTGATAACCCTTTTTTAAGTATTGATTTTCCAAATAGAAAACCAAATGACAATCCAAACTCAAAATTGACATTTGACAGTTACACAGATGCGGCAATAGCGAAAATTAAAAAATGGCAAAAAGACGAATTCATTATTGTCGCTCATTCAATCGGTGCTTGTGTTGGACTAAAAGTTGCTGAGCATTTCAAAAATGAATTAAAGGGTTTTGTTGCTATTGGTTCAGTCGTACCTAAAAGCGGACAATCATTCGCTTCATCATTACCATTTCCACAGAAATTATTATTGCCAATGTTGTTATCGTTTTTTGGGACAAAACCACCAGCAAAATCAATAGAAAAGGAACTTTGCAATGATTTGACACCTGAAATGACTTCAAAAATAATAAACGAATTTACACCAGAAGCTAAATCACTTTATATGACAAAAATTACATTTGAATTGCCAAATGTAAAACGAATGTATGTTAAATTAATGAATGACAAATCAATGCCCAAAACTTTACAAGATCGTATGGCAAAAAATTTAAAAGCAACATCAATAAAAACCTTAAACAGCGGTCATTTGCCAATGGTAAGCAAATCAGATGAAATGACAACTATTTTAAAAGACTTCATAAACAATTTAGAAAAATAATCGTCTGTGCGACACACATTTTAATTTTTAAAAAAGGAAAATGATGAAAAACATTTTAAAAATAGAGCATTTGGCTTTTTTGATCGTTGGAATTTGTATTTTTTATTAAGTTGGGCTTCTTATCCTTGTCATCTTTTCCTCCACATTTTTTACATAAAAAAGACGATAGAGATTTTGCTCTCTGCCGTCTGATGTGTTTATCTTATTTTATTAATAGTGCTACAAGTCCCTTTTATTAGTTTCACTACATATCTTTCTTAACTCATTAATTTGCCACAAGCGTTCTTGCTCTACTTTATCTTTATTATTGGGATAGGCGATGTTGCAACATTTTATAGCATAATCTGAAGCGACCATTCCGTGTTCTTTCATATGTGCAGTTCCGACGGCTTGCCCAACAACTCGTAATGCCATACATATAATATTGCTTTTTTGTTCCTTAGCAAGCCTATGAATAGAAAATCCAGCTTGCCTCAAATCATACATTTTTATCACTATACCATTTTGCCAACATTCATTTATACTATATCCTTTTAATACAGTTTTATCTGTTTCATATGAAGGGGCATATTGTCCTAATATATGCTTTGCAAGTTTTAATGCCCACTTAGCAATTTCTTTTTGTGAAGAATTGTCATATAAAGTATCAAGTTGTTTTCTTAATTCCGGTATATCATAGATTTTTATCTTAGCAACAGTAGGCAATTCTACTCACCTCCAAAATTTATATTTTAGCTAATAAATTTAATTATATCAAATATACCCACCATATACATAACAAAATTTTACAATCTCACAATAACTGTGTTTTTGTTAAGCTTTGCTTTTCCACGCCTTTTTATATAGCTTTCTATGTCAAACAGGTTTTTGTTTCATTCCCGATATAGTTGTCAAAGGTCTTCTCCCATTGTGTTATAGAGGGAAAGCATTGAATGCCAAGTGATTGGTAGTGTGCTTTCTTCGCATGTGGCTTTTGATAGAACGCTGGGCTTTGGCTTAAAATATTCCGATGATTTTAACAATACGCATTTGGGAAGAATTGGTAAGTCATGAGCTACGACAGGTAATAATTTTTAACTTGTGAAATAAAATCCCCGTGTGGGTCGCACTAATTTTTTAAGAAAGGAAAAATATGAATTTTTATTCGTATCAAAAGATAGTAGGCAAAATAGATGATGTCTCAGAATTACGAGATGAATTTATCACTATTTTTGACACCAAAACCAAGAGCGAAATCGTGACATTTTGTTTGCGATTGGCGAATTATTTATTGGAGACAACATCATTTCAACCAACCGCCGAGATGATTTCTGCTTTTGAAGAACTGAAGAAATGGCTCAATGGCGAAACCAATTATCACTCTGCGCGAAATCTCAGTTTTCAAATCAGCAGACTTGCCAAAGACAAAACCGACCCCGCTCAGGTAAAATTTTATCGAACAATGGCACAAATCGCCGCCAGTCCGCATACTAAATTTCACGGACTTTGGGCAACCGATATAGCGATTACAATGGTCAATAAACTCTTTCCCAATGATATGGAGAAAGTTCGCACCGAAAGAGAAAAATATATAGAACTACTTTTGTCGTGCGGGTCTCACTAATTTTTTAAGAAAGGAAACCCTATGAAAACTTACATCGTCTTACTGCGTGGCGTAATGCCGAGCGGTAAAAATAGCATCAAAATGGCTTTTTTAAGAGACATTTTAGAAGAAGCAGGCTTTGATAATGTCAGAACCTATATCCAAAGTGGCAATGTCATTTTGAAAAGTCCGCTCTTGCCCAAAGAAATCAGCGAAAAAGTGCATTCTGTGATTTTGGACAAAAACGGCTCGGATTTGCCTGTTATTGTCAAAACCACCGATGACATAGCCCAAGTTTTAAATGAAAATCCCTTTGGCGAAGGTTATGACATCGGCCGTGTGTTTTTTACTTTAAGCAACGAAATGCCAGATGAAAAACTGGTACAGGAACTTGAAAACCAAGATTTCGGTGATGAAAAAATAGCCTTTGGCAAACACGCCATTTATCTGTATCTGCCAAAAGATGCTTCCCGTTCTAAATTAAGCAATGTTTTTGTGGAGAAAAAACTCAAAATCACGGCGACTACTCGTAATTTTAATACGCTGACCAAGTTGGTGGAATTGGCGCGTTCATAGCACGAAAAGGTGCGATTCGGACGCATGTTTGGAGAAGACATGGACAATAAAACGAAAATTTATATAGCTTTTACCCTGGCATGGATTGTGTCTATCTGTTGGATAATCGGTGATGTGGCACTAGTAGGTTTTGAACCCAGCCCTGAAAAATATCCCTTGTTTTCCGTGGATTATGCCCAAAAAGTAGATGTAGACACCGCAGTACATATGTTGGAAGGTTCTACTCCACGTTTGATGTTTGGTGCCTTAATCGGAGCTTTGACGGCACCGTTGCTACTACCAGCCATGTGGTTGCTCCGTCAGTTTTTCCGTGGTCAAAATAGTTGTTCGGCATGGCTCACCTACCTACCACTAATGGCTGGGGTCGTGCTATCACCTTTGGGACACGCAGCATTTTTCTATGTCGGCGAAATATATAAGCTAGTTCTTAACACCGATCAAGGCTTACATTTGCCAATATTACAAACTGCTGATGACTTTGTAAACATGCTCAATATGAGTTGGTTGCTTGCTGTTATGGTGCTCGGTTTAGGCTGGATTAACCTCATGATTGCGATTCTTTTGAAACGAACACATTTACCCCGATGGATGGCTATTTTGACCCCTGTTCCCTTGAGTATTATGATTCTGCTGATGAAATATGTTATCAACGCACCATATGCAGCATGGATAGGAGGCGCAACCTTTAACTTGGCATACTTGATATTTTTTGTCGTTCTGTTTTCTTTTCGTCAGGCGATTATAGGTTCCAAGTGAAACCAGTTGATAAACATTACTTGCCTTGTTATCAATCATTCATTTTAACTAAAGAGCAATAAATAACAGTGATGACAAAGTGAAAAAACGTTTGGTTCAAGTGCTTAAAAATAAAAATTTTGGCGATGAACAATTGGCTTTTAAAGATAATGCTGTTTAGTTGTATCTGCCAAAAGAGCCTTATCGCTCTATATTAAGCAATAATTTTATTGAAAAAAAGCTCAACATAACGGCAACGACCCGCAATGTGAATACCTTGACCAAATTGGTGGCCTTGGCGCGGTCATAAATCGCAATTCAATAAAAGTGACTTTCTAGAAAGGAGAAACTAATGAACCCAAACGAAAAAACGATTATCGAAGAGATTGAAACGATGCTCCAAGCCCATCCTACAGCCTTGACATATTGGAGGCGTTTAAGCCCTTCTCACCAACACGAGTATATCAAGTGGATTGATGAAGCCAAAAAAGAGGAAACCAAGCAAAAACGTAAAGAGAAAACAGTAGAAATACTGCTTGAGAAATATTCTTAAAACTTGTGTTTTAAGAAAAGGAAAAACTATGGTGATTTTAACATTATTGAGTAAAGAATTTCAGGAAGTTTTGTCTTATGAGCTAGCTTCCCAGCAGTTCGCATTCACTGCCTTACCCCAAGAGTGGCTTGAGGATAATCGCTAAGATGCCTATAAAATTGTCATACTCGCTAACCATCAGGCGATTGGATTTTTTGTCTTAGACGCAGGAGCGGACAAGTTTTACTATACAACCGAGAGTGATGCCTTTCTACTGTGTTCTATGTCCATCAATCCGAAATTTCAAGGTAAAGGATATACAAAACAAGCTTTAAATAAAGATGTCTTAAAGTCTTTTCTCGACGAGCAGAACCTTAATTATCAAAAAATTATACTGGGAGTTAACCATAAAAATGAGATTGCCCAAAAGCTCTATGAAAAATCGGGGGTTGAAAAATAAAAGCGAAGTTATTTTGGAACCCAAGGGGAACAATACATCTATGAAGTTGATGTACGGTAATAAGAAATAGCTAGCTCTTACGAATTTTGGAAAATAAAATAATCCCCTGTTAGTACGAGTATCTGGCTCTTGACTAAAAATAATTGTTGGTGCAACATGCATTTTTATTTTAAAGGAAAGGAATAATGAGCATCTCTATCGTCTTACTGCGTGGCGTGATGCCGAGCGGTAAAAACAGCATCAACATGGCTTTTTGAAAGAGAGTTTAGAAGACACATGATCTGACAACGTCCAGAACCCAAGTCTTCCATTCAGGAGTATTACTGATAAAGACTCGCTCACCGTCCATCGCTGAATAGCTAACTGCCAAAACCATCTCTAAAGCATCTAACCTTTCATAAATAAGAACATCAGCTAAATAAAATTCCCACCTGTATCTGAAAAAAATTGATACAGGTGGGAGTTTTTATTTTCAAACTATTTAATCCCTAATAATCCAGAGCATCTGCATGTCCTGCGCCATTTCCGACGAAGTACCCTGTCTTAGCATTGATAGAGAAGAGGTAGGTTCCGTCTGATTTGAAGAGGTTGTAGTAACCATTGCCATTGATAATATTTACAGGTTCAAGGATATAATTATCCCCTGTAAAGTAGCCACGTTCACGAGAGACGCGGAGAATCTCTTCTAGCACACCATCGTTAAACGCCCATGCAGGATTTGATGCATCAGCAATCACTGCTTGGTTGTATGGTACACGGCTGAGCTCTCGCTGAAGCGGTACAGTTGGTTCGCTCGACTTGCCTGCTTTTGCATCACTAACATCTGGAGTTGCTGTGTCAGGAGCTGTTGACTTGTCTTGTTGGGCAGTGGTGCTCGGAGCTGTGCCAGAGTTTGCCAAGCCTTTTGCTTCAGTGATAACGCCTTGCAAGAGCGTATCAAGATTAGCTTTTCCTGTGTTTAAAACGGATGCGGTCAAGTGGTCAAAGCTTGCTCCTTCTTTTACTTTAGCTTCAACTTTATCACCATCCACAATAGCTGGCGTTTCAAACTGCTCGTTCACAGCGGTAATCGCTGTAATAGCTTTTTTCAAGCTGTCAACTTTTGCCTTGGCAGCCTCGTAGTCACTCGTTCCCTCCAAGGTTTTCAAGGCTTCCTCTAAAGCAGTGATATTGTCAAACTCGCTGTTTTTAGGTTTTGTAAGAGCTTCATCGGCAAAAAATGTTTTGTAAAGGTCGTCAAAAGCCTTAACATCTGCTGGCTTAGCAGAAGATGTTGCTGTAGAACTACTTTTGCTGGTTGATGTTTGGCTAGACGACATGTTTGTGGTCGCCTGCTTATTGAACTGGTTAAGCCCATAAGCCAAACCGATAATCCCCAGGAAAAGCGCAGCTAAGCTACCGATAATCCACCCTTTTCGTTTTGGTCGGTTAGGGGCTGTGGCAAAATCATCTCCGTAAAAGGTTTCAATCTCAGCAACCTTACTAAGATCGTCAGTCACAGGTGCCACAGGCGCAATAATCTGATCAAAGCCTTCTGGTTGTTTTGAAGCGGCTACTTCCTCAGAGCCCACCTGTGTTTCCAGTTCCTGACGCTGTTTTTCGATAAAATTATCAAGAGACGAGGTATCCATGTCAGACAAGTTCTTCATGTTATCCTTGTTCGCAAATTTTTGCTCACCAATTTTGTCGCGATTTTTTTTGATGTACTTATCTAGGACACTGTCCTCGGCTGTCACACCAGCAGCCAAATCGGCTTCTTTTTGGACGGCTTCTTCAACAGTCATCTCTCTTGCCTGTTCAAAATCAAGATTTTGTTCATTTAGAGGTTGGTTCGGGGTATTTTCTTTAGACATCGTTTTTTGACCTCCTGATATTATCTGCTCTTTTGACACGCTCACCATAAAACTGATAGAGATCTACTCGGAGAGTGCCGTTGTACAGTTTACGCTTTTTGTCAGCCGTTTGGCCATAGCTTTTTTCAAAATGTTCATCACTGGTTAGGATGAATTTACTCCATGTTTTGAGTGGTGCTAGGGTTTGCCCCATTTCATTATACAAAATCTGAATAGCTTTGTCATCTAACAACCGCTCCCCATAAGGCGGGTTTGACACGATTACGCCATTGATTTTATCCGTGCGGAAGTCCTGCAACCGCATCTGCTTGAAGGTAATCACATGACCGAGACCAGCTTCTGCGGCATTTTTCTTAGCAATCTCCACCATACGCTGGTCAATATCGAAACCTGAGATATCCAGCGGCGCCTCATAGTTTGCTCTGCTATCGGCGTCAGCCCGAACCTCAGCCACTATAGTTTTATCAACCCAAGGCCAGGCTTCGAAGGCAAAATCACGGTTAAAGCCTGGGGCAATGTTGCAACCAATCATCGCCGCCTCTATACAAAAGGTGCCCGAGCCACAGGTGATGTCAACGAGCGGTTTGTCAGGAAACCAGTTTGTCAGCATCATGATAGCTGCTGCCATGTTTTCCTTGATTGGAGCTCCTCCTTTTTCAGTCCGATAGCCACGTTTGAAGAGGCTAGAACCTGTGGTATCAATCATCACTGTTGCGCGGTCTTTCAAGAGGGAAATTTCAATCTTGAATTCTGGACCATTCTCCATCAGCGGAACACCCTCAGGGCGATGGTAGTGTTTCTGCAGTTTTTTGACAATGGCTTTTTTAGTGATGGCCTGAACACTGGGTTCGTTATGTAGCTGGCTCTTAACGCATTTAGCCTTGCTGACAGGAAAGGCACAGCCCAAGGGCAGGTAATTTTCCCAGTCTAAGGCAAAGACGCCCTGAAAAAGCTCTTCAAAGGTTTTGGCGGGAAATTCTCCGACGATAATCTTGATGCGGTCAGCAGCTCGCAACCACAGGTTGGTTAGAGCGATGTCGCGAACGCTTCCTTGAAATTTTACCTTACCATTTTCCACTTGACAATCTAGTCCTAGAGCCTTGATTTCTTTCCCTACTACGGCCTCTAGTCCAGCAGCTGCTGTTGCCACTAAATTAAAGTTCTGTTTCATGATTTTCCTTTCTGAATGACGATTAAACAGGAAAAAACTGTGAGACACTTATTTACCTGCTATTATTAGCATCATCTTTCTAAAACAAAAGCTAGCAAACGCTAGCCTACCTATTATGCAATTTTCTATAAGCCATGTTTTGTCCAAGGGAGAACTAGGTTACTCTCCCTCTGTATAATCATCTGTCTCCTGTTGCTGAGCAACAGTTGAGATGGTCCGTTCGTTTCCAGCCATCCCATGCCCCGACCAAAATTTGGGTTGCTAGCTTGAGGGGTTTACCGCGTTCCATTTTTCACGTTTCCATGAAAACTCCGTCACTGTGGCACTTTTCAGGTCTACTGAAGCATATCCTAGAGGACTTAGCCTGTTTGACCGCCGTAACGCAGCAAGCTGCGTCCCTAGACTTATTGGTTCGTCTAGCACAAACACTACTGGCATCACAGCCAGTGCTAGCATGGACTTTCCTCATAGCAATCTCTGCTACGCGATTATCCAAAAATTGCACAGCACGAGCCTATTCTTGGATTTGTTTTCCGAAAACTTCTCTTTCCAGACGGCTGATGCGTTTCAAAATATCAAAGTTGCTGGCAGAAGTTGGCGTGAATGTCTCAGGTTCACTGTACATAGGGTAGTCAGGTGTTACTAATGGTGGTGTGTAAGGCGCAGTATTAGCCTCTTGTTGATCCATTACCTCTTTTAATTTTGCCTTGAGGCGGGCATTTTCTTTCTTCAAACTGTCAATTTCAGCTAAAAACAGCTCGTAATCATTAATAACATTGTCTAAAAATTCATCAACTTCGGCCTTATCAAACCCCCGCATGGTGACTTTGAACTCTTGCTCAAAAATGTCCTTAGGACTATAAATAATCGCTGCCATTTACTCTCTCCACACTATTGTTTATCGCTAAAAGCTTTATTTCTATGTTACAGGATTTACCCATAAAAAGCAAGGGAAAACACTGGATTTTTTAGGACTCCTCTTGGGCAAGTTCATTTAAGCGCTCAAAATCGAGCTGTTTGATGTCATAGCCTGCTCGTTCTTTTACTGCTTTAACAAAATAGCGGAGCTTGGTTTCATGTTCTGAATCGTAAAACAGATAGACCCCTTGGCTGTTGTTAAGGAGGAAATCTTGGTGTTGACTAAGCTGGCTCGGCTGACTATAGCTAGCAAAGCTATGGTTAACATAATCTAGCTGCCGAAATTTAGCTAAAATCATCTGATTGCTCTCTGACCAAGATTGCCCGTGATCGGCAAAAGGAAAAATGCAAGCCAACTGCACATCGTACTCTTGTTTCAGCTCTAAAGCCACCTCTAAACACCAGCTTTCAAACCCTAAATTTCCTTGAAAAATCAGCCAATTCACACCATCTTCAAAGAGCTGAACCAGGTCTTTTTTTATAGCTTTTTTGATGATGTTGACCTTAGGGTCCTTGTCCGAAAAAATGTTTAGGTCCATGGTTTTGTAGCCCACAACAAGAAATGCAGTCATATATTTTTCTCCTTTTTATTTTTATGGTATAATAAGAGTGCTTTATATTGTCCAAAAGCTAATTTAGGAAAGAGGAGGCTCATGGTTAATTATCCAAATAAACTCAACCGGCGCCTCGTTAGTAACAAAACGGAGACCCAGGTTACTGATTTTGCCAATCGAGGCATGTCCTTTGAAACAGCCATCAATGCCACAAATGACTATTATTTGTCAAGAGGTCTTGCTGTTATTCATAAAAAACCGACGCCTGTTCAGATTGTCAAGGTTGATTACCCACGCCGTAGCCGAGCTAAGATTGTGGAGGCTTATTTTAGGCATGCATCAACAACCGACTACTCTGGTGTCTATCGAGGGTACTACATTGATTTTGAGGCCAAGGAAACAAGGCAGAAGGCTAGTTTTCCTCTCAAAAACTTTCATCAACACCAGATTGACCACATGGCTCATGTTCTCGAGCAGCAGGGCATCTGCTTTGTCCTTCTTCATTTTTCAATAAGCCAGCAAACCTTCCTCTTACCTGCCAAGAGTTTGATTGCCTTTTATACAGAGGTTAAGGGACAAAAATCAATGCCTCTTGATTATATCAAAAAACACGGCTATCCCATAGAGCAAGGTGCCTTTCCTCAAATTCCTTACTTGGACATTATAGAAAAAAATTTGTTAGGCGGTGATGACTATTAAACCGACAGTTGTAAAATCTTTAAAATATCTCGCGGGTATCGGTCTGATATTGACAATTCTAGGTACTATACTGGGCAGTCTAGTCTTTGCTTACTATGCCAGTACCGCACCTAAACTAGACGAGGAACACTTGCAAGTTACTTCTTCCAGTCTGGTGTTTGATAACCAAGGGCAGTTGATTGCTGACTTGGGTGCTGAAAAGCGTGAAAGTGTTACTGCGGATAATATCCCCTTAAACTTGGTCAATGCGGTGACTGCCATCGAAGACCATCGTTTCTTCAAACATCGCGGTGTCGATGTTTACCGTATTTTAGGCTCTATCTGGCATAACCTTAACAACGATAGTTTGCAAGGGGGGTCAACTCTCGATCAGCAGTTGATTAAGTTAGCTTATTTCTCAACCGAAAGCTCTGACCAGACCATAAAACGTAAAATCCAGGAAATCTGGCTATCTCTTCAAATGGAAAAACAGTACACCAAACAAGAGATTTTGACCTTTTATGTCAATAAGGTTTTCATGGGTAACGGTAACTATGGAATGCTGACGGCTTCCAAAGCTTATTTTGGCAAAGACTTAAAAGACTTGACCACCGCGCAGGTTGCCTTATTGGCTGGTATTCCCCAAGCACCGAGCCAATACAACCCTTATGTCAACCCTGAAGCTGCACAAGAACGTCGCAACATCGTTTTGGGACAAATGCTTCGCTACGAGCACATCACCCAGGAGGAATACGACCAAGCAGTTGCAACCCCTATAGCAGATGGGTTACTCCCCTTGTCTGATCGACCAAGCTATGCGCCATATCTCGATAACTACCTCAAACAAGTTATTGAGGAGGTACACGAAAAGACCGGCAGTGATATTTTTACTTCAGGGTTAAAAGTTCATACTAACGTCGATCAGGCGATTCAACAACACTTGTGGGATATCTACAATACTGACGAATACGTCTATTTCCCAGACAACGACTTCCAAGTTGCCTCAACCCTTATGGATGTCACAAATGGTAAGGTCATCGCCCAGTTAGGTAGCCGCCTCCAAGACCCGAACACATCGTTTGGTACTAACCAAGCGGTCATGACTGACCGTGATTGGGGGTCAACCATGAAACCAATTACGGACTACGCACCAGCTTTTGAGTACGATATTTACCATACAACTGCTCATCAGCTAAACGACTCTGTTTATAATTGGCCAGGTACCACAACCGAGCTCAACAACTGGGACAAATTGCACTATGGCTGGATGCCTGTTCAACGTGCTATCCAGATGTC
The DNA here is from genome assembly GCF_000380025.1 of Streptococcus entericus DSM 14446. Classification (GTDB taxonomy): domain Bacteria; phylum Bacillota; class Bacilli; order Lactobacillales; family Streptococcaceae; genus Streptococcus; species Streptococcus entericus. The sequence continues at coordinate 23,501 of NZ_KB904182.1, forward strand.
ACGAAATGTGCCTGCGGTTCGAACCCTAGAAGCTGTCGGACTTGAGCGTGCCAAAACCTTCCTCAGTCAAATCGGCATCAACTACCCTGAGCTGTATTATTCAAATGCCATTTCAAGTAATACTTCTGTCGTTGACGAGCAATACGGCGCAAGTAGCGAAAACATGGCTGCAGCTTATGCTGCCTTTGCCAACGGAGGCACCTACATCAAACCCCAGTATGTCAATAAAATCGAATTTAGTGATGGTCGCGTTGTCGACTACACCCCAGAAGAAACGAGAGCGATGTCAGAAGTGACGGCTTACATGATGACAGACATGCTAAAAACAGTACTCTACACAGGCGGAACAGGGACAACGGCTTATATTCCAGGGCTCGTTCAGGCAGGTAAGTCTGGGACATCAAACTACACTGACGAAGAGTATGCGATTATTGAAGGTGAGTATGGTGTCACACCTGACAGCGTTGGCTTGATGGCTCCCGATGAGATGTTTGTCGGCTATACCCCACGTTACTCAATGGCTGTCTGGACAGGTTACAAAAATAGGTTAACGCCTCTTTATGGCAATGATTTGCGAATTGCCCAACGAGTGTACCGTGCCATGATGACCTACCTAGATGATTATTCGGGAGCTGATTGGGAAATGCCTAGCGGCATCTACCGTAGCGGTGGTTTCCTCTACAGAGATGGTTACTACCCACAGCAACAATGGTTTAACTACAGCTCAAGTAGTTCCTCATCTAGTTCATCGACAGACGTCTCATCAACATCGACCCAAACGAGCACCGAGACAACAACAGATACTCTTCCAACTGTGAGCCAAGCACAACCAGAAGCCAGCTCCAGTGCTAGTGGTCAGTAAAATAATTGCAAAAACTTACTCCAGGGTAGGTTTTTGTATTTGCTTAGATGATCACTTTTTAGTCAAGAGTTTACAAAAGCATTTTACCAAGAGGGCATTGTGTGCTATAATGGTAGAGCAATTAAAGTAGTCAGCTGATGGACAGCTCTGCTATTTTCCAAAAAAGATAAAAGGAGACTTACCATGGGACGTAAGTGGATGAACATTGTCGCTAAAAAGACAGCCAAAGACGGGGCTAACTCAAAAGTTTATGCCAAGTTTGGAGTTGAAATCTATGTTGCCGCGAAAAAGGGAGAGCCAGACCCAGAGAGTAATGCAGCGCTTCGGTTTGTGCTCGAGCGAGCTAAGCAGGCCCAAGTACCTAAACACATCATCGACCGTGCGATTGACAAGGCCAAAGGTAAGACTGATGAGACCTTCGTTGAAGGGCGTTATGAAGGCTTTGGTCCAAATGGATCAATGATTATCGTGGATACCTTGACCAGCAATGTGAATCGAACGGCTGCTAATGTTCGGACAGCCTTCGGTAAAAATGGCGGGAACATGGGAGCGGCAGGCTCTGTGTCGTTCATGTTTGATAAGAAGGGGGTCATCGTCTTTAATGGTGATGATGCAGACAGCATCTTCGAGACGCTGTTAGAGGCTGATGTGGAAGTTGATGATGTCGAAGCTGAGGATGGTATGATTACTGTCTACACTGCTCCAACTGACCTTCATAAGGGGCTGGAGGCCCTTCGTGCAGCAGGTATTAGCGAATTTCAAGTGACTGAGCTTGAGATGATTCCTCAAAGCGAAGTAACTCTATCCGATGAGGATTTGGCGACTTTTGAGAAATTAGTTGATGCTCTGGAAAACGATGACGATGTGCAAAAGGTTTATCACAACGTCGCAGACTTCTAATTCGCTGAAAAATAAAAACAGACGATTCTGATGACCAACTCAGGTTCGTCTGTTTTTATTTTTTACCGATAGATATATCTACATTTGTAAATTTTTATTTGACAGCGTCTTTCGCTTATGTTAAAATATATCTACAAATGTAAACGAAAGGAGTTCCTTATGTCACTTTCAGCATCTGAATGGCAGGTCATGCGCGTGGTCTGGGCTCAGGGGGCTTTACCTAGCTCAGCCATCATCACTAGCCTGCAAGATAAATTCAACTGGTCCCCTTCAACCATCAAGACGTTATTGGGACGCTTGGTGGATAAGGGAGCTCTACAGACGGAGCGTCACGGACGCCAGTATATCTATTCCCCCATTTTGGCAGAGGAGGCGACCTATCAGGAGGAGGTGCGTCAAGCATTTGACAAAATCTGCCAACGTAAGCATTTACCTCTGCTCCTATCGATCTTAACAGACTTGCCCATGACAGCAAGCGATATAGCAGCGGCTGAGGCTCTGCTATGCTCCAAAAAAGAGCAGGTGGTTGACGTCGTCCCATGTAACTGCCTGCCTAGTCAATGCACTTGCGAAAAGGAGGTACAACATGGTTAAACAAACATTTTTAATTTCTGGCATGACCTGCGCATCCTGTGCTGGAACCATCGAAGAGGCGGTCTCTAAGCTAGTGGGAGTTAGTGAAGCGACAGTCAATCTAGCTACAGAAAAATTGACGGTCACACGAGACACCAGCTTAACTGAAGAAAAGATTTTAGCGACCATTGCTGAAGCTGGCTATCAAGGGCAGGTTTACGATGACAAGCTCAGTCTTTCTCAGGATGCGCGAGAAGACATCGAGTTAAGCGAATTAAAACGGCGTCTGTTTTGGTCTAGCCTCTTCACTCTGCCACTGTTTTATCTGACTATGGGTAGCATGATTGGTTTGCCTGTTCCAGCTGCTGTAGCACCTGATCGGGCGCCTCTGGCTTATCTAGCGGTCAATGTCATCCTGACCTTGCCTGTTGTCTGGGTGTCACGCTTGTTTTTTAAACGAGGATTTAGGGCATTGAGGACAGGTCATCCTAACATGGATAGCTTGGTAGCGGTGGCGACCTTATCCGCGCTCATTTATAGTTTTTACAACGCTTATCATGTCTTGCTGGGGCACGTGCACCATGTGCACCACCTCTATTTTGAGTCAGTTGCGGTTATTTTGACCTTGATGACCTTTGGCAAATACCTTGAAACCTTGTCCAAAGGACGAACCTCCCAAGCCTTGAAAAAGCTTCTTCGGTTATCTGCTAAGGAAGCAACAGTCATTCGCAACGGTAAGGCTTATCGGCTTCCTATTGAGGAGATTGTTATCGGGGACGAACTTGAATTAGCCGCTGGGGAAAAAGTAGCCGTCGACGGTCAAGTCATCTGGGGACAATCAAGTATTGATGAAAGCCTGCTAACCGGCGAATCCTTGCCTGTTGAAAAGACAATCGGTTCTCCTGTTTATGCAGGTAGTGTCAATGGACAAGGCAGTCTACGCTACCGAGCAGAAAAAATCGGTTCTGAGACCCTCCTCGCACAAATTATTACCTTAGTAGAGGAAGCGCAAAGCAGCAAGCCTCCCATCGCTAAACTGGCTGACCAAGTGTCACGTATCTTTGTTCCAGTGGTGATGCTCCTTGCCGTGCTGACTGGTTTCTTTTGGTGGGTTGTGATGGGCCAATCTTTTGCTTTTGCCCTAACAACTGCCCTTGCGGTTCTGGTCATCGCCTGTCCTTGTGCTCTAGGATTGGCCACCCCAACCGCTATCATGGTAGGCACAGGACTGGCAGCAGAGCAGGGTGTCCTCTACAAACGAGGGGACATGCTGGAACTAGCCCATCAGGTTGACACGATTGTGTTCGACAAGACAGGAACTCTGACCCTCGGCAACCCTCACCTCATGGCGACTAGGGCCTATCATAAGACTCAGGAAGAAATCTTACAACTGGCTGCATCTTTGGAAAGACTCTCCCAGCACCCCTTGAGCCAGGCGGTACTTGCTGAAGCAGAGACTCAGGGGCTTGACCTATTACCAGTAGATGAGTTAGAGACCCTATCAGGCTATGGGTTATCTGGTAAAATCGCAGAGCAGGAGATATTGTTGGGAAATGAACGATTGATGACAGAAAGAGGGGTCGCGATAACAGCAGCCCTCAATGACCTATCGCAGGCAACTGAAGCAGGGCAAACACCGATTTTTCTAGCAGTTGACGGAATCTTGTGGGGATTACTAACAGTCGCAGATCCCATCCGTTCAGAAGCCTTATCCACCGTCAAGCAACTCCAATCCGCAGGCTACGCTGTTGTCATGCTGACCGGTGACCACGAGAAAACAGCGTCAGCTATTGCCAAAAAACTAGGCATAACGGATGTCATTAGTCAGGTACTACCTCAGGATAAAGCCAGTGTTGTAGCCAGTTTACAAGCAAAAGGGCGACGGGTTGCTATGGTGGGCGATGGAATCAATGATGCCCCTGCTTTAACCCTAGCCGATGTCGGCATCGCCATCGGAGCTGGGGCAGATATTGCCATTGAAGCAGCAGATATCGTCCTGATGACCGCTGATTTAACGGCCTTGCTCAAAGTCTTTGCCATCAGTCGTTTGACCCTGCGAGCCATCAAACAAAATCTCTTTCTAGCCTTTATTTATAATATTTTAGCCATTCCAGTAGCGATGGGCGTGCTCCACTTCTTTGGTGGACCGCTTCTTGATCCAATGCTAGCAGGCCTTGCCATGAGCTTGAGCTCGGTATCTGTTCTGACAAATACACTACGGCTCAGGCGACAAGCTAGCTAAGGCACAACCTTACCTAAACCGTTAACATTAATCATTCAAAAGAGAGTCTGCTAATACAGACACAAGGAGCAAATTATGGAAAAAACATATTCTATCTCAGGTCTCAAATGCCAAGGCTGTGTCAATACCGTCACCGAAAAACTGCTGGCGTTGAAAACTGTCGATGCTGTTCATGTTAATTTGGAGGATAAGCAAATTACCGTTACAGGAACAGCCTGGAAAATGACCCTCAATCGTGCCTTAAAAGGCACTAAGTTTAGGATTGACTAAGTCGTTTTGTTGATTTTAAAAGCCGTCTCTCTGTTAGCTTGTCTGAAATGCAGGGACGGCTTTTAAGTTATGTGGTAATCGTTTTGAAAAAACTGATTTCAATGTAGCGTTTTCAGTAGTTTCATGGTAAACTAGAGAAAACGAAGACAAGGAGAGTCTATGGACGTTTGGGGCATCTTAAACATTATCGGGACGGTAGCTTTTGCCATCTCAGGGGCTATCGTGGCCATGGAAGAAGAATTTGATATTCTTGGCGTGTTTATTCTCGGATTTGTCACCGCTTTTGGGGGAGGTGCTGTCAGAAACTTGCTCATTGGTTTGCCAGTGTCTACGCTCTGGGGGCAAGAGGTCGAATTTCACATTGCCATGATCGTGATCCTGCTTCTTTTTTTCCTGCCTCATCTGGTCGACAAGCATTGGAAGCGGGCAGATGTAGTTGCAGATGCGATTGGTCTAGCAGCGTTTTCGATAAAAGGCGCCTTGCATGCCCAAAATCAAGGGTGGTCATTGAGTGCAGTTATCGTGGCGGCTGTTTTAACAGGAGCAGGAGGCGGTATTATCCGCGATATGTTAGCTGGACGTAAACCAGCCGTATTGCAAACTGAGGTCTATGCTGGCTGGTCAATTTTAGCTGCTATCTTGATTCATTTCAGAGTGGTTAACAACGACTTCGGTTACTACCTTTTAGCGGTGTTAATTGTGACCTTACGGATGCTTGGTTATAAACGAGGCTGGCATCTTCCAAAATCCAAATGGCAAGCCGACAGCTCGTCTTACTACGTTGACACCCCCTCAAATGAGGATATCGTATAAAGGAGATTGATATGACTGTTAAACTGATTGCTATTGATATGGATGGCACCTTGCTCGATAGCCAAAAGCAACTGCCACAAGAAAATATCCGAGCACTAAAAGAAGCGACTGAGGCTGGCATCAAGGTCGTCATCTGTACAGGACGCCCCTTGGTGGGGGTCAAGCCTTTCTTTGAGCAGCTTGACGTTTCTCCAGACGACTACGTCATTGTCAACAACGGCTGTTCCACCCATAAACGACAAGACTGGGAACTGGTTGATGACTTTCATTTAACTCCTGAGGAACTGACCTACCTCTATCATCTCCAGGAAGATATTCCTGGGGTTCAGTTGACCGCATTTGATACCGACCACTATTATGTCGTGGCACAGGAACCGCTACCGATTATCACTTGGGACGCTGGCTTGGTGTTTACAGAGCCAGTTTGTGTTAGTTTGGAGGAATTGCTGAGCAAGGATGTGACCTACTTTGAAGCTATGATTGTTGGTGAGGCAGCTGATTTAGATCCTTTCCAAGAAACTTACGAAGCTGTCTTGTCAGAACGATTTAGCACCGTTCGTAGCCAACACTATATCTTTGAAACCATGCCTAAAGGAGCAACCAAGGCAACCGCCCTAGCCAAACTAGCTGACAAGCTCGGCTATGCTCCCGAAGAAGTTATGGCCTTAGGCGATGCCAACAATGACCTCGAAATGCTTAGTTATGCCGGCTACAGTGTCGCCATGGGCAATAGCCCAGACCATGTTAAGGCGCTGGCAAAATATGTGACTGGAACAAACGATGAGGCTGGTGTGGCCCAAGCCATTGACCGCTGGGCACTAAAAAAAGGTTATTAAATCACTGATTGGAGAGGGCGATAAACCTGATAAACGTTTATCGCTTTTGCTTGACAAAAAAAGAAAATCTGATAAAATGAAAGCGAATACAACAAGTCGTAGGAGGTAGTTCCGATGGACAACTTTATTCTGTGGTTAGAGTCATTTTTTGCCGTTTATTCAGAAAGGAAAAGATGATGACAAAGCCTCATTTCCCTCTCCTCTGTTACCTACTGAGCTTTCTTCTCCCTTGGTTGCAGGTTTATGACTTTCTGACGTTAGGTGGTCCTTTCAGCGAGGAAGAACGCGACAGAGTTTTTGCTGGCTGGGAGATAGCCCTGCGCTATTGGTATGTCTTTCTGGCTTTCCTTGTACTTTTGGGCTTAGCTGATTACCTGAAACGGCGCTTTCTGCTTCTAGTCGCCTCGATTGTCTTTGTTATTCTCTTGCTTTGGGTCGTTACATTTGGTGACTTGCTTAATGTCACGCCATTAGACTACTTGGCACTCTTTCGCTATTACAGTTTCAGTTATATTAAGGTGGGGTATTTTATTCATGCTTTGGCAGGAGGTTTCCTACTTCGTCGACTTTATCAATCAATCTAAGAAAAAATCAGCCAAAGAGCTGATTTTTTCTTATTGTGGCAAAAGAGGTAGTCCCATATTAGCCATTTCTTCAACTGAAACAACCATGCCATCAGCAATCCATTTGCCCAGCATCGCGATAATGGCATTGCTGAAAAATGATGTGGTGTAACTGGAACACTTTTTCCGACAGAGGCGTTGGTAGGCTCTGAAGCGTTTGGCAACTGCACTAGTCAGCAACTGTTGAAACTGCTGCTGGAAGGCTAAACGAAAAATCTGGACATGGCTCTTGGCTTCATTGAGTAGATAGGACCAGGCTTGAACAACCTGTGTTTTAAGATCAAACTGACTCAGCCCCCGAAAAATCCCATGCAGTGTTCTGGAAAGCAGCTTTGAAAAAATCTCTTCTTTATTCTTGTAATGGCGGTAGAAAGCATTGCGCGACACACCCGCCCTAACAACGAGCTCTGAGACGGTGATTTGTGCAATCGGTTTTTTCTCCAATAAGCACAACAAAGCCGTCTCCAGTGCTTCTCTGGTGACTTGCTTGGCCTCTAAATTTGCTTGCTTGAGATTATTCAAGGAATTTTGGGATAGAATTTTTTCAGGCATGACAGTCTCTTTCTTTGTGTGACAGCCGATTTTCTCAGCCAGAAAACCGCTCTCTCTTATGGTATAATTGTAGTAAAGACAACAACATTTGTCAAGTTATGAACAGTTGGAGGAAAAGTGATGACCTGGAAAATTATTGTTGATTCAGGATGTAACTTTAGAGAATTACCAAATTTAGCGGCAGGAGTACAATTTGTCAATGTCCCACTGACCATTCAGGTAGGGGAGCAAATTTTTGTGGACGATGCAGGTCTTGATATTGACCAGATGATGGACTTGATGTACGCAACGCCAACCGCTTCAAAATCGGCCTGCCCTAGCCCTGAGGCTTACCGTCAAGCGCTTGAGGGGGCCAGCAAAGCCATCATTATTACTATCACAGGAACCTTGTCTGGAAGCAATAACAGTGCTCGCCTAGGTTCGGAGATGTACCTTGAAGAGCACCCAGAGGCGCAGGTTCACATTTTTGATTCCTTATCAGCTGGTGGTGAGCAAGATCTGCTAGCCCTAAAGCTAAACGACTTGATTGCAAGCGGTCTTGGTTTTGAAGACGTTGTAGCTGAACTAAAAACCTATCACCGCAGCACCAAACTGGCTTTTGCTCTTGCTAAAGTTGATAATCTCGTTAAAAACGGGCGCTTGAGCAAGCTCGTTGGAACAGTCGTCGGTTTGCTCAATATCCGCATGGTCGGTCAAGCCAGCGACGAAGGGACCTTGGAATTGCTCCAAAAAGCTCGCGGGCAAAAGAAAGCTGTTACGGCAGTCATTGAGGAAATGGTTAAAGCTGGCTACAAAGGTGGCAGGGTTATGATTTCCCACCGTAACAACGACAAAATTTGTGAACAAATCACAGAAGGGCTAACAGCAAAGTTCCCTAACGCGACCATTCAGTCTATTCCAACCAGCGGTCTCTGCAGTTTTTATGCAGAAGAAGGCGGCATTTTGTTGGGATACGAGATTTAGTTTACCTGACAATAAAAAACTTAACAGTTACCCCTTAAAACAAGGCTAAAAAAACACTCCTGTTGCATCTAGTAAACTAGCAACATGGAGTGTTTTTTACTGTGGCGAGAAAGACCTCACCCAGCAATCACTTGTTAAGCAAAAGTCTTATCTCTTATTCTGAAGTCGCCGTTTCATTGCTTTGAGACCCAGTGGATTGAACTGAACTGGTTGGTGATTCAACCGCCGGTGCCACTGGCTGAGTGGGAACAATGACCGCCTCAGTTCTTGGTTCTGGCTGAACTGGGACGGTAGGGGTAAGCGTTTCAGCTACCGTTTCAACTGTCGTCTCCGACTGAACCGGAGGAACATACAAAACATTTAGTCTTGCTTGTAATTCTTCCTTCTTGCTTACTGTTTTTATCGTACCAACCAGAGCGCGAGCTTCCGCAATGTAAGACTGATAACCGTAAGTTTCAGCTAAAACAACTGCTTCTTCAGCCTCAGAAATACGAGTAATCTCAGCTTCTAGCTCTGTTAACCGTTGAGCCAAGGCGGTCTTCTTCTCGCTATCTTCCAGAGTTCGATAATCCTCCTTCAACTTCTCAAGCAGATCAGCCTTAGGCGTTTTTTCGAGCGCTTCAAGGCGCTTTATCCATTCATCCAAGGCTGCATCTGTTTTAGGAACTTTTTTAGATGCTGCTTTGGAAGTTTGCACTGTTTTTGGACGGCTGGATGCTGTCTGTGCTTGCTTTTGATGATGGAAAAGGTAAATCAAGACAAATAAACCGATGAGGACGAGGCTTAAAATGAAATAAAAAATTTCAGACAAGGACGTTTTTTTCATGAGATGACTTTTGGCTCTTTCTAGGATTTTGTAGTAATAAGGAAAATATTCAGTTAACGGTTGGGTTGCGCTAAAGCCTCAGCACCAAAAAAGTGATTAGAGTAAGGCGTTTACCGCGAACATTAAAATATAACCATCTTTTCCATTATACCACAAAAGTCTCAGTGGTCAACGGTCTTTGGGATTGAAATGACCGTTTTTTATTTGCTGTTGAAAGGCTTGTTTATCAAGGTTAAATAAATCACCTGTGTTGAGCATCTCTTTTGGAAAATAGAATCGGCGATCGCCGTGTGTTGAGCCCGTTAAGCTAGACACCAAGGGTGACAAGGTCGACAGCTCTGCTATTGCCCCATTTTTCTCAATAATGCTAATCTCAGTCCGAGGTTTTTTGGCAGTCGGACGGTAGATGTCGTAAGGCAAATCAAAGTTGTAGTGCACAGCACTGTAATAGTCAGCATCAAAGCCAACAGCAGTAAGGCATTCTCGTAAGTCATCTAAACGATCTTTGTGTTCTTCATCAAAAGTAACGGACTTAAAGACCTTGCGATTGATGAATCGGCTGGCCAAATCGGCTAATATCTTATCAGAGCTCGTCATCCACAGTTGAAAATAAGCATTCATCACCCCATCATCCAAGCGGAGGTAATCGTTAAGGTCGTACCGTCTCTCAAAGAATGGAATGAGATTGGGTGAGGTCATCCGAAAATAGTCTTTATGTTCAGGGTAGAGTACCTTGGCTCGCTTAAATAAATTTTGAAGGAGAACTTCCATCGCACGGCTGGCAGGGTGAAAATAGACCTGCATGTACATCTGATAGCGCCTGATCAGGTAATCTTCCACCGCATGAAGACCACTATGAGCAAAAGCGATGCCGTTTTTCAAGGGCTGAATAATACTAAGGATGCGAGTCAGATCAAACTGCCCATAGCTAACACCTGTGAAGTAGGAATCTCTCAGCAAATAATCCATGCGATCAGCATCAATCTGGCTCGAAATCAATTCCTCAACCTGTTTATTAGGGTAGGTATGACCGATAACTGAAGCGACTTTTTCTGGAAAATCAAGAGACACTTTACAAAGCACCTGGTGAATGTCTGTTTCAGGACTGGTAATGATTTGCCGAGTAACCTGCTCATGGTCCGTATCAAACAAGCGCTCAAAGGTGTGAGAATAAGCCCCATGCCCAATATCGTGGAGCAGGGCTGCGGTCATGGCAAGAAGGCTGTCCTCGCTCTTCCAGATATGAGGGTACGTCGTGTTAAATCGTTGCACTATACGACGTGTAATGTCATAGACCCCTAAACAATGGGAAAAACGGCTATGTTCACCTCCGTGAAAGGTATAGCCTGTTGTCCCCAACTGTTTGATGCGACGTAAACGTTGAAATTCCTTTGTATTGATCAACTCATAGATGACCCGCTCAGTGATAACGATATCATTATGAACAGAATCACGAAAAATCTTTTCTCTCATAGAGCTATTATATCAAAAAATGTGATAAATCAACTAAAAATGCTGGTTAACAGCAAAAAAACAGCCTTATCCTTAGTGGATAAGGGCTGTTTAAGATACTGCTTATTTGTTAACAGCGTCTTTAAGAGCTTTACCAGCTTTGAAAGCAGGTACTTTAGAAGCTGCGATAGTAATTTCTTTACCAGTTTGAGGGTTGCGACCTGTACGGGCAGCACGCTCACGAACTTCAAAGTTACCAAAACCGATCAATTGCAATTTTTCACCAGCGGCAAGATAGTCAGTCACTGCTGCAAATACTGCATCAACTGCTGCTGCTGAGTCTTTCTTTGTCAATGAAGTTGCTTCTGCAACTTTTGCGATCAAATCTTGTTTGTTAGCCATTGTGCTAAATCCTCCAAATATTTTGTGGGCAAGATACCCCAACACCCTATATCATATCTAAAAATCCTCTTATGGTCAAGCTTTTTGTTTAATTTGAGCGATTTTTGCTATTGTTGCAGGACTTTTCGTGGTTTTGTTCCTTCTGCTGGACCGATAATGCCTGCTTTTTCCAATTCATCCATGAGGTCTGTGGCTCGATTGAAACCGATAGACAGGCGACGCTGAAGCATGGAGGCAGAAGCCTTCTGGGTCTCGATAATGAGGCTCTTGGCCTCTTCAAAGAGGGGATCGCCCTGAGCAGCTCCGCTATTGCCCGAAAGGTCGTCACCATCTGCGACCTCACCTGGGTCAAAGTTGTCGTCGTACTCGGCATCGGCCTGTGCCTTGATAAAGCTGACAATGCGCTCGACATCATCATCGGAGATAAAGGAGCCTTGGAGACGAACAGGATGGTTCTCGTCAATCGGTTTGAAGAGCATGTCCCCACGACCAAGGAGTTTCTCTGCACCATTGGTATCCAGTATGGTACGGCTGTCCGTACCGCTGGAGACAGCAAAGGCAATACGACTAGGGACGTTCGCCTTAATCAGACCGCTGATGACATCAACAGACGGACGTTGGGTGGCTAAAATCATGTGAATCCCAGCTGCCCTGGCCTTTTGCCCAAGTCGGATAATGGCATCCTCGACTTCCTTGCTGGCGACCATCATCAGGTCAGCCAGCTCGTCCACGATAACGACCAGAAGTGGCAAGGGAATATGTTTGTCATCCGCTGTTTTGTTCCACTCTTCCACCTTGGCATTGTAGCCAGCGATGTTGCGGACACCGACTTGACTGAAAAGCTCGTAGCGATTCTCCATCTCATCAACCACCTTTTGCAGGGCACGACTGGCCTTACGAGGATTGGTCACAACTGGGATGAGGAGGTGGGGAATATCGTTGTAAACAGATAGCTCCACCATTTTAGGATCAATCATCATGAATTTGACCTGATCCGGTCGGGCTTTCATCAGGATACTGGAGATGATGCCGTTGACTGCTACAGATTTCCCTGAACCTGTTGAACCTGCCACCAAAATGTGGGGCATCCGTGCCAAATCAAACGAACGACTGGTGCCATTGACCGCCTTACCAAGCGGGACTTCGAGCAGGTTGTCTGGGTTGGTTTTAGATTGCTCCCAAAGTTCACGGAAAGATACCGTTGCAATTTGAGAATTGGGGACTTCGATACCGACGACCGATTTTCCTGGAATCGGCGCTTCAATCCGAACATCTTTGGCTGCAAGGGCGAGAGCTAAGTCATCAGCCAAGTTAGCAATCCGGTTGACCCGAACGCCAACAGCTGGTTTGACCTCGTACTTGGTCACTGATGGACCGATTTCCGCCCGCTCTACTGTGACTTTGATGCCAAAGCTAGCAAAGGTTTGTTCCAAAACAGCGATGTTCTCTCGGACAATTTTCTTTTCCTTGGATTGGTTCTTTGGTTTGTCTGGAGCAAAAAGGTCTATGCTGGGCAGTTTATAGAGCAAGCTCTGCTTGAGCGAGGGGCTTGTCTTTGGTAGTTCAGGCAATGCTGGCGCTGGATCAACTGACTGCTCTTGTGCAAACCAGTCCTCGTCCAAATCGTACACATCCTCTTCCTCTGAGTCTGATGGCAAGTAGATGTCAACATCTCTTTCATCACGTGTCAGTTGGGTATCAGGTGCCTGGTCATCCAGATCCTGCTCATTTTCTTCCTGACTTGCTTGTGCCATGGCAGCTTCTTGCTGGAGACGGCGTTCCTCTTTTTTGAGGAATTGTGCTTGGCGACGTTGTTCTGATCGGACTTGATATGCCGCCCAGCTATTTTTGACAAAATCAATGACCTCGTAAATATCCCAAGGGGTCATCAAGAAGAGACCCAGGAGTATGATGAGACCACCGATAAAAAATGACCCAATATTTGAAAAAAGAAAACTGATGGGTTTATAGAGAACTGCCCCTAGCATACCTCCACCTAAAAATTGTTCTACCTTAAAGGTGGATAAATCCTGAAAGACGAGCTGGATAGTAGCGCTGAAAACCTCTGCTTGCTTGAGTTGAGGCTGGGTAAAAAGGTAAGCATGCCAGTTGAGGAGTAAGCCAGCCACCACTGTCCAAAACCCAATAGTCACGCCATCATAGCGAGCCAGCCATTTGTTCAGTAGCATTTGGAGTAAGACGCCGATAAGCACCAGATAAGTCAATGACCCAAAGGCAAACCGAAAAATGTTGTAAACCGTCACACCAAAAATCCCTAAGCGGATCAGACCGATAAGGATTATCAGAACAATAAGGCTTCGCCAAATCAGGCGTTTGGTCCGCTGACGTTTAGCGAGTTCGGTTTGATTTAGCCGACGTTTGCTATTAGCAGGGGATTTGGTTGTTTTTTTACTTCGTTTTGCTGTCATGCTACTATTATATCAGAATTTTTTACTTTAAGTCTTTTTTGAGAAATTATGGTAAAATAAAGGGAATAATAGCCTTTGGAGGACTCATGAAAAAATTTCTTGCGCTGACGGTTGTGTCTATGGCGCTACTAACTGCCTGTCAAACCAGATCAACAAACACATCAGAAACTTTGTCATCAAGCGAATTGCAAACGGCTCTAAAAGAGCGCTTGACGGAACTCAACAAGAAAGATTTCCCGCAGCTGTCAACTGAGATTGCTGACAATGAAGCAGCTGTCAAATTGACCACCAACAAGGGTGACATCACCATCAAACTCTTCCCTGAGTTGGCTCCGCTAGCGGTCGAAAATTTTCTCACTCATGCGAAGAACGGCTACTATAATGGCGTGAGCTTCCACCGTGTGATTGATGGCTTTATGATTCAGGGCGGAGATCCTGAGGGTACTGGGCGCGGTGGACAATCCATTTGGGCTGGTAAGGATAAGGCCATCGACGATGGAACTGGTTTTGCTAACGAGTCCTCCGACTTGCTCTACAATATCCGCGGTGCTCTTGCGATGGCCAATGCCGGTCCAAACACGAACGGCAGTCAATTTTTCATCAACCAGAATAAGGCTGACCAAACCAGCCAGCTCCATCCTCTTTACTATCCTGAAAAAATTTATAACGCCTACGCTCAAGGAGGAAATCCGAGCCTAGATGGCGGCTACACGGTCTTTGGTCAAGTCATCGATGGAATGGCAGTTGTTGATGACATCGCATCAACAAAAACCGATGATCAGGACAAACCTGTTGAACCTATTCTTATCGAAAAAATTGATATTATCAAAGACTACACCTTCAACTAAAAATAAGTGAGCAAGCTAAGAATAGTCTAATTCTTCTTGGCAATAGCCAACGACCTGTCAAATCAATCATGACAAGGCTGGGACAACTGTCCTGGTCTTTTCAGTTTATGGTCGTTAATTAGCCGAGGCTCAGGGTTAGTCGGCTAACAACTTCTCAAGTTCTAACGGATTACCGACTGTCATCCTCCCTATCTTTTCATTATCTCTACGTCGCTGGCACGATATATCTGTACTGGTACACGTTTTCAGTTATTATATAAAAGAATCGATTGCTTGAACTTGCTCTGGAAAATGAACTATGCTATAGTGGTCTGTGGAGGAGGTGAGACATGATTATTCAACTAAAAGATGTGGGAAAATCTTATCCCCAAGCAAATTTTAAGTTGGAACATCTGACATTTTCTGTTAAAAAGGGAGATCGTCTAGGGCTGATTGGGCAAAACGGAACAGGCAAATCAACCATTCTCAAGATGATGAACGGCTTGGTTGAGCCTGACTATGGTCAGATTTTCTACCATGGACAAGAGCTTGAGACACTATCTCCCGAGCAAATACGAGACATGCGAAAGTCCGTCGCCTATATTTTCCAACAGGGAAACCTTTTGGAAGGCGAAACGGTGCTCTATCACCTCAAACTTGTTTACCTCTTAGCAAAAAAGAAACCGAATCGGCAAACCATTGATGACACGCTTGCCTTTATGGCCCTTAGCCATCTCAAAAACGTGCCCTGCCGTGACCTCTCTGGTGGACAAAAGCAAAAAGTTGCCATTGCCATGGCAATCTTGCAAGAACCTCAGGTATTGCTTTGCGATGAAATCAGCTCTGCCCTTGATGCTAATAGTGAACAGGAGATTTTTGACCTCCTCAAAAAACTAAGAGAAACCAGTGACATTGCCATTGTGATGATTTCACACAATTTAAGCCTCTTGAAACAATTTTGTGATGAGGTGATGATTCTTGACAAGGGGCGACTTGTTGACACCGTTCGACCGGTTAAGCACGCGACAGACGACCCCAATAAGCACTACCTCACTCACGTAAAGGAGTTCTTGACCCATGTTAAGTGACTTGACCAGCCATATCCCAGGCATTATCGACGCTTTTTGGGAGACCAACTTTATGGTGGGGCTGTCCTTGGTGTTTTGCTTGGTCATCGCCCTCCCACTAGGTATTCTTCTCTACGCTTTGGATACGCCTGTTCTCTTAAAGCAGCCCCTGCTCTATCAGATACTCAGTATTTTGTTAAATACGCTGCGCAGTATCCCTTACCTCATCTTTATCTTTATTTTAATCCCTGTTAGTCGGTTTCTTTTCCAGACTTCTTTTGGCAATTTGGCGGCGACCTTGCCCTTGACTCTGGTATCCGTCAGCCTCTATGCTCGTTTTGTCGAGCAGGCCTTGCTTAATGTCCCCAAAGGGATCATCGACCGTAGCATCAGTATGGGAGCAACACCAAGTCAGATGATTCGCTACTTTCTCTTGCCTGCCAGCAAGCAAGATTTGGTCTTATCGTTCACCTCAACAGCCATTTCTGCCCTCTCTTATTCAACAGTCATGGGCGTTATCGGGGCTGGAGGGCTCGGAGAATACGCTTATCGCTACGGCTATCAGGAGTACAACTACCCCCTCATGTACCTCATTGTCATCATCTTTGTGGTCTATGTCTTCGTTATTCAAAATATTGGCTATCTCATCGCCAAACTAATCACAAAATAAGGAGTTTTCTCATGAAAAAACTATTGCTTTCCAGCTTAACCCTCTTCTCTGCTTTTGCATTGGCCGCCTGCTCTGGTCAAAAGGCTGCTAAAGAAACGACCAGCAGCTCGACATCAACTGCTGAACCAGTGATCGTTAAAGTAGCTTCTCACACCTCTCCTATGACAGACATGCTAGAGATGATTACAGATGACTTGGCAGAAGCTGGATACACGCTTGAAATCGTCAGAGTTTCTGACAATGTTCAAGCGAACGTTGCCTTGCACAATAAAGAAGTTGATGCCAATTTCTTCCAGCACAAGCCTTTCATGGAAATGTATAATAGCGGTAATGGGGCAAACCTCGTTCAAATTCAGCCTATTTATAACGCTAACGTGTCCTTCTATGCTAAAGATTTTGATAACATCGAAAACTTACCTGAAGGAGCAGACGTGGCTATCCCAAGCGACCCGACCAATATGGCACGCGCCTTGCGTCTTTTGGCTACACACAACATCATCACCCTTGATCAGCCAGATAGCTACACTGTAACGGTTGATAACATTACAGAAAACCCTAAAAATCTGACCTTCAGCCCAATTGGTCTACTTAATCTGAATGAAGCCTACCAAGAAAAAGACATGGTCTTTAACTACCCAACTTATATCGCCAAACTGGGTCTTAACCCAACAGATAATGGCTTGATTTTAGAAGAGGAATCAGACAACACCTTTGCCGTGTCTCTTGTCGCTCGTGAAGACAACAAAGACAGCGATGCCGTCAAGGCTGTTCAAAAAGCACTGACTAGCGATGAGATTAAATTATTCATCAAAGACAAGCTAGCAGGCCATGCTCAACCAGCATTCTAATAACAGGAACTGGGACAACCCTCTACGATTGCATCGCAATCACGGAAGGCTGTCCTAGCTTTTTTAGTTCTCTGCTTAAACCTGACTTTAAGACGTGGCTTTAGTTGGTCTCCGTTGATGACGTACTGCCCGTTTCTGTACGCGTTGATGGCTTAGTGTCACTTGAGCTGCTGTTAAGAGCTGCAAGTTCTCTGGACTCTTGTTCTTTACTGGCTTTGGTTTCAGCAGCTGAAGCCTCCAGTTCAGGCGTTGTCGTGTAAATGCCAACCTCCATATCAATAATTTGTGGATAGGTCAGCTTGTCCTTGATGGTCTTATAGTAAGGGAGCTTTAGGCTGATTTCCGATAGGGGAATACGAACTGTGTGCCCTTCTGCCATCGTGAGCAGGAGGAGGTCTGGCGTTGACGCAGAATTTGCAAAGGCAACCTGCTTAACAGACTGGCGAATGCTCGGATCCAGACTGATAAACTGTTTGATAAAACTAGCGGTGTCTTCTTGTTTGTCAAACTTTAAAGGTAGGCTACCCTCGGGAAGTTGTCCATCACCTAGCGGAGCGACTTGCTCACCATTTTCTAAAATCGGTCGGAAACCATCCGCAGTTTCATTGTAAGCAACGATGGTGTTTTCTTCCACAGCGATAGCAAATTTATTAGGAAATTGATAGGATAAGCTGGCTTTTTTTACCCAAGGATTCTTTTTTACAAGAGCTTTCTCATAGCTTTTTAAGTTGAAAAACGTATGCGTGATGTAGTCATCCGATGAGATCCCTGTTGCTTTGATGATTTCTTGCTCAACGGCATGTTGAAGTCCCGACACGGTGACTATTTTCTGTTTGCTAAAGGGGCTGATGGTAAAGAGAGCCAACAACAGGACGATTAAAGCGGTAAATATAATCGGCAAGGCTTTTGGCCATTTCTGTGATAGCCCTTTTTTTCTCACTCGCTTAACCTTAGGTGGTTCAGCCACTATCGAGTCAGGCGATACAGGTGTTTCTACAGCAGTTGACGAAGCAGAGCTGTCAACAGTTTTGTCTGTCTCAGTAGCTTCACCGTCAAGTGAGGAACTCGCTGATTCTTTTTTTTGTAGCGCTTCAGCTTCCAGACGTTCTTTTTCTGCCTGACGCTGCTTTTTTCGCTGTTGAAATTCTAAGTTGCGTTTCTGCCACTCGGTCAACTCTGGCTGAGGTTTCTTTTTTGTCGATTCTCGTTTCTTAAATGTCGCCACGTAACCCTCCTATCTCTGATAAGAGCAAGTGATAAAAGCTGTCAACAGAGGTGATGTCAGTGCTTTGGGACATGGCAGAGCGGTAACTGTCTGCATGCCTTAAGAGTTGGTTGACCTTGTCAAGCAAGTGCTCAAGGGTCAAGTCTTCTTCCATCAGTTGCTCAGCATACCCCTTATTGACAAAATAGGCTGCGTTCTCCAACTGATCCCCACGGCTGGCTTGTTTCCCAAGCGGTACAATCACATGTAGCTTTGCCATTGCCAATAATTCAAACAAGGTGTTAGCTCCCCCGCGCGTGATGACCACATCAGCCTGCTCTAGTAACGGCTGGTAGAGGTCGGTGGCATAAGCTAACCGATAACAGTTGCGCGAGAGCTGGTTTAGTTTGTCATCGCCTGTGATGTTGATGATATTATAGTGTTGACAAAGCTCTGGGTGAGCTGTGATAAAATCGTTAAAGACCTTGGCTCCAGCAGACCCTCCGACAAAAAGCAGTGTTTTGAGATTGGGGTCAAATTGCTCAAGAATTGGTCCCAAGTCAGTAGCAGAACCAGTCGTTGATTGACCAACCTTGGTCACTGCACCGACTTGCTGAACCTTGGCACTCTTTAATGTTGGGGCAAAAGTCGTATACATCTTGGTCGCAAATTTGCTGGCAATCCTGTTAGCTAACCCCATGGTCAAGTCTGACTCGTGGATAAAAACAGGAACCCCCAGCACTCGGCAAGCAATCACAGGCGGAACAGACACAAATCCTCCCTTTGAAAAGAGAGCTTTGGGGCGAAGACCAGCGATAATCACTAAGGATTGTAGAATCCCAAAGGCAACCTTGAAAAGGTCCAGAACATTTTGCAGGCTAAAGTACCGACGCAACTTGCCTGTCATGATGCCATGAAAAGTCACTGCATACCCTGATTGCTGGATTTGCTGGTACTCAACACCTTTTTTATCCCCAATGTAGTGAACCTCCCAACCATCGTGGAGAAGTTTCGGGATTAAAATCAGGTTGAGGGTCACATGACCAACCGTGCCACCACCTGTTAAAACAATTGACTTAGCCATGATAATCTCCTTGTAGTTGGTCAACGGCAGCAAGAAACTCATCACCTCTGACTTCAAAGTTTTTGTACATATCCCAGCTGGCATTGGCTGGGCTAAGTAAAATCACATCTCCTGCTTGAGCCTTGGCAAACGCAAGGTGAACAGCTTCCTTGACATCTTTGGCCTCTTGATAGTTAATCCCAGCTTTCTCACAGAGGGCAATCAGCTTAGGTGCTGTTTCGCCTAACACAATCATGCCTTTTAGACCTTCTACATGAGGCAGAAGATCATCAAAATCGTTGCCACGATCAAGCCCACCAGCAATCAACAACAACTGGTGATTATCAAAGCCAGACAGGGCTTTCTGAGTGGCTAAAGTGTTGGTTGACTTGCTATCATTATAAAAGGTCACGCCAGCAATCGTTGCTGCCTTTTGCAACCGGTGCTTAACGCCACCAAACTGACTCAGGGAAGCGATAATGGCTTGATTCTCAATCCCAGAGAGTTTAGCAACAGCAATCGTTGCTAGTGCATTTTCAACGTTGTGGCTACCAGGAACGCCGATAAGATGAGCCGGCATGATGGCCTCTCCTCGGAAATAGAGCTGACCATCTAAAAGATAAGCCCCATCAACAAGTCCAGTCGTCGAGATGGGAACAACTGTCGCACTTGTCTGCTGAGCTAGTTCTCTTGCCATCGCCTGATCATGATTGATCACCAGATAATCTGCCGATGTCATATTGTCTTGAATACGCCACTTGGCTGACACATAGTCTTCGAAGGTCCCGTGATAATCAAGGTGGCTCTCAAAAAAGTTGGTGATCACTGCAATTTTAGGGTGAAACTGCTCGATTCCCATCAGCTGAAAGGAAGAAAGCTCCATGATAAGTGTATCTGTTGCTGTCGCATGAGCGGCAACTTCACTAGCTGGGAAACCGATATTGCCAGACAAGAGCCCTGAACGACCTGCCTGTTCAAAAACATCTGCAATCATCGTCGTGGTTGTTGTTTTACCATTGGATCCTGTAATCGCAATGATTGGTGCTTCTGAGATCAAGTAAGCCAGCTCAATCTCCGTATAAATCGGGATCCCTTTCTCCTGAGCCTTTTGTATCATGTCGTTTGTATACGGAATCCCTGGGTTTTTGACGATGAGCTCAAAATTTTCATCGAGTAAGTCCAGTGGGTGACTGCCACAGATAACCTTGATACCTGCTTCTAGCAAGTTTTGGGCAGCTGGGTTGTCCTCAAACGGCTTGCCATCATTGACCGTAACGATAGCCCCTAGGCGGTCCAGCAGACGTGCCGCGGCTTCACCAGATTTTGCTAAACCGAGAACCAACACTTTTTTGTTGTTAAATGACCGAATGTCTTTCATACTAATCGTCTTTCTTAGATATTAATTTGCTACCAGCTTATTTTACCATAAAAGAACTAAAAAAGGCTAGACGAGCTGGTTGATTGCCTGAAAAACCAACTAAGGACATTCCTAGTTGGTTTGTTTCATCTGTTTAATTTTGCCCTCATCAGGGGTCACGCGTAGGGTCTTTTGTCCCGTATAGGTGACAAAGCCTGGCTTAGCGGCAGTCGGCTTGTGGAGCTTTCTGACCTCAATCATATCGACCTGAACCAAGTTTGACAAGCGTGCCTTCGAATAATAGGCCGCAAGCTCAGCAGCATCGGTCTTAACCTCATCTGATGGATCAAGATTATCCCTGATAACCACGTGGCTCCCTGGAATATCCTTGGCGTGAAACCAGAGCTCGTTTTTCTTGGCCAGCTTGAAGGTCAACTCTTCGTTTTGCAGGTTGTTACGTCCAACCATGATGATGGTTTGACCATCTGACGCCAGATAGCTCTCAGGTTTTTTCCGTTTGTGAAGCTTATCTTGACTGCGACGACGGATAAAGCCTGTCTGTACCAGTTCGTCACGAATGTCACTGATGTCCTCACGACTGGCTTGACTGAGCGCCAGTTCCACCGTCTCCAGGTAAGCAATGGTCGCCTTGGTTTCAGCAATCAAACCTGTCAAGTGCTTGACCGCCTCCTTGAGTTTCTGGTATTTCTTGAAGTAACGCTGGGCATTCTGATTGGGCGTCAAGGCCTTATCAAGGGCAATCGTCATCGGCTCACCCGTGTAATAATTATCCAGCACCACGCTATCTTTGTCATTTGGCACCTGATGCAAAAAAGTGGTCAAGAGCTCCCCTTTTTGGCGGAACTCCTCCGCATTCTCGGTCGCCAGTAGCTCGTCCTCCTGTTTGCCCAATTTCTTGCGGTTCTTGGCCAGTTCATTATCAACTTTCTGCACCAAGTCACTGGCCTGCTGAGCCACACGATCCCGCTCTGCCTTGTCCCTGAAAAAGACATCCAAAAGCTCCGACAGGCTCTCATAGGGTTTTGGGCTATCGCCCCATGGCAGAGCAGCAAAACCTTTTGCCGTTAAGCTGGGCTGAGAAGATTGAGCAAAAAATTGACGGAAGGTTTTGAGCTTCTGGCTGCTGGTCATCAGCTCCTCAGACAACTTTTCCGCAGTATCCCGCCCCAACCCCTGAAAGAGGGATTGCAGGTTTTTGCCTGTCAGCTCCTGCGTTTGCAAGAGGTCAAAGAGCTTTTCATCCCCAATGGTAAAGGGGTTGGCCTTGCCTGTTTCAGGTGGTCTGAGGTAGTGACTTCCAGGCAGAATCGTCCGATAAGAGTTCTGCGAGAAACCGACGTGCTTGATGGACTCGATGATTTTACCTTGGCCCTTATCAACCAAGAGAATGTTGGAATGCTTGCCCATGATTTCGATGACCAGGGTCACCTTGAGCTGGTCGCCAATCTCAGTTTTGTTAGAGACGCTGATTTCCAGAATACGGTCATTATCCAACTGGTCAATCGTCTCAATCACCGCCCCCTGCAGGTACTTTCTCATCAGCATGGTAAAGGTATTTGGTACCTTTGGATTGTCAAAGTCAGCTCTTGTCAGCTGAATCCGACCAAAAACTGGGTGGGCGGACAGGAGCAGTTTATAGTTGGTGCGATGGTTGCGAATGCCCAGTACCAATTCGCGCTCGAAGGGCTGGTTGACCTTCTGGATACGACCACCTAGCAGATCTTCTTGCAACTCTTTCGTCAAATGGTGCAAAAAAAAGCCGTCAAAGGACATGGGTCACCTCTTTCTATGGTTTTCTTTCTTTTATTATAGCACAGGACATGCGCAAACGCATGAAGAAAAACCAGCTTTACGTCCACCAGCAGAGAGGACAGGCGCAGAAATCGCCTTGCTTGAAAGATGAGCTATTTTTCGGTATCATAGAGGTAGTTTACAGATAGGAGATTAGAGATGAAACTATTGCACACTTGTATCCGTGTCAAGGATTTGGATGCCTCAATTAACTTTTACAGCTCAGCATTTCCCTTTAAGGAAGTTCGCCGCAAGGACTTTCCTGACCACAAGTTCACACTTGTGTTTATGAAAACCGAAGGGGAAGATTTCGAATTAGAGTTGACCTATAACTATGACCACCCAGGCTATGACTTGGGCGACGGCTATGGTCACTTGGCTGTAGGTGTGGAGGACTTAGAAGCCAGCCACGCTAGCCATATCGCTGCAGGTTACGAGGTGACCGACCTCAAGGGTCTCCCTGGTCAAGAACCCCACTACTACTTTGTCAAAGATCCTGATGGCTACAAAATCGAAGTCATTCGCCTGCACTAATCGCAGAGCAACCTACTGCTAGGCAATTATTAACCAAGCTGATCATCTCTGTATTCACTAACAGGAGGGTCGGCTTTTTTAGTGCGCAACTAAGTTACTGTGAAAGGTGGCAACAGTTTTTATCGTAAGCATTTTGATACAATACTGTCCCTGCTGCAATGGTTGGTAAAGGAGACTGATGTATTACTTGAAAAAATATCACCATCAGCCCAGCATCACGATCGGCTATGCCCGCGTCAGCTCTGCTGACCAGCGTCAAGCGCTAGGACTAGCCGTCCAAAGGGATGCCCTCAGCTTTTGCGACCTTATCTTTGTCGAGAAAGACTCAGGAGCTAACAACCATCATCCCCAACTGGATAAAGCCCTTGAGACCAATCATTGTCTTCGACATGGCGTTCACGGCCTGTGTCCTCAATACGAATGATAAAAGTACCACCATGATGACGAGCATAAAGGCGACTTGGCAGTTCAGATCAGTTTTGCGGAAACGGCAGAAGAATTGGATAGGGTCAAGGCACAGTTCGCCAAATTAACGACCTCTGCCACTCCAGCGCAAACACAGCCAGCACAGGGAACAAAGCAACCCTGCCACAAACAGGTGAGACTAGTTCCCTTGCCCTGACAGGCTTGGGGCTGGTGACGACTTTGGCAAGCCTTGGCTTAGCTCATCGTCGTAAGACTGAGTAGTCCTAACACGATGCGTTAGACTAGCTTTATTAACTCAAACAACCTTGCTCAGTTGAGCAAGGTTGTTTTGCTTAGTTTTTCAACTTTTCAACATCTCGCGCGATGACCAACTCTTCATCTGTTGGAACCACGAGGACACGCACTTTGGCAGCTGGTGTTGAGATGTCACCTGAGTTACCAAAAACATTCTTCTCAGGGTCAATGTCAAGACCAAACCATGTCAAGCCGTTGACAACAGACTCGCGTACCAGAGTTGAGTTTTCACCGATACCTGCTGTGAAGACCAGAGCATCTGCACCGTTAAGCACCGCTAGATATTGACCGATAAACTTCTGCAGGCGATTAACCAGCATATTGAAGGCTAGGGTACATTTTTCATCTCCTGCCGCAACACCTGCTTCAATCTCGCGCATATCACTGGATACTTCGGCAATACCGAGGAGACCGGATTGCTTGTTGAGGACGTTGACGACATCTGCAGCATCTTTTAGCTCTTCCACCTGCTCGATTAGATAAGGAATGATAGCTGGGTCAATATCCCCTGAACGTGTCCCCATCATCGGACCAGCAAGCGGTGTGAAGCCCATGGATGTGTCGACAGATTTACCACCATCAATCGCTGAGATTGAGATCCCATTACCGATGTGAGCGGTAATCAATTTCGTTTCTTCCAATGGTTTGCCAAGCAACTCAGCCGCCCGACGAGACACGTAGTAGTGGCTTGTTCCATGAGCACCGTATTTACGCACTTGATGGTCTGTATAGAACTTATTTGGTACGGGGTAGCGGTAAGCAACCTCTGGCATGGTCGTATGGAACGCTGTATCAAAGACCGCGACGCTAGTGATGTCTGGTAAGATTTCCTTAAAGGCACGGATACCAGCCACGTTAGCTGGGTTGTGAAGTGGCGCTAAGCTAGATAACTTCTCAATACGAGCGATAGCTTCCTCGTCCAAGAGAACTGATTCTTTGAAGTCTTCACCACCAGCAACAACGCGGTGACCGACGCCTGTAATCTCATCATAGCTACTGATAATCTTGTAGCGAATCAAATCATCTAGCAAAAGCTTTACAGCTTGGTTATGGTCAGCAATATCAAGGGTTTGGGATTCCTTTTTCCCATCAAACTTTACAGTTGAAATCGAATCTTTCAAACCGATACGCTCAACAATACCAGCTGCCAAGACTTCTTCTTCTGGCATGCGGTAAAGTTGCCACTTTAAGCTTGAACTACCTGCGTTGATTGCAATTGTTTTTGACATCATACACCTCTTTTTTTTGTTATCCCTTACATTATAGCAAATTCTTATCAAAATGGCACGCCTTTGGACTATATTTTTTTGTGAGTTTGTGACGTTTTTAACAGTTGTTTCCCAGACATGATAGACTATAAACGATTCACAATCATTATTAGCTACTTTTCCAGGTCCTAAGAGCTTTCATAAATGCTCTTAAAGCATCGGGGTCTTTTAAATCAGTTAAGGGATAGATGAAGCTCTCCTTGCTTTTTTCTGCTTGCTTTTGCAAGATAAAAATCGATTTGGTCAGTTGCTGACCAGCAAAAAGGTTATCAGGCAAGGTAATCACACCAAGGATATTGGCATAGTCGCTTAGCCATTGTTTCAATAAATCTGCCTGCGGGCTTGTTAACAAGTTATTTGGCGCTAGAAAAATCGCTAGTCCTCCAGGTTTTAAGTACTTGAGCGATTGTTCCATGAGGAGATGATGCGCATAGGTTTTTTGCCCTGTTGCGGCCACCTGATAGCGGCTAGCAATCTCTTCATCAGGGTAATATCCAACTGGCAAATCAGACAAAATCACATCGCTCTCTGGCAAATGCTGCGGACGAACAGCGTCGCCTTGTACCAAAGTCAACGGTAAACCAGCAATCTCAGCCATGCTAGCCGATAAATCAATCAGCAAGTCATCCAGCTCAATGCCTGTATAAGTTAGCTGCTTACTGGTTTGGCTGAGCAAGGTTAAGGCCAGATTGCCCGTACCTGAACCGATTTCCAGAACATCCAGCTGAGGTTTATCCGTCAGGACTTCAATCAAGAACAAGAGGATAAAGCCCAGTGAATCTGGGGTGAATTGATGATTGGGTTGGAGCTTATCTGTCTGACTACCCTTGATGAGTAGGAACTGATAAACACGTCGCCAGTCCTCAGCACTCAGTTTAAGGTCACGTAGGGCTTGATGGCGCTTGGCTAGGTGCTCGCTTGCTGCTTCTTCCCCAAGATAGGACGCATTTTGCTCAATCAAGGCATCAAAGAAATGGGTTGATAAGGCCGTTTGCAGATCATGGGTATTGTCCAGCACCAGCTGGTAGGCCTGTTCGATTTTAGTTAATGTCATGGGTTGCCTTTCCAACGTTTTTGGTCTCATTATACCAAAATTATCAAAAACCCTCTACTATCGTATTTATCAGACTGCCTCCCCCTAAAATCACGACCTCTGGACAAGGTCCTTTTTCTTTATCTACTATATTCCTACTGTATTCTACTGTGTTTTACTGTAACCTGCTGTGTTCAGAACACGCAAAAAAGCCCTCTGGATTGCTCCAAAGGGCTTTAGTCGTCTTATCGTATCTAGTGCTTAAACTGGCGTTTTAGTCAGCTTGTAAGTGACACCATTGATAGAGATTTCAACCCCATCAATCGTGATGTCAATCTTGTCTTTGCTACCGACATTATCGACGGTAGCACGGTCAAACTTGTCTAGTGATCCGTTCTCCTGCTCAATGGCTTTCAAACGGCTAGAAGCTCCCACAAGGTAGTCATCATAGCCACTTGCAGCATAGTCATAGACTGCACCGCCTGCCTTGAACATACCCTTAATAGCTTCTGAGAATGTCTTAGCACCGCTGACCTTATAGCTACCGCCTGAGCGTAGCAGGTAAAACCAATCCGTCAGGAAGTCCTCTACAGAGGCATACCGCATATAGTGGCCACCTTCATTTGATGGACGGGGTGAGCCTTGAGTCACGGTCACACCACTAGGTCGCTCAGCTTTGCCAGTCAAGGTCATGCCTCCCCAGTTGTTGTCTGCCTTACCGACTGCCGAGGTCCCCCAAAGCCCCTCAAAGTGCAGGACGGTGATAGCGTAGCTAGGGAGGATGTTATGCTCCTTGCACTTGGCCAGAATGGCATCAAGGACTGACTTTTTGAGGATTGCACCATTAAAGGACAGGTCACCAGACTCCTGTTGGACTACTGGTTGAGCTGACTCAGTCTGGGTCTGTTTCGCTTTGACCATATCGCTGACAATAGCCTGCACAGCCTCGTAACGACTACCCAGAGCTTTCTTGCGATCATCACCGTTGCCGTGCTTCCCTGCTAGGACTTCCTGGGCCAGTTCTTGGTCCGATTTGTCAGGGTCCTTTTGATCTGTCTTAAGTAGCTCATTGACCATCCTTTGCACAGCCTCAGCTCTCGAGCCAAGTGCCTGCTGACGGACTTTGCCATCGCCATAGGCACCAGCCAAGACCTCTCGAGCCAACTGCTCATCGCTTTTGGTCTGAGAAGCTCCGCCATTTTTCAAACGATAGATGTAGTAGTAAGGCCGACCAGCATAAGACCAGCTGACATCGTGGTCAGTCACGCTAATGCCTTTGGCCGACCAGTTGCAGTGGATGATGTTGTCGCCGTCGACGAACATACCCGTGTGACCAGCCGCACCGCTAGATTGACCCCGACGACCCCAGATAAAGACGTCGCCACGCTGGGCGGTAAAGGCCTGGTTCTCAGCGATCAGCTCGTAGCCGTTTTTGATCAACCAGTCGTGCATGTACTCGGTATTTACGGCCCAACCTGCAGAAATTGCACCACCCGCCATTAGCGCATAATATACAGCACTAGAGCAGTCATAACTATTCGGACCATTGCGGTAGTCCATTGAGTAGGTCACTTTTCCAGCTCGTGCTGACATCCATGCAATAGCCGTTTCAATGTTAATTCCCATGATGACCACCTCTCCAATTATCGTGCATCTGCTTTACGGCAGCTTCAATAAAGACATCAAGTTGCTTGTCAGTCATATAGATATTGTGCTTAGCCAATTCATCGCTGACAGCTACTTTAGCAGCCTGCAATTTATCAGCACCTTTCCAACCATTCTCCGCCGCAATCTGCTCAACGGCATTCACGGCATTCTTTGCCAAAATCTCAACGATTTTAACAGCCTTTTCGCCACCTTTGGCAATAAGGTATTTCTTAACCGACTGAACAGCTACCCCAACTAAAGCTGTTACGATAGACAGGAATGCTGTCACTAAAATTGTCTGAATATCTTGCATATTATCGTCCTTTCTCGATTTCGTCCATACGGTCATTCATACGGACTAACTCTTTTTGAACCTCTCCGACAGTTTGCGAAATCCCCTTCAGCTCCACCGTCGTCTGATCCAAATGGTCCATTAAGCGTTCTTCACGCTGATTAGCCTCGGTTCGTGATTGCTCAAAAAAGTCTGTCAACTTTCTCTCCCTTTTATCCGATGTGCGGACCAGATAGCGAACCACCGCTCCAAACAGAAGAATAAAAAGAATAGCCCAGACAAATTGTGACTGAGCTATTCTCTCAACTTGTTCAATAGGCATAGCCTACTCCCCTTTCGGCGTGTAGTTGACAACTTTTTCATCTGCAAGCTCTGGATGCCCCATCAACTCCAGCTGTGCCTTAACACGCTTTTTGAAAATCTTTGGCACATCCTTGAAAGAAAAATCAAAGTGCTCATCTACAATATTCATCGCCATTAACATTACCATCATGTTATTACTCCGTTTCTGTATTTTCGTTAGTGGTAGAATTGTCGCTACCGTCGACATTGTCATTGCTTTCAGTGTCCGAAACATCTTCTTCCTCCCCTGATTGAGAATAATAGTCTGTAATCATCTCCATCACAGATCCATTGAGAATAGCGAACTGATCTTCAATCGCCTTAAAGCGAGTGTTCCTGTCAGTTTCTGCTAACGACAAGCGTTCTTCCAAATCAGTCTGCGACTTAGCCATGACTGTCATCTTAGTCTCAGCTTCAGCCATGAATTTTTTAGCAGACTTGACAACTGCTTCAATCT
Organism: Streptococcus entericus DSM 14446; assembly: GCF_000380025.1. Lineage (GTDB taxonomy): Bacteria > Bacillota > Bacilli > Lactobacillales > Streptococcaceae > Streptococcus > Streptococcus entericus. The sequence continues at coordinate 52,385 of NZ_KB904182.1, forward strand.
CATCAATCTTCTGGACGCTCTCGGCCATAGCTCGGTCTGAAAACTCGGACTTGAAAAGCGCCTCACGGGCTAATTCGACCAGTTCACGCTCACTCTTGCCAGTTTGGTCTCCAAGCACTCGCTCGGTAAAGGTCGCATAACCTGCTGTCGTTGAGGCGAGAACGATTTCTGTGTGTGTAATCACTCCGTCACTATCAAATATTTGGTATTTTCCCGCTACACTCCAAGACCTCATTCAACCACCTCACCCTCTGTCAGCAATCGCAACTTCTCAGCGAGTTCAGCATTTTCAGCCTCTAACTCCTCAATCCGTTGCTTATCAGTTTCAGATTGGGCTAGAGCTTGACCTAGCTGAGATTGCAGCTCCTCGTTTTGAGCTTCCAGCGTCGCAATCATCAAAGCTTTGCTAGCGATATTGATTGCTAATTTAGATTGTATTGTGTCGTTCATTTGTTTCTCCTCCTAAATTAAATCGACATATTTGCCATTTGCACCAACTGCACGAACCTTTCCGTCATCGTAAACTTCTATGCCTGCGCCGCTCTGTGAAGAAATAATTGCTGTACAATAACCACCACCGAAGTTGCGACGTACTAATCTCACACCGATTTTTTCATTTTGGTTAACACTATCGCTGACAATTGTCATGGCGCTAGCGACCATCATGCGATTGTCGTCTGTAAAAGTTAACATCTTTCTTGCACCTGTCTGTGTAGTGATATGAAAATTAAATCCTGCGTGTGAACCAATCGCTCCCCCTTGAATAATGTTGTTGTTGGATATAGTAGAATAACCCGCAATGCTTTTTCCGTCTGATCTCACGAAATCAAAAGCGCCATTGTTTATCACGATGCCACTATTTCCCCCCATCGTTCGGAGTTCACCTGTTTGTAGATTAAAGCTTGTATGTCCATTCAAAGCCGTCAACTTACCACCAGAAATCTGGTTAGCTGATATACTCACTGACTGAACACTAGTGATGAAGGCATTCTTGGCAAAGAGCTGTTTTAGATAAGCTTCATTAGCCATTAACTTATCGAACAGCGCCTGATCAACCACCAAATGGCTCGCATTGACAGCCCCTGCAGCAATCACACTGCTCGTCACCGACCCCGCCTGTATCTTGCCCCCGTGCAGGCTCTCAATCATGGCATTCTTAATCGTTCCGTCTTGGATATAGGTCGTACTAGGTGCCACAACCAGCTTATTCTGACCAGCTTGTAGCGCCACGCCTCCAGTAGCGACATTGACCGCAGACAGCACAGCGCCATTACTGTTTAGGGTTTTAATGGCATAGCTATCCGCCAACTGGGTGACGCGGGTAGAGTTCACCACCTCTTGCGCCGAGGTACTATCCACAAATCTGTCTGGCGGAACTTCCCCTCGGACGATAGAAATTTGTCCAATGGCGACCTGACCGTTTTTTCGCAACCAGACGTGCAGACCGTAATCGTCTGTGACTATAGTGTCAGAGTTGACTGTAAATGTGCCCGTAAAAATCTGAGCGGCACCAGTTTTGTTTGGCATAATCTGAAAAGAACCTATTATGGTGCCAGCGTTTTTAATCTCAAAACTAATAATATCATCAGGAAGCACATCCACCCAAAGATTGACACGATAACTGAGTTTTTCGCCTTTCGTAAAAGTGGCGGTTCGTAAGGGAACCTGAAAACCTCGCCATTGATGAGCTGTATGTCCAGTCTGCTTAATCACCAAAAGCTTGTAGGTGTTGGTTCCTGTCATGTAGTAATCTGCCGCATTACTGGTAGATCGAGGCTGGTGACGTGAGTAGTTGGTCGGGTCATAAACGAGATTGTCATTCTTTGACAAGCTCTTGCCGACCTCCACTTGGAAAATATTAGATGTCATAGCCATGCGGGCGATGTTGTCCGCTATCCCTTGACCAGTGGTCCCAATCGTACGCTCGTAGAGTTGAGCTGTTTCTTTGACTTGATTAAAATCGACCGAAGTGACCATGTCTTCAAGCGCAGGTGACCAGTCGGTGGGAATAGTACTGTGCTCAAGCATGAACGGTGTGTGACTAAAACCACCTTGCTCATCGGTTATCATCGCTAAACGAATAGCTAATGTCCCGACACGCTCTGCCGTAAAAGTCACTGAAATAAGACTGAACTTATCCGCCTCAAGTTGAAAAATTTGGTCTCGATTAACATTTAAAAACTTGTTGTCATCATAAAGATAGAGGAAAATTCGCCCTTGACTGCCTTTTTTGACATAAGTGCTAAATGTATATGTTGCACCTGACGTAACCGAGTAATAAGCGATAGGAGTATGCTTACCTCCGCTTACCCACTCAAAAATCGGTTGGTTACGGTACGTCTCTTGAGATTTTCTCCAAACATGGCCACTACTAGACCAGCCTGTACCTGTCATAGTCTCTGTGTTTTTGAGCAGATTAACACCACCAAAATTTTTCGGTATCATCCCTCTTGTCTCAGTCAACTGGTGCTCAATCGTCTGCGCTGTCTCACGCTTGTAATTGTCAAATACCTTAGCTGAGACAAGGCCTTTGCCATCAACCAAGCTATCAACCTCGGCCCTTGTCAGGCGCTTAGCGATTTCCTCGGCATTTTGACTGATGCTTGATTCCGCTCGTGTGATTCTGCCATCCTGATCAACATTAACCTTGGTAGCTAGTTGCTCAATGCTGTCTGCTGTTTGCCGGGCCAATGTCTTTGTCTCAGACAGATTGCCGTCCAAAGTTTGGACACGTCGCCCCAGCTCCGCACTGTTTTCATCTACTGTCCGCTTATAGTCCGCAAATTCCTGTCGCAAGTCTTCATCGGCTCGCGACCAGTCAGTAGGGATAGTGCCCAACTCGAGCTTAGGCTTGTAAAACTTCAGATAAGTTCCAGAGTTTCTAAAATCTAGAACCTGATGCAAGTTGATGATGTCAAAAGCTCGCAACGGGTTATTCTCCGTGTGCCACGTACGAGTTGACCACAGCAAGTAGCTGTTTTCGCCTATTTTTTTGATATTAGCTGATGTGAAATTGTGAGCTGATGGCGACAGCGTGAACCATGTAAATTTTAGCGAGCCATCAGGAATAAACGTCGCATCCGTATCAACCCTAATAGACTGGGTATAAGTCACTCCCTTTTGAGGCTTAAAATTATTGAGAGCACTACTCTGAGGCAATATTTCACCGTTAAGGTCACGACGATTGGCAGGATTAGTCAAGTCTAAGACAGCTTTTTGCTCGCTATCGTTCCAGGTCGTGTTAGTGATGCCGTAACCCATTACGAAAGGCTCACCTGTTCGCTTGACAAGGTTCACCCCGCCGACGCTAATATTCTCAAACCGCTCCGTCACCCCATCCAACCCTCGTTGCAGGTCTGCTGTCTGCCGAGTAACAGCCGTGATTTGACCAGTCTGACTGCTAACAGCCTGATTGAGCTGGCTGTACTGCTCACGAACACCAGACAGGCCCGTCTCAACACTCGCCACCCGCTGGGTGACACTGGTCAGATTGCCTGTCGTGCTATTGACTGTTTTTGACAGTTCAGTTACGATTGCCTTAGCCCCTTCTGCCGTTTTCTTTGTCTCGGCGACCAGGGTTTGTAATTCCCCTTGTGTCCTCGCTTGGTCAGCTAGCTGCTGAGCCTGCTGGGTGACAGTAGCCTTGGTATTTGCCATTTGTCCCTCAAGATTGCTTTTAGCTTGCTGAACCATGGACACAGTATCCGCATACCCAGCTTTTACCTCCTCAGCAATCTGTTTAGCTGTGTTAGCTAAATCCGTGCTAGCACCAGCTTGGTCTAGAAATTCCCTTGCTTGCTTTTCTCGCTTGGCTTCGTTGGCTTGCATGGTGGCATTGACCGTTTCAAATTCTTCTGCGATGTCGCGCTTAAACTTTTCAACGTCGTTAACAACTGGAGGCTCCTCCCACTCAGCACCATTCCAAAAATACATTTTGGTTTCTTCGCCGATCTGGAGATAAAGCGAATCGCCTTTTTTTAACGTACCTTTGGGTTCATCTTTAGGAAATTCGACCCCGAAGTAGACTGTATTTTTACCATCAGCTGACACCATTGCACGATTGGCAACCTCTAAAGCCTTATTTACATCGTCGGCAGTAGACTGCATTTGCTTCTTAGCTACACTATAACCGGCCGATTGTTTTTTGACAGAGCCAATGTCATTGCAAGTGACTTCGTGTTTGACCAAAATCCCTTTGACATCGTACTCGCTAACGTAGGAGACTATGCGGATTTTCTCCTGGAAACCTAATGTTTCGTTGATGGCCATGATGTAATCACCCGCTCTTGGTTGGGTATAGTCATAGCCCGCCTTTGTTAGGTCTTCCATATCAATCTTGACGCTGATTGTGTAGGAGTTATCGACATTTTCCTTAAGGACAGACAGCATGTTTTCGCTTATGGTGTAACGCTCGTCTACAAACGGCTCTGCTTCCAAACGTCCGTAAACAGAAGCCAAGGGGCTCTCGTACTCAACTTCTAAGCGCCCTTTAGAGTGATCTTCGCTATCGTTCCAGGCACCAAACCCCTTTTGATAGGTCACAAAGTCCCCTATATTTTTTTCAATACCCAACTCATTTAGATTAAAGTTTTTTCGAACCACCGTGGATAAGTCCGTCCCTGCCTTTGCCAGGATCCTAACAACCTTGCCTGAGACAGCAAATTCAACACCCGTTGACTTGATGATGTCATTAAAGAGAGTCAAACGTTTTTTATAGCCAAACGATTGTTTAGAAAAAGCCGAAATTTTCAACAGCGAGTCTACTGTGTAGCGGTATCCACTGTCCTTGAAGATAAACTCTAGATAAGCGTCAAAGGTATGCGATCCATCTTTTAACTGACTGTGGACAGACGATTTGTCAAAATCCCAAAAAAATTGATGAACCGCATCAAAAGAAACACTGGTTTGACGCCCTCCATCAATCGGTTTAGCGTAAGTGATGACATAGTATTCATCTTCAAACCTCAATCGCCAACCACGTTCAATATGGCTCAAAACGTGATCACCAGAGATGATTTCACCAGAGATTGACCGCTCGCCATTCACCGCGTTTGTAGCCTTAATGGTTGCTAAAGCGCCGTATTCGACATCACGCTCATCTAAAAACGTAATCAACTGCAATCACCTCCTTTACTTGTACAACTCAACGAAATTCAACAGCTTAATAGTACCGTTGAAATTTGTCTTGTACGTGATTTTTTTATTCAATGTCGGACTGATGACAAAATACCCGTAATTCGTTTTGGCATTGACATTGATTCGGTTTTTGGTTGTCTCAATTCCTGTCAGCCTAAAGACATCACCAGGATTGATATTCCCGACCTGACTATACTCAAATCGCTTGCCCGATATTTCCAAATAAAATCCAGACTGATTCCCGTCAGCAGTCATTTCGACCACAAAAGGCCACTCCAGCTGGCTAAGCTTAGCAGTTCCTGCGTAATCAAAAGCCCCGCCATTAAGCGTCAACGTCTTTGGGATTGTCATACCAAACGGTAAATCCGTTGTTGTAAATGTCATAGAGATATCGTATTTCAGCCCTTGGCCAGAATTCCCTACAAACCGAAAATCAATCTCGCTACTTGCGACGACTTTATAGCGGTACTTCCAAGCAGTATGTGGCTGCCTTATAACGTCCAAATCCCCTGTCGTTTGACCAGGGACTTGAAAATCATAAAATCCAGCCTTGTTAGGATACATTTTGGTGATAAAAAACGGCTCGTCATCTAATAACAAACCGTTTAATTCATCCTGCTTTTCCATGGCTGCCCGAGGGCTATCTACGCTAAAGCGTCCAGATACCTTAATCGTCTTTGCAGTAAAGACTGCCCCACCGTAAATATTCCCGTTTCGACCACTGACTGACCGCTTATCTATAGAGATGGCAGGCGAGCCATCGGCGACAGTAATATTATAAAGGCCATAGTCTGATAGCTTGACAGACGTGTTTCCTTTAGTGATTAACAGATCCATAACTTACCTGCCTTTCTAATAGTTAAAATAATCATTCTTAGCCTCTTCACGGGCTTCCTTCTCTTTGACGTGTGTATAGATTTTATCACCAACAATTTCATTATGGACTTCAAAGACCGGCTCAGCCAGAGAAGTGTTTTTTACTTCGTCAGACAAGCTCTCAATGCTGGACGCAATACCCGAGTTAGATACTTGACCAGATAAAGTCATAGAGCTCTCAACGCCCCATTTTTGGTCTGTAACTGCCAAGGCGTACTCCTTACCAATATCTTTTATATCTCCGAGCCATCCGGCCATACCGATAGCGAAACCTTCTCCGGTAAAACTACCGAGCTCTTTGGTTTCTCTTGACGGTGAGTGGATGTCCAAAGCTCTACGAATCGTCGCAGAGACGTTTGCTGCAATGCTGTTGGCTACTGAGTAGATATACCCTGCTGTACCAGCAAGACCGTTACCAAAGCCAATGCCTGCATTATAACCAGCCGATGCCATAGCCCTTACAGTACCATTCATGATAGCCACCATATTGGCCCCTGTGCTAGTTGTGACAGACAAGGACTGGTTCATGCCGTTGCTGATAGCTGAGGCTACACCTGCCATACCCGATTGTGTCACACTTCTGACTTGATTAAAGGTGTTTGCAAACACCGAGTTCATCTTATTTCCGCTAGACTGGACGGCCGAGGTAATCTTATTCATCCCGCTAGTTACAGCAGATGACAAGCCATTCATGGCACTGGTTGCCGAAGACTTGGCCTTGTCAAAATTGCTAGTGATGTCAGAGGAAATCTTAGCAGACGCAGAATTGGCCGAAGAAGAAGCTTTATTTAGCTCTGCCGTGACTTTTGTCGCCAGACCGCTAGCTGCACTGTTTGCGCTAGTCTGCATCTGGTTAAAATTCGCAGCAACCTGAGTATTTGCGACTTGTGCAGCGCTCGTAGCGTTGGTTTGAGCCTGCAACATGTTGGCAGATACACCCGCTGATAGACTAAGCGCTTGATTAACGGCATCTAAGTTCATGGTGGATGTTGCCGTGTTTACGCCGCTTGCCATCGCTTGTGCGTTTGCGGTTGCATTGGTGCTAGCGGTTGCTAAATTGTCATTTACGCCCATAGCCAAAGCAAGAGTGTCATTGGTTGCAGTCAGTGCCATTGCGCTTGTTTGACCGGTAACGCCGGTTAACATTTGCAAAGCTTGGTTGTTCGCGTTCAGATTAGCTGTAGACATATTGACATTCACGCCATCAGCTAGTAACTGCATGTTAGTCGAAACATTAGCCGCCATATTAGCTGTTGTTGCCTCAACTGTAGTAGCTGTCTCGGTGATTTTAGCGCTAGTATTTGCTGCGCCTTCGGAGTTTTTACCAGTAACCCAGTCCCAAACACCTGTAAATCCTGACTTGATGCCTTCCCAAACACCAGAAAGAGCATTAGGAATTGCCTCTACCATTGCCTTACCAAGACCCATGATAAGATCAAAACCAGCCTGGATAATGGTCGGTAAACCTTGGATTAAAGCCATCGCCAACTGGACAATTAATTGGATGCCAGCGGCAATGATTTGTGGAAGAGATTGTGCAATGCCACTGATTAGAGATTGGATGATCTGTACACCAGATTGGATAATCGTTGGTAGATTCTGAATAATCCCTTGGACCAGCTGGATGATGAGGCTCACGCCCGCTGTCAGAATTTGCGGTAGATAGGATACCAATCCGCTGATAAACCCAGTGATAACCTGCGTGCCGATTTGCAAGATCGTAGGCAACATCTGGATAGCCCCGGTCACCAGATTTTGTATGATCTCGATACCCTTAGCAACAATGTTCGGCATATTCGCCGACATACTGGACATAAAATTAGTAACAATAGCTTGTGCCTGCTCAGCAATCAGCGGGATGTTAGATACAATGCCACTTGCGATATTAGCAAGCAAATCCATCCCAAGCGATAGCAACTGAGGCAACGCCCCTACAATCGAACTTACAAAAGTAAAGATAACAGTAATTGCAGAACTAATTAAACTACCTGCATTTGCTCCTACCCCTTGCACAAGGCTAGAAATCAAATCAATTCCAGCTTGGACTAAAACAGGGAACATGATTGCAAAACTATTTGCAAACTGAGCAATTAAATCCACCCCGCTTGCAATCAAATCAGGTATTTTGCTAGTAATACCACCAACTAGATTTTGGATGATTAACGGCCCCTTGGTGTTAACAATGCTCAAAAGCTGGTCAATTTGAGCCCCGAATTGGGAATTAATCAATCCTAACCCTACTACTACTAAACCAAGGATAGCCGCTGGTCCGATTGCTGCCATAGCAACACCTGCTATGTTCGTCATAGCGCTTGTCATCGTACCAAGTACAGAGAGACCGCGACTTGCTGCCATGCCAAAAACACCGGATAGCCCCGTCATTTTGGCGGCAAGAACGCCGATTAAACCTCCGACATTGCTAAAAGCAGAGCCTACAATAGAGCCAAAAGCTCCGAACTTTGCCCCCAGACCTCCCAAGAATACACCAAGAGCACCTAATTTGCTTATCAATGGCAAAAGTGTAGCGATAGCCGTCTTCGGATTGAGTAACGCCCATGCCGCGATCGCTTTGGGCCCGATTTCTTCGATTTTAGCTTTAATTTTATCAATGACTTCTTTAGAGATTTCCCCTTTTTTGGCAAATTCTCCAAGAGCTTGATTGACTAAATCAAAACCAGCCTTTATACCTGCACCAAAACCAGATGTATCAATTTTGACCATTGACTTTAACCGGGCAAAAGCACCTACAAGATTAGGGATGATATTGTTAACAGTATCAAACGCTCCTAAAATCATAGGTTTAAGCGATAACAGGTTCTCGGCAATGGTTTTCATACCATTAGCCTTAGCAGCTTCATCAAAAGCGGTAATCATACCAGCGACACCACGGACAACGGCGTTTTTAGCATTGCCCATTGCAGTACGAATTCCGCCAGCTGACGTTTGTGCCATATCTGCAAAACCGCCAACCTCGTTATTAAGCTCGATCAACTTATCCGAAAATTGGTCCATCGTGATCTCGCCTTCGGATAAGGCTTTCTTGAATTCAGCGACATTGTTTTTGCCAAACGCTGTCGCCATTTTATTCATCAATCCCGGTGCCGCTTCTGCAATCGAATTGAATTCTTCTGCCTGTAACTTCCCGGATCCTAGCGCTTGGTTAAATTGCCTTAGGGCAAAACCGGCGTTTTCGGTCGTAGCTCCGTATCCTAACATAGCGTTGTTGAATGCCAATGCCAAATCTGTACCACGATCGAGATTTCCTGTCGTTATGGTTAGTTGTTGAGCAGCAGAAACTGCACTATCCAACGTTGTGGGCAGACCTTCGATGCCGTTTGAAAGCTTGTCAATCGCTCCTTTAGACTGCTCTGCCGAATAGCCGAACAACTCCATAGTTTTAGGGAAACGGTTCATCGTATCCACACGACTAACTGCGCCGTCAAGAGCCCCAGTTACCGCACTTATAGCCCTTTGAGCTACTGCCATTAAGCTGAACGCTGAGACGATACTTGAAATGGTACTTCTTAGCCTTTCGCCTGCGCTTGCTGAGTTAGCGAATTTTTGGCTTATCCCATTGAGAACACTAGTCGCTTTGGCCGACAGGTTGGTAAAACCATTACCCAAAGCACTGGCCATCTTAGTTGATAGATTGGCTATGCTCGAGACCAGTTTTCCACCAAAGGAGTTGCTGATTTTGTCGGCTGTGCTATCAAATTTTGATTTCAGGCGACTTAAAGACTGGGCAGCACTCGAAACGATTCCAGAAAAAACATCATTCCAAGATGATTTTCCAAGACTTAAAGCGGTTTTTGACAATGTCGAAACCAATTCTGATCTTAAAAAACCAACCTTAGCTGCAGTTGAAATAGCACTGTTTCCGATCGCGCGAAAAACGCCAGAATGACTCTGCATATTATTTGCAGAGTTAAGAAAGGCGCCGCCTACCGCAGTTAGTTTACTTATCGCTCCATCTGCAAATTTATTAACTGCATGATGCAGTTGAGAAATAGCGGCGCTTGGTTTGCTGATAGCCTTACTGATATCAAAATTAAAAGTTTTTGCTATACTTGCATTAATCTTACTACCAACAGCTGAAACTGTCGTCTGAACAGCTGTCATGGCTCGTGCAAATCCATTTTTTATGGGTTGGGGAATTTTTTCGCCAATGGATGCCGCAATCCGCTGGATTTGACCCAAGGACAAATTCAAACCCGTTGAAAAAGCATTCCCGAGTCGTTGCCCCAGAGATTGGCCATTGCTTGCCAACTGCGCCATAGTCTGACCAACCATCTTGACCAGACCATTTGAACTGTTGACAGCTGCATCCTGTGCCCTCTGAAAAGCCTTCTGAGTACTAGCTTGGATTTGATTCATTGCCTGCTGATAGTCTTTTATATCCGCGCCGACATACGCAAAGATAGACCCATCAAATTGTGCCATCTTCCCCTCCTTTCTTTTTATCGATTCATGAAATAGTCGTTCAATTTTTTAAGTTTTTCCGCCAGATTATCACTACTCTGCTGGCCAGTCGAATGATTGTCATTAAACAAATTCCGGACCTTGTCACGATCTTTTCTCTTGCTCAGCTTACTTGCACTAACTTTCTTAGCATTTAGCGTATAGCGCAACTCCAAAGCCAAGGCAGATAGATTTTCACGCTCCTCAATCTGTCTGTAATGCAGACCTTCAAGGATGGCATCTAGCTCCCACTTGTTCAGTGAGTAGATAAGCTCTAAGTCTGTCAGTCCTAGTCTGGCACACTCTGTTAAGATGCTGCGCTTTTCATCTCGGTAATAGTTTCTTCTACCGCTTTGACCTGCAGCTCGTCTACGTCTTTCTGGCTCTTCATGTACTTGAGGACTTTTTCTATATTCGCGATATATTTCAAAATCTTCCCTTTGAAAAAACCAGATTCCACCATTTCATCTTGGATACCTTTAAAAAGCTCATCTGTGTCAGTCGCTTCATGATCTTCCAGCCATGTTACGATAGCAGTGATTGCTTCGTTTTCGCTGGTTTTGTCTGTTGACAAGACAATCAAATCAACAATGCCTTGGTCATCTTTGTTTAAGATTTTGCTAAATAGGTTAGCCACGCCATCGTTGTTCTTTTCACCAGTCTGAGCGTTAGTAGTCGCCAATTTCTTGTCAATCGCAAACATTAAGCGGTAGTCGAATTTAATCTCGACAGGTTTGTTTTTTACTGTAAATTCCATGATTCCTCCATAAAAAGAAAAGGGATGACACTTGCCATCCCTGTTAATTAGTCTTCGGACTTTTTGATGTTGTCGTAATCACCGGTTGTTTCGCCTGGGTTTTGGTATTCGTAAACATCATTTAGCAAAGCGATTTCCTCATCAGAGAGCGGGAATTCGCCGTTCTGCAACTTACCAACAATGCTGGCCGTATAATTAGCTTCGACGATATCTTCTATACCTTCACTGTATTCGATGTCACCAATTTTAGCGTAACCGAATTTAGCAGGATAAACGTCTTTTTGAGAAAGATTACCTTTACCTTTCTTCTTAAGACTTTCGTCAACCAGAACGCGCCAAATTTTTACAGATTCTCCCGTATCATTTGCTTTTTCGATAACCGCTACTGACGGATCGGCTGGCGCAAATTTAGTCGTTAATTCGATTTCGTGAGCTGTATTGGTCTTGTCCAACAAGAGGCCTTGTTGCGTTTGCTCGTCAGAGTATTCAGCGCCCAAGGTCAAGCCACCATCAGTACGATAAGCAGGCAAGATAGCATTGCTACCAAGTTTTGCATGAATAGATTGAATAAAGTAAAAGACCTTCTTGCCAGATAATGGCTTAGCGGTCGTTACTTTGATTTGTTCAGTTACTTCCATTTAATTCTCCTTTTAAAAAATTGTGTCAGAGACTGTAATAGCGACATGATAAACCTCACGCCCTATACTGTCATCTGGAATGATATTGGCTGTGGCATTTCGTCTCCCTAGCGCTCGCAGAGCCTTAGATTTCATCTCCTCGGCCTCTGTCCGACTAGTCCCATCGAGGTACAAGTCAATATTTACCCGTATATCCTCAATCAAGACCCCCGTCTGGGCAGTTCGTGAGGTATCGGAGTTGTTAGACCCAATGACAGCAAACGGCTCCATTTGGTCAGCGCTAGGTAATTTAAAAAAGATTGGAATAGCCAAAACTTCCAACCGCTTGGCAATGTCACTTAAAAATAGGGTAGATGGCGAATAGTGCGTCATGCTTCACCTACTTTCCGTAAATTTTCCTTAGATTATTGATCAACTTCGGTCTTTCTGCATCGATTGCAGGAGCCATAAACGGCTTAGCGCGCATTTTACGCGTCCCTTTTTCTACATATATCGCATAGTGCTGAGGTGCTGTAACCTTATACGTTAACTTGCCAGCTTTTATTGAGAAAATAGTATTCCTTAACACCCCTTTTTTGACAGGGGCATTTACCTTAGCCGATCGCTCAATCCGCAAACTAGAACGTTCTAGTTCTTTCTCCGTGGCTACTTGGGCTTGCTTGCTCTTATAGGCCATCTGACGGACCAAGCGATCAACTCCTTTAACCTTAAACTTAATGCTCATAGGTAGATTACCGTCTGATTCCGATGGTGGATTTTACCGCTTATCTTACGGATTTTGCCTTGATATTTAACCTCAACGAATCCATCATATCTCCCCTTGAGATAAAGTTTAAAGCGGTCATGGCTATAGTTGCCAAAAATCCCCATCTGCTCATCAATGGAAAATCCACCGCGGAAACACGGAATAGGCTTAGACTCTTTCTTGACGATTTTCTCGCCCAGCAATTCCTTTTGCGCTGTGGTTGTAATCAGGATAACGCGGTCTGCATACCTCATAAGACAAACACCCGTCCCGGACTCGCTTGCCCAGACCGGCCAAAAGCCTTCTGGAGCATATCGTCATAAGGCAGAAACTCATTCTTGTTGTCGTAATACGACACCGAATGCCCTTCCACACTTTCTGACCTTGCCCCCTCAGAACCTCGCCTGTTAAATCGTTTGATGGTGCAGTCCTCGAAGATAAACGAATAGGCGTCATCAATCTCTGTGACGCCGTACTCCGCTTTGAAGTGCTTAATCACTCTCTCCAAGAGCATGTTAAGCAAATTATCCTGCAAATTGTCCGTGATTTCTAAGTCAATCTTAATATTATCAATAATCTTTTGCTTGTCGAGTAGTGCCATGCGACACCTCCTAGCTGTTAAGGCTCAATGTCTAGCATGTAAACATTGTCCAGTTGTTCAAACGATGGCAAGGCAATCATTGATACCTTGGTCTGTACGTTGACGGGGTCCGTTTCCTTAGTCGTCGTGATGGCGATGCCGGTTTCAACGATAGACACCTCGGCGTTGTTTACGCCAGACATAAGGTCGCTCTCTTCTGGAGTTGTGCCAAATACTGTTCGACCTAATGCAGCATTAGGCGCAAAAGTGACAGTCCCGTCTGGGAAGTATTTCTTGATGGTGCCGTCCTCGTCACGATAGGTGTCATCTACCACTTGGATAGACAGACCGTGCTCATCTTTGAGATAGTCCGTAAACTCACGCTTAGTGACAGACGACCCAGCAGGTGCAAGTGGTTTGATAATTGTTACTGTACTTGCTGCATTTTTGGCCAAAGCGAAGGTCTTGCCATTCATGATAAGGACCTCGGCTTTACCACCTAGAGCTGATAGAGCGTTGGTTGCTGCCTCAATATCTGCCAGCGGCGTAGCTTTAGCGGCAGACCAGGCCGTCTTAACTGTCCCTTTGTGAGATTCTTCCACACCGTAGTCATAGTCTAGACTTTGACCGTTAGAAACCACAGAGATTTTACCAGTCGCGAGAACCTGCATACGCATCGCTTCCAAACGGGCCTTGGCACCAGAAACTAGGGACGTTTGATCATCGAAAATTGTTTGCAAAACAGTGTCAATTAAAGCTGTGTTGTTGGTCTGTTGCAAGATATTCAACTGCTGGCGCTCCTTTTCCTTGACCAATAGCGACTCTTTGAAAAACGGCATTTCTTCTTCGGTCAAAGTAACCGAAATGCGGTCACGAATCGTCACCTTAGTATCAAAAGCAGATGCGCGAAGAACAACTGGCTTACCTGCCGCGCCCTTTACAAAGGCCAGCTTCAAGCCTAATTGCTTAGTGACTGGGAATGCTTTCTCCCCAAAAGTAGTATCGACATTCTGCTTAGCAGCGTTGTAGTAACCTGCTAGATTAGCAGCTGTAACTGTATCATAAATTAAAGCCATATATTAGACTCCTTTCACAAATTGGATATGTGGCAGTTTAGCCTTGACGTTAGCGTCAACAGTGCCACTGTTACAACGATCCTCACGGATAGTCCCACGGTAAACAAGCGCCGCTGATGCATCGCTATCCGTCACGTCAACATCTGTCAGTAAAATACCATCAACGTATTCAGCAGATGTATCATTAGTCAGCTTCTTGACTTTTTTAGTACGATCAGCAAAGATGGACGCACCATCACCAGCCAAAAACGTACCGGCCTTTAAAATCTTACGACCATTCTCGGTTACAGTTCCTGTAGTCGTCTTATCGACCGTCACAGAGATAGCTTCATACGGCAAATTGTGCAAAATCTCAGCACTTGTGCCTAGTTTTGTTGTTTTCATAACAACCTCCTTGTGTATTGATTAATCCACTAACTTACTGCTGTTTTGAGCGACAGTAGCTCCCAAACGAGCGCCGTAGTTAGTTGCGTTAGATGCACCAGTTCCGCCACTTCGTGGAGAATCCTGGCGCAACGATTCCTTAACTTTTGCATTAACTGCTTTATTAAAAGCAGACTCAAACGCCCCAACCTTTTCTAGGGCTGTTTCTGCATCACCAACAGCCAATAATTCAGCAAATTCAACAGGCAACCCTTTTTCTGCCAAATCTTTTGTAACCTGGACAGTCAATTTTTCCTGTTCAAATGCTGCCCGTTCCTTGGCAAATTGGGCCTGCTGGTCTTCAAATTCCTTACGTTCCCGCTCAGCAGCTGATAAATTGGCATAGTCTTTTTCTTTTTTGATAGCTTCGGCGATACGGTCTTGCTCGCCCTTCTTATAATTCTCCAAGGACTTATGCACGGCCTTGTTGATAAGACTGTCCAATTCTGACTGTGATTGCGGACCCTTAAAGGTCTCTGCTCCGTCATCGCCAACTACTTCTGTCGGCTCTTGAGTTTCTGTTTCTTGAACAGATGCAGAACCTGTTCCTGTATCTGCTGAGTGCTTGAGTAATTCTGCTAAAGTTTTCTTCATGTTTTCCTCCTGCTAGTCTTATTTGTCACAGATAGCCTCTAACGCTTCACCAGAGCCACGAGAACGGACGTCTCACGCTCTCTAGTCCCTTCCGAATGGTTTTGGTCCACCTTTGCAAATAAGCCACGCTATGATGATTTTTTGCCTAGTTTAACGCCATGCGACAGGGCGAAAAGAAAACCGCCTCGATTTCGACACGGTTAAATTATTTACGGCCGAATAAGCCTTTTTTCTTATTTTTCCTAAATTCAATAACTGCCTCATCTAAATCAACTCGCATCGATTTATTTTCAGCTTCTAAAACATCAAAGCGTGCGTTCGTTGCCTCCACATTCTGTAAATAGACTACTTGAAGCAAGCCCTCTAAACGCTCAAGCAAGTCAGCTTCAGCAAGGTTGGCACGCAACCGAATCTCCTCTATCTCCTGCTTGGACTGCTCTAGCCATTGTTCGACGGCTTTGTTTAGCAGGTCAAAGCGGTTGTTGGCAGCCTCAGCGTTCTGCTCCACAATCGCCCGCAATTCTGCCATCTCTCGCTTGACCTGAGCTAGCTGGTTGCCGTAGTATTCAATGACCTCTTGTTGCAGGTTGTTAGCTCGCTGTAACTCTGCTAACAAGCATTTCTTCTTAATCCGTTTGTTCATTTTTTTATTCCTTTCTTAAAACCTTCAAATACTGCTTCTGATAATTTCTTATAAAAAATAATCGAAGGGTTGGGTGGCACAAACTTCTTTCTAAGGCATTCAATGATTTTCATTTAAAATTTACATCTCCTTGAAAAACATAATCAAAAAATCAGCTAGTCCTTTAATTGCTGATAAAGATAAAATAATTGAAAGTGCTCCTACAACCACAAAAATTGCAAATTGCAGTATTAGCCAAGTCAGACTTAAAATCATATCTCCTCCTGTTTTTGGGTACAAAAAAAGCACTTAGATTTCTCTAGGTGCTTATGCAGTTTCCCAACGCCCCCCTACGGAACTTCCGTCGATAGGTTTTGGATTTGTAAAACTATATAGATAATCTTCTCCACTATCATCTACGACTCTAACTAAATCATCTGGAAGAAACTCTAAGACATCGTAAATATTACCGTTGGTTAAAGAATCAACGCCGAATGACTCGCCGACATATCGTAATTTTGCAATGCTATTAGTCATTTTATTTCTCCTTTCTGAATTTAAGTTTTATATCTTTTTGAAGACCGTCATTTTTATTTTCATACCAGTGCATATCAAAGATATACTGATTGGATTCAATTTTACCGACCATTTTAGTCCATTCTTTTGACTCCCCACCATACATCTGAACTAATTTATCAGCTATTCTTAATTCTTTATCGGCACCGAACCCAGCTATAGCTTTTGTAGCTTCAAAAATTGTGTTGGTAGGAATAAACTTCGGGACGCCTTGCTCATAATAAGAAAATTGATGTTGCAAGTATTTCTCTGGTTCAATTATAACATTATCATTTACGCTGTTCAAGTCATTATCAATGCCAAATTTCTTATCGCGTTCCAACTCTTCCTCATCTGGAATAACCGTAGACCGGCAATTAAAATGAAATGGAGGAGCTGTAACACCAACCTGGAGCTCGTCTAAGTGGTATCGCTTATCATCCTTGGCGATATTTCGGCAAATCTGAGTAGTCCTGCCATCTAACTGAACTAGAATCCGATAATACTTAAGCCCGGCGTCTTGGTATCGGCGGATAGTTGCTCGATTGATGATAGAGGTCCCGTCAGTCCTGATTAAGGTCTGAGCCCTTGAGCGCGCCACATTGTATTTAGTTGCCAACTCTTGGGCCATAGCTCTTACATCATCGCCACGGACAAAACCTCGTTTTAAGATATCTTTAACATCCTCAACCAGCTTATCTGTATTCCCCCAGAGTTGTTCTGAATAGTCAGCACCGTTAAACGGAGTCCTTATGAGTTCTTGCAACGCTGGCTCATTCAAGGCTCCTGCATGTCCTCCTAAGGCCTTTTGGTAAACATAGTTGGCGGTTGATTTCAAGTAGTCCTCGAACGACTTTCGGAGCACTCCGTTCATGGTGCCGATTTTATACACCAGTTCTAAGTTCAAGGCCTCCATGCGGGTTACCTTAGATGCCGCATACTGCTCATTCAATCGTTTTAGTAGTTCTGGGTCCTTCTCAGCCTGCTCACGGTACTTCTGAGCGTTAGCTTGATAATCTGACAGGTCTTGCCCTCGGAGACGCTGTAGGGCCTCCTGATAGCTCATAGCGTTATTGTCAGCATATCTTGTCACAAACGCAAACAACTCTTTTTGCATCTCTACCGCTTCCGAAGCATATAACTTCTGGATTTCAGCAAAAATATCAATGTCTGTTCGATCGACGTGAGCGAGAATAGCTTTGCTACGATTGACCCAATAATCATTGTGTTTCATGCGCTATCCTGCCCATTGGTTCTTTTGTGGCTACAGACTGCAAACGTCCTATCTCATCTGAAGCTTTGACGCCTGTTGCGTTTTCCAAAAGACTAAATACAGTCTCATCACTGACCATCCCGTACAGATTTTTGGCGTTTGCAATAACAGTGCCTGCATCTGCCGGCAGATTAGGTGTAAAGGTAAAGCTGAGTTTAGAGACATCAAAATTTGTTAGTTCTTTGGCTACTTTACCAATATTAGCAATCAATCGGTATCGCCGTCTCAGAGACTTTTCAAATAGAGCTTGCATGTCCACCCGCTCTTGATCAAGACCAAAAACCTTCCATTTCATAGCCTCTCCAGATTGATGGCCAGAAAAATTCATGTCAGTCATATCAGGTGTGTTGGTAAACTTGTGGATATCATTGACAATTCGATTTTTATAAGCCTCGGTCCCAGCAACATCATATTGCTTGTAGAGGTATTTAGCATCAATGCGCCCTTCGTTTCCTTCTGTATCTGTCGGAGGTTCGAGATTCATCAAGCGAGCCTTGCGCATTTTGCGCATAAATTCGATTTGTTGTTCTGGCGTTTGGCACGTCTCAGGAAAGCTCATGCGCCCAAAAATGGCCAGAATTGCGTCTGATAAATCTTGCATATAATTAGCCGTATCAGACTGGCTAGCGTCGTAGAGATCAATTAAGGACAGTTCTGTCTCATAGTCCCCCACCCCTGACGCTGTATTGAGATACTCGGTTATGGGAACTAAACCAAAAGAATGAGGTTTCCTGTCAATTTCCTCTAGTTGGCCATCATAGCTGAAAGTAATGATGTCGCTATCTGTGTAAATTTCGACGATTTCTTTGTCGCTGTCAAATTGACCAGCCTTGTAATACCGCACCCCTGCCACGCTATGCGCCTCTAAAGTATTATCAAACACCACAAAGGTACTAAGGGGATCTAGTTTAACGGTTCTTGTCGTGTCATCCTGAGCACGATAAACCATGTCATAAGCACGACCTGTCTTTGATAGATCCAACACTAGCGCTCTGTTGATGCTGTGGAAGTCGTTTTGTTTAGCTAACTCATCTATGATAGCTTGATTGTCTCCGTCTCCCTCGTACTTAACCTGAATAGGTTTGCCAACCAGATAACCTTGTTTAAAGACTGCAATCGCACGTCCGAAATTATGGATTGCTCTTGCATCTGCCATATCCTGCTCACGTCTGCGATTAACAACGCTAACTGTATGGTTATTTCCCTCAGCGTAATCCAGCAACTCCTGAATCCGTGGACGCTGAATTTTCTTATGATGCTCAATGATGTTTCTGAGCAATTCGAAATCGTTGGCTAACAGCTCGTTCAATTCCTTAGCCTGGTATCTCAATCTAGCCTCACGGTGGAAACGAAACTCTAAGATTCGACTGTGTCCCGTGCTATCTACAAATGTTTCCTTATGTGTCATTTATAAACCAAAACCAGCTCGCAAAATGTCGAACTGGCTCCCTTTCTTTTGTCTCTGTATATGGTAACGCTCCAAAGCGTATCGAATAGCATCTATAATGTGGTTGTTAGCATCTACAGGCTCATTCAACCATTTCCCGTCTTTATCTTTTTTATAAATGTACGTATCGAATTCCTCGATAGTCTTGATACACGTCGGATGGATATAGATTTTAAACTGCTTCATAAAGTCTATGCCTGCGTTTATCGAGCCTTTTCCTTTGATTGATGCAGTTAACCTTTTAATACCCTTCGACCGCAATTCCGCAATCAAGCGTTGTTCAGCACTATCTCCAGTAATCAGAGCATTCTGCATATTAGTCTCTACAATCATTTTGTAAATATCCTCTGTGGTCATGGCATACTCATAGTGCTCTGCATATATCCACAGTTCTTTTTTCTCAAGGTCAACAGCAAGCCGTGGAAAAGTTGTCGGGTCATGCGTAAAACCAAAGTCGAGCCCTGCAGCAGTCTCTCCAACACGCTTAATAGTTGCTTTAATATCGAAGTCTCTGACTGAGTAATTTTCAAATACAAGACCTTCGGCAACTCCCCACTCCCCGTCACAGACGATACGAGCACGCCTTGGATTGGTTATATAAAGGTCCTCGTAGCGTTTCACGTCGACATCATCCAACCACTCATTACAACGGAAAGTTGTCGTTATTGCAAAAGTGTCCGCTCTCTGCGTTTCTTCATCGAAAAAGACACGCTTGAGCCAATGGCGTTCGTTCCAAGGGTTAAACGTGACTGTGATTTGTTTGAAGAAATCAGGGACGTCCAACGATCCACGAATAGACTCAACTACTGTCGAGAACTTATCTTCGTTTTCGATTTGATAAGCCTCCTCAAACCACGCCCAGCAAAGTGAACCAACATCTACGGTGATAGACGTGATTTTCAGTTCATCGTCCAAACCTCGAAAAAGTATTTTTTGGCCTGTTGCCTTGACAGTGATTTCTGGCAAGCTCTCGTTAAACTTGAATAAGTGAGATGCGCTCAAACGATTAGCAGCCCATTTGAGGTCTGTATAGGTTGATTGCTTATTGGTGTTTGAAAACCGACGAACCACAAGCAAGTTAGCCCACGGATGTTTCAAGATGTCGTGAATGAAGCAAAGAGCTGTACTCTTTGACTTCTTAGAACCACGGCCGCCTTTGACCACTCGATAGAAATTCTTTGAGTGAAAAAAGCGGTTGTATCCCCTCCCCAAAGCCTGCCTCATCGAAACCTGCACATCAGTCATCATCGTCCTCCAGCGGAACATCATCAACGAAAGTGACTGTCCCAGATATTTGAACCTCTGATTTATCTGTGAACAACTGAAGGTGTCTACCTAAAATCTCGAGAGCTTTTAGACGGTTTTCAGTGTCTGCGGTATGCTCATACCGCATTTCTAACTCAACTTCATTGGTCATCAGGTTAGTTTTTTTGGAGTAGCCTTCCTGCACCCTGCCAAAAGCAATACTGGCAATCTCTCTAATGACCTCATCGCCTGTCACTTTCAATTCTTCCAAAATTGGTTCTGTCCGTGATTTGATGTATTTCTGGATTGGAGGTTTTTGGAGGTTTTCTTTGCCAGAAGCTGTAGGTACTTTATAACCTGCTTTTCTAGCTGCGTCCGTAGCGTTTCCCTTGTTGGCGATGTACTCATCAGCAAAAAACCTTTGCTTTGGAGTCAAGCCAAATTCATCTCTATTTGCAATAAGTCATCGCCTCCATTCTAAAATAAAAAAGCCACTCAGCGAGTGACTTGAAATATATGCGGGCGGATTCGAACCGCCTTTGCATGCTTCCAGTTTGCAACCTTTCCACATGCAGTCAAACCTGTAATATGATTTAGTTGCAACTTCCACATACTACGTTCGACCTCTACGGATTATACCCGAGCCGATGTGCCATATCGCAACATATACTTTCTGCTTTACCTAGGCAGCAGATAACAGGAACAGTCGGAATCGAACCGACACAGAGCTTACTGCCGTGGACGTCACACGGACCTGCTCGAGTAGCTACCTCTGCCGTTTTCCAATCACGGCTCACGTTCCTACAGATGACAACCAAAACCACTTGTAACAAGCGGAGGAGGGACCAGCTTTATGCCTCATTTTACGGGTTCGTCACCCGAAGGACTATCATCATAACCTTTAATGGAGAGTGCAGGATTCGAACCTGCGACCTCTTACGAGAGCGGATTTACAGTCCGCCGTCTTAACCCCTCGAACCAACTCTCCGAACGACAAGACCATCTGGCCCTGCCTCAATTCTTGATACTACCATAATACCACCTCTATTAGTATTTTTGAGTATCAATTTGTACCGTTCCAGTATTATTTAGTACTGATTTTGTACGATTTAGTAACTCATCCAAGCTATCCACGCCTTTGCGCTTCAGCATGTAGTAGTTGTTGCGGTTCATTTCCAGCCTATCGATAGCCTCGTCAAAGGTCTGGCAGTTGACGTAGGTCGTAACCAGGACGTGCCTCTGGAGCATGTCTGGCAAGGTCATCAGCAAGTCAATGATTTCCTGCCGTCGTTTGAGTAAATTCTCAATCTGCTTGGTGTTGTAGTCAGTCACATCCACGATAGCAATGTTCTTGTCTTCCTGCGACAATCTCAGACCGCCTTGAACTTTCACATCAGACCACTTCGGAGAGCTCAAGACAGAGCTCCGAGTAGCCTCGATATCAGCTCGTAACTCGGCAATCAACTTCGGGATAATCCGCAATTCCTCCAACAAATAATGGGCTGGTGTCTTATCTTTCGCCATTTCTCGCCCTCCTTATGGTATAATATAATTACCAGATATACCCACGGAGTCAGCAGTCGCTGGCTTTTTTATTGCACTACTCTAAGATTTCCAACACTTGCTCAATATCCTCAGGCACATTACCGTCCCAGACGTAGGAGTTTTTCAATATATACTCATTGTATTTGGTTGCCGTACTGTTGGCTCTTTGCTTATAGGACTGAGCCCATGATTGGTGTTCGTCCTTGTCCGACCCCTTATACTGCTCATAGGCCAACCGGTCCGCCTTGTAGGACGCCACCATGCTCCGAGCCGTGTCCTCAGCCTCCTTGCGAACTTTGTACGAGGTTCGTTCGTTGACCTTCTGGACTTCATAGTGTTTTTGGTTCAGCGCACCTTGGATTTGTGGGGAAAATAGCCAAAGGCTAGCAGGTAGTGCCACTAGGAACCCACCAGCTAAAATGCTTAAAAATTTTGACTTCATCATCGCCTCCTTAATTGACATTGACAATGGCATTTGGTACATCAAATGGAATGTCTGAATAAAGGTACTCCCCTGTCCACTCCAGATATTTACCATCTGGCGTAAAGAAGAAAATCCCGTTATCATTCTCCCCATAAGACCCATCCACATCTGGCAACCATGCGTTCTTTGACGAAAAGTCTCCTCCAGAATACTCATAATACTCAGAGTCAGGCGTCAAAAACGAGTTCAACGAAGACACCTTTCCATCAACCGTGAAAGTCCCCACGACTGCCGAACCATTCATGAGAAGGATGTAGCCCATCGGTTTCTCAATCTTTGACGGCAACTGGATAGCCTTTTCACGCTGTCCATTGACCCAATAGGCTCTGCGAATGAGATTGTACCGCTCCAGCGAGTAGTCGATGTCTGTTGGGGTCTGCTGGCTATCAGCAAACTTGTCAGCCAAATCTCTCGTAGCTCTTACCTCGTCACGAGCTGTTGTCGTTGCCTCTGTATCTCCACACGCCGCCAAGGTTATCACGCTTACGGCTGTCATTGCAGCGATGGCTGCTTTTTTAATCCATTTATTCATTGCTGTTCTCCTTTTTTCTGTAAAATTTCTTGGGATGGATCTTCCATCAGTTCTGGGTGCTCGTGGATGTTGCCGATGACTTCGATTTTAGCAGGCTCATCCATGACCTCCCCAGACACGTTCCAAAAGCTATCTCGGAAGTGTTTTAAGTACCAACCATACCCCGGTGCTAATCGCAAAATATTTTCACCGCATTTGTTGTATGCCGCAAAGTAACATATAAACTGACCAAAGCTTACAATATATTTTGATTTTGAGGAGTTATATGTCACCGCATCCCCCTCAAAAATCTCTTTACCATTTTTATCAAACAAGCCTGTAGATTGCATGAGGAAGCCGTCTTGAGGGATTAGAAAATATTTACCACTTTCAACCTCAACCATGCCTGTCATTAGATGAACAGAGAAAACCTCATACATTTTCTTTTCTGCTGTACTCCAAAATCTATACTTCGGAATCATCTGTGACCTCCACCCCTAACAATCTTATGTCTTCTTTAATCTGTTCTATTTCCTCAGCTATTGCCAGCTGGACTCTGCCCGCTAGCCTTGAGGAGCAATGAATGCTATCGCTAAGAAAGCCATAAGACGTTGAAAATTTTAGGTTACGGGATAGATCTTTCAGGAAGATTCTATTCCAACATTTTTCAGATATTCTGAGGAATTTCTCGAGTTGGTATAATTCCTCGTTTAACTTTTTTAATTTATCAAAGTCACCGAGTTTCATCACTCCACCTCCTCTACAGGCTTAGCGAACTGCCACGCCCATTCAAAATCCTTCTTAATCTGAGCTTCTGTCAAGTGGTACTGCCTAATAGACTTCCATTCAGAGTTGTTAATCATACATACTCTAACAAGTCCTTTTGGAGCTCTTGAAAGAACAGTATGCATCCAGATATGATTATGTGGGTCAGGAATCTCCACCGTATACAACTTCTCTTTCTCAATTTCGTAGCAGTCAAGCCAAGCACGGGCGAAGGTGTCAAGTCGCTTCTTATAGTTACCATCTAGCCAACTACCAATTTCTGGAGGGTATTCGGTCAATAGATTGTATATATTTTGATTTGTTTCTTTGTATTCTTTGATGTACTCCGCCACAAACTTCGGAATTACGACTTTCTGCGGTTCGGTGAGTTGATATAGATCTTGCAAAAAGCACTCCAATGCCGGGATAGAACCCGGGCTATTCCAAATCCCTTTAAGGCTTTCATACTTCTCAATTAATTTCTGCTTATTCATCACACTTCCTCCATTCTCTTCTGCTGTTGGGTCAGCCATTCCCAAATGAGATGAAACTGCCCGTTAATCAAATCATCGTTGCCATACTTGTTACAAATAGCACTCATCGATTGATTAGCCCATTGCCAGTAAGCAAAACTGCCAAAGCCCAACTCTACCATCTTTTGGTTACTTTCCCTCATCCAGTTTGGGATTTCAACTGAAAAAAACTCAATGTAGTTAATCTTCATAACTGCTCCAATTTGACATAGATTCCCACTGTGTCAGCCCAAAACTTCTCAGCAATCTCACTAGCCACACGGCTATCATTGACGTAGTAACCCGACCGCTCTAAGCAGTCCTTCAATAGCTTGACCAGATTATCTGTGTCAGGTTTAGTATGCTTGTACTGACCATTGACCGTCCCCTTGATTTTGGGAAATAGCCACTTGGTCGTCAGTCGCAGAGGACCGTCTAACGGTTCAGGAGGTTTATGCTTAGCCAAGAGGCCCATGAACATAGCCCGCACATCCTGCAACTCAGCTGGTTCATAAAACTGCGGCTTCCCATTCACTACTCGAACTTTTTTCATCTGGTGGGTAGTGGTTGGAATTTCTGCCATAGGTAAGAAAAATTCAATCATAGTTACGACCAATCTTGGGTAACTATCGTGGCAATAGCACGACCATCATCAAAGAATTTGAAGGTGATGTCAATGTCCTTGCACCCTTCCTTTTCCAATTCATATATATGGCCATTGATTTCATCTTCAAACTCCTCAACAGCTGTTTCAAGGTTGTTTAATTCAAAATCATTATCGTTAAATTTAGTTTTAAAAATACTTACACGCATTTTCTTTTTTCCTTTCTTTCTTTGTTGCGCGCTTTGTCAAAGAGAGAGACAAGGGATAAGGGGGCGGAGTCTAAAGCCCCCTTTCCCTTTCTCTTTTTGACTTTTTGACAAGCGAATCCAAAATACTCCCCAAACTTGGGGTTATCCCCAAAGTTTTCGTGAAAATTCTATAACTTTTTCGTTTTTTTCGTAATTTGAACGAAAGCGAAATTTATACAGAATGTTCGTAATCACGACGCGAAAATATTGTTTGATTTTCGTTTTTTTCGTTATAGAATTTTCGTTTTTTTCGTTTTCGTGATTTATTCAATTTTTAAGATTTTTCCGTTTTTTAGTACAAAATTTTCACTTTCGTTGACGTAATTTTCGATAGTTCTTTCTTTGACTCCCATATGCTCCGCTAGTTCTTTTTTAGTTACTGGCTCATCAGGATGAAAAGAACTGGTCGTCTCAAATGCTTTTTTTAGAGATTCTTGGCGTTCCTTTGCGTTTTGCTCTTTGGATTTACGATTTTCACGAGCTACCTTAGTAGTTTTCTGCCAGTTGGGTTTACTATCCTCCAGCTCAATATCCGCCAGCACCCCAGTCGTGTCCACAGAGTGAACGGGATAGCTGAACCACATGTTAACTGGCTTGAACTTCGCGAACTCACGTAGCGTACCTTCCACTCGCCAAGCTGTAGCTATTTCTACCTCATGCTGGGCTTTTTTGACTGCTTCTAGGTACGGCTGTTTAACCATGATATCCTTAATAGCTTTGTCAAAGTGCTGTTGCATCTGATAGCGACTTTCCAAGTCGTCCAATGTAACTTCGTGCTGGTAGTAGTCCAGAGCTTTTTCTTGTAGAGCCTGTTGGTAAATCTTAGCCGCTGCTTTTTCTGACCTTGCCTTGACAAGCTCTTCAGTGAGCTCAAGTTCTACTAAGTCAATCAACGCATCTGGATCACGGGCAAATACACCCGAACCACTAGCACGATCCATGGACTTCTTGCCACCTTGAGCACCTTTAGAGTGGTGGTGACAGTAAATCACACTACAACCTAATTCGGTTGCTACTTTGTCAAATTGATTGGTAAAGTGTGCCATCTGGTCTGCGCTGTTTTCATCGCCAGTCAGAACCTTATAAATAGGGTCAATAATGACGGCTTGATAATTTTTCTTGAGTGACCTACGGATTAGTTTAGGTGCTAGTTTGTCCATTGGAACAGTCTTACCACGCAAGTTCCAGATGTCGATGTTCGCTAAGTTGTTAGGCTGCAGTCCCATCGCTTCATACACATCCTTAAAGCGATGCAAAGCTGATGGTCTATCCAGCTCCAGATTGACATAGAGAACCTTGCCTTGTTCACAAGCCCAGCCTAGCCACTCTTTGCCTTCCGCAATCGCAATTGACAGTTCAATCAAAGCAAATGACTTACCAGCCTTAGACGGACCGGCAATCAAGAGCTTGTGCCCTTGCCTAAGAACTCCTTTGATGAGTTCTGGTGCCAAGTCTGGCAAATTATCCCACTGGTCGGCTAGGGTTTCAGGATCAGGTAAATCATCGTTCAAATCCTCAATCCATTGAAACCATTCTTCATAGTTAGTTTTACCGATGTTTGTATCGACCAAGAACTGCTTGCGACCGTTTCGAGTTACACCAGGCATGCGAGACAGACGGCTGGGGTTACGGTTCTGGGTATCGATGTCCAAGCCATTCTTCTTACAGATGGCATAGATATAATCAACCCGCTTGCGGTACTCCTGATAATCCCTTGCATCCACCTTGACGATAGCATGCAGGGATTTCTTACCTGAGTGAACCAGAGCTGCAATCGGCAACTCTAATTCCTTGAAGAGGGCATATTGCTTACCAAGGTCCATACTGTCGGATTCCACCAAGGCGTAGCGAAAGTCCGTCACATTGTCATTCTTGACCCCTTTCCCGTCCAGAGGATTGAAACGAATCCAGGCCCCAGCTTCTTCTTTGTAGTCTCCGAAGACTGCACCGATGTCACCTTCACACTTCTGCAAAGCCTGAATCAGCTCCCCAGCGGTGCGGTCATAGTTCCCTTGGGTCGGCTTATAGATAGGACCATTATCGGTCTCAATCGGGTATGTCGTTGTCACATAACCCACTAAGTCTGTTGAGTCAAAGATGGTTTCAAGGTAAGTAATCAGCTCCTGAACTGGTGACCAGTTGACAGGCTCCTTGATTTCCTTAGCCTCAACCCAGTTCTTGTCAATGATTTTATAATCACGGTCGATGGTGCTATCCCAGTCCAATTCATGAGCGTCATCAGCTAAACGAAATTCTGACACCCAACCGTTGTCCTTGGCCATCTGGGTTATTGTGGCGCCTGTTACGGTACCCATGCCACTCCCTTGAAAACTATCCCATTTAGCGAAACATTCCCCTTTTTTATAGCGACTGTCTGCCTGCGACCAAATATCCCAATCCATAGCGGTATAGCCCTCATGCTTGAGCGCCATACCTACTGTTATCCAGTCTTGATAAGACAGTGTCGCTGGATTGATATGATCTAGCAAGGGGATTAAATCAAATTCTCTATCTGCCATTTAACCTCCTATTCTGGTTGATACTCTTTCGGTCTAACTCCCGCTGGCAATCGCCACCCAGATACTGCGATACGGTCAATCATATTTTTAGCACTCTCAAACTTCCACATACCTACATGTTGGAAGCCATAGCGTTCTAGTAGTCGAATTTGCTTAGGCGTCGTCAATCCCGCATCACGGCGTTTGGCTAAACGGTCTAACAACTTAGTAGCCTTTCCTGCATTACCGATTTCTTCGGTATAGATGCCAAATTTCTCCAGAGCCTGCTTCTGCTTATCAGAGACAGGTGCCATTTCCCAACCAAACTCTGGAACATAGTCCACAAGATCTTCCGCATTGATAGACATTTCAAATTGCAAGGGGTCAACAAGAGCGCGCTTGCGTTTACGCATTTCTTCCAGTTGTTTGGCTAAGGCCTCTTCACGTTCAGCAATAACATCTTTAGTTGCTACTTCTTCGGCTTCCAGAAGTTCGAAAGCAATCTCAGTTTCTTCGGTCATATTCTCGACCATCTTTTGGGCAACTTCTGGACTGCCAGCAATCAGATGGGCAGGACGACAAAGCTCATGTCGCTCTGTATGCCAGAGAAAATCCAACAAAAGCAGATTTTCTTTGCCAGGATAGAGACGAGTGCCACGCCCCACCATCTGGCTATAAAGAGCCCGCACTTTGGTAGGTCTCAGGACAACCACACAATCTACACTTGGACAGTCCCAGCCCTCAGTCAAGAGCATGGAGTTACAGAGGACGTTGTACTTGCCCTTGTCAAAGTCTGCCAGCACCTCCTCACGGTCCTTGCTTTCTCCGTTGACCTCGGCAGCCTTAAACCCTTTGGCATTTAGAATATCCCGAAACTTCTGTGAGGTCTTGACCAATGGGAGAAATACCACAGTCTTACGGTTAGCACATTGCTTAACCATCTCGTCTGCAATCTGTTCCAAGTAAGGATCTAAGGCAGTTCCAATCTCGCTAGCTTTAAAATCTCCTGCTTGTTGACTGACTTTAGATAGGTCCAAAGTCAACGGAATAGTGATTGCTGTGATTTTAGATAGATAGCCTGATTTGATGGCATCAACCAGGGAATACTCATAAGCCAAGCTATCAAAATACTTGCCCAGATTCTGCTTGTCACCCCTGTCTGGGGTGGCTGTAACCCCCAAAACATTTGCCTCTTCAAAATGCCCCAGAACCCGCTGGTAGCCATCCGAGATAGCATGATGGGCTTCATCAATGATGATGGTGTCAAAGTGATTAGGCGGGAACTGGCTCAGCCTTTTCTCACGTTGCATAGTCTGGACTGACCCGACCACGACACGGAACCAGGAGCCGACCGATGTGCTCTCAGCCTTTTCTAGGGCTGTCCCCAGCCCTGTCGCTGTCATCAGCTTGTCGCTGGCCTGTTCCAAAAGCTCTGAACGATGAGCTAAAACAAGTACTCGCTCGCCCATTCTCACCCGGTCTTCGATAATTTTTGAAAAGACAATGGTCTTACCGCACCCTGTTGGCAGGACTAAGAGGGTGCGTTTGCGACCCTCTTCCCATTCCTGCTGAACGGCTGACCGTGCCTCTGCTTGATACGGTCTCAGATCCATAGTTTAGAACCCACTCCAAGTTGATTGCCCAGTCGGCTGTTGCGGTGTCTGTGGTTGTTGATAAGGCTGCTGACCTGGTGCTTGTGGCTGATAAGTTGGTTGTTGCGATGTCTGCTGATAAGCTGGCGTGCCAGGACCGTTACCGTTCAAAACCTTGGTCCAGTCCACATCGTCAGCATAAATCATAGATTTCACATCATCGTATTCACGGTCTGCATATTGGCCAGTTCCTTTTCGTTTGCCAATGCGAGCCACGCCCTTGGAACCGATCACCGTGTTCCAGTTCATCCGAAGTGGTTCCCCGTGCTTCTTCTGACCAATAGCCCCGAAGAACGCTGACAACATGCCTTCAGTTGAGGTATGCAAGAACAGGTTGTGGGTCAACTGAGCGATACCTTCTGCCGTCTCAATTTGTAGCGTGATAACGGCCTTGTTGCAAGCTGGCAATTTTCCTGGATTTTGCGGATTCGGCGTGTGACGGGCTCGTTCAAAGTTTGTAACAGTAAACTGGTAATCACCAGGTTTTAACTGGACAAAGCCCGAACCGTCTTGGACGATTTCATCGTCCCATGCAAGCTCGCGTTCTGGTTGGTTGTATTGTTGTGTCATGTTGGTTCCTCCTATTAAGCTAAAATAGTGATATTTTCCTGACCAGCCAAGGCCTCTTTCAGGTAGGTTGCAATGTTGTTGACTGCTTCTAGCCGCCAAGCACCACCGTCAGCCTCAAATAAGGCCATTTCAGCCCGCTTATTAACACGGAAGATAAATTGGCTTGCTGGTTGCTCAACTTCTGCAAAGGTGCGGTATGGACGTAGGGTGACAGGGTTCGGTGCCTTGGCTTTTGCGACACTAGCCACTCCGTCCTTGATAGTTGTAACCTGCGAAACACCATCATCTTTGATATCTGCCGCATTCTCAATTCGTAATGCACTCGCAAATTCAAGTACTGTCCAGCGATCATCTCGGTCTTGGAACTTGGACTGCAACAGAACATTGAAATCTGACGCCTCTTCCCATTCAGCGAAATGAATTGACGGTGTCAACGCCTGAACGTTGACCAACCGTGTCCGAACAGACCGCTCATCGTCTTGACTATAGACGGACACTTCTGTCGGATTTTCAACCACAACCATTACCCGCTCTTGGTTGATTCCATTTAAGTCTGACTTGAGATAATCCACCAGACTAGCCAAAGTTCGCAGCTCTAGGCAGGCAGGGTAGCGTTTTGGCTCCAATTCAACCATGCGGTAGTTATTGGCGTCGTAATAATCCTTACCATCAATCTCTATAACCTTTTCTTCGCGACCAGCGAGCTCAACACCATATTCCACGACTGCTTTGATATTTTCTGACATCTTAGTTACCTACTTTCTTTTTATTAAAATCAATCACATCTTCGTTGACGCCTTTTTCAAGGTCATCAATTGGTTGCCCAATATCCGTCCGCAAGACAGCTTCTTCGTCAAAGAAGGTCTGTCCGGGCATGGCACTCTTAAGCTCATTAGCATGGATAGTACCCGCCTTTTCACCGACCAGCACAGTTGTGGCTACCCCCGTTTGAGGCGCTAGAGTGGACTTGACATCCATAACAGTGTTAACTGTTTGACGAGCCTCATCAGGCTTCATGGTCAGGGTGATGACCACCTTGCGGGCAGTCTTAACATCGGTGTTAGGATCAAGGATATTGTCAAAGACCTTAGCCAATTCCTTATCCACTTTCTCTTGCAGACCACCCTCACCAATGACGGACAGGTCTAGGTTAATTGTTTTAGTCATAAATTCCTCCTAAAATGCTCTATTTTTCAAAATGATGTCTTTAATGCTCGAACCATTTGAACCTGGATTGTTCCAGTAACTCACTAAAAAGTCAAAATACCCATCAGGATAATTTTCAAAAGGTGTATCTGTTGGGATGTGGTTCAGCTCAGATTGAATCCCTCTGAGTTCATCTTCTGTCACACCGTCCAACTGCATGAGCTCCCTCAAAGGTTGAGGTATTACCTCAGTGATGTTAGAAACTTCTCTTGCAAAATTCGGAGTAACTGACGGTACAACCTGCGACATATTCACATCTAGGCTCGTTTGTTCCTGTGCTGGTCGCTCAACAGGATTTGGTCCCATAGTGCCTGCTTGAGGTTCTTGAGAGACAGAATCAGGCTGAGCTCGTACAGGTTGGCTTTGTGAGGTAAAGATATGGGCAATAGCCCCATAGTCCAACGGTAGCTCCTCTGGTAAACCATGACGATTTTTAGCATCCCAAGCAGGGTGATGTTGGGTATAGAGAACACGCTGACCACCTTGAGCTTTTTTCTTCCCATTATCGGTAGTCATAACAACCGTCTTATAGTTAGCAAAAAGCACCATATCAACCCATTCCTTGACCAGAGGTGCCGTTTGTGAGCCAGTCTTCTTACCCAACTTCAATTCCCAACGGTCATAAGCTCCCATTTCATCAGGTTGTTCAAACTTTCTCATTTGAGCATGAGCAGTCAAGACCACATTGATACCCAAGTCAACCAGCTCACTGAGAAGATTTAGCAAACGTCCTACTTCTTCCTTGACATAGGTGTAGCCCTTCCCCCAGCCAATTTCTTCAATCCCTCTGACATTGTGTTGAGCACAAACATCATCATTAACCAAGGTCTCCGCCCAGTCAATGGTATCAATGACCAAAGTCTGACAGACTGTTGGGTTAGCCTTAACCCAAGCAATCTGATTTTTTAGCATGGTGTAGCTAGTTGGTTTATCCAAGCGAGCCACATCCATATTATCCGTTGACCCTTCCGTGTCGATAAAGAGCGGATTTGGGAACTGAGCGGCAAAGCTCGACTTACCAATCCCCTCAGGTCCGTAGATGACTACTCGCTGCGCCCGCGCACGTTTGCCTCGTGTAATTTGCATGTGTTACTCCTTTCTAAAATGTCCAATTAGGTGCCCCCGCTGGTTGAGCAGGTGCTGGCTGATAGTCTGGATTCTCCAAAGAGTAGCCGTCTTCGATGATAATCGCGCACTCTTCCCCAGTTGACACACGGGTCGCAATGGCCTGCAAACCCTCACGTTCCAGCCATGCACCAAACTCTTCCAAGGTCTGTTTGTCCATCTGCTCCAATTTATCGATGAGGACGAAACCACATTCTGGCTTGAGCTTGCGGACAATAGCAGTTGCCACCGTGAGTTGTTGGCTTCCTGACATGTTATCCCACTCCTGACCAAGATAGAGCAATTTTCCATCATCTACCATCAAGCCCTCAAGAGGTAAATCGGCATTCGTCAACAAGTCGCGTTTTTCTTGCCTTACCGCTTCAATCTTCGTTGTTAATTCAGTGTACTTGACACGCTCAGCCTTGGCATCATCTTCGGCTTTTTCTTTATCTAAATTAGCTCGAACACGACGGTTCACCTCATCAATCTGAGCAATGTTCTCCTCAATTTCTCTGGTTGATTCATCATGGAGATCCATAGTATCCATTTTTGCGATAGTCAAATCATCAGTCAATTGTTGCAGCTGCTTTTCAGCTTCACTGAGCTTGCGTTTGAGTTCATCAACTTCATTCTGTTTGAACGCATGGTTTTGCTCGATGACTACTAGCTGTTGCCGTTTACGAGCATTCTCACCGTTTTTCGCCAAAATAGATTGTTGTTGTGCAATGAGCTCTGAAATACTGATAAGCTCCTTTGGTGCGTCAGGATAATGTACCTGCTCCTTAGCAAATTTTTCCTTCTGGTCAGCAATGACACCGATAGCATGTCGTTGGTTATAAAGTTCTTTCTCTTTGATTTCCAGTTCTGCTAACACATCACCAAGACCGATAATCTGCAAGAGTGTATCTGCTTTTTCCTTTGGTGTACTTTCCATGAACTTAGGAAGATTGATAGATAGTTCTTCGACAAAACTATCTAACAACTGCTGCCCCGCCTTCTGACCATTAGGGTCAATAACCTTGAGGCTCGCATTCTTACCTTTACGCTCAACCACCAGACCGTTTGACATGGTGATTTTTAGAGTAGGTGGTACTTGTGACCCCTCACGCATCGCTTGACTAGGCTTGTACTTGTTGCCACCCAACGCCCAAGCAATAGCGTCTAACACACTGGTCTTGCCTTGGTTGTTATTCCCACCAATAATCGTCAACCCCTTAGCAGCAGGCTCGACCTTAACCGCCTTAATACGCTTGACGTTTTCAATTTCTAATTTATTGATCGTGACCATTTTCGAAATCCTCCCCGCCAATTCTAAACGAACAAACTTCAATAGTCTTCTGCTCTGTCACAATCTCACTATTTGCAAGAGCAAAACCTAACAGAGCATTCGTGACAGAAGTTAATGTCATATTACATTTTTCAGCTATCTCCACAATATCATTGTAAAAACTCATGTCACAACCAATCCGGCCATAGCCTGTTGATTGGGTACCAATTGTTTTTCTAACAGCCATTTTCTTCTCCTTCTTGATAATCTAAAATCCGTTGCAAATCCTGATAATGCTCCTCATCTCCTGTAGCATTCCATCGCTGTAAGGACTGGAGCAAAAGTTCCATTCTCGTTAGAGTTTTTATAGTTTCACCTCCCCAGACGTCCCATCCCAAACCAAAATCCGAGCAATATCGCCCAAATGTTCAAAGTCCCCAGTCTCTACATAGTGACCAAACGACATCACCATCTGCTCAATCTTAAACCGTATCATCTCACACCTCCAAGCTGTCCAAATCAACCACCAGACCCCGACCATCGTCCAAGTCCTGCTCTAACTGCCAAGCCAACTGACCAAGCGCATCCCCAAAGCGCAACTTGTCTCTGCTGGATAGATTGCTCTCCTTGAGACACTTGAACACAAAATCAATCGCTTGTTTGAGTAAAAATTGCTTAATCACCGTAATACTCCTTTCCTGCAATAGCGGTTCTGAACATCCGCTCCAAACGCTGACTATTGGCTAAATAGCTGTCTTTTAATCTTACCGCCTGCCTATCCAGCTCATGCACGCGATCCACCGACTGAAAAGCCAGATGAACTGCCAACATCGAAACCAGTATCGACAGCCCGCAAATCACCAACAAACCACCGATAAGTGTCTCCTGTCGCCTAGTCGTCTTTTCTAACAATTTCAGACGATAGTCGACCTCCTTTTGGTTCGACTCAACCGCCCTGACAGACTTCTCCAGCCTCGTCAGCCGTGACGGCGTGTTAACTTCATTTTTTTTCATTTCTCTTCCTTTATTTTTCGACCTTGTCCAGAAGTCTTAATTTTTATCAGCTAGCCAGTTCAAAACCGCCAGCTTTTTCCATTTCTTTCCAGGAAGCTCTTTAGGAAAACCCAGAGCCTCATATTCGTGCTGATAAGCTCTGAAGGTTTCAGGGCTCATGTTTAATTTCTCGGCAACTTCTTTCAAATTATAGACGTCTGCCTCAAGTTCCATCAGCCGAAGCTGAACCAGTTTATCAAGAGTTTCAAGGATAACCCCCTTTAACCACTCAATAAAACCATCAAAAACCTTTTCCATTTTAGCCTCCTGTGGTATAATCTAAGTAAGTATTTTTAGTTAGCGACTGTTCCCACAGTCGTTTTTTTTGTGCACTAGGCATAACCTGCCGTTTTTGCAAACACACTCCATTCATTTCGACGAGTATGTCCGCAAACATAAATAGTACCAGACAAACCATCAGTGACAACGACATATAAACAATCGTTTGGTGGGATATCGTCTTTATTCTTATCGTACAAATCAGATAGTCTGATATCGCATTCCGTCTGCACATCTAGTTTTGTCAGATTTCCAAAGACAATATCGCCACGAAATACAGTCACGATCTCTCCACAAATACGTGTATCAGCACTGACTATACTTCCTAAGACAACTGGATTGTATCCGCATGGAATTCCTCGCAAGTTTTCGTCCATTTCTCCTCCTTTCATCTAAATTCGTCTAGGCTGATGTCTAATGCATCAGCGAGCTTGACCATATTCGCCCAGGACAGTGATTTAATTTTGCCCCTTTTCAGATCAGCGAAATGACTCTTGTTAATTCCTGAACGGATTGCCAACCGATTCATATTCAACTGGCGCTCTTCCATTAGTTGAGATAACTTTTCCCACATATATATCAAAAACACAACATCTAGTGCTTATAAAGTTTTCCACAACCACATGTTGTGTTTTTCTAACCTTTCTGATATAATAGCTTTGTGAGTAAACCTTTACACTCTTTATTCACACAAAAATCAACACGGAAAGGAGGTGATTATATGAATATAGAAGAACAAAATTTACAACATGTGTATGTATCGCCAAGCGACCATCCTCAAGGTTATCAATTTATTCCCAAAGGTAATCTAGTCTATAAGTTTGTAAACAGTTCAGACCGATTATATTTTCAAAGATTTTATATTTTTGATGACGGAACAATTGTTTTAGATGAGGTTTCGCAAGGTCAAATTACTATTAAATCTAATAATGAGTTCACAGTTGAAGGTGATTTTATTAGATTTGTTTAGTTGAGTCTATTTGTTCTTTAGTCCAATTCCCAAGGACTATTTTTCCTGAATCTACTGTTACCGCAGTAGGTTCTTTTTGTCTATACGGATACCGTTTAGGTCTCATCCCCTCACCTCCTTCCTATGCCACTTCCTCGACCAGCAACTTCTCCATAAAGTAAACCTGGCCCTTGCCCGTCATCTTCGGTGTTTTGCTGATGGTGATATGTCCGTCCGAATGATTGATGGTCGTCTCCTTGATTTCAAACAACCCCATATCCATACTTCGTTGAGTTGGCATATTCCAACTATTACCCTTTCGGTTGATTAAAAAACCATGTTCCCGCAACCAAGCAAACAGACGGTTCTGACCGATGTTCTTGCCGTTCTGACGGAGCAGTTTGGCAAAGTCACCAATCAAGATAGAGGTCTGGCTGGCTGAGACGGCGTTGGCAAACAGAACCTGAGGTTTTTGTTTTTCCAATTTAGCCTCAAGCGATTTGACTTGATCAGTTAGACTTTGCAAAAAATCTCCTAGAGCTTTAGGGTTGCTGACCAATTCAACTGCCTTGTAATCCGTAACGTAAGCACCTTGCTTGCGAATTGTTGGCAAAACCTCTGCGGTGACCCAATCCGCAAACTTTTCTGCTTCTGGCTTCCGAGACTGGAAAACCAGTTTGTAGAAGTTAGCTTCGTTGATAAAGTTTGCTTGTTGAGTTCCGCCATTAGTAAGGAGGTCGGTAGTAGCTACCCCCTTTGGATTTAATCGAGAAACCACGTCTTTGTGATTTTTAATATCCAAGATGTGACAACAATCTTTGAGATTGAAGTAGACCTCGCCGTTAATATCAGCTGTTCTAATTTGACCAAATTGGTCATTTTTGAAAATTTGTAATTCCATATTATACCTCCGTATCAATTTCTAGTTTATAGACCGTCTTTCTCTTACCGTCTGATGTCTCGGTAACAATTCGGGTCAAAGTCATATCCTGCTTGTCCTTAGGGTAAAGAATCCCATACATAACGACCCACATGAACAGTTCGCCCCATATCTGCTTTTCTTTCGGAAGCGAGGTAAGCAAAGAGGATATTTTATGTTCCACTCCCCTCACCCCCTTTCTTCGACCATTTCGGAAAATGGCAGAGCTATTAAAAATATGTTATACTGAAATAAAAACGTGAGGTTCGCATGCTAGACTATTTTGTCATTTATAAGTGTATTTTAGAGGTTATCCATGACGAGCGTATCAACGATGCCTTCCAACTGTTTGAATTCTTATCTGAAAAAGAAGAACTTTTCCAAATGAGAGAAACTTTTCCAAAACAACTGATGGTTGAGGCAACCCTTGAAGTTCTTGATAATCTTATTGATGATGGTCTAGTTATCGCAAAACGTTATCCAACAGTTGACGGGACGTTGTACCAAATCAATAGGATATCAACGGCTGGACATTCTTACCTACGAGCTTTAGAAAACTCTGATACAAAAACAAAAGCAAAGGAATTTCTAAAGTCAGAAGGTTTGCCATTCACCCCAAGCAGTATCTCAAAAGCAATAGCTAATTTACTCTGGTAAATTATCGTCGAACTTGTAAACCTCTACAGGTTCTTTTTGTTTATGAATCCTTAAATAGTCGCTAATCGCGATAGTAATCGTGACTTGCATGCTATCTTGATCTACTTTTACAGAGTCCTTAATAACATAAGGGACTCGGTAATCATTAATAAAAAGTGCATTATCATACTCTGTAATTGAATTTTTCATTCTTCCTCCTTCCTACCCGCTGGTTGCGGGGATATCAAAACGGTTAAACCGTGTTGTTTGGTAGAAAGTTAATGTCAGCGTAACTGACATTGTATAACTCTTCTAACTTCTTTATTTCAGAGACATCAGGAAACGATTTACCGTTTTCCCATTTGCTCAATGTAGAAGTAGCAATATCTAACTTTTGAGCAACTTCTTCTTGTGTCATTTTCGTCCCTGCTCGAAGCATTCTCAAAGTCAACTTCAAATCCCCTCACCCCCTTTCTATGTGATATAATGAAAATAAAATGATTGGAGAAATCTTATGGATAAAAATAATTTGCGTTGCCCATTCTGCCAGCAAGGTGCAACTGAAACCTATGGAACCTACAAGGAAGAGAGTTTATCCTTCCGACAAGGAAAGGCTATGAAAATCAATGACACTGTAAGCAACGGTGATGATGAAATCCTAGTTCAATTCTTTGCTTGTCCAAATGCAGACTGCCACAAAATTTCCATCGATATTCAAGGTGTTGGGAAACAATTCCCAGACAAAGGCATCAGCTTCTACCCGCTTTCCGAAGCTATCCAGTTCCCAGATTACGTCCCCCAAGTTATTCTTGAGGACTATAACGAAGCCTGCGCCATCTTAAACCTTAGTCCCAAAGCCTCAGCAACCCTGTCACGGCGTTGCTTACAAGGCATGATTAGAGACTTCTGGGGTGTCACAGGAAAAAGTCTTTTTGACGAAATCAAGTTGATTGAGGACAAAGTCGATGTAACCACCAGAAAAGTCCTTGATGCCCTCCGCCAACTCGGAAACATTGGGGCTCATCCAGAAAAAGATGTCAATCTGATTGTTGATATTCAACCAGGAGAAGCGCTAAAACTGATTCGCTTCATCGAAGTATTGATTAAAGGCTGGTATGTTGAACGTGCAGAAAAAGAAGCACTTCTCCAAAATATCCTCACAATCAACGACGATAAGCAATTACTCAGACGAAAATAGCAGACTACTTTGCATGCGAAGATACTCACGCCAAGGGTCAATTTCGTAAATCAATTCATGGTCAAAATTAAAATACTGCTCAACTGTCCGTCCTGGATCTTCTGGGGTTCCTGCCCCACGAAAAACAGAAATTTTAACCAGCTTGACCACTTCGCTGTCGACTGTTTGTTGAATGCTACCGCTAGTTTCTTGAGTCATAACTTATTCTCCTTCCTACCTCTTTTTGGACTTTTTCTTATATTTCACAATCTGTCTGGTCACAAAAGATACCACCAAAAGACCACCTAACACTAAGACGACTTTTTCCATCTTGCTTTCTTGGGCAGATGATGATACACTAAAGATAAGAGGTTGGGGCTTTCGCCCCTTGCTCTTACTTTTTGTTGTGCAAGTTCCGCCTGTGCTCAAGCACTTGTTTGTGCCATAAGCGGGCTTCTCTTGCTAAGCCTAGGACGATGATTGGAAGTGTGAGTTCCTTATCGACTAGGCTTTTTATGATGTGTTCCATCATCCGCCTTTCCTCCTTCTTTTTGTTAAGGTCTTTATCAACCTTACGAGACTATTATAACACGGTTTAACCGTGTTGTCAACACAAAAACCCCGATTTTTTTATTTTTTTTATTTTTATTTGACAAAAACACGGTTTTCCCGTTATACTATAAATGTAGAGAACGGAGGTAACTTATGACTAGTTCACTCGGAAATAAAGAAATTATGGCAACTAATATCAGAAGACACCTTAACAAATTAGGGATGAATGTCAAAGATTTTGCCACAACAATGAACTTCAAATATACAACTGTCCTCGACTGGGTCAATGCAAAAACCTACCCTCGAATTGACAAAATAGAAATGATGGCCAATTTCTTCAAGGTGGAAAAGTCTGACCTCGTGGAGGTGTATTCTCCTAAAACCAAAACCTCCCCAGGTTCACAGACGCCCACAGACGAACTCACAGCGACGATTATAGAGACAGTGAGGGAATTATCCCCAGAGGGTAAAAAAAGCGTCCTAGGCTACGCTAGAGAGGTTCTAGAACGTGAGGAGGACGAGGCAACACTCGCAGAGCAACTGCTCTTCACAGTCTACTACACGTCTGCCGCCAAAGCAGGACCCACAGGCTTCTCTTACGATGACTACGACAACGACAAGTACGTCTACACCGATGAAGAGCCACCCCGCTACGATATCGCCACCATGGTTGATGGCTGGTCTATGGCACCAGACTATGACGACAGCGACATCCTCTACCTCAGAGACTACGGCACTAGCCACTACAACGGTCAAGAGTGCGTCGTCGTCGTCGATGATAAGAACTACTTCAAAAAAGTCTACACCACCGATGAGGGGCTACTTCTGGTCTCCATCAACGAAGACAAAGACCAGTTCCCAGACTTTACCATCCCCTTCCCACCAAGCGAAGACACCCACATCAAAATCTTTGAGGTAGTCGGCAGCTTCACACCGGTGGAGGGGCAACATGATCCAGGAAGAGTTTAGGAATATAGTTGGTTTATAGTAAAGGAGTAAATATGGTTAGTATCCCGCTAAAACAAAATCTATTCAAAGAGAAAATGACTGCTCTAAAAATTGTAAATACAGGCAATGGTCAGCTGTTAAGTACTATCAACAATTTTGATTTCTATCCTGGCTCTGTATCTTTAGTGGCTTTCTTAGATTTTTTTAATTTACGACCTGATACCAATTACATACTATCTGTTTCAGCACATTTCCCAGATGGTACAAACTATCCAGTCCACGCCACGAGAGTAAATATTGCAAACCAAGATTTTGTCTTACTGAAAGATGGATATGGAAAAGCTACAGGAAATTTTGATTTCAATTTTACAATTCAGGCTCCAAGTGACTTCTTGTTTTTATTTGTATTGCTAGATGAAAATGGTAAAGAAGTTGACACAGCATATAGCTATCATCATTTTGGCTTATGGGAGATGATATGATGGAAGCACAGGACAATTTTAAAAGCAAGCCTACAAATATTGCGTATTTAAATAATGCAAAAGCAGAAACAAAAGCACCCCCGTCACACATTAATGGTATAATAGAATCAAGAAAACAACAGGAGGAATCTATTATGTCACAGGAAACATACACTAAATCTGAAATAGATTTGAAATTTGACAAAATCAGTACGGATGTTCAGCATAGCTCGGAAAAATCGGATTTAAAATTTGACGCATTGACCAAACAAGTTGATTTAAAATTTGATAATTTTGAAAATAAGTTAGAGAATTTATTTGCTAATCTTAAAGTTGATTTAGCCAATGAAAAAATAGAATCTCTAGAACAAGCTCGTAAAGATAAGAGAGAGCTTATTTTATGGTCTATAGGAACAGCAGTTGCTATTTTAGGAATACTCATTCCTTTAATTTTGAACAAATAAAAAAACCCACCACTCTCCCCGACCAAAGTTTGAGTGATGGACTTAGCCTGTATAGTAAAAACCAGCTTTTCAGTAGGCCTCTTTACTATACCCATTTTAACACCTGAAAGGGGGTGATGTCAACCTCTCCGACGTGAAAAAGACCTTGTCCAGAAGTCATCACAAAGGAGAAAAACAATGACAAAAATACCAACAAATTACCCAAATATTTTTACTTACAGCACCACCAAGGGCAAACGTTACTACATCAGGCGCTCTTTCATGATCAACGGTCGCAAGCAAGAGGTTACCAAGAGCGGTCTCAAAACCCTTGCCGAGGCACGGTCAGCCCTCGCGGAGATTGAAAATAAAATCGACCAAGGCGACTACCACATCAGCAAAAACCTGACCGTTGACCAGTTTTGGGAAAAATACTACGATAAAAAGACTAGAACTGGTCAATGGGCACCTGACACCGAAGCCAACAAGGTCAGCATCTATACCAACCACTTCCTTCCCAAATATGGTCACGTCAAGCTCAAAGACCTCAACCGTGAGGACTACGAGCTCTTCATCAATGGCATGCTCAAGACCCACAGCAAACATAGCGTCAGACAAGCCCATGGGATTTTCATGGCTATTCTCAACGATGCTGTCGCCTGTGGCAATCTGACCCAGAATACCTTACAAAAAATTTACATTGGAGAGAGCCATATTCTACCCCAAAACCGCAAGCTCAAGTTGGCTGATTTCAAAATCATAGACCAGACAGCTCGCAACCTCTTCGGCGATTACGAGTACACCATCTTCCGTAGCACCTACTTTGGCCTGCGAAAAAGTGAAGTCGCAGGTATTCAGCTCAAAACGCCCGTAGAACGGTCAGACGGTCGCCTAGAACTCCATCTAACAGCTTCAAGGACAAACCGCCGTGATGGGCGGAACAAGCAGGGTCTGGAACAGATGAAAACCAAAGACTCCCGTCGTGTTGTCGTGCTAGACCAAAAAACAAGCAACCTTTTCCGCACGGCTATTCAAACCTCACGCCATCTGGCTAAGGAGCAGGGACGAATACTGAACCCAGATGATTACCTCTTTCTTGCCCACTATCCTAACGCTCATCGTAGGGGGTTCCCTATTCCTATTAGTCGTGTTGAAGACCTTTTTCATCAGGTAGAAAAAGCTTGCGGTATTTATGTCCGTCCGCACATGATGAGACACTTCTTCGCCTCCCAAGCTGTCGCCTCCGGTATTCCGATTGAACATATGGCAGCCGCTCTTGGTCACTCAACAAGTTATATGACCGAGAAGTACACCCATATCCAAGAAGAAATATCGGCCAGCGTAACTGATAACTTCCTCAAAGTAATCCAATAAAAAAGAGGGGAATAATCCCCCGATTATCCCCCCTAGCTTTCAATTTATATCAGTTTCGTCCTGCTTTTTCTACGCACCACATACACAAAAGGATGTAAAAAAGCCGATTTTGATGGATTTTCACCGAATAAAACGATATAGCTATATTATACCAAAAAACCAGCCTATTGGCTGGTTTTAGGTTTAGTCTTGGTCTGGTTGATAGGCTAAAATATCGCCTGGCTGGCAGTTGAGCTCACGGCAGATAGCTTCTAAAGTAGAGAAACGAACGGCTTTCGCCTTTCCTGTTTTCAAGATAGACAAATTAGCGGTCGTGATGCCTATCTTTTCAGCCAAATCCTGTGATTTCATTTTTTTCTTTGCTAATTCCACATCTAGGTTCACAATAATCATCGACTAACCTCCTAAATGGTAAAATCATTTTCTTCAGCGATGGCGTTTGCTTGCTCAAGAATTTTAGAAATGGTAAAAACTGCCAGAGCTGCTAGGAGTGTCAATAAATCAATGCCTCCTACTGAAATCTCACCAATAACACCAGTCACACTAATAAAGCCGTTTATAAGCAATACAAGTGACGCTTGGCGGGTCAAGGTAACATTAGCAGGAACAAAAATTTTACCCACCACAAGGTTCTGGCAGAATTTTCGGATTAGAATCATCAACATTAAAATTAGAACTCCATGAAAAATACCCACCCATAAGAAAATAGGATGTGGAATATCTGGAAATTTACCAGTGATGGTTCCACCTGTGCTTGCTGCCCAACTTGTTAATATTTTCCACCCCTTATCAACACCGTTAATACTAAAGAAAGTTGCCAGTGCTACACCAACAGCTAAACCGATACTTTGAATAATCGCTATCACTTTCAAGATAGGTACGACAATTTTTAAATATGATAATTCTTTTTTCATGATGAAACTCCTTTTGATGTATTTGTTAGTTAGATATTAAGAATAGTTACAAAGCCAATAAATCGTTTTCAGAACTGATTAAATCATTATTTTTACCTCTTTTCAACTCTTTTTTATTGTTTATCAATATGTTGTCGACATCTTTAGTATACCACAAAAAAATTCTTTTGCAACACTTTTTTATTAAAAAACAATAATTTTTTAACCTTATTCAAAATTTACAACCTTTGACTGGTGATTTGATAGCTTTGCAGCTGAACTTTTCCCAATTTTTTGCTATAATACCTCTTATGACAAAAAAAGTAATTGCTATTGATTTAGACGGCACACTCCTTCGCCGTGACCACACCATTTCAGAAAACAGTGTTAAGACGATTCAACAGGTTATCGCCAAGGGGCATACAGTTGTCATTGCTACAGGGCGCCCTTATCGTATGGCAAAAGCCTACTATAAACAGCTTGGGCTGACCTCCCCGATGATTAACTTTAACGGAGCAATGTTACATATCCCTGAAAAAGCTTGGGCAGGTGAACATGCCATTACCATCGATCGCTCTTACCTCCTTGAGTTACTGCAGGAAACCCATCGATTCGAACTAGACTTCGTCGCTAGCGAATACCGCGACCATTTCCTCGTCACTCTAGATCAGCGGGATAAGATTGATCCAAAACTTTTTGGGCTCAATGAGCTGAGCGATGACCTCTTGCTTAACCCAAATCAGCTACTCGCAGATCCTCTTGCATTGTTAGTGCAAACCCGTCACGAGGATAAGTACCAGCTGGCAAAAGAGATTAAAGCCTATTTCAGGCATGAGATTGAAGTTGATTCTTGGGGCGGACCCTTAAATCTGTTAGAGTTTTCACCCAAAGGCATCAACAAAGCCTATGCTTTAGAGCGATTATTGACCAGTTTAGGACGGTCCAGAGAAGACTTGATTGCTTTTGGCGATGAGCAAAATGACACAGAGATGCTAGCTTTTGCAAACGTTGGCTATGCCATGAAAAATGCCAATCCCATGCTCCTTGAATATGCTGATCAACAGATTTCATATACTTGCGATGAAGACGGGGTCGCCCAGCAACTTCGTGAATTGTTTTTGTAAGTTTCAGAAAAATATCGAAAGCAAAAGGTAAGCATTTTCAATTAATTGAAAAAATAAAAATATTTTCGAACAAGCAGAAACAATTGTTATGTTACTTTTGTTCATGTTTTAACAAACTGAACTACCCAAAAACTCCTAAAAACAGGCTATCTAGCTTGTTTTTTCGTTTTTGTTTACTCGCTCACTTATAGGTTAACTTGATTAATTATTATAATTTCTACCTATTGACAAGAAATTGAAATCGTTTTACAATAATGACGTTCTTGACTTTCTTTGACATGGTTAAGAAGGACTTTTAACACAATAAGAGGCTATTTTAGTCATGTCAATGAAAAATAATTTAAAGGAGGAAATTCAAGAATGGGTATCGGTATTGTTATTGCCAGCCATGGTGAGTTTGCTGCTGGCATTCACCAGTCAGGTGCAATGATTTTTGGCGAACAAGAAAAAGTACAAGTCGTGACCTTTATGCCAAACGAAGGTCCAGATGACTTGCACGCAAAAATCAGTGCAGCTATCGCTCAATTT
This sequence comes from Streptococcus entericus DSM 14446, assembly GCF_000380025.1. Classification (GTDB taxonomy): domain Bacteria; phylum Bacillota; class Bacilli; order Lactobacillales; family Streptococcaceae; genus Streptococcus; species Streptococcus entericus. The sequence continues at coordinate 97,115 of NZ_KB904182.1, forward strand.
GACGCCGATGATGAAATCCTTGTCCTCGCTGACTTGTGGAGTGGTTCGCCATTTAACCAAGCCAGCCGTGTCGCAGGTGAAACTCCTGAACGCAAGGTAGCTATCATCACAGGCCTCAACCTGCCAATGTTAATCCAAGCCTACACAGAGCGCCTGATGGACGCTAGTGCTGGTGTCGAACAAGTGGCAGCTAATATTCTCAAAGAAGCACGCGAAGGGATTAAGGTTCTACCTGAATCACTCGAGCCTGCATCAACAACTGCCGCACCAGTTGCAGCACCAGTTCGTCAAGGAGCTATTCCTGAGGGCACAGTCATCGGAGACGGCAAGCTCAAAATCAACTTGGCGCGTATCGACACCCGCCTCTTGCACGGTCAAGTGGCAACTGCTTGGACACCGGACTCTAAAGCCAACCGTATCATCGTTGCCTCAGATACTGTCGCCCAAGATGAACTGCGTAAGCAACTTATCAAGCAAGCTGCACCAAACGGGGTGAAAGCAAACGTTGTGCCGATTAGAAAACTCATTGAAGCGGCAAAAGACCCTCGCTTTGGTGACACGAAAGCATTGATCTTGTTTGAAACACCTCAAGAAGCTCTCGAAGCTATCAAGGGTGGTGTGCCAATTCAAGTCCTCAACGTTGGTTCAATGGCGCACTCGACAGGTAAAACCATGGTCACAAACGCCTTGTCGATGAATAAGGCCGATGTGGCAACGTTTGAAGAGCTACGCGACCTCGGTGTCAGCTTCGACGTTCGCAAGGTGCCAAATGATAAACCTGGCAACCTGTTTGACTTGATTAAAAAAGCAAATGTGAACTAACTTTTCTTTGTTAAACTCAAAACTGAATTCGGACTAAAAATGCTCCAAAATTTGGTCAGCTCCTAGATGGCAATACCATCGGCGGATCTGCCTGCGGATTTTATCGCATTTTCTTAACGTCCTTATGTCTTATGAAATTGAACACGGGTTAAATCCTGTGTGAAAAAGACCAACTCTCCTAGAAACTAGCGTTTCTTCGTCTAGTTGCCTATTTTCACTGTGGATTTTTAACACCCTTTGTATCTTACTGAAAGGATAAAATAATGGATATTTCAATTATTTCTGCTATTTTAATCGTCGTGGTCGCCTTCCTAGCTGGTATGGAAGGTGTCCTTGACCAATTCCAATTCCACCAACCCATCGTGGCTTGTACCTTGATTGGTCTGGTGAGTGGTAACCTAACTGCCGGTATCATGCTCGGTGGTACCCTCCAGTTTTTGGCTCTTGGTTGGGCTAACATCGGTGCTGCGGTAGCTCCTGACGCGGCTCTGGCTTCTGTAGCTTCTGCTATCATCTTGATCAAAGGTGGCGACTTCTCAAACAATGGTATCCAAGTCGCACAAGCCGTTGCTATCCCTCTAGCTGTTGCTGGTCTTTTCTTGACCATGATTGTCCGCACGATCTCCGTTGGTTTGGTGCACGGTGCCGACGCAGCTGCTGAGCGCGGTGACTTTGCGGCACTTGAGCGCTACCACTTGGTTGCTCTCTCTCTTCAAGGTCTGCGTATCGCTATTCCTGCGGCGCTCTTGATTGCCGTTCCTGCTGATGCTGTACGTGCCATGCTGGAAGCTATGCCTGATTGGTTGCAAGGTGGTATGGCTGTCGGCGGTAGCATGGTTATCGCGGTTGGTCTTGCCATGGTTATCAACATGATGGCAACCCGCGAAGTTTGGCCGTTCTTTGCTCTTGGTTTTGCTCTGGCTGCTGTCAGCGACTTGACCTTGATTGCTCTTGGTGCCATTGGTACAGCCCTTGCCTTCATCTACCTCAACCTCTCTAAAAAAGGCGGTAACGCTGGTAACGCTGGTTCAGGTGACCCAATTGGCGACATTTTAGAAGACTACTAAGAAGGGGGATAAAAACATGTCAGAAAAAGTACAATTAACCCTGAAAGACCGTCAGAACATCTGGTGGCGTTCTCAGTTCCTTCAAGCTTCTTGGAACTACGAACGGATGCAAAACTTGGGTTGGGCCTACACTATGGTGCCAGCCATCAAAAAACTTTACACTAAAAAGGAAGACCAACAAGCGGCACTTAAACGCCACATGGAATTCTTCAACACGCACCCTTACGTGGCAGCACCAATCGTCGGTGTTACCCTCGCTCTTGAAGAAGAGCGTGCTAACGGTGGTCAAGTAGACGATGCCGCTATCCAAGGGGTTAAAATCGGGATGATGGGACCTCTCGCTGGTATCGGTGACCCTGTTTTCTGGTTTACTGTTCGCCCAATCCTCGGTGCCCTCGGTGCTTCCCTTGCCGTATCAGGTAACATCATCGGTCCACTGCTCTTCTTCATCGCTTGGAACGCCATCCGTATGCTTTTCCTCTGGTACACCCAAGAGTTCGGTTACAAATCTGGTCGTGAAATCACTAAAGACATGTCAGGTGGTATCCTTCAAGACATCACCAAAGGTGCCTCAATCCTTGGGATGTTCATCATCGCTGTTTTGGCAGAACGCTGGGTATCCATCAAGTTTGCCTTTAACGTTTCAGAAGTGCAATTAGATGATAAAGCATTTATCCACTGGGATAAATTGCCAGAAGGTAGCGAGGGAATTCGTGAAGCCTTTGCCCAAGTTGGTCAAGGTCTCTCTCAAACACCAACTAAGATAACTAGCTTCCAACAAAACTTAGACGGTCTCTTACCAGGTGTTATGCACTTGCTCTTGACCTTCCTATGTATGTGGTTGCTCAAGAAAAAAGTATCTCCAATCACCATTATTGTAGGTCTCTTCATCGTTGGTATCTTGGCACGCGTTACAGGTATCATGTAAGATGGCAAACCCTCACATAGTGAGGGTTTTATGCTATAATAGAAACAGCAAAAGGAGATACGATGGCACAATCACTCAACACAACTGTTCTTTTTCAAACAACTGGCGTGTCCTACGCAGACATCGGTAGCAAGGTCGGCAAATTTCTCATTGGCGACAAAGCAATCGAATTTTACCCAGACACCAATGTCGAACGCTACATCCAGATTCCTTGGGGCAACATTCAGCATATCGGTGCGAACGTTCATGGAAAAACCATTAGCCGACATTTTGAAATCCAAACTGACAGCGGAAAATTCCTCTTTGCCAGCAAGGACTCTGGTAAGATTCTGAAAATCGCTCGAGAGAAGCTTGGCAATGACAAGGTGATTAAATTGCCAACACTCTTGCAGACAATCGGTAAAAAAATCAAGCAAGTATTTGCCAAATCGTCCTAAATCAAGTATAATAAGACCAACGGATAAGTAGTGTGTCCTTTTCTTTCAGAAAGTCTGCGGTAGCTGTGAGCAGATAGAAAAGACAGATGAAATTCTACCGTGTAGACAACTCAATCACTAATCAAGGCACTTGTGCGAAGCTGGATGGAACCGCGTGAACACGCTCCAGCAGAAACACTGGTGCTGTTTTTTTATCAAGGAGGTCATCTTGATCAAACTCATTGTCCATGCCTTTATCGATCAAACAGATGGGGTTGTAGAAGTTGTTTTTGCGTCAACCGATTCGGCACGCGTCGAAGAAAAGTTGCAACAGCTTCAAGGGCAATACCCTAGCGACTACCTCGCCATCTACGATTTACCGCTAGATACGGACTTGACGACCTTGTCACACTACCCATCTGTTGCTATCAGCCTTGATGACTTTAAGGCTTAATCACTTATTTTTTGGAGGACTCTTATGTTAGATATCAAACGACTACGTACTGATTTTGACGGTACAGCTAGCAAACTCGCCCAACGTGGGGTAGACCGCAAGGTATTAGAAACCCTCAAAACCTTAGACGAAAAGCGCCGTGAACTCTTGGTCCAGTCTGAAGAAGCTAAGGCCAAGCGCAACAAGTCTTCCGAGGCTATTGCAACTGCCAAACGCAACAAAGAAGATGCCAGCAGCCAAATCGCTGCCATGCAAGAGCTAGGGGCTAACATCAAAGCGATCGATGCTGAATTGACCAGCATTGATGAGCAAATCAGCCAGACCATCGCTATCCTGCCAAATACTGCCCACGATAGCGTCCCTGTGGGAGCAGATGAGGAAGACAATGTGGAAGTCCGCCGTTGGGGGACACCACGCACCTTTGACTTTGAACCCAAAGCTCACTGGGACCTGGGCGAAGACCTCGACATCCTAGACTGGGAACGCGGGGCAAAAGTCACAGGTAGCCGCTTCCTCTTCTACAAGAAATTAGGAGCTCGATTAGAGCGCGCCCTCTACAACTTCATGTTAGACGAGCACAATGCCGAAGGCTACCAAGAAATCATCACACCATACTTGGTCAACCGTGATTCCATGTTCGGCACAGGTAATTATCCAAAATTCAAGGAAGACACCTTTGAAATCGCAGACGACGAGCGTCCGTTGGTACTGATTCCGACAGCCGAAGTTCCGTTGACCAACTTCTACCGCAACGAGATCATCGACGGCAAGGATTTGCCGATTTACTTCACCGCTATGAGCCCATCTTTCCGCTCTGAAGCTGGCTCTGCTGGTCGTGACACCCGCGGTCTCATCCGCCTTCACCAATTCCACAAGGTGGAGATGGTCAAATTTGCCAAGCCAGAAGAGTCTTACGAGGAATTGGAAAAAATGACCGCTGACGCTGAAAATATCCTGCAAAAACTAGGACTGCCTTACCGCGTTTTAACCCTCTGCACAGGCGATATGGGCTTCTCAGCGGCTAAGACTTACGACTTGGAAGTCTGGATCCCTGCGCAAAATGCCTACCGTGAAATTTCCAGCTGTTCCAACACCGAAGATTTCCAAGCCCGTCGTGCCCAAATCCGCTACCGTGACGAAGATGGCAAGGTCAAGCTTCTCCATACCCTCAACGGTTCAGGCTTGGCAGTTGGTCGCACCGTGGCAGCCATCCTTGAAAACTACCAAAATGAAGACGGTTCTGTCACTATCCCAGAAGTCCTACGTCCTTACATGGGTGGGGTAGATACGATTACCGCACCATAACCCATGAAAATGCACAAGTTCAGGAGACCTGATTGCCTGCTCTTGTGCGTTTTTTCCTATTGGATAACGGTTTAAGAAACGATTTACAAAGCCACAAGATTGCCCTGATTGTTAGCTGGACCGCTTTTTTGCTATAATAGAAGACATGAAGATTACTAAACTTGAAAAGAAAAAACGTCTTTACCTGCTAGAGCTAGACGACACAGAGAGACTTTACATCACCGAGGATACCATTGTTCGTTTCATGTTGACCAAGGGCAAGGACATTACCGATGTGGAACTAGAGGACATTCGCCAGTTTGCGCAATTTTCCTATGGTAAAAATCTCGCCCTCTATCACCTCTCTTTCAAACAGCGAACAAGCAAGGAAGTCCGTGATTACCTGATGAAGCATGAGATTGACGAAGGTATCATCTCGACCGTTATTGACAGCCTGACTGTCGATAAATGGCTGGACGATGCCCGCTATGCCCAGCAACTGATTCAAGGCAATCTCTATTCTGGTGACAAGGGGTCATTTGCACTGAAACAAAAACTGATACAAAAAGGGGTTCCTCTGAGAGTGATTGAGGCTGCCTTAGAGGAGTCTGATTTTACTGAGGTTGTTGAACGGCTCGTCAACAAGGCCATCCGAAAGTATAGTGGTAAACTACCACAGAAAGCGCTCAAAGACAAGCTCACCCAACACCTACTCAACAAGGGTTTCTCCTATCAGACAGCAAGCTCCGCCATTGCGTCAGCAACAATTGACACCGACGAAGAGAAAGAGGACGAACTCTTGCTGGCGGAACTCGAGAAACAAGAGCGGAAATACAGCAGAAAATACGAGGGCTATGAACTGAAACAGCGGGTAAAGCAGGCCTTAGCTCGGAAAGGTTATTCGTTTTCCGCCATTGACCGTGCCTTTCGGGATTATTTTTAGTGCGTTTTTAGTCAGATTATGGTAAAATAACGTGGATAAACTTTTTAGAAAGTTGGTAAGCGGATGAAGTTACCTAAAGAGGGCGACTTTATTTCGATTCAGAGTTATAAGCATAATGGCCAGCACCATCGCACTTGGCGAGATACCATGATTCTAAAAACCACTGAGCATGCGGTTATTGGGGTCAACGACCACACTCTGGTCTTGGAAAATGATGGGCGGCGCTGGGTAACACGAGAACCAGCTCTGGTCTATTTCCATAAGAAATTTTGGTTTAATGTGGTTGCCATGATTCGAGATGAGGGGATTTCTTATTATTGCAATATGGCTAGCCCTTATATTCTCGACCAAGAGGCGCTCAAGTATATCGACTATGACCTCGATGTCAAAGTATTTACTGACGGAACAAAAAAGCTGCTGGATATTGAAGAATATGAGCAGCATCGTCGTCAGATGGGCTACCCTACTGATTTGGACTTGATCCTAAAGGAAAATGTGAAAATCCTCGTTGACTGGATCAATCAAAAAAAAGGCCCCTTCTCAGAAGAATACGTTAAGATTTGGTACAATCGCTATCTGGAATTGAAAGGTCGCTAACCCTAAAAAGCCACCAGCGAGACAGCTGGTGGCTTTTTAGAACTTATTAGTCAATCCTGTCAAAATCGTAGGTGATCGTGTAACGGGCAGTCTGACCTGCTTTCAAAATAATATCCCCAAAATCAGCATGGTTGACCGCATCAGGTAAGGTTTGGGCTTCCAGAGCGATTCCTTCATGTTTCAAGTTTTCTCGCCCATTGCTTCGGCTGAAGACGACACCTTCCTCAGGGAAGTTAAAACTGTAAACCACCAGACCATTACGCTCAGAGTAAACGGTGACCTGATTGCCACTCATCTGATCAGTCAAGATAGCAATAGGATTGGTCTCAGGAACAAGGACCTCAAAGGCATCGTCTAACCCACCTGTGAGGCTGATTGCTTCAATAACTGATGTGCTCTTCCGAAAATCATAAGGTGTTCCTGTGACATCCAGACGTCGCCCTGTCGGAATCAAATGCTCATCTGTTTCAAGCCGGGCATTAGCAGCGATAAACAAGGTATGCCGCGCTAAATTATCCTGCTCACCTAAGTTAAAGTAAACATGATTAGTCGGATTGAAGAGGGTATCACTGGTCGCCTCACTACCCTCATAAGTCACAGTGAGACGGTCGTGATCATCCAGCACATAAGTTGCAGTGATGGTCATATCTCCAGGAAAGCCATCAAGGGCAGCCAAGGCACGATAGCTAAAACGAACGCCTGACTTGCCTTCTTCTTCAATAACCTCGTAATCCCAGACTTGGCGGTGAAGACCACAAGGTCCACCATGTAGGGTATTCCCGTTATTATTGGCTGGTAAATGGCAGAGCTCACCATTGACTATGGCTTGACCAGCCTTTATCCGACCAGCCACCCGACCGACTGTCTGACCAGCACAGATGCCATTTTTAAGGTAGTCACTAGGCAGCTCATGCCCCAAGACTAAATTAGTCAATCGACCATCAGGTTGAGGGAAATAAAAACTTTGCCAAGTCGCTCCCAAGGTCAGAAAATCCGCCCGAGTTCCTCGGCGATTTGACAAGGTAATTTGATGAATCTCCTGCCCATCAATCGTTTCGATAAGACGTGTACTAACTGCCATAAAGACTCCTTTTGACATAATAAATTTTATACGTCTATTGTAACTCTTTTTAAGTTTTTTTTCAAATGAAAATTTGAAAACGATTAACTCGTTTAAGAAGTAAGCTAACAGGCAGTATAAGAAATCAGCTCAGCTATTTACCGTATCACTAAAAAAGTACCAAAAACAAAAGGTGTCAAGTCATCTTGCCTGAGGAGAGATAGCCCTTTGTTAAACAAACCTTCCCAAGGTACTCACCCGATTGAAGAATGGTCACTTGATTTGGAAAAATCAGAGCCATAAGACCGAAAAACCAGGTTGTTGGATACCAGACCAGCATAACTTCAGTAATAAATCGTCGGTTATTACCACGCTCTTGATAGCGCCATTTGTATTCTTGCCTCAACTGCCAGGACGGGACAACCACATGAAAACTCTGATCCGACCATGTTCGCATGGCCAACAGCAACCACAGCATCATGTTAATCGCAACTAGCACCAGATAACCTTTTTCATGATAAAACTTAGCTTGTTGGACATATTTTTTCTTGTATCCTTTAGAACTCAATGGCCGTCTGATAGCTTTTCGTTGCTCCTTTGTCAGGTGTTGCACAGTACTGTTATCGTATTTGATTTCAGATAGCTCCAAATCAATGGCCCTATCATTCTTCTTGGACAATGTTGTTTTCCCTGTCCCTGGGAATTCGAAAATGATCATACCATTCTCCTATCCACGGTTGATATGAGCAATTTTACCATAACATCTAGAAAAAAATAGCATTTGAACACCGTAAACAAAAAGTTCTAATGGAGTACAAAAACATACTAAGATTAGTAGTGAGGAAATCTCCGACGGGAGAGAGTACTCACTACTTTTTTCATTCTCAAGATGATAAAGTAGAGGTGTCTTGTTAAGTCGTGGGGCTTTTTGACGCTAGACGTCGCAACAAAAACTGGCAAGACACCTGTTTTAGAAAGAATGTTATCAAAGTATGTGGGACGCTAGACGTCGAGTATTGAAAATGACATCTCTAAAACAAGGAATCATTCAAGACAAAGAGGTAGTATCATGCGTGCAGTTTTCGGG
>NZ_KB904183.1:0-31735 GCF_000380025.1 Streptococcus entericus DSM 14446
CGTAAGCTTTTGGATGAGAAAGGTTACCAAGGTAAGAAATTGACTTTTGGTATCCGTCCGGAGGACATTTCATCAGATTTGATTAGTCAAGAGAGCTATCCAGATGCTCGTGTACGTGCTGAGGTGGTTATCTCAGAACTCTTGGGAAGTGACTCTGTTCTTTACTGCAAACTGGGTGAGCAGGAGTTCTCTGCACGCGTTTCAGCGACAGATTACTTGGCACCAGGCTCAACCGTCGAGTTAGCACTCAATGTGTCTAAGGGGCATTTCTTTGACCTTGAGACCGGCAAACGGATTCGTAAACTATAAGAAAATGAGCTCAAGAGGTGGGAGTGGCTTACAAAACTCTTAGGTGTCATGTGTGGTTATTCCATACGGTTCTGGTTTTAGTTTTCTTTAATATTGTTACGCTATCATAATACTATCAAAAAAGACAAGGAGAAAGACATGACCTACAGTTACGTAAGAAGCCCATTATCCATTTATTACGCAGCAATTGCACCTATTGTAGATGAATTTGAATCCTTATACAGCAAGCAAGTCTGGCTGGTTGGGGATTGGGCATTAGAGGGGCAACAAGTATTGACATTGTTGTTAAAAGAGAGACCTGAGCTAGGTCGAGATTTGACCAGCTTAAAGCCCATTTTCAAGGAAAAATTTCTTCAGAGACTTGACCGTGTAAGGTCTTATCAACCATAGGAAAGTAGGTCTGGATAGCATGGCGACTGAGACATAGTCACATGCTGTCTCGACCTATTTTTGAACTTAAAAAAGTTTAGGGGAAAATTTACCGGTTATCACGAGTTTTTGCTTGCAAAATTCCAAAAAATGGTTTAGAATAGTTATTTGTGAGTAGACCTCACTTACCTGCGCCAAAGAGTGCAGGTCATTAGACCAAAAGGAGGACATATCAATGGCTAAATACGAAATTCTTTATATCATTCGTCCAAACATTGATGAAGAAGCAAAAAACGCTTTGGTAGCGCGTTTTGACTCAATTTTGACTGACAATGGTGCAACCATCATTGAATCAAAAGCATGGGAAAAACGTCGTCTGGCTTACGAAATCCAAGATTTTCGTGAAGGACTTTACCATATCGTTAACGTTGAAGCAACTGACGCTATCGCTCTGAACGAGTTTGATCGTCTGTCAAAAATCAACGGCGATATTCTTCGTCACATGATTGTGAAACTCGACGCTTAAGTAGGTGACCTATGATTAACAATGTCGTACTCGTTGGTCGGATGACCCGTGATGCTGAACTTCGTTACACCCCGTCAAATGTGGCGACAGCCAGCTTTACTTTGGCTGTTAACCGGACATTTAAAAATCAAGCTGGAGAACGTGAAGCTGATTTTATCAACTGCGTTATCTGGCGTCAGCAAGCTGAAAACCTTGCTAACTGGGCTAAGAAAGGTGCCTTAATCGGCATTACTGGTCGTATCCAGACGCGTTCTTATGACAATGCCCAAGGACAAAGGGTTTATGTAACAGAAGTTGTTGCGGAAAATTTCCAAATGCTGGAAAGCCGTACGGCAAGAGAAGGACAAGGTGGCTATACATCAGCCCCTAGTCAAGGTTTTGGTGGCAACAACTACCAACAACCAGCTCAAACACCTAACTTCGCTAGAGAAGAAGGCCCGTTCGGCGGGTCAAATCCAATGGAAATCTCAGATGATGATTTACCATTCTAAACTGATATAAAGGAGAGAACCTATGGCTCAACCACAACGTCGCGGCGGTGCATTCAAACGCCGTAAAAAAGTTGACTATATCGCAGCTAACAAGATTGAATATGTTGATTACAAAGATACTGAGCTTCTCAGCCGTTTCATCTCAGAACGTGGAAAAATTTTGCCACGTCGTGTGACTGGAACGTCTGCTAAGAACCAACGTAAAGTAACAACAGCAATCAAACGTGCTCGCGTTATGGCCTTGTTACCATTCGTTAACGAAGACTAATGAAAATATCTCAGCTCAGGCTGGGATTTTTCTTTTATCTGTAAAATATGATGCAAAATAGCAGAGCTCAGAACTTGAGCCTTAAACCAAGAAAGTTACTTTTAAATTATACCTCTGGACGAGGACCTGTATACAGTTGCTAGCCAGCACCTCTAATGTTTTTTTGTTAGCGTTTTAGTCGAAATTATTTCTTCCCAAAAAAATGATAAAAACACTTGCAACCGCAATCAGTTTGTGTTATACTACTTATGAACAACGCAAGCGGTTGCGTTTCTAAAAAAATTCAGGAGGTCCAATCAAATGTTGAATTGGAAAAAAATCGCTTTAAGCTCTCTTGGGCTTGCTTCTGCCCTAACTTTAGCGGCTTGTGGCAACTCTTCTTCATCAAACACAGCAGAAAAATCTGCTGAGGGAGAAAAGTCATTGGTTGTTTCTGTAGATACTGGCTATGTTGACTACATTAACAGCATCAAAACCAAATTCGAAGAAGAAAATGGTGTTAAAATCACTGTTAAAGAAGAAGGTATGATTGATACCTTGGATAAATTGGCGACGGATGGCCCAACAGGCGCTGCTCCAGACGTTTTTGTGGCACCTTATGACCGCGTGGGTGGTTTAGGTAACGAAGGTCAACTTGCTGAAGTAACCTTGGGTAACAAAGCTGATTATGATGAAACAGCACAAAACTTGGTTACTTTAGATGGAAAAATCTACGGTGCACCAATGGTTGTTGAATCACTGATTCTTTACTACAACAAAGATTTAATCAAAGAGGCTCCAAAAACATTTGCAGAACTCGAAGAGCTTCAAAAAGATGCCAAATATGCCTTCGCTTCAGAGAATGGTAAATCAGTAGCATTCTTGGCAAACTGGACTAACTTCTACTATGCTTACGGTTTGATTGCTGGTCACGGTGGTTACGTCTTTGGTGACCACGGTACTAAGCCATCAGATATCGGTTTGGACAATGCTGGTACTGTAGAAGGACTTGAGTACGCTAAAAAATGGTATGCTATGTGGCCTCAAGGTATGCAAGATACAACAAAAGCAGGAGACTTCATCACTGAACAATTTACATCAGGTAAAACAGCTGCAATTATTGATGGTCCTTGGGCTGCAGCAGCACTTAAAGAAGCTGGTGTAAACTTCGGAGCTGCTCAAATTCCAACTCTTACCAACGGTGGCAATTACGAAGCCTTCGGTGGTGGTAAAGCTTGGGTTATCTCAAACTACAGCAAAAACATGGATGTTGCTCAAAAATTCCTTGACTATGTCACAAACGAAGAGAACCAAAAATCATTCTACGATGCTACGCAAGAAATTCCTGCTAACACTAAAGCACGCGAATATGCTTCAGCGCAAGGAAATGAGTTGACAAGCGCTGTTATTGCTCAATTCTCAAATGCTCAACCAATGCCAAACATTCCTCAAATGGCAGAAGTTTGGGAACCAGCAGGTACATTGTTCTTTGACGTTGCCTCAGGTAAAAAAGATGCTAAGACAGCCAGCAAAGAAGCTGTAACCTTCATTAAAGAAGCTATCGAGCAAAAATATTCTGAATAAAACCTCAAAAAGCTGATTCAGAACTATTTCTGCTCAGCTTTTTCTCTCCCTATCACTGCCTAAAAGTGATTGATAGGGAGAGAAAAGGCTGAACAGAAAGAATATATATTAGGAAGAAGGAATGGAATGAACAAGGCAGGATTTTTGCATATTCCTGACTCAAGGTATTGTTTTGCAATTTCTGATGACGAAGTTGTCATTCGTTTGCGGGTTGCAAAAGAAGATCAAGAGTTAGAGATTAGCCTAGTTTATGGTGATAAGTACACCTATCACCAACATCAAAAAGAAGTTCCGATACCGTTCAAATGTACTGATGCCATTTATGCTTATTTCGAGATTCGCCTAAAGTTGACAGACGTTCGACTGACCTATGTTTTCAAAGTTCAGGACGGAGACAACTGCTGGTACTACCATGAAAATGGCTTTAGTGAACAGTACGATTTTGCTTATGCGTTTTATAACTGCTTCCAACTGCCGTACATCAATCCAATTGATGTTCATCGTGTGGTTGACTGGGCAGACAGTGCGGTTTTCTATCAGATTTTTGTAGACCGCTTCTACCGTGGTGATGCTGAAAAAAACGATGCCTACATCAATATGGCATGGACAGATAAGCCGCTTCCCAAGAGTTTTGCAGGCGGAGACCTAGAAGGCATTCGACAAAAGTTACACTACCTCAAGGACTTGGGGATAACTACTATTTATCTGACCCCGATTTTTTCATCCATCAGCAATCATAAGTATGATATTCGAGATTATTACGATGTTGACAAACAGTTTGGTAGCAAGTTAAGCCTAAAGCAGTTAATTGATGACAGTCATGACTTGGGGATGAAAATTATCCTTGATGCGGTCTACAATCATTCCAGTGACTTGCTTCCAGAATTTCAAGATGTGATGAACAAGGGGAAGGCTTCGCCATATTTTGACTGGTTTATGATTGACGGTGAAACCGTTGACCAAAAAGCAATCAATTATGAGACATTTGCTGCTTGCTCCTATATGCCAAAGTTTAACACGTCCAATCTTGATGTGCAGGACTACCTCTTGGATGTCACTCTTTACTGGACACGAAAGTTTCAGCTAGATGGTTGGAGACTTGATGTCTCAGATGAAGTATCGCATGATTTCTGGCGTCGCTTTAGAAAAGCAGTGAAAGCCGTCAATCCCAATATCATTATTATCGGTGAAAACTGGCACGATGCTTACCCCTATTTACAAGGGGATCAGTATGATGGCATCATGAATTATGCCTTTACGAAAGCCTGCATTGATTATTTTGCGACAGATACCCTATCATCTCAGGAGATGGCAGAGCGACTCAATCATATTCTCATGCGAAATACCGATCAGGTCAATCGTATGAATTTGAATTTGCTGGACTCTCATGACACGCACCGCTTCTTTACTCAAATCGGTGGGTCAAGAGATAAGTTATTAGCAGCAGTTGCCTTGCTGTTCACCTATGTCGGTATTCCTTGCCTCTACTATGGGACAGAGATTGCCATGGAAGGTGGCTATGATCCTGACTGTCGTCGCTGTTTCAACTGGGATAAGGTGACCCAAGACAACGATTTACTAACACTGTTCAAGAAGATTATTCGCTTGAAGGAGCTACCGGCTCTTCAAAAAGGTGACATCACCATTACAGCTCAGGGCGATGTGCTAAGTATTCGACGACACACACCATCTCAGGTCATTGAATTACTCATTAACAAGGGGCAGGAGCGAGAAATTTCTGTTGGCCAGTTAGTCATCGCTAACGGATTGACCAACACAAACTTAGCAACCCATGGCTTCTTAATTCATCATCTATTGTAGAAAGGGTCATTATGACAAACGATTCACAACATCACAGTCCCCAAAAAGCCATGTGGCTATCCCTCATTTTAGGACTTGGACAACTTTATAACGGTCAAAAAGCAAAAGGATTGATGCTTCTTGGTGTCTTTGCATTAGAAATCCTTGAAATCCTTACCTTTGGGATTCCAGCGATTCAAGGGTTAATCACTCTGGGAACAACGCCTGGTGTTGATCACTCTTTGTTTCTTCTGATCAAAGGATCAATGCAGATTATTTTCTTTATCATCATGCTCTTTATTCATGTGGCAACGATGAGAGATGCGCATTATACTGCTAGACTGGTTCGTGACGGGTTCAAAATCCCGCTCACTGCAAAAGAGACGCTTCATTCTATTTATGAGAACGGTTTTCCTTACTTGCTGACTATTCCAGCTTATCTGGCGATGGCCTTTGCGATTGTCTTTCCTGTTATGGTAACGCTCTTTATAGCCTTTACCAACTACGATTTTAAACATATTCCGCCACAGCGGTTATTGGACTGGATTGGATTTAAAAACTTCATCAATATCGTTCAACTCAGCACCTTTAGAACGGCTTTCTCTGCGGTGTTGAAATGGACCTTTATTTGGACGATTCTGGCGTCAACGCTTCAGATTGTTATTGGGGTAGCGACAGCTATTATTGCTAATCAGCCGTTCATCAAGTTTAAGCGGGTATTTGGGGTTATCTTCTTGCTCCCTTGGGCTGTTCCAGCCTTTATCTCTATCATGAGTTTTGGTAACTTCTTTAACGACTCCATCGGTGCGATGAATGTGCAGGTGTTGCCGTTCTTGGAAAAACTGATTCCTTTTGTTGATTTTGGTCTCATTCCATGGAAAACAGATCCGTTTTGGACAAAAGTAGCTGTCATCATGGTGCAAGGCTGGCTCGGCTTCCCTTACATCTACATTTTAGTCTCAGGGATTCTGCAATCTATTCCGTCTGATTTGTATGAGGCGGCGATTATTGATGGGGCAACGGCTTGGCAGAAATTCTGGAAAATCACCTTACCGATGATTTTAGCGGTTGCTGCGCCGACCTTTATTTCTCAGTATACGTTTAACTTTAATAACTTCTCCATCATCTATCTCTTTAACAACGGTGGACCAGGTAGTGTCGGTGGTGGTGCTGGTGCAACAGATATCTTGATTTCTTGGATTTATAAGTTGACCACTCAAACATCGCCACAATTTTCAATGGCATCTGCGGTGACGTTGATTATCTCAATGATTGTCATTTCTGTGTCACTTATCACCTTTAAAAAATTCAATGCGTTTAATATGGAGGATAGATAGATGGCTTCTAAACAATTTTCAAGCTCTGTCAAACGGAAAAAATTTCTGACACAATTCTTTACCTACGTCTATCTGCTCTTGTTAGCAACGATTATCTTGTTCCCAATCATGGTAACGGTTAGCTCAGCTTTTCGCCCAGGGAATGTGACAGCCTTTACGTTTGATCTAACGAGCAATTTCACGCTTAATAACTTTAGTCGCTTGTTCACTGAGACGCTTTATGGGCGTTGGTACCTCAATACGATTATCGTGGCCTTTTTCACCATGATTATTCAAGTGACGGTTATCACCCTGACAGGGTATGCGTATAGTCGTTATAACTTTTACGGCAAGAAAAAAAGTTTATTGTTCTTCTTAGTGATTCAAATGGTGCCAACCATGGCCGCTCTGACTGCCTACTTTGTTATGGCCTGGCTCTTCAACGCTCTTAACCAGTATTGGTTCTTAATTCTCATCTATGTCGGTGGTGGTATCCCGATGAATGCTTGGCTGATGAAAGGCTACTTTGATACGGTACCGTATGACTTGGACGAATCTGCTAAACTCGACGGCGCAGGACATTTGCGGATTTTGTGGCAAATTGTTCTTCCCCTCGTCAAGCCAATGATTGCCGTTCAGGCACTTTGGGCCTTTATGGGACCGTTTGGAGATTTCATGCTCGCTAAGTTCTTGCTTCGCTCACAAGAATACTATACTGTTGCGGTTGGGCTTCAGACCTTTATCTCTGATGCCAAGAACCAACGTGTCACACTTTTTGCAGCGGGAGCTATTTTGATTGCTGTGCCAATCTCAATCCTCTTCTTCATGCTGCAGAAAAACTTTGTGTCTGGTTTGACAAAAGGTGGGACAAAAGGATAGAATAAGAGAAGGTTTAATAACATCTCAAATCAGTTTAAGAGTGGCGGCAAGAGATCTTGTCCCACTCTTTCTACGAAAGGAGCTACATGGATGCGCTATCCGATGTCTTATTTTTCAAGCTTGCTATCGCCTAGGCGGGTATTTGCCCAGAGAACCTCTCTTACGGTCTGGCAGGCTATTTTGACCACCATTTTCTTGATGTCACTTTTATTTATTCCTGTTTCTCTACAAGTTGGGCAAATGGAGAGTTATCCCCTGGAACGGGTGGTTAGTGGCATTTATGAGCCTTTAAACAAAGAGGTTATTGCTCATCTGCAAACGGGAAACTTAAGAGATGGTGAGTTGATGGTTGAGGAAGCGAGCTTTCCCCAAGTGACTTTTGGTGATAAGGCACCAGAAGAGACAGGGGTGAGCTACCATTTTGGCAAGCAACAGTTAGAACTCGTTAAAGATAAGATTGATGTCGTCACTGTGCCCTACCAACAGCTCAGTCAGCAAGACATTTCCTCAAAAGAGGCGCTGTCAGCAGCAATCTCTAACCACTGGTTTACGAGCAATCGTTTTGGTGTCAGTCTTTTTCTGATTAGTAGTTCTTGCTTGATTTTAGGGACGAACTTTATCTTTTTGGTGCTTGGTGCGAGTGGCATTCTTTTTTTGGCTTCCCTGACCAAATGGTTTGATATCAAGGGGTTCAAACAAGCTTATAATCTGACCTTAACCTGCCTCGGTCTGCCAACTTTACTGGCCTTTGGGTTTGGGTTAACCGGTCAGGAATTGCCAACCATCATCATGACGCAAAATATCCTCTTTGTGTTGGCTGTGGTTTTTGTATTTTTCAAAACTCGTTTTAGAGATGCTTAGGTGAAAGGTGAAATTCTAACGTCGGCAAAGTCGATAAGAGCTGCCCAAAGTATGGCGTTTGACGTCGTTAACCATAATAAAAAGGAGAGGCTAGGACGGTTGTCTTAGTCTCTATTGGTTTTTGTTCAGCAACTTTTTTTCTTGACTATTTCTGACCAAGTGGTAGAATAGAGGGTAGCATTAGCACTCGATGGAACAGAGTGCTAAAAACAGGGCTGGGCTCTGCTATTACCCTAAAAATGGAGGAAAAATCATGTTAAAACCATTAGGTGACCGCGTGTTGGTGCGCGTTGCAAAAGAAGAGGAACAGACGGTTGGCGGCTTTGTGCTAGCAGGTGCCAGCCGGGAAGCGACCAAGACCGCCCAAGTCTTGGCTGTCGGTGAGGGCATTCGGACGCTGACGGGTGAGTTGGTGTCTCCAAGTGTCACCGTTAATCAGACAGTTCTGGTTGATCGCTCAGCTGGTCTTGCGGTCAAGCACGAGGGTGAAGAGCTACTCATTGTGCGTGAAGCAGACATCGTCGCCATTGTTGAAGCATAGGGAGGAAAGTGATCATGGCAAAAGATATTAAATTTTCAGCAGATGCTCGTGAGAGCATGGTGCGTGGGGTGGACATCCTCGCTAATACAGTTAAAGTAACCCTTGGCCCTAAAGGGCGTAATGTTGTGCTTGAAAAAGCTTTTGGTTCACCGCTCATCACTAACGATGGGGTAACCATCGCTAAAGAAATTGAGCTGGAAGATCATTTTGAAAACATGGGGGCAAAGCTGGTGTCAGAAGTGGCTTCAAAAACCAACGACATCGCTGGGGATGGGACCACAACGGCGACCGTTTTGACCCAAGCTATCGTTCGTGAAGGCCTGAAAAACGTCACAGCCGGTGCTAACCCAATCGGTATCCGTCGCGGGATTGAAGCTGCGGTCAATGTTGCTGTGACAGAACTTAAACATCAAGCTCAAGCAGTTGCAAATAAAGAAGAAATCGCTCAGGTGGCAGCAGTGTCCTCACGTTCTGAAAAGGTTGGTGAGTATATCTCAGAAGCCATGGAGAAGGTCGGTCGTGATGGGGTCATCACTATCGAAGAGTCTCGCGGAATGGAGACCGAACTCGAAGTGGTTGAAGGCATGCAGTTTGACCGGGGTTACCTGTCCCAGTACATGGTAACGGACAATGAAAAAATGGTTGCTGACCTAGACAACCCATTTATCCTCATCACGGATAAGAAAATCTCAAACATTCAGGACATTCTTCCACTCTTAGAAGAGATTCTCAAGACCAACCGTCCTCTCCTCATTATTGCTGATGATGTGGACGGTGAAGCCTTGCCAACCTTGGTGCTCAACAAAATCCGTGGCACCTTCAATGTAGTTGCCGTCAAGGCTCCTGGCTTCGGTGACCGTCGTAAGGCCATGCTAGAAGACATCGCTATCTTGACAGGTGGAACAGTTATCACTGATGATTTGGGACTTGACCTCAAAGATGCCAGCATGGCTGCCCTCGGTCAAGCGGTTAAGGTCTCTGTCGATAAGGATAGCACAGTCATTGTCGAGGGGGCTGGTGACACGTCAGCTATTGCTAATCGCATTAACATCATTAAGTCTCAAATCGAAACAACGACCTCTGAATTTGATCGCGAAAAACTTCAAGAACGGTTGGCTAAGCTCTCTGGTGGTGTCGCTGTGATCAAGGTCGGTGCGGCGACTGAGACTGAGCTCAAGGAGATGAAACTCCGCATTGAGGATGCACTCAATGCGACCCGTGCTGCTGTTGAAGAAGGCATCGTTGCTGGTGGTGGTACTGCTCTGGTAAACGTTATCTCAGCCGTGGCGGCTCTAGATTTGACAGGTGACGAAGCAACTGGTCGCAACATCGTCCAGCGTGCGCTGGAAGAACCTGTTCGCCAGATTGCTCTCAACGCTGGTTTTGAGGGGTCTGTTGTCATCGATAAGTTAAAAAATAGCCCAGCTGGTCACGGCTTTAATGCTGCAACTGGTGAATGGGTAGATATGCTAGAAGCCGGCATTATCGACCCTGTGAAGGTAACTCGTTCGGCTCTACAAAATGCGGCGTCAGTAGCTGGCCTCATCTTGACTACTGAAGCTGTTGTGGCTAACAAGCCAGAACCAAAACCAGCTGCCCCAGCTATGGATCCAGGCATGATGGGCGGCATGATGTAAGGCAACTAGGTTGAGCAAACCTTTCGTCTGATAGATAAAACGAGCAAGATTGGTGTTCTGCTGTCCAGAACCCTGTCTTGCCCGTTTTTTTGTGATGATTCATTTGATGTTAACTAAGAGAAGCTTATCCCTAACTGATGATTATGTTTTACTGATTTCCCCTCACCAATTCAGCCACCAAGGGAGATTGCTTTCTGGGCGGGTCGGACGGGGACAAGGGGTGCTATGAGGATAAACATCCTTTCAGAAGGGCAGTTCTTCCTCCTCCAAGACGAGGTCTGCCAAGTCTTGCCCGACATTATTTTCTCTGATGGCACGTTGAGCACGGCTTTCTAAGAGTTGGAAACTGTGCCCCAGCACCTCAGTGATATAGCGGGTTGAACCATTTTTGTCATATTTTCGAGTACGCAGTTCACCATCAATCGAGACGAGAGTACCTTTGCCACCGTAACTGGCTAGGGTCTCAGCTTGACGTCCCCAGAAGACAACGTTGATGAAGTCTGCGCTACGCTCCCCATTTTGGGACTTGAACCGCCTGTTGACGGCAAGCGACACCCGTGTGACCGATTTATCGTTAGGTGTTTTGATCATTTCTGGCACGGCAGTCAATCTGCCAATTAAAACAACTTTATTATACATATCGTTTCCTCCTAATAGGGTATTCGTAAAAGGGTTGAAAAAATGATATAATTATCAAAAAAAGGAGAAAAAAGTGATGGACATTGCGCATTATCGCCAGACCCTTGAGCAACCCTGGGGAAAAATTTTTTATCAGGTGTTATTTGACCAATTAAAGGAAGTTAAAGGAAAACGTATCTTGGATTTTGGGGCAGGGTTTTGTTTGACAGCTGATTTCCTCAGTCAAAACAATACGGTTGTGGCTGTTGACCCGTCAGCTGAGATGCTCTATCATCAGAAACACCCAAACTTATCCAAATATCACGGCTCAATCGACCAACTTGACCAGTTTCCAGATGCCAGTTTTGATGTCATCATCTGCCACAATGTCTTGGAATATGTTGCAATGGAAGATTATCCGACCTACTTGACTGCCTTTCATCGCTTGCTGACACCGTCAGGTCAGTTGTCTATCGTCAAGCATCACCGTGCTGGGAAAGTGATGCAGGCTGTCGTTTTTAACCATCAGATTGACACGGCAATGGACTTGCTGGCTGGGGCTGATTATCATAGCCCATCATTCAATCAGGGGAGGTGTTATGACATGGCAGAACTGGTTCAGTCAGGACAGTTTAGAATCGAACGTTATCAGGGGATTAGAACCTTTTATGCCCTACAGCCAAATGAGATTAAGTCGGAGATGGGCTGGTTGGAAGACATGACCAGAATGGAGTTAGCAGTTTGCGATCACAGTCCTTATCGTGATATTAGCTTTTTTCATCATATTTGGCTAGAAAAAGTAACAACCTAAGATCCTTACCGAAAGACCTTAGAAAGTTTTCTTGACTTAAAATAGAAAGGTTAACACAAATGATCAAACAATTACAGGAAAAACTAAATCAATCGCACCCCTATACCAGTGAGGAACTGGCGTGGTTACTCGATCATATTGGTGATCCTGACCCAGCTGTCCGTGACAATCTGGTTTATCTCAGCTTTTGTCATGCCTTGCTTGATGGTCTTGTTGATGAGGTACAGTTGGCTAGTTTGCTCGATGAGACGCTAACAAGGCAGCTACAGACAACTGGTCTAGGGACTTGTGATGAGCGTACCCTAACCAGATCATTCACTAGCCTATTGCATACTCTATTGCTTTATGTGGATGGTCAGGAGGGGCACCCTTATCGTGGGTGGATGAGGGCGTCTCAGAGAGAGATGTTATGGCAACTGGTCTTAGATTACCTGCCAGCTGAGCGTGACATCAGAGGTTATGATAGCGTTTATGGATGGGTTCATGCTATTGCACACGGGGCAGATTTTTTACAAGCGGTAGCTTGTCATCCCCAGTTTCCCTTAAACCGTCTAACTGATGTTTGGGAGGTGATCAGAGCTGTTTTACTGGAAGTTGAAACAACTTTCTCGGCAGGTGAGAGTAGTCGTTTAGCGGCAGTCCTTCTCCAACTGCTTGCTCAGGAGCGGCTCACTCAGGACCAAGTAGCGATGTGGTTAAGTGACCTGCAGGTATCTGGAGATGAGCCCAGCGATTATGCTAAACAACTCAATAGCCAGGCCTTTTTATCGGTGTTATATTTCCAATTAGAAAAAGAGGGGGTGTTAGGCACGACCCTCAAGCAGGCGCTGTTGAACCACCCTCATTTGCTAGCGTGAAAGGAGTGAAAAATGTCCGTTTCTTGCTTGTTTTGTAGTGACTTGCCTTTTATATTAGAAAATAATCTAGCTGGCGCCTTTTACGATAAACACCCTGTCAATCAGGGGCATTTACTGATTATTCCCAAGCACCATGTGGAGGATTATTTTGGGTTGACATCAGCAGAAAAACAGGCCATTGATGACCTCTTGCAGTTGGGTAAGGAAATGCTAGATAGGCGTTATCAGCCAGATGGTTACAATGTCGGTGCCAACTGCGGTGTGGTTGCCGGTCAGACCATTTTTCACTGCCATATCCATCTGATTCCTCGTTACAAGGGGGATACGCCAAAGCCAAAAGGCGGTGTCAGAGGCGTCATTCCAGAACGGCAAGCCTACTAAGTTACAATTTAAAAAGAAAGGTATTGAAAATGAAGGCATTACATCGTTCCCCATTTTTGGTGGCAACTGGTTTGGGAGTTCTTTTAATAGTAACCTTGTTTCTTTTGAAACTCTTAGTTTCAGGGATTCCCTATCCATTAATCAGGCAACTTTTGCAAGGTCTTGGGCTAGTGACCTTATTTTACTGGATAAATAAGGCATTTTTAGAGGTTACAGTCACTTTTTACAATAAAAGGTTAACCTTACTTTCCCAACTCATCACCTTGACACCGCTTTGGCTCTATATGTTATGGGCAAATTTTCCTCTACTTTTTGAATTACAACCAGATCACATTTTTCCTGCCTTTGTAGCCAGTCTCAATGCTGGTTTTACTGAAGAGTACTTGATAAGAGGGCTTATTCTCGGCTATTTGCTCCGCTTTAGCCAGAAAAAGGCTAGTTACTTATGGCTGAGCTTGCTCTTATCTTCCATTATTTTTGGTGTACTGCATGCGCCAAATTTCTTAGTGCAACCCTTTGAATTTACCATTTACCAGATTATCGCCTCAGGGCTATCAGGACTATTTGATGGTGCCATCTATTTAAGAACCAAATCCTTGATTTGGGTTATTTTTGCCCACTTCTTACAAGATTTTGCCGCCCTTGGCAGCCAAGGACTAGAAGAAGCTGTCCATCAGACGGTTCAATGGCCTGTTTTAGGGATGATGCTATTGGTTTACGGTGGACTGACATTGATTCTCTTACGATCTAAAAGGATTTGTTCTGTTTTTGAACATGATTGGACTTGACCTTCCAACAACTCCAGAAAGGAGTTGTTTTTTTATTTAAGATAATTTTCAGAATATTTTTAGGAATGTTTTAGAAAAAGCGCCTATACTTTGTCTCAGAAAGAAGGTAATACTTATGAAAACAAAAATGATACTTCCAACCCTCCTTACGGTACTAACCTTAGCAGCTTGCCAAGCTAAATCTGAAACGGGTGCGACGGTGTCGTCACAGACAACTGTAGCGACCAGTTCTAACCAAGCGACGGTAACAGCAACTTCTACGACGACTGGCAACACGACCTATTTCTCTGAAAAAGACCTGGACGCCAGCTACGATGCAGCGACAGCTAGTACCATCCAGCTCAATGGCTCTTCGGCGACGGTCACAGGAACTGGCGTGTCTGTATCAGGTTCTGTGGTGAAGATTACGCAGGCGGGCACTTACATCGTCTCAGGCTCTAGCCAAGGCGTTCAACTGTTGGTTGAAGCAGCAGACACAGATGATGTCCAAATCGTTCTCAACGGTGTGACCATGACAGGAACAGATGCCCTCATCGCTGCCACTTCTGCGGACAATGTCTACCTGACCCTAGCTGATGGCACGCACAATAAACTAGCCGATTCTGCCAATCGGACGGCAACAGACTACAGCGCAGCCATTTACAGCAAAAAAGACCTAACCATCAACGGAACAGGTAGTCTCGAAGTCGAGGGCAACTACAACAATGCCATCAAGTCGAATGACGACCTGAAAATTGCGGGTGGAACCTACACCATAACAGCCGTTAAACATGCCCTGTCAGCCAATGATGCGCTGAATATCACTGGAGCGACCATGACCCTAACGGCGACAGAAGATGCCATTCACTCGGACAATGACGAGGACACTAGCCTCGGTAATCTCTATATCGAAAATAGCAAGCTCACCATCACGGCTGGTGACGACGCCATCCATGCGACCAATGAACTGGTCATCGACAGCGGCACCATCGACATCCAGTCCAGCACAGAAGGGATCGAAGGGAAGGTTATCACCATCAACGGCGGCACGATTGCCCTTAATGCGACGGATGACGGCATCAATGCGACCGACTGGACCAAGTCATCTGATAGCATGATGGTCATGGATGGGGTCAGCCTGACCATCAACGGTGGCGACATTACGATAAATATGGCTGCTGGCGATACTGATGCCATCGATTCCAATGGCGATTTGACCATAACAGGAGGCAATCTCACCATTACAGGACAGTCTGCCTTTGACTTTGACGGCACAGTGACCCATACTGGTGGCACAATTACCGTCAACGGTCAGCAGATGACTGACATCACCAACTCCATGATGATGGGTGGACCTGGTGGCGGTATGCCAAGACGCTAAACGATGACCAATCTAAGAGAGGACCATAACATGACCAAACGCATTCACCAAAAAGAGTTTAAGCGGGTAGAAACCAAATATTTAGTGAGCCTAGCTCAGTTGCCCCACTTGCTGTCAGACTTGGGCGAGTACATGGAGGCAGATGATTTTGCCCAATCCACCATCACAAGCCTCTACTTTGATACGGAGCATTTTGATATGGTTCAAGATTCGTTGGCCAAAAAATACGGCAAGGAAAAGCTTCGTTTGAGGACTTATGACAGGAATGGCGATTTAGAGGCACCAGCATTTTTAGAAATCAAGCAAAAAATAGATGGTGTTGGCTACAAATATCGGATCAAAACCAGTCCCAAACAGGCAGGTCTGCTAGCGGCAGGTGACATGGAAAATCATACTGAAGATAAACGGTTGCTGGCTCAGCTGGAAACATTGCAACAGAGATACGGCACGATTAAACCGCGGATGTTAATTTCCTACAAGCGTCTATCATTCAAAGGTAAGGACAATCCGTCAATCCGTGTCACGCTAGACACGAGCATCACCTATGCTCTGGTCAACGACCTTGTCCTGACGAGTTCGATGGCTTTGCCACTTTTACCAGAGCAACAACTGATTATGGAGATTAAGGTCAGTGACCAGCTGCCTGCTTGGCTGGAGAATATCCTGAACCAGTACAATCTTGACAAAGTATCATTTTCTAAATATGGTCAGGCTTATACCCTGTACCAATCCAAAATGTTAGAGAGGGAGGCACATTATGCTTAATCAACTGTTTCAAAGTGTCATCAGTCAGTCAACGGTGTCAACATCGGGTTGGGGCTTGGTGTTGAGCCTTCTGACCAGTATGGTTTTGGGTTTCGCCTTAGCTTATCTCTACCAGCATAAAACGACTTATTCTCGTGATTTTGCGATGATGTTGGTGGTTTTGCCGACCTTGATTGCTGTGATTATTGTTTTGGTCAATGGCAATCTTGGGACATCTGTGGCTGTGGCAGGCGCTTTCAGTTTGATTAAGTTTCGTTCGCCAGCTAGCTCCAGTAAAGAGTTGTTGCTGGTCTTGATGGCAACAGCTGTGGGACTAGCAACAGGGATGGGCTACCTGTTCCTCGCCTTGTGGATGACACTGTTGGTCGGCGGGGTCATGATTCTGCTAGAAAAAACACGCTTTGCCAGTAAGACAAGGGACTGGCAGGAACTGACCATCAGCCTGCCTCAGGGAGCGACTCCTCGGCTTTTACTAGAGCGTTTTATAGCAGAGTTAGGCACTGATGTCGTTCTTGAAAAAGCCAAAGTCAACCAAAATCGTCTAGAAGTCACTTATCGTGTGATGCTTCCTTGGTCTGAAGAAACCTGGCTTCAACGCCTATCTACCTTAGACTCAGATTGGGTCGTTAGCTTATCGCGCACAACCAAGAAGAAAAAAAGTCTTTAGACAGTCGTGTGTATCAAAAACCATTGGTTGAGATGATCAAAAGAGTGTATTCATACAAATACTTGGAGGAACTCTATTTTTGGCTTTTTTATTCAGCACTAGCACGCTTCCTAGAAATTATTGTATCCAAAAGAGGGGAGTCAATCTGTCATTATCAGAGTGTGGTGAGTTGTAACTCTGTACTTTACGAATAGCCCTGACAGCTATCTTTAGGCTGTTAGGGCTATTTAGAACATAGAATTAGCGCATTCGCTACCTAGCAACCGAATGGTTATACACCTAAAAGCAACTGACGCTAAGGAGCGATTGAACGACTTAGAAGTAACTGACGGACTCTCAAGTCAAAAGGTAGTGCCAATCACTACGCTTTTACTTCAATGATAATAAAAAGGTTCCAAAGGATTTGAAAAATACATTTAAAGTAAATTTGACATCAGCACGTTCTTTATGCGTATGGGTATGAAAGTATTCTGCTGTGTTGGTTTGACAAATTACTATTGTTCTGCTAAACTATAGTTAGCAAGATTATGGAGGTAGTACTAATTAACCTACCATATGATGGCATAATCATTAAAAAAGGAGCAAATATTCATGCGCTTGATAAACTTTTTAACAGGGTTATTTTACCTTATCATTGGGCTATTTATGTGGAATAACCCGGCAGACACTATCTTATCTTACTCTCTGATTTGGGGGATGACTTATATAGCCGGAGCATTAGTTGGTTTGTTCTACTGTCTGTATCATAACATTCGTCCCATTCCCTACGCTACAATAGCAGTCTCACTTTTATTTGGTATTTTTATCCTAACGATGCCAATCTTATCTATGGGAATGATGTTGTGGTTGTTCGTGCTATCTTTCTTATCGTTGGCAGGTTATTACCTCTATACGGGCATTAAAGCAAGAGGAGGACTCTTGAATCTCCTTCAAATTGCTCTGGCAGTTATTGGGTTATTGTTCGGTGTAATCATGATTTTTAATCCAATTATTGGTTTCACAACGATGGCCAAGGTTTTAGCTGTAGGAGTATTGTTAAATGGTTTTTCTTATATCCTTTATGCTATAAAATTTTCTGGAAAAATCAATTAGAAAACAAACGAATATAATCAAAACAATGAAAGTCAAAGCTCATTGTCTTGTCCGCCTTTTTTGGCGTGCAATGATGAACTAGCTTTGGCTTTTTCTGACGACTGGAGGTGACCCATGGATTTTAGAACAACAATAGACCATAAGACGTTCGGCGTTCGAGCAACAGCGCTGTTGGTTAGGGGAAATCAGATTTATCTCGCCAGATCGCCTGCTGGACAATATTACTGCATTGGTGGTGCGATTACTGTCGGTGAAACGACTGAGGACGCTGTCCGACGTGAGGTGCGTGAGGAGGTTGGCTGTGATAGTCAGGTTGATGAACTCGCCTTTGTCGTTGAGAACCACTTTGAGCTGGACGGTCGGATTTTTCATCAGATCGAGTTTCACTATTTGGTCACGCCACTGTCTGAACCTAACGTCAGCATTGTGGAAGGGGGCAGTCAGCGCCAGTGTGAATGGGTCAGTTTTGACGACCTTGAGGCACTTGACTTCAACCCCGCTTTTCTAAAGACCGCTCTCAAAAACTGGGATGGTCAGGTCAAGCATGTGGTGAATATGGAGGGAATATCAAATGAGCGTTAGGTTAATCGCCCATGTGTTCGTGACGGTTGATGATGAGGTACTTATCATTCAACGCTCTGCTATTAAGCGAGGAAAAGACAATGTCTATCCAAGGTTTTGGGATATTCCAGGTGGCAGTGTTGAAGAAGGTGAACTACCAAGAGATGCTGCTATTAGAGAGTGTGCCGAAGAGATTGGGCTAGTCCTGAACGAACCAAATTTGACCATTATTCATGAAGATAGCCAGTTTGACCATGACAAGCAAACCGTATTTACACGGCTAGTTTATCATTATCATTTGACTGAAAAACCAGCAGTTATAAGACTTGATCCAGAAGAACATACCGATTTCTTTTGGTTGAAAAAAGAGGAGGTACAGACCAAAAAATTGGTGCCCTACCTAGAAAGGATTTTAGAAAAAAGAAAACCATGACACATTACTTTACAGAACACTACGATGTTATCGTTATTGGGGCTGGTCACGCTGGGGTCGAGGCGAGTCTGGCTGCCAGCCGTATGGGGGCTAAGACCCTCCTTGCCACCCTCAATGTTGATATGTTGGCCTTTATGCCCTGCAACCCGTCTGTTGGCGGCTCTGCAAAGGGCATTGTCGTTCGAGAGATTGACGCTCTGGGGGGCGAGATGGGGCGCAACATCGACAAGTCCTATATCCAGATGAAGATGCTTAACACCGGCAAAGGCCCTGCTGTCCGTGCGCTTCGTGCTCAGGCAGACAAGGCGCTCTACGCCCAGCTGATGAAGCAAACCGTTGAGCGCCAAGAGAATCTCACGCTTCGCCAGTCCGAGATTGCCGAGGTTTTAGTGGACAATGGGCAGGTCATCGGTGTGAAGACAGCGACTGGACAGGCCTTTTCGGCAGCAGCGGTCGTTGTTACCACAGGGACAGCCCTGCGGGGGGAAATCATCATCGGAGACCTCAAGTATTCCTCTGGTCCAAATAACAGCTTAGCGTCTGTCAAGCTGGCGGACAACCTCAAAGAGCTAGGACTAGAAATTGGACGCTTCAAGACAGGAACGCCGCCGCGTATCAAGGCGTCTTCTATCGACTACTCGGTGACCGAAATCCAGCCGGGCGATGATAAGCCCAATCACTTCTCCTTCCTGTCCAAGGACGAGGACTATGTGACCGACCAAGTGCCTTGCTGGCTGACCTATACCAATGAGACCAGCCACCAGATTATCAATGACAACCTCCACAGAGCTCCGATGTTTTCGGGGGTAGTCAAGGGCGTTGGACCTCGCTACTGCCCATCCATTGAGGATAAGATTGTTCGCTTTGCCGACAAGGAACGCCACCAGCTCTTCCTTGAGCCAGAAGGCCGAAACACGGAAGAAATCTACGTTCAAGGGCTGTCTACCAGCCTACCTGAAGATGTTCAAAAAGAACTGCTCCACTCCATCAAGGGCTTAGAAAATGCGGAAATGATGCGGACAGGCTATGCCATCGAGTACGACATTGTCCTGCCTCACCAGCTCCGTGCGACCTTGGAAACCAAGTCCATCAGCGGTCTTTTCACAGCAGGTCAGACCAATGGCACATCGGGTTATGAAGAAGCCGCTGGACAGGGCTTGATAGCAGGGATTAACGCGGCACTCAAGGTTCAGGGCCAGCCTGAGCTGATTTTGGGACGGAGTGATGGCTATATCGGGGTCATGATTGATGACCTCGTGACCAAGGGGACGCTGGAGCCTTACCGTCTCTTGACCTCACGGGCAGAGTATCGCCTCATTCTCCGCCATGACAATGCCGACATGCGATTGACACCGATCGGCCGCAAAGTTGGACTGGTAGCCGATGACCGCTGGGCCATTTTCCAAGAAAAGAAAGACCAGTTTGACCGTGAGATGGCACGTCTTGCCAGCATCAAGCTCAAACCCGTCAAGGAGACCAATGAGCAGGTTCAAGCCCTTGGTTTCAAGCCCTTGACCGATGCCATGACGGCTAAGGATTTCATGCGCCGACCTGAGATTGACTATGCTGTGGTGACCCAGTTTGTCGGTGAAGCGGCGGAGCCACTGGATAGTAAGGTAATCGAGCTGATTGAAACCGAGATTAAGTACGAGGGTTATATCGCTAAAGCGCTTGATCAGGTGGACAAGATGAAGCGCATGGAAGAAAAGCGGATTCCAGCTG
Organism: Streptococcus entericus DSM 14446; assembly: GCF_000380025.1. Classification (GTDB taxonomy): domain Bacteria; phylum Bacillota; class Bacilli; order Lactobacillales; family Streptococcaceae; genus Streptococcus; species Streptococcus entericus. The sequence goes on from NZ_KB904183.1 coordinate 20,616, forward strand.
ACATTGACTGGGATGACATCGACTCTATTGCTACCGAAGCCCGTCAGAAGTTTAAGAAAATCAATCCTGAAACCATCGGACAGGCTAGTCGGATTTCAGGGGTCAACCCAGCTGATATTTCTATCCTGATGGTTTATCTGGAGGGCAAAGGGCGGTCGATTGCTAAGAACAAGCAGGGCTAACCATGGCTGAACCGCTCTTTTACGGTCTTGACCTTGATCAGCATAGCCGTTGCAGGCATTACCATAGCGAACTGGATATTGTCGCTCTCAAATGTGGGCAATGCCAGCGGTACTATGCCTGTTACCAATGCCATGATGCCTTAACAGACCATGTCTTTCAGGCAACCTCTGCTAACGAGCTACACCCCGTGTTATGCGGTGTCTGCCGTCAGCAACTGTCCTTATCTGATTATAAAACAGGCGCTTGCCCAATCTGCCAGTCGCCCTTTAATCCCAAGTGCAGCACCCACTACTCTATTTATTTTAAAAATTAGCAAAAAACAGATATAATAGTCTTGTTTAATTAATCGGAGGTTTCACATGAAACTAATTGGAAAATTTGTGGCAAAGAAGATTGCTAGTTTAGTTGTTCTTGTGTTGATAGCGCTAGGTCTGGTGTTTCATTTTCGAGAGCAGTTTTTTGGTGGGATATTAACGAGTAAATACAGCTTTGTCATCGAGCGCTTTGAGCGTGAAAGTCAGCTGGTCGTTGCTGGTGCAGATGTTGAGACGACAGCGGAACAAGTGTTTACCAACAAGCATTTCAAAGATTGGCCTGAATGGACTGAACCCTTGACTAAAGCGCTTGTCGGACGAGATTTGGTGGCTGAAATTCCCGTCAAAACCGAGTTTAAACTGGAGTTGAAGGGGTTGGATAAGAGTGATCTAACCATAACAAACAGCGTTTTGAGCTTTAAGAAACCACTGACGGTCTACGTTGATTCGCAAGCTACTGGCGTGCCTGTCATCAAAAAAAGCGGGAGTGGCTTAGTTGATAAGGCAGTTGACCTCTTTACCTCTGGGCAAAAAGCACAGGAATTTCTCGCTGAAAAAAGCCAAGAAGCCATCTACGAGACCTCAGAGCATGTCCTTGATGACCTAAACCGCCAAAAAAAGGTGGCGACGTTTGCCAGTCAGAGTTTGGAGCAACTGCTCAACCTCGATCGTGATGATAAACTGACGGTAGAGCTGACCGTGGATGACCTTGAGTTTATCAATGTTGACAAGCCTTAATAAAACTTCCTCACTTATTCTCTTACAAGAAGCCAAGGGCCAGACCAGCTAGCCTTTGGTTTTTTATTCGAATAAATGTTAACCTAAATAAAAATAAGGTTGACAAATATAGTTAGCTTTTGCTATGATGAGAATAGAGAAGCTGTTTTCAAAATGCTAGATGACGAGACTTGCTTTCTGTAAAGTTTTTAAGAAATCACAACATCTTGCCTAGTTCAACGACAGCATCTTGACAAAGAAAGGACTTATTTTATCATGTTTCAGAGTAAATCTCTCGCTCAAATGGCGCTGGTGACAGCCCTGATCTGTGTTTTGGGATTTTTGCCCCCTATTTCCCTAGGTGTTATACCTGTTCCAATCGTCTTGCAAAATATGGGTGTGATGCTGGCAGCCGCTTTGCTGGGAGGCACTCGAGGAAGTCTTAGTGTCCTACTGTTTTTAATGATTGGATTAGTCCTGCCAGTCTTTACAGGCGGGAATACCACTCTACCTGTCCTCACTGGACCGACGGCTGGTTACGTTGTGGCTTGGCTGGCTGTACCCCTGTTGTATGAGGCCTTAACACGACTGGTAAAACCTTCTCGATGGATTACGGATGCTATCTTACTTTGGTTGGCAAGCATTCCTGTGGTGTATCTGCTTGGTGTCTTTTGGTTGCGATATTTTTCTGATATGACGCGGATAGATTTATTGTTGTCCAACCTGATTTTTGTGCCAGGAGATACGATTAAGGTGATTATCGCAACAGTTATTGCTAGACGGTTGATCAGGAGTAGAGTTGTTCAAGGCCGTTATTGATGCTTAAAGTAACCGCCTACGGCAACTACTTGTCTTGTTCTAGCATCACGATTCGTTTCATCATGTTTTAGGGCAAATATCAGGTGTCAAAGTATCGTGTTATTTATCTTGTCAACTACCCAAATACCAGATATTTTAGAGCTGTCATTGCATGTCTAATGATATTTTTGAAAAAAATTGAATTAAGTTATTGACAAGTATTGAATGGTTTGCTATAATTGTTTTTGTTGTTAAGACAACAAGCCATTCGCGGGGATGGCGGAATTGGCAGACGCGCAGGACTAAGGATCCTGTGGCCGCTTTAGGCCGTGTGGGTTCAAGTCCCACTCTCCGCATACCTCACCAGTCATCGACTGGTTTTCTTTTTGCCTTAAAACCAAGTTAACTCATGCTCCAAACAGTCGCTCATGATTTTAGTTGTCGATTTAACTGAAAAATATTGCATTTTTATTTGAAAAGAAGTATAATAGATTTGTTGAGGGATTATTGCAAAGTTGCAAGTTAATCTTTTCACAAAAGGCTTTGCCTGATAAAATTTTATTTGATTTTCATAAGGAGGAAATCGCAAATGGTAGTTAAAGTTGGTATTAACGGTTTCGGACGTATCGGTCGTCTTGCTTTCCGCTTGATCCAAGGTTTGGAAGGTGTTGAAGTAACTCGCATCAACGACTTGACAGATCCAAATATGTTGGCTCACCTCTTGAAATATGACACAACTCAAGGTCGTTTCGACGGTACTGTTGAAGTTAAAGATGGTGGTTTTGAAGTAAATGGTAACTTCGTTCGCGTATCAGCTGAAGCTGATCCAGCAAACATCGACTGGGCAACTGAAGGTGTTGACATCGTATTGGAAGCTACTGGTTTCTTCGCTTCAAAAGAAAAAGCAGAAAAACACTTGCACGCTAACGGTGCGAAAAAAGTTGTGATCACTGCTCCTGGTGGTAACGATGTGAAAACTGTTGTGTTTAACACAAACCATGACATCCTTGATGGTACTGAAACAGTTATCTCAGGTGCATCATGTACAACTAACTGCTTGGCACCAATGGCTAAAGCCCTTCACGATGCTTTTGGTATCCAAAAAGGTCTCATGACAACTATCCACGGTTACACTGGTGACCAAAACACTTTGGATGCACCACACCGTAACGGTGACCTCCGTCGTGCGCGCGCTGCTGCTGTAAACATCGTTCCTAACTCAACAGGTGCAGCTAAAGCTATCGGTTTGGTAATTCCTGAGTTGAACGGTAAACTTGACGGTGCTGCACAACGTGTTCCAGTTCCAACAGGTTCTGTAACTGAGTTGGTTGTTACTCTTGAAAAAGAAGCTTCAGTTGAAGCTATCAACGCTCACATGAAGTCAGTAGCTAACGAGTCTTACGGTTACACAGAAGACCCAATCGTATCTTCTGATATCGTAGGCATCTCTTACGGTTCACTCTTTGATGCGACTCAAACTAAAGTGTTGACTGTTGACGGTCAACAATTGGTAAAAGTTGTATCTTGGTACGACAACGAAATGTCTTACACTGCTCAATTGGTTCGTACACTTGAGTACTTTGCAAAAATCGCTAAATAAGCATTGAACGAGGGAATTTTCCCTCGTTTTTTGCTAATGTCAACTCAGTTATCGTGATAGGCTAGCAAAATATATTAAATAGGGATCTATGGATTGCAAAAAGGTTGAGCAAATCAGTTTGCTTAGCTGATACTGAAGATGACGACAGGTTCACCCTGTGACTAATGGCTAATGTCAGTTGATGTTTTGGTTGTTCGGAGAATGATAGCTCAGTTCAAGGCTCATGTGAAACTTATTTATAATCATTATTGACAAGTGTGTATAGTTTGCTATACTAGAAGCAGGAGATGAAGCAGATGAGTGAACAATTTTCGAGCAAATTAAATATCCTGCGTGCAGGAGTCCTTGGGGCAAATGATGGGATTGTTTCCATTGCAGGTGTTGTCATCGGGGTGGCATCAGCGACAACTGATCAATGGGTGATTTTTTTGTCGGGGATGTCAGCTGTTTTAGCAGGCGCTTTTTCGATGGCAGGTGGGGAGTATGTCTCTGTCTCAACTCAGAAGGATACTGAGCAGGCAGCGACAGAAAAAGAACGGCGGCTCTACACCGAACACCCTGACTCTGCTCGGCTATCTCTCAAAGCTATCTATATGGCGCGTGGGGAGTGTGAAACAGCAGCAGAGTTTATGGTTAATAAAGCTTTTGCCAAGAATCCCGTTAAAACTTTGGTGGAAGAAAAATACAATATGGATTTTGAAGCCTTTACCAACCCATGGCATGCGGCATTGTCTAGTTTTCTTGCTTTTGTGGCAGGCGCTGTATTTCCGATGCTTGCGGTGATGCTTTTTCCTGTTTCGATTCGCATTCCTGCAACAGTGTTAGTCGTTATCCTGTCCTTGTTTGTGACAGGTTATACCAGTGCCAGACTGGGGGAAGCACCGATTGTTCCTGCTGTTGCTCGTAACATTATGGTTGGTCTGTTGACCATGTTTGTGACCTTTGTGATTGGTCATCTGTTGGGGACAGGAGTTGTTGGGTAGTTTTTTGAAAAATAGCAGAGCTAAAGATGTGGTTTTTAGCTCTTTTATTTTTGTCTAAAAATGTCAAAACAGACCTGTATATATTAAATCGTGTGTATTTTTTTGTTTATTTTCGTTAAAATGCTTGACAAAAAAAGTTTGCTGTGTTAAAGTGATGTAGAATAGAAAACGCTATCAGAAAAGGAGACTTATTGAATGAAGCATTTATTCGATAAACAAAATAAATATAGTATTCGAAAATTCTCAATCGGTGTCTGCTCAGCAGTTATTGGATTGAGCTTTTTGAGTGCCGGTACAGCTTATGCTGAAGAAACAGGGGTTCAGCCTGTTCAGCCACCTATTCCAGCTGGACCAACTGGAGCAGCTTCGCTAGAAAGTACCCAAGATGGTGCTGTGGCAGAAAAAGAGGTTGAGGAAGTTGTTGCACCTGAGTCAACTAAATTTGAAGTGAGCGGGGAAGCAAAAACGGAAAGTGCCGTGCGCACAATTGATGAGGTAGTTTCTGTTGATAAAAATTACGCTCAAGCAGATAACGTAAAAGAAGGATTCCCTGCGACAAATGCTGTTGACGGTAGTGAAGCTACAGCTTGGGTCGGTATTGGAGAAACTGAGAAGCCGAAACTGACAGTTCGGTTGGACGATGTTGCTAGAGTTGAGCGCATCACTTATCAAGCAATGCAAGACGGCAAATCAGCTCTGGGAAGTAGCTACCACAATGAAGCAGGAGTTGCTGCCAATGGCTACATCGAGTACAGTAAAACTGGTGAAGAGGGTAGCTGGAAGAAAGTGACCTTTACAGCTGTTGAACAGCAAGATGGTCAGCCACATATGCTTAATAAACCAGAAAACGGGGGGGCAGCTTATCAACGTCGCGGAAACCGCATGCCGATTGATTTTGTGATTGAACCAGTAGATGCAAAATATTTCCGCTTGACTGCTACCAATACACTTGTAGGGAATGCTGCACCTGCCAATACTCAGCCACACCTTGTCTCTGCCTCCAAGTTTATTCCGCAGGGTAAGAAGCTTGTTATTGAAGAAACTGTTACTGAAACCTTAGCAACTGATGAAAAACATTACATTGATGATGTGACCAAATATAAAGATCAAGAAGAGCTGGTCAGTGAAGCTGTTGCAGGCAAACGAGTGACTGTAACGACTTATGAAGCACAAAATGGTGAAAAGACCTCAACGAAGCTTGGAGAATCTGCCGTAACTATTATAAATCCTAAAATGGCAGTCTACCGTCGGGGAACATTGGAACGTCCAATACAGACACCTCCTCAAGCTCCGGCAGCTGTACGGTTGTTTAATGCTCCTCTGCAACAGGATGGAGAAACAGTCAGTCAGGTTGCGGTAACTCTTCCAAAAGAAGCAGTAGCTAGTCATGTTGTCAAACTAAAAGCTAATGACGCTCAAGTTCTAAAAGAGCTTACTCTTGAAGAATCTCACTTAGAAGATGGCATTGCAGTGCTTGCGCTCGACAGATTACTAGAAAACGGTCAGACTTATGCGGTGACTATCGCTACTGTTCAAGGTCTTGAGTCAGAGTCTAAGACGTTTGTAGCTGATACTGTTGCCCCTCCAGCAGCTGTTTCAGCCGATTTTGTCGCTGGAACTCGTCAAGTAGATGTTGTTCTACCTGAAGGAGTTCAAGCAGGTGAGTTAGCTATTGTCATTAACCCAGAAGGCACAACTCAAGAGACTTATTTTATCGGTTATGCAAACCTTCCAACAGGTGAGCGTCGTGTACAAGTGACTGTTAATCAGGACTTGCTCGCTGACAAAACCTACAACGTTCAATTGATGGATGCTGCGAACAACTTGTCTCCGATGATTGAAGCTGCAGTTCGTCAGCAAACTCCACCAGCTGAGCCTACACCGACACCGGCTTACCCACCAGTAGAAACGGTGGAAGGCGACTATAACAGACCTGCCTCTTCTGTCGGACGTATCACCAACGTCACATTTGAGAATGGTACAGCTTCCATCACTTACGAAACAGGTCATAAAGCTCAGGTTAACTTCTATAATGACCACGTGTTCCGTTATAATATTGAACAAGAAAATGCTGAGTTTGTCGATAATCCAGAACTTGTTCATGCTGGTCGTCCAGCAAGTATCACAGTGAAAAACCAAGCTAAGTATCAAGAAACCTATGGTTCAGTTGGTAAATTAGTTGAGGAAGATAGTCGCTATATTCTTGAGACAGCAAAAGTTTTGGTTATCTTTGATAAGGCAACCTCACGGATGTCGATTTATGATCGAGTTAAAGGTGAGTATGTTACCAAAGAGGTTGAACCTGTACAGATTACTCGGACAAAATCCACTCAGACTCTGACACAGGGTGAAAACGAACATTTCTTTGGCGGGGGGATGCAGAATGGTCGATTCACTCACAAAGGTGAAAAGATTAACATTGTTAATGAAAATAACTGGGTTGACCAAGGGGTAGCTTCACCAGCGCCGTTCTACTGGTCAAGTAATGGTTATGGCGTTTTACGTCATACCTTCCGACCAGGAGTTTATAACTTTGGTACAGAAGACAAGACTAAACTGATTAGTGACCATAATGAAGCACGCTTTGATGCCTTCTACTTTATCAATAGCAAACCAGAAGAGCTCCTCAAAGATTACTATGAGTTAACAGGTAAACCGGCTGTGCTGCCACTTTATGCACTCTATCTTGGTCACCTTAATGCTTATAACCGTGACTACTGGCGTGAGGTTCCAGAGGGAGCACCACGTATTAACGGTATGAATACACCAGCCTCAAAACTTGGTAACGGCAAATGGTATGCTGAGTTTGACGGGCGTAATCACACCCCACAACCAGGAGATGTCAAAGAAACACTAAATGGTGAGGGAGATAGTTACGAATTCTCAGCTCGTCGTGTCATTGACCGATATAAAGAGGCAGACATGCCGTTCTCTTGGTTCTTGCCAAACGATGGTTATGGGGCAGGCTATGGTCAAGGGGAAACACTTGACGAGAACATCGCAAACCTTAAATCATTTGTGGAATATGCCAAATCAAAGGGTATCGAAGTTGGACTTTGGACACAGGCTGATTTATACTCAACCAACGGTGGAGTTGTCACTCACCGTGATATTGACAAAGAAGTTCGTGATGCAGGTATCCGAGCCATCAAGACAGACGTGGCTTGGGTAGGTCCTGGATATAACTTTGGTTTAAATGGTGTGGATGAAGGCGCAAAACGCTTGACTGACCTCAGTGGTGAGGACAGAGCACGTCCATTTATCGTTTCACTGGATGGCTGGGCAGGCACACAGCGTAGTGCAGCTATCTGGTCAGGAGACCAGAGCGGTGGTGAGTGGGAATACATTCGCTTCCATATCCCAACTTATATCGGTATGGGCTTGTCAGGTAACCCGAATATGGGTTCTGATATGGACGGCATCTTTGCAGGTAGTGATCCAATTATCAATGCTCGTGACTACCAGTGGAAGACTTTCACCTCTATACTCATGAATATGGATGGATGGGGTTCAATGCCGAAGATGCCTTTCGCCTTTGGTGATGACCATCCAACTACTGATATCAATAGAATTTCACTGAAAACCAAGTCAACCTTAGTACCATACGCCTATTCAATTGGACATCAAGCTTCAGAAGATGGTAAGCCTATTGTCCGTGCTATGTTCCTTGATTTCCCTCAAGAGAGCATCAACTATACCAAAGATGTTCAGTACCAATACATGTACGGGGATAATCTTCTTGTTGCTCCTGTTTATACAAATGTTAACTTGCAAGCTGATGGCCAGGATGTTCGAAATGGCATTTACCTCCCAGATGAAAATACTGAGTGGTTAGATTTATATACTGGTGAGAAGTACCAAGGTGGTAAAGTTTATAATAATTTTGTTGCTCCGCTTTGGAAAATCCCAGTATTTGTGAAGAACGGTGCCATTATTCCGATGACAGCTGCTCATAACACTCCTACAGAGATTGATAAGAGTAACCGTCTGTTTACTTTCTACCCACATGGAGAAAGCAGCTTTAAACATTACGAAGATGATGGTAAGACAGTTGACTACAAATCAGGCAAGGTTGCAACCACGCTAATAGAGAGCTCTGCGGGTAATTCAAATGTTAAAGGTCAGGCTGTCCTAAAAATCAACCGAACTACTGGTGAGTATGAAGGCATGACCAAAGAAAAAACGACTGAGCTTCATGTTCACGTGACTGATAATGTTGACGCAGTTCGTGCAATGGTTAATGGTCGAGAAATTACCTTAACTCGAGTAACTACTCTCGAAGACTATCAAACTGGTACAAACGTCTTCTTCTACCATAATGATCCAATTATGGAAACCTATGGGGCGAAGAGCGAACAGATAAAAAACCTTCGTGTCAAGACAGGTGACCTCGTTAAAATCAAGTTAGAGGCAAGCGATGTTACAGCAGGTGACACAGTTGTAACAATTGATGGATTTATCAATAAGAAAGTTGATAAGGAAATCCTAGAAGGTCAGACAGTCCCAACGAAACCAACTAATGTCGTTGTGCCAGAAAATGGCACATCACCAACAGCGATTACCGTAGCTTGGGATGCGGTTGAAGGAGCGGAGAGTTACGAAGTAGAGCGTGACGGCACAATCTTTACGAACATCTTGACTCCAACTTGGACTTTTGACGGCTTTGCTTACGGCACCCCTCATACCTTCCGTGTTCGTGCCGTAAACACAGCTGGTGTTTCTGAATGGAGCGATGCTTTAGTTGCCGAAACTAGTAAAGATCCTTGGATGAATGCGATTCGAGACATTCGTGCAACCTCAGCCATTCCAGCACAGGGCGGTTCTGGTCTTGATAATCTTGTGAACCTCAAAAAAGGCGACATGTTCCACAGTAGATGGAATCAAGCGGTGACCTTCCCAGCTAGCATTACCTTTGACCTACGTGGTGTTTATGAAGTAGACTACCTCGAGTATCATCCGCGTTCAGATGCAGGTAATGGAACAATTACTAGAGTGTTCTTTGAAACTAGTGAAGATGGCAGAACGTGGTCACGTGATACACACTACACGACTTGGGCTCGTGACGCTAAGGCTAAGACCTACAAATTTAATGTTCCAACAGCACGCTATGTCCGTATGAACATCGCTGCAGCTTCTGGTAACTTTGTTTCAGGTGAAGAGCTTCTTATCTTCAAAAAACAAGGTACAAGAATGCAAGTTCCAGGAGATATCAACAACGATGGTCGCATCGACGAAGCAGATAAGACCTCCTTTGCTAACTATGCAGGTCTCAGAAGAGCGGATAACGATTTTGGCTATATTCAGCACGTTGACAACAATAAAAATGGCTTAATTGATGCTGAGGATATCAGTGTGATTGCTGTTCAACTCTCGGGTGGAGTGGCTGAGCCATCAACTGTAGCTCCGAGCGGTAGCCTTCGCTTTGAAGCTGAGAAACTCTCTGTTGTAAAAGATGAAGAAGTTAAGGTTTACTTGGTTGCAGATGAGATTTCAGCTGTCAATGCGCTGACCTCTAGCTTCCAGTTTAACAGTGCTGATTTTGCAGTCATGAATGATGGGCGTATCATCAAGGAAGCATTTGCCAAGGAGTCTGAGAACCTTTCGCAATCGCGGACTCGTGGAGCTGAAACTGACGTTGTCTTCAACTTCATTAACTTTGGTCAGAAACCACTTCTGGAAGGTTCAGGTCGTGTTGGTTATGTTATCTTGAAAGCTAAGAGAGCTGCTACTCTTGAATTTAACTCAGCAGATGGCATCTTGGTAGCTAATAACTTGCGTACTGCGGCAGTGGGTAATCAGCCAGTAACTGAGCTTGTGAACTACTCAGGCGTACCAGCTGCACCAAAAGACTTTACGGTTACTCGTCCAACACATGGAAGTCTGACATTGAGCTGGAGTGCTAGTCCAGAAGCGACACGTTACATTGTTGAGACTGAGGTAGATGGTCAATTTGTTCAGATTGCGCGTGTGGCGGATACAAGCTTTAATGTTTACAACTTGTCTCCAGAGACTAGTTACAAGTTCCGTGTTCGTGCAACGAATCCTATAGGAGATTCGGAATATACAGCTACTCTAACGGAAGCGACTGTTGCTAAGGACGTGAGTAAGAAGCTTGCGGTGACGAATAAGGTTGCAAGTGTTCCTGAACAGCCTAGTGAACCTCTAGAACGCTTCTTTGATGGAGATGAGAACACCATTTATCATAGCCAATGGGGCAAATCGGATGCTGTGCCATCAACCTTAACCCTTGATTTAGGAGAAATCAAGGCGTTGGATCGCTTGATTTATGTCCCACGCCCAGCAGCTTCTAACGGAACAATCACAGGCTTAACGGTTGAGACTAGCAATGATGGTCAGACATGGACCCCAACAGGAGAAACTATTAGCTGGGCTCGTAATGCTTTAGATAAGATTGCCCTTTTCCCAGAAGGTACTAAAGCACGGCATATCCGTATCAATTGGTTGAACAGTTTTGGTGGTTTCGTATCGGGTCAAGAGCTGTATGTGATTGAGGCCGCTCCAGAT
>NZ_KB904183.1:32224-103718 GCF_000380025.1 Streptococcus entericus DSM 14446
TCCAGAGCCAACTCCAGATCCAGAACCAACTCCAGATCCAGAGCCAACTCCAGATCCAAATGATAACACACAACCACCGCGTCAAATTACTGACGTCAACCCTCAAACTGACTCAGGTATCATCGCAGAGGTTCAATCAGCGGATGCCAAGGTGGCAGGCTTGAGAGTGGTCTTCCACAAAGAAACCAATAACCCTGAAACACCAGCCATCCTCAAGGGCACCGACTACGACCTCTTTGATATCGAGCTGGTCGACAAGGATGGTAATGTCACCAAGCCAACTGCTCCGGTTGACGTTTACCTGCCGATTGATGACGGCAAAGATGTCGCTCAAGTGGTTTACTTGCCAAATAGTGACCAGAGCCAAAGCCTGTCATTCACAACAGTGACTCGTGATGGCAAGCGCTATGCCAAATTCACCGCAGAGCACTTCAGTGAGTATGGTATTGTTTATGAGCCACAATCAACACCAGATCCAGAACCAACACCAGATCCAGAACCAACACCGGATCCAGAACCAACACCAGATCCAGAACCAACACCGGTTCCAGAACCGACACCAAATCCGGATCCAAAACCAACACCGGATCCAACACCGGTTCCAGAACCAACGCCAAATCCTGTTCCAACCCCTGGAACCCCTGGTCAAGGTGGGGACACCTCAAATCCTGGTAACCCAGGCATTAACCAAGGTAACACACCAGACACTGGTAATACACCAAATAAACCTGTGGACAAGGATAAGTTGGCTACCGATTTGCTTAAAGCAATTGATGCATCTAACTTGACTGACGAGCAAAAGGGCGATTTGGCTGTCAAAGTGGCACTTGCAGAAACCGAAGCTGAACTCGAAGCTCTTGAAGCAGAGTTCAACAAACTTCGCCAAGCGTCACCAGCTGCTCCGACAATTGATTTGTCAGCAGGTCGTACTGATTTGCTTAAAGCAATCGATGCATCCAACTTGACTGACGAGCAAAAAGGCGATTTGGCTGTCAAGGTAGCATTCGCAGAAACTGAAGCTGAACTCGAAGCCATCAAGGCAGAAGTTGCTAAGCTTATTAAAGCGACAAGCCGACCAGCTACAGCTCCTGCAGCTTCAGCACCAGCCTCAGCGACAGNAGGTAAGAAGGGACTCCCTGCAACAGGCGATGCCCACACAGCTCTAGCCGCTGTCGGCGCAACAGCCCTCTTATCAGCCCTAGGCTTAGCCGGACTGAGAAGACGAGCTAAATAAGCTAATAAAAACTAGATTGGCCATGAGCCAGTCTAGTTTTTTAGCAAATACACACTTAAGTTAGAAAACCTCAATTATGTTATAATAAAAAAAGATAGCTATTCAAAGCAGTCGTTTCAAAGGAGGATATTGTGGACATTAGACTGGCTTTCCCAAGTGAAGTTAATCAAATCATGGAAATTATTGGTGATGCGAGACGCCATATCGCTGGCTATGGGAGTGACCAATGGCAGGGTGCTTATCCTGACCGTGAGATCATTGTTGAGGATATCTTGCAAGGCTATGGTCAAGTTGCTGTGGTAGACGGTCGAGTAGCAGCCTATGTTGCCATGATGGGTCATGAGCCAGCTTATGACTGTCTATTGACAGGGAGTTGGAGACAGCCTGATAAAACTGATTATCTTACCTTTCATCGGATAGCGGTCGCGGAGACCTTTCGTGGGCAAGGAGTCATCTTGGCCCTCTTGGAAGGTTTGATGGAAGTCCGTCAAACTAGGACATTTCGAGCGGATACTCACCCTGCCAATAAAGCGATGCAGCATATTTTTACCAAGCTAGGATTTCAGCAGGTAGGGATTGCTCAGTTACCAGATGGTGAGCGGTTGGCTTACGAAAAGGTAGCTTCAGAAAAAGGTTGATGGTCTTTGCCTGTGGCTGATCAATTTGACCAGTATAACGATTTTTTGGCATAGTTACAATTCATTAGATTTAGACTAGAGTAAATAAATTTCTGGACAGATAAGCAGAGTGGCGGTTTACTATACAAGTGTTCAATCACAAACTTCCAGCAGGAAGTTGCCCTATCGGCAATGGCAGTCCTGAACGGTGACTTTAGCGTTGACTTACCCACAAGATAGCTTCTTGTCTATTTGAATGACGGAGGCTATTTTGCTATAATGAAGAAAATAAGAAAAGGAGCAGACAGATGTTTTTTGAAGAAGCAGATAAAAAAGAGCGTAAGCGTGCAGAGAAAGAAGCAAGCAAGAAGGCTAAAGAAGGCCTTCGGGAACGATTTGAAGTCACTTACTTTACAGTGCCTAGTGATGGCTTGAGAACGTATAGTTTGTTGCTGGATAAGGAGACAGGCGTAGAGTATCTGTCAAATGGACATGGGCTGACGCCGCTTTTGAACGCAGAAGGCAAGCCAAAGGTGCGCCAGTGACTTTCATCAGAGCTTGCTATATATCTCCCATCGGCGAACTTTCCTTGGTAGCTGATGAGACAGGCTTGGTCGGTGCTTGGTTTCTGGGGCAAGCTCACTTTGAACGAGGGTTAAAAGAGCCTGTGGAAATGGGAGATTCTGTCATCCTTCAGCGGTCAGTGGAGTGGCTGGAGAGCTACTTTGCAGGTGAGGCGCCAAAAGTAGCTGTTCCCTTATCTCCTCAAGGCACTGCTTTTCAACAGCGGGTTTGGTCGGAGTTGGCAACCATTCCCTACGGACAGACCTGTACGTATAAGGCCTTAGCAGACCGCCTGCAATGCCGCTCTAGCCAAGCTGTTGGTGGAGCAGTTGGGAAAAATCCTCTGTCCATCTTTATTCCCTGTCACCGTGTATTAGGAAGTGATGGGAGTTTGACGGGTTACGCAGGAGGCTTGGAGCGAAAAAGTTGGCTGTTGGCACATGAAGAAAGTCTCTCCAAATCAACTGATTAGCTCTGCTATGAGACAAAAGAAAGGAAATATCATGACCTATCTCTACTATGAATACCCTAAATGCAGTACCTGTAAGGCTGCTAAGAAAGAGTTGACCCAGCTTGGTGTGGCGTTTGAAGCCATTGACATCAAGGAGACACCTCCGACAGCAAGCCAGCTCAAGGAATGGATGGCAGCGACTGGATTGGAGCTAAAGAAATACTTTAATACCTCTGGCAACAGTTACCGTGCCTTGGGGCTCAAAGACCGTTTTGACAGTCTGACAGAGGAAGAAGCCTTGGATTTGCTAGCGGCAGATGGCATGTTGATCAAGCGACCACTCCTCATCAAGGATGGGAAAATCCTGCAAATCGGCTACAAAACACCTTATGAAGAATTGGGGGTGCAGTAAGATGAGCCGTATCTACCAGATGAGTTTTGCTTCGGTCTACCAAGCCTTGGTCAACAAGGTGGAGCGAAAAGGCCATGCAGGTGCTGATGTCGCCCGAGTTACCACTTGGTTGACAGGCTACAGCATAGAAGAAGTGAGCGATTTTCGTCAATCAGAAGTAACCTTTGGTGATTTCTTTAGACAGGCTCCTGCCTACCATCCAGATCGCACTTTGATTACTGGCAAGATTTGTGGGGTGCAGATTGAGGAGATTACAGATCCTCTTATGCAGGAAATCCGCCGTTTGGACAAGTTGGTGGACTGGTTGGCCAAGGGAAAAACGGTGGAAGAAACATTGGCTAAGTACACCGCCGAAAAATAAAAATTGAGAGCGGGACAAAAATCGGTCATTCGTCAGAATTCGATGAGTCGTTAGCCCACCTCCGCATAGCTCAAACAGTCAGGGAAGTGACTGTTTGAGGTTGGAAATTTGGGAAAGACATTTCCCTCATTAGGGCTGTAAAAACTGATAAAATCAGCAAATTAGAGCCCACTCGACCATTGCGCCTTGCTTGAAAATTAAAAATTACTTGAGAGGTTAGGACTTTTGTCCCAACCTCAATTTATTTATACTTGAAAAGTAATCCTGCTAGAGCAACTAAGGCTCTTGGTTGAAGGCTCGCATTTTAGTTATAGCTAAAAACTATAACCAGCTCCATAAAAAGACTATTATGCAAACTATTTTTTGTCTGTTATAATAAATTCATCTTAAACATTAACCAAAAAGGGAGAGATGAAATGGTAAAAAAATACTTTGAACATGTTGGTAGTTTTTTGCGACCGGAGGCGTTGAGAGTAGCTCGCGAAGAGTTTACAGCAGGTAAAATTTCTGCTGAGGAGCTTACAGCGATTGAAGATAAGGCCATCACAGAACTTGTCGATAAGCAGATTTCGGCTGGCTTGGAAAAAGTCACAGACGGTGAGTTCCGTCGTCTTTACTGGCACTTGGATTTTTTCTGGGGGTTTAATGGTATCGACCATATCCAGGCAGCCGAGGGCTATAAGTTCCATGACGAGACGACCAAGGCTGACTCGGCCATCCTTTCTGGGAAAATCACCGGGCACAACCATCCGTTTGTTGAGCACTACAAATTTCTGGCTCAGCTGGTTGAGGGACGAGGTGTCGAAGCCAAATACACCATTCCAGCTCCTTCTCAGTTCTATTTTGAGTTGATTCGTGATGCTGAGCATGTGGCCAAGTTACAAGAGATTTACCCTGATGTTGAGGAGTTGCGTCGAGATATCCAGGCAGCTTACTTACAAGTGATCAATGATTTGGTTGCAGCTGGTCTCAAGACGTTGCAGGTCGATGACTGCACCTGGGGTGTCTTGGTTGATGACAACTTTTTGACGGCTTGGGGTGCCCTTCAAGGACAAACAAAGGATGAGGTGCGTGAGAGCCTTGCTCAGCTATTTTTAACCCTTAATAATGACGTCTATGAGCATGTGCCGGCTGGGCTTTTGGTCAATACCCATGTGTGCCGTGGAAATTACCACTCAACCTGGGCTTCTCAAGGTGGCTACAATCCAATTGCTAAGGAACTTTTTGCGGACGAAGCAGCAAAGACCTACTTCCTTGAGTTCGACAACGAACGCTCTGGTGGATTTGAGCCACTGGCAGAGTTCAAAGACCCTGACAAGGTTGCGGTATTGGGGTTGATTACTTCAAAATTCCCAGAATTAGAAGACAAGGCAGCGCTCATTGCGCGTATCAAGGAAGCTAGTCAATATATCCCGCTGGAGCAGCTCTGGATTTCTACCCAGTGTGGCTTTGCCTCAACGGAAGAGGGCAATATTTTGACTGATGAGGATCAGTGGAACAAGCTCAAACTGGTCAAAGAGGTTATTGACGAGGTTTGGGGATAGGACAGGAGGAATTACAGATGACAAAAAAATATTTTGAGCACGTTGGGAGCTTTTTGCGTCCTGAAGAATTAAAAATAGCTAGAGCCCAGTTTGCCGCGGGCGAAATCAGTCAAGAAGAGCTGACGGCTATAGAGGATCGTTTAATTACTGAGTTGGTCGATAAGCAGGTGGCGGTCGGTCTTGAGAAAATCACGGATGGCGAATTCCGTCGTGCCAACTGGCATGTGGATTTCTTCTGGGGATTTGAGGGCATTGAGCGGTCTCAGTACGGTGAGGGGTTACATTTTGCTGGTGTCGAGACCAATGACGACTCGGCGATTGTCACTGGTAAAATCAGCTTTAACAAAGCAACTCATCCCTTTATCCAACACTACCGCTTTATCAAACAGCTCGCTGATGAACGAGGAGTAGAGGCTAAGCTGACTATTCCAGCCCCAGCCCAGTGTTTGATTGAATTGCAGCGCGGTAGCAATCTCGAGAAGGCTTTAGCAGTTTACCCCAACCCAGCTGATCTAGCACAGGACTTAGCAGCGGCTTATCGTCAGGCTATTCTAGCTTTTTATGACGAAGGGGCTCGGACCATTCAGTTGGATGATTGTACTTGGGGAGCTATCATGGACGATGCCTTCTTCCAGTCGGTCATTAAAGGCGTGGACAAAGATTTCTTGAGAGAGAATTTCTTGCGAATCAATAATGCCGCCATCGTTGACCTGCCAGAAGACCTGCAAATCAATACTCACGTGTGCCGAGGCAATTACCAATCCACCTATCTGACGTCTGGCTCTTATACCCCAGTAGCGGAAACCCTCTTTGGTCGTGAAAATGCGACAGCCTATTTCCTAGAGTATGACAACGACCGTTCTGGTGGCTTTGAACCGCTAGCAGAGTTCAAAAACCCTGACAAGGTGGCTGTCCTAGGTCTTGTAACGACTAAGGACGGCAAACTGGAAGACAAAGAGCAGTTGATTGCCCGCATCAAGGAAGCTAGTCAACATATCCCGTTGGAACAGCTCTGGTTGGCAACCCAATGTGGCTTTGCCTCAACAGAAGAAGGAAACATTTTGACTGATGAGGACCAGTGGAACAAGCTGAAACTGGTCAAAGAGGTCATTGATGAGGTTTGGGGCTAATGAATACCCGTCGTCTGGCTCAAATTGCTTTACTATCAGCCCTTAGCGTAGCGCTTCGCTACGCTTTTGGCGCTTTTCCAAACATCAAACCAATCACCGCCATATTTCTCGTCCTATCCATTACCCTAGTTCTAGCAGATAGCCTGATGGTGATGGCATTGACCATGGTAGTCACCTCCTTTATCTTTGGTTTTGGTCCTTGGGTGCTCTGGCAGCTACTGGCCTACGGGGTGGTTCTATTTTTGTGGAAAATGCTGTGCTACCCCTTAACAAAGTCCTTAAAATCTGCTACAATAAGAGGAGTTGCCCAATCAGTTCTGGCTGGGCTGATGGGGATTTTATACGGTCTGGTGATTGATAGTGTGTCTGCCTTGTTCTACCAAATGCCAATCTGGGCTTATCTGCTCAACGGTATTAGTTTTAACCTGGCGCATGCGATCTCAACAGCCTTATTTTATCCGATTATTGTTACTATTTTTGCTCGACTAGAGCAACTAACCCACTAAAGGAGACCTCCCATGAGAAAACGACTATCATCTATCTTTGCCTTGATGGCAGTGCTCAGTGTGACAGGCTGTGCAGCTGTGCGATTGGAACAAGAAAAAACGACACCAGCAACAAGTCAGGTGTCAGAACAAATGGTACAGCTGGTCGTGAAGACTGGCGAAACACAGACAGAACAATCGGTGCCACTCAAAGAGGGCGAGACAGTACTTGACCTCTTGAAAGCTCATCACGATGTTGAAGAAACCGATGGCTTTGTTACGGCCATTGACGGTGTTAAGCAAGACGAGGCTGCTAAACTTTACTGGATGTACAAGGTCAACGATGTGATGGCAGATAAATCTGCGGCAGAGCTGACACCAAACGCCGGGGATGTGATTGAATTTTACCAAGAAAAATTTTAAATCGTTTTATCGCACCCGATCGGTGCGATTTTTTTAAGGTTGTGTAATACTTGACGAAATAAAGAGCCCAGCTTCCTTCTAAACAGTTGGGAAGCGGGCTTTAAAAGACAGTTAGCTAACTGATTAGCGTGGTTTTTTCATGTTCAGTCCACTTTTCTCACAAAAACGAGCTGTTGAGGATTGGAAAGTTCTTCTCTATAGTTGAACTGTTCGAAGCTTAGCTTTTTAAGTTGTTTAAGGGTGTTGACGTTTTTTTGTTGAGCTTGCTTGAGGAGAAGACCACGTCCTTTTTTGGAAATGGTAGAATGCGTTTTGAGCTGTCCAGCTTTTTCCTCATGGAAGAGCACTCTGACAAAACGCTCTTGAACAGTCGGTGAAAAGACTGTTTCAAACTCGCTTGAGAGGAGAGAAATCAAGAGGTCTTCGCCGCTGACAGCTTGGTCATAGAGTGGGCGCCAATAGGTTTTGAGGGAGTGACCGTCAATCTTGAGGTGCTGTTGGAAATCTAATCGATGCTCTGCGATGGGGAAAGTCGCCCCAATAACCCCATAGAGGGCGCTGGTGATAAGGACATGTTCTGCTAGGTAGTCAAGGTTCTCGCGATCAATTTGGCGGTACATGAGACCGTTGAAAAGCTGAATGGCTGGGTAGGACGATGCGGTGCCAGCTAGTAGATCCTGCCAACGTTGCCATTCTTTTTGGGCAGCAGCAGGGCTAATCTTGTAAAAAGCAGTCAGCTGGTCAGCTGACAGGCAAGAGACGGCAGCCAGGATAGCTTGGCTTTGTTCTGATAACTGTTGGGCTGGGATAGAGCCAGGATCGGCCATTTCCTTGGCAGTTGGTATTAAAAACTTCATAGCTCTATTGTAAAAGGAAGACTGGCATTTGTCAAAGCCCAGGGATAGATTGAGCGATAGCCGACAAGGGGGCAATTGTACACCTGTAAACCTGTACACCACTAAGATGAGTTTTCCAAAGCTTATCCACAAACCTGTGGACAACTTGTGCAAAAAGAGTGGAAAAGTCTTTCTTTATCCCCTAGAAAAGCAGATTTTCAAAGACATTTCCCACAAGAATAAAAGTTTCCCACAACCTGTGGGAAACTTTTATTCTGCCAGGCGAATCTGAATGCGGATACCGTCAGGATCCTGGAGGAGGAAGGTTTTTTGGTCGTCGCTGACCAGGGTCATCTGATGGAGGGCTGCCCGTTTTTTGGTGGCCAGGAAATCCAGTTCCTGCTTGAAGCTGATGGTCAAATGGTTGAGACCTGCTTGGCCTGGCTGACGTGCGGCAAGGTCTGTTCCTGCCCATTGGTTGAAGGCCAGGTGGTGGTGATAGGTGCCTGAGGCGATGAAGGAGGCTGTTGGCATGCTGAACTTGTCCCCCAGACCAAAGACCTTTTGGAAACGTTGGGAGCTGGTAGCGGCATCTGGCACGCTGAGGTGGACATGGCCCATGCTGGTGCCTGGAGGCAGCTGGTAGCCTTGGGGGCTAGGACTAGCTTGGGCCAGCAGGTCATCCGCAGCGAGTGCCACTGTTGTACCTAGGATGCGCCCATCCTCTAGGATATCCCACTGGCTGATAGGCTTGTCGGCATAGAGCTCGATGCCGTTGCCTTCGGGGTCTTGGAGGTAAATGGCTTCGCTGTAGCCATGGTCAGACCCGCCTTGGAGGGGAACCTGGTTAAGCAAGAGGTGCTTGAACACGGTGGCCAGGGCAGGACGGTCAGGCAGGAGCAGGGCCAGGTGGAAGAGGCCTGCGGTTGGCTCTGCTGGGGTTTGAGCTTGTCGTAGTTCAACCAAGACCTCTGGCTGGTCAGCCAGGCCCAATTGGCTACTGTCGCTGGTTTGCCCTAGCAGGCTAAGGCCGATGACCTGCTGATAGAAGTCGCTTTGCAGTTGCAGGTTGGTCACGTTGAGGACTACCTTGCCCAGGGTGATTTTACTGTCTTTTATCATCTCTAGTCTCCTTTAATGATTGGTGATAATCCCATTTTATCACTATGTAGTGAAAATGTAAATTGATTTGCTTAAAGGGAAAAAGGGGGTGCTCAGCTATTGGCAAAAAAAACAAGCCCCCAAAAGGGAGCTTGCGACTAAATAAAGAGCAGGAGGCTGAGGGCCATGACCAGCATGCCGACGATGAGGCCGTAGATGGACAGGTGGTGCTCGCCATACTCGTGGGCGGTGGGGAGGAGCTCATCCAGAGAGATGAAGACCATGATGCCGGCCACGCTGGCAAAGATGAGGCCGTAGACCATATCGTTCATGATGGGCATGAGCAGGAACCAGCCCATCAGGGCTCCGATGGGTTCGGCAAGACCAGACAGGAAGGAGTAGGTAAAGGCCTTTTTTCGAGAGCCTGTGGCCTGGTAGATGGGGACAGATACGGCCATACCTTCGGGGATATTGTGGATGGCGATGGCGACCACAATGGGGATGGCCAAGTTGGGGTCCTGGAGAGCAGAGATAAAGGTGGCTAGGCCTTCTGGGAAGTTATGGATGGCGATGGCCAGGGCAGTCATGACCCCCATTCGCATGAGCTTCTGTGGTTCCTGCTGGTCCAGGGTCTTGATTTCGTGGGGGTTCTCTTCAGATGGAATTAGCTTGTCAATCAGGGCGATCAGGAGTATACCACCGAAGAAACCAGCCACAGTGGCCCAGGTCCCTGCCCTGTCGCCCAGCTGGTGGCTGAGGAATTCCTGGGCTTTGGGGAAGATTTCGATGAAAGAGACATAAATCATGACTCCTGCGGAGAAACCGAGGCTGATGGAAAGAAATTTTTTATTGTCGCTTCGGGTAACAAAGGCAATCAGGCTACCGATCCCTGTGCTCAGACCCGCTAGGGCAGTGAGCAAAAAAGCGACGAGCAAATTGTCTGACATAGGGGAACTTTCTAGAGTGTTTATGGAAAAAGACTGACGAGGTCAGTCTCTCATGTTAAATAAAAAAAGCTGTATTGGTACCGGTGATTCACGTTTTGTATTGAACCCGCACACTAAAAGCAGGGGGGCGACACGTGCTTAACTTCAGTTGCTTCTGGGTGAGCCAGCCTGCATACTGTTAGGCAAATCTTGTCTCCCGGTAAATACAAAAAATAGTCGGTCAACACTTAGATGTGAATTCGTATACCACAGCCATTTCTTATGATTCTATAATACCAAAAATCTGGCAAAAGTCAAGCTCTTTTACGCAAACGTTCTCATTTTTTTTGGTCTAATCTAATATCAGTAAGGATAGGAGGGTCAGAATGGCTGGTCCGCCTTGGGTGAGGAGGATTTTGGGACTTGAGGTCACGGCTCCGTAAGTGGCTACGCCAGTCACAAACACAGCAAATAGGGTGATCATTTCTTGGTTGCTGGTTATCAAACTGTAGATCATTGCCAAGGCCAGACCTAGATTATAGATTCCTTGGTTTTTGAAGAGTGTGATGACGATTGGATTGGCCTGGTTCGCCTTGCTAAGGTCAAATACCTTAGCCGTCCGATGAGACTGAGGCACCAGGCTCTCCAGATAAAAGATGTAGACGTGTTCTAGGGCCACAAGACTGGCTAAAATTATAGTAATAGGGTGCATGTTGTTGAATTCTCCTTTAGTTGGGTTTGGCCTTGCGGCGGTCAATGGATTCTTTGATTTGCCCCAGAGCGCGCTCGTATTTGCCGGTTTGGTTTGGGGTAAAATAGCTGGCGCTTTTGAGCTTGTCTGGGAGGTACTGTTGGTTGACCCATTTTTCTGGGTAGGCGTGGGGGTAGAGGTAACCCTGAGCGTGACCGAGTTCCTTGCTGCCAGCGTAGTGCCCATCGCGCAAGTGTTTTGGAATGGGCAGGTGTCCATTGGTCTTAAGGTCGGCGATGGCAGCGTCCATAGCTAGGTAGGCAGAGTTAGACTTGGGAGACAGTGCTAGGTCAATGACAACATTGGCAATTAAGATACGAGCCTCGGGGAAGCCGATTTTCTGGGCGGCTTCAAGGGCAGTCACGGTGTGAACTTGAGCATCTGGATTGGCTAGTCCAATGTCCTCATATGCGATGACGGTCAGACGTCTGGCAAGGCTGGGCAAATCCCCTGCCTCAATCAGGCGGGCGGCGTAGTGGAGGCTGGCATCGACATCACTGCCTCGGATGGATTTTTGCAAGGCGGAGAGCACATCGTAATGCCCATCGCCGTCCTTGTCCATGGTGATGTAGGAGCGTTGTAGGCTATTTTCCATGATGTCAAGGGTGATATGTCGGACACCCTTGTCGTCTGGCTGGGTGGACAGCACTGCCAGTTCCAGTGAGTTATAGGCTGACCGCAGGTCGCCGTTGGTCGCTGTGGCGATGAAATCTAGGGCCTGCTCCGCTATGGTCACCGAAAACGCAAAGCCTCGCTCAGGGTCATCCACTGCACGGCGGATAGCGGTCTTGATTTGGTCCATCGTCAGGGGCTCCAGCGCAAAAATCTGGACGCGGCTGCGAATGGCGGGCGTGACGGAGAAAAAGGGGTTCTCGGTGGTGGCGCCAATCATGATGATGTCCCCACTCTCAAGGAGCGGCAGGAGAAAGTCCTGCTTGGTCTTGTCAAGGCGGTGAATCTCATCAAGCAGCAGGACTAGCCCACCTGAAAATTTAGCCTCTTCAGCGATTTCTTGGAGGCGTTTTTTACTGTCGGTGGTGGCATTGAAGGTGCGAAAGGCGTACTTGGTCGTGCCTGCGATGGCGGAGGCGATAGAGGTCTTGCCGATACCAGGCGGACCGTAGAGAATCATGGAGGAGAGGAGTTCGGCTTCAACCATGCGACGGATGATTTTGCCAGCGCCTACTAAGTGTTCCTGACCGATGACATCGTCAATGGTGCGTGGCCGCATGCGGATAGCGAGATTGTGGGGCATGGGAAGTCCTTTCTAATCCCAGTTGATGGTTAGAGAAAGACCAATCTGGTCAGCGAATCGTTGGAGGACGCGTTTTTTATTAGGAGTAGAGAGATTTCGGTAGACATGGATATGGGGCGTGACAGGAGAGGTTTGTCGGATTCCGGATTTATCAAATTTTTCGACGGTTCCCAATAAAAATCGTCCATTTGGCTCGCCTCTGATGACTAGTTCTAAAACTTTTTCAGAGTAGATTGGGGATGTGATGAGATGCTTGAAAAGATTGACGTAGCAAGCGGTAGGATTTTTTCCTGTGAGGATAGTACCATCAGCTAAGGCGATGGTGTAGCCTTGGTGGTGGGGATGGTACTCTTTTTCCGTTTCATTTGTAGAGAGTTCAAAGAGTGGGATATTGGCGACCTCTTCCAAGACATTTTGGGTAATATGCCAGATGTTATTGGCACGAATCTTGCTGATTTTATCAATCCAAGAAGAATTTCCTTGTGTAACATTTTCTAGCTCAAATCCTGCTTCTCGAAACTCTTTGATCAGTAGAGCCTCCAGATAATCCAGCTGAGACTTGTCCAAATGCCCATCTTCTCGACCAAAAAAGATGACTTGATTCCACCAATTTTTTTCCTTATCATGTTGGTGGAGACGAGTATATACGGATGTGGCTGCTTGTCCAATGTAGCGTTTATTTTCGCCAATGAGGATGTAAATACCAGCTTTTTGTGCTTCGGGTAATTGTTTTAGGGCGTTGAGGTCTGAGCGATGTGCTGCAGTTACGACGCCAGGCTCCTTGGTATAGACGGTGATGTTGTCCCGACCGTTGTCTTCTGCGATGATCGTGTGTTGTACCATAGCTTTCTCCTTGTCTTTTCCCCCTATTATACCAAAAAACACTGCCAGAAGCAGTGCTTTTACTTGTTTAGTTGTACTGAATGGTCACGGTGTCTTCGGCGTCTTCCATCAGCTGTCGTGAGGTTTCCAACTCCTGCAGTTGTTGCAGCTCTTGCTCTGAGAAATAGCTGGTATTGAGATAGTGTAAGAAGGGCGATAGGGATAAGATGGCTTTGTCAAGTAGGAGATTATATCCCTCAACTGTAAAAGAAATGGCTGACCAATCGTCTGTCTCAAACTGTGCCAATAAGTCAGTACGTGCGGCTTTGGCTTGTGGTTCTTCGGATTTGTAGAGCAGGTTGTCCAACTGCTGTCTGAACCCAGCTTTGTCCTTGATGAGGTCGTTGAGGGTAAAGGGTGATCCATCTGATTTAGCGTAGAACTGCTTGACGGTTTGTTCGTCTGAAAGCTGAACGTCTAGTCCTTTGGTGCGATAGGTGCGTTGCATCAAATCATAGGCAAGGACGTTTTCCAGCTTTGACTTGCTTGTTTGAGGGTAGATGACCAGCCATTCTTGGTTTATCAGAGACTGCCTTTGTGGTTTGATGTTGTCGATATAGGAATCGACCTGCTGGCGAATGCTGCTTGTCTCATCAGACTGACTGAAAAAGATAAGCTCACTCTCAAAAGCCTGGGTTGCCCGCTGCCCAATGGCATTGATGGTTGGAATATCTGTGATAATTGCCATGTTTAGCTCTTTAAACTCCTTGTTAAAGCGCTGCTGTTGCCAGTGACGTCCTCCAAAAAGTGCAAGCCCAGACAGGGCAAGAACGATCAGTAGAACAATGATAAAACGGTATTTTTTCATTCTGTGCACCTCCTTTCACTATTCATTATAGCATATCCAAGTTTTTTTGCAAACGCTATCTTTTTGCTGTATTGCTGAACAATTAGCGGGTGCTAGAGAGCTCAATAAATGGTATAATAGAGAGGATAGGAGGAGTAGGTAGGCCTTATTCGCTACGCGGTTGTATCATTGCGGTCAATGCCCTCCATCTGTCAGCTGAAAGACGAATGTGCTAGCTTAATTACCAGTACAAGAAGAATGTAACCCCATTTTTAACCGAAAAAGGAGCACCATCATGAGCAAATACGGATTTTTGAGCATTTTAGAGGAAGAGTTGGACAAGCACTTTTCCTACGATTTTGCCATCGACTGGGACAAGAAAAATCATGCAGTCGAGGTCAGCTTTGTCCTTGAAGCGGGACTGCCCGAGGGTGTCTCTTTGGAAGATAGCGGAGCAGATGATGAGGGCGTGGCTCTGGAAGAGTTTGTCCTCTTCTACCACCCAGACAAGTCCAGTTTTGACCCAGAAGACTACCTGGTCGCTCTGCCTTTTGACCCGAAAAAAGGCCTGTCACGAGAGTTTTTGAGCTACTTTGCCCAGTTCCTGCAAGCCACCGCCGACCAAGGGATGGACGACCTACTGGACTTCCTTGCCGATGACATAGCTGATGAGTTTGCCATGGCGTGGAATACAGAAGCCTTTGAACAAGGCAGAGCTGAATTCGAAGAGACAGAGTGGTATGGGTATCCGAGGTATTGAGAATAAATTTGTTGCACCAACAGTTTGAGTTTTCAGGCTGTAAAATAGCCTTGATTTATGACAATCACCTATTGACTATTTTAAGAGATAACAAGCTGGAGATTCCTTTTCCAAATATGTGGGAAATTCCTGGAGGTGGACGTGAGGGAGATGCCCCCCTTTTGATTGCGTATCACGTGAACTCTATGAATAACTAGTCATATTCATTACGGCTGAGCAAATCATCTGGAGTAAATGCTATCCGGGTATACTAAATCCTAGTAAGACAAGTATTTTTGTGGTCGGACATCTTCTTAAAAAGCAAGTTGACCAAATCGTGCTTGACGATGAAGGGGAAGGTTACCAATTCATGCCGATCAACCAGTTTTTAACAGACAAAATCGTTATTCAGCCATTTCAGGATCGATTTAGAGATTACTTAGATAATCATATTGAAAATAGCCAATAACTTCAAGCACGAGTTTAATGTTTAATATACGAAAGTGAGGATTTGAGCATGATCCATTTAAAACAAGCGGTATTTTCAGATTTGGATTGTATTGAAGCTATTCAACGATCCAGTTTTGAAGGATTATATACGAAGTATAGAGACAAAGATAATCCCTACTTAGAAAGTCGGGAGGCAATTGAGGAAAAATTTTCTCGTCCGACTAGCCACTATTATCTTATGGAAGCAAATGATAAGATTGTTGGTTTCTTGCGTGTGCAGATGAATATGGAGGAGACGGAAGGGTGGCTAGGGATTGTAGCAGTTTTACCCGAAGAGCAACAAAAAGGCTATGCTTACCAAGCCATCAACTTGTTAGATGCTACCTTTCCAAAGGTGAATAAGTGGGATTTGCGCACCATTCTCCAAGAAAAACATTTGGTCAGCCTTT
The DNA here is from genome assembly GCF_000380025.1 of Streptococcus entericus DSM 14446. Taxonomy (GTDB): domain Bacteria; phylum Bacillota; class Bacilli; order Lactobacillales; family Streptococcaceae; genus Streptococcus; species Streptococcus entericus. The sequence continues at coordinate 47,622 of NZ_KB904183.1, forward strand.
ATGAAAAATGTGGCTATCGTCAAACGCAACATATCGAAAACTTGCAAGACGGAATGGATTTGGTAGCTATGATAAAGGAAATATCATGCATAACATCTTAACAGATTACAAGACTATCTTAGCCACCTATCCAAATCCTAAACAATTGACCAAGTTAGATAGAAAAAAGCGACACCAACTGTTTCAGGAGTGGTTACAGAAGTCATATGAGAACTTACCAACTTTAGATGAAATCATCAGATTTGGAGATATCTATAAGCCATTATTACAAGCGACATTCTTTGAAAAGCTGTCCCCGGTTTTTTTAGCAGATATCAATACAGGTCATCTGACAGCCATCAAATGGTTACTTGGTGATGGGACAGTTTGTGCCTACAATGAACCATGGGCTTCTGCTTTTCAAGGCTTAAACCGATATACTATCGCTAAGCAAGTTTTAGCAAAGGAACCTGACTATCGTCCTGCTTTACTGTATCTGTATCATCTGATGAAACGACAGATTACTTTTGACCTGCATGAAGTGCCTTGGGGTGTTTTGGTGGAGAAGGGGACTTTGAAGGAGAATTTAGCCTATGTTGACCGCTTTGAGCAACTTAGTCAAAAGTTAGGCTTCTTTGAACAAGATGAGGCTATAGCTGATGAAGCTAGATACCATTACCGTGCATGGGAAAGCTATTTATCTGAGTTGGACAGCTATGAGCATTTTGCACATTATTTGCACAAGATAAAAAATAGAAAAGGACAAAACAATGACCACATGGAACGAAATAACGCTCACGGTAGACCGTGAGGCGCAGGAGGCTGTCAGCAATCTTTTGGTGGAGCTGGGCAGTCAGGGCGTGATGATTGAAGACAGCAGGGACTATCTGGACAAGGAAGACCTCTTTGGCGAAATCATCCCAGAGGTGGCACAGGATGACCGTGTGACCATCACAGGCTACTATCCTGACACGCAGGACTTAGCTGCCATTAAGACCAGCATCCAGGCAGGGTTAGCAGAGATGGTGGCGGCTGGGCTTGAGCTCGGCGAAACAACTCTTGCTAGTAGCGAACTCACCGAGGAAGACTGGGCGGACAACTGGAAAAAATACTACGAGCCGACCCGTATTACCCACGATTTGACCATTGTACCCAGCTGGACAGACTATGAGCCGACCGCTGGGGAGAAGGTTATCCGTCTCGACCCTGGTATGGCCTTTGGGACAGGGACCCATCCGACCACCAAGATGAGCCTCTTTGCTCTGTCGCAGGTCTTGCGCGGAGGTGAGACTGTCCTTGATGTCGGCACAGGCTCAGGGGTGCTCTCTATCGCTAGCTCTCTCTTGGGGGCTAAGGAAATTTTCGCATACGACTTGGACGAGGTGGCGGTGCGCGTAGCAGAGGAAAATATCCAGCTCAACGCGACCACGACCAACATTACCGTCAGCACGGGCGACCTGCTCCGAGGGGTGACGCAGGAGGCTGATGTCATCGTAGCCAATATTTTGGCGGACATCCTGATCCATCTGACCGCCGATGCCTATCGTCTGGTCAAGGATGAGGGCTACTTAATCATGAGTGGTATCATCGCGGACAAGTGGGAGATGGTGCGTGACAGTGCGGAGAGCGCAGGCTTTTTCCTTGAAACCCAGCTCATTCAAGGCGAGTGGAACGCCTGCATTTTCAAAAAAACCGCCGATCGCTCAGGCGTAGTAGGAGGCTAGATGCAGCAGTATTTTGTACATGGCAGAGCGCCGCAGGAGGGGCTGGTGACCATCACGGATAAGGAGACCGCCAAGCACATGTTTTCCGTCATGCGCTTGCAGCCAAACGATGAGGTGGTGCTGGTGTTTGACGATGCCATCAAACGTCGTGCCAAGGTCATCAGCAAAGAGGATCAGACCTTTGAGCTGGTCGAAGACTTGGCAGATATGGTCGAACTTCCAGTCTCTGTCACCATTGCGGTCGGTTTTCCCAAGGGAGATAAGCTGGAGTTTCTGGCTCAGAAGGTCACCGAGCTAGGTGCTAGCCAGCTTCAAGCCTTTCCTGCCGACTGGTCTGTCGTCAAATGGGACAGCAAAAAACTTGCCAAAAAAGCTGAGAAACTGGAAAAGATTGCCCTCGGAGCTGCTGAGCAGTCCAAACGCAATCGTATCCCAGCAGTCCAACTCTTTGAGACCAAGACCGCCTTTCTCCAGCAATTTACAGACTTTGACCATGTCCTCATCGCCTACGAAGAAGCCGCCAAGCAGGGCGAGACCAGCCAGCTTGTCCAAGCCCTAAGCAAGATGCAGTCAGGTGATAAAATCCTTTTTGTTTTCGGACCAGAGGGTGGGATTTCCCCAGCCGAAATCGACCAGCTGACCGCTCTAGGCGCAAAAACGGTTGGTCTTGGTCCTCGTATCCTCCGAGCCGAAACCGCCCCACTCTATGCTTTGTCAGTAGTGAGTTATGCCGTGGAGTTGAAAGGAAGTTAGATGTCAAACCAACTGTTCGCCATTGGCGATGTACATGGAAAATATCATTTATTGCAAGACTTGTTGCAAAAATGGGACAAAACGACCCAGCAGCTGGTCTTTATAGGAGACCTCATCGACCGAGGAGAAGACAGCAAGTCCTGTCTGGAGTTGGTTTGTCGGCTGGTGCGTGAGGAGGGAGCAGTCTGTCTCATGGGGAATCATGAGTGGATGTTTCTACGTTACCTAGATGACCCGACAGAGCGGTATGACCACTACCAGCGTAATGGCGGAGATACGACCATCAATTCGCTCTTGGGACGACCGCTGGATGCGCAGGTCGATCCTGTGTCGGATGCGGTAGCGATCGTAGGGCAGTATGCCGAGATGGTGGACCAGATTCGGCAGTTTCCCTATCTGTATGAGACGCAGGAGTATTTCTTCGTGCATGCAGGGTTGGATTTGAGCTTGCCGGATGTGCGTGAGACAGCCGACTATGACAAGGTGTGGCTGCGCCAACCTTTTCATGAGGGGCAAAACCAGACAGGGAAGCGGATTGTCTTTGGGCATACACCGACCAAATACCTTTTTGATCGTCAGGACTACCTTGACCAAATCTGGACAACAGAAGATGGCAAGATTGGCATTGACGGTGGCGCCGTATATGGCGGTGTCCTCCATGGTGTTGTCTTGGATAAGGAAGGCATCCGTAGGGTTTATTCAGCAGGGGAATCTATTCGTGTTGATTGAACTTTCTGCCGTTAATGTGCTGAAGGGGAAAAGAGTTGTCATATTGATAAAGATAATAAGGATCACGTCTCCGCCACACTGTTGTGGGAGTGGGGACGTGGTCTTTTTTGATTTCCCAAATCAGTTTACTCACAACTAATAGTTCATGTGCAGAAAAGTTAAATTTTTGCTTGACAAGTCCACGCAATCAGTTTATAATCAGAATATACTTAAAAAAAGAATATATAATTTTTAAAAACATGGAGGTCGAAATGGTCTTGCATTTTCCGATTCCTTCGCCACTTATCGAGTTTTTAGTGCTCGGCATTGTCGCCAAGGAACCCTCGTATGGTTATGAAATTAACCAGCGACTCAAGCAACTGACGCCTATCAAGGAGTCTACTCTCTACCCCATTTTGAAGAAAATGGAACTCAATGCCTATCTGGAGACCTACACGGAGTCCCATCAAGGTCGGCAACGAAAATACTATCGACGCACACCGACAGGTGTGGAACGCTTTGCTTTTTTGGAAGCAGAATGGGAACGGTACAGTCACAGTATCGAAGCAATGGCTAAAGGAAGGAGTTAGGTGATGACAAAAGAGATGTTTTTAGCCCAATTAGCAACTGAACTAAGCAGTTTGAGTGAGGCGCAACGCCAGGAAATTCTAGGTTATTTTGAGGAATATTTATCTGATTTAGCTGATAACAAGGAAGCCTTAGCTGAGTTAGGAGAACCCAGTTTGGTGGCACAAGAGCTATTGGCTGGTCTAAAAGAGCAGGAGATTCTTTTTCAAGTGCCGCAAGAAATGTCCTCATCTTCTGGTGTGCCAGCTGTTGACAGGATTTCATTATCTCTGCTGGACTTGGATATCAAACTCATGACGGATGCGGTGGAACAGATCACGCTCAAAATTCCTGAATCATTAAGGTCAGTTATTGAAGTCACGGAAGAAGCCCAGCATGTTTCACTGAGACAGACTGAACCATTGCAAGAACGCTTCAGATTTCATGGGTCGTTCGGTCACCATTTCTTTTCCAATGAGGAAATCAGGCTGATTTTGCCAGCTGCTAACTATCAAGACATCCAGTTAAACAGCCAATTAGGGGACATTCGAGTGGAACAGATTTCTTCTGAATACTTGTCTGTGACGGCGCAAAACGGTGATGTCCTGCTTAAGTCTTGCCAGTTAGGAGAGGCTAGTCTGTCCATAAAAAATGGCGATTTGGACCTTTCTCAAACGAGTGGCAACCAGTTGGATGTGCTGTTGCAAAACGGTGATTTGGCAATAGATACTGGGCAATTTGACCAGATTAGCGTTGAAGCTAAAAATGGTGATGTGTCTCTGAAAACGAGTCAACTCAAAAATGTCCTAGCTACTCTAACCAATGGCGATTTAGCCTGTGAGACGGTAAGGCTTGAACGCCTGATTGCCAAAGGGCAACGTGGGGATTTTGAGCTACATCAGGTTGATTTTTCAAAAGAAATCGTTGTAGAAACTCAGGCAGGGGATGTTGAGATGACATTGACCACCAATGACAAAGACGACATTTATCTGGATGTTGAGACGGCTTTTGGTGAGTATAAGGTGGATACGCTTGAGGGTCGTGTGACAGGTAGTAACGGACGCCTAGAGTTAGGAGATTCAGCAGCTCTACGTCAGATTAGGGCAAAGAGTATGTTTGGTGATGTTGAGATTCGTCGCTAGAGACGGTGATAGGGTTGGTCAGTAATCGGAGTATTATTAACATACCGACATTGTTAAAAGGGATAGCCTTTTGATGGTCAGCTCTCTTAAAATCTGTTATAATGAAAGTGTTATCCATTATTTTCTAACAAGGAGAATGCCATGAAATACATCGTCAATACGTCCAATGACCCTGCCTACAACATCGCTCTGGAGAGCTATGCCTTCCGCGAGCTGGTCAATGAGGATGAGATTTTTATCCTGTGGATCAATGAACCAGCCATCATCATCGGCAAGCACCAAAACGCTATTCAAGAAATCAACAAGGAATACACCGACAAACATGGCATCCATGTGGTGCGTCGTCTGTCAGGTGGTGGGGCGGTTTACCATGACCTCAACAACCTCAACTACACCATCATTTCAAATAAGGCAGATGAGGGGGCTTTTGACTTCAAAACCTTCTCCAAGCCTGTGATTGACACGTTGGCCAATCTCGGTGTGGAAGCCAACTTCACAGGGCGTAACGACATCGAAATCGATGGCAAAAAAATCTGTGGAAACGCTCAAGCCTACTACAAAGGTCGCATGATGCACCACGGCTGTCTGCTGTTTGATGTGGACATGACCGTCCTTGGCGATGCGCTCAAGGTATCGAAGGATAAAATTGAGTCAAAAGGTGTTAAGTCGGTCCGTGCCCGCGTGACCAACATCAACAATGAATTGCCAGAAAAGATTACGGTACAAGAGTTCAGCGATGCCATTCTCGCTCAAATGAAAAAAGAATACCCAGACATGACCGAGTATGTCTTTTCAGATGAGGAACTGGCTAAGATTCAGGACATTCGTGACACCAAGTTTGCGACTTGGGAATGGAACTTTGGCGAAACGCCAGATTATACAGTCGAGCGCAACGTCCGCTATGACGCTGGGAAAATCACCAGCTACATCAAGACAGAGAAGTCCGTTATCGAGTCTATCAAGATTTACGGGGATTTCTTTGGGATTGGTGATGTCAGCGATATCGAAGAGTTGCTGGTTGGCACTCGCTATGAGTATGCGGATGTCTTGGCCAAACTCCAAACCATCGACACGAGCCACTACTTCTCCCGCATGACGACAGAAGAAGTAGCCAAAGCTATCGTTGCCTAAATTCTTTCACCAACCTCTGCTGTCAGTCGTGCAGCAGAGGTTTTGACTATTCTCCTTACACCTTATTTTAGGAAATTTTTAGGGAAAAAGATTAGACTGATGATGTTATACGGTGTTTTCAATTGATTTCTATTGTTGACACTAAATTAAATGCAACAGAAAGGAAGGTTTGACATGACCTTTACCACACTGAGACCAAGAGAGCCACTGAAGTATCTAAAGTGGTGGGATGTGGTTGTTTTGAGCCTTATCATGTTTGGCCGTTTTATTCAGGACTCCATGATGACTTATATCAATTTAGACAACACAGCGACGGCGGAATTGCCAGAGTTTACCAGTGCAGTCAACTGGGCTGCTTTTTGGGGGCAGGTGCCTCTGCTATTGTCAGCATTTTTGTACCTCTGGTGGCGCAGATTTGATTTTTCAAGTTGGCCTATTAAAATCAACTTAAAATCCATTCTTTGGGGGATTTTACTCTTTATCGGCGTTGCTATCATTTTTGACCTTTATTTTATGGTGGCCTACAGTATTTTTCCACCTGAAGAGGCGCTGTCACAGACCAGTGAGGCCGTTCAGTATAGTGCCTCAACCATGCACCCATTCATTGAAAAACTTCAGTCGATTGACTTATCTTTAGTGATTTATTCCTTGTTAAATGGTTTTTACGAAGAGATTTTCTTTTTGGGGATGTGTTTGAGCGTGGAACCCCAGCACCGTAAACCAATTTTCTTTTATTCCCTGATTGTTCGCTATGCCTTTCATACCTACCAGGGCAATATTTCCGCCTTGGCAATTGGTTTCATGCTTGGAACGATTTACTATTTGCTCTACACTCGGATGAAAGAGAAAAATCTTTTCCCATTTTTCTGGGCTCATGCCATCAGTGACATGTTAGGCGTAGGGCTGTTGAGTTATTTCTTATTTTAGCTTTTGATGCTATTATTAGGTTGTTTAAGTTTTCTTTAAGTTTCTGTGGGTATAATTATTTCATTCCTAAAACTTTTTCATAAATCTCCGCAAATGACCTGCTAGTTCTCTAGTGGGTTGTTTGTTTTGTTGAACAAGTGTAGAAGTTTTCTGTAATAATCCTCGTCTCCCCTCGCTTTTCTGGTTTCCGAAGCGAGGGCGTCCAGGACCTCTCCCCAGGTCCTGTCCCTCCTAAAATTTTTTCATAAATCTCCGCAAACAACCTACTAGTTCTCTAGTGGGTTGTTTGTTTTATCTAGGGAGTGTATGCTATAATAAATAGAAAAAGGAGTGTATCATGCAACGTCGTTCACGGAAGTCGTCCTCTCAATCTGGCTTGATTGCTAGTTTATGTCTAGCTATAGCTGCCTTACTACTTGTTTTAGGCTTTTTAGGCAAACAAGTCTTTTTTGAACAAGCTGAACCACAAACGATAGCTCAGCAGCCATCTGTTAGTCAAACAGGGGAAGCAACGTCAACCAGTCGTCAAGAGGTATCGTCAACCTGGATCAAGCAACAGGAGCCTGTCAAAATTCCTATCCTCATGTACCATGCCATTCACGATATGGCACCAGAGGAAGCGCCAAATGCCAATTTGATTGTAGCACCTGACGTGTTTGAGAGCCACGTTAAGGCGCTGAAGGAAGCTGGTTATCACTTTTTGACACCTGCTGAGGCCTACCGTGCCCTAACCGAGAATGCTCTGCCGGCGAATAAAGTGGTTTGGCTGACCTTTGATGATAGCCTCTGGGACTTTCATGACGTAGCCTATCCCATTTTGCAAAAATACGGCGCCACGGCGACCAACAACGTCATCACAGGGCTAACGCAAGAACAGCAGGCTGGACACCTTACCGAAGCGCAGCTCTTGGAGATGCAAGCAGCAGGCATGACCTTTGAGGGGCACACGGTGACGCACCCAGATCTTAGTGCTACAGGGGTTGATGGGCAAATAGCAGAGCTGACCGACAGTAAAACCTATCTCGATCAGCTGCTTCATCAGGAAACCACGACCATTGTCTACCCAGCAGGGCGATACAACGAAGACACGCTAGCAGTAGCTAGTCAGGCAGGCTATAAACTCGGTCTAACCACAAATGAAGGTCTAGCCAGTCTGTCTAACGGCTTATTAACCCTCAACCGAGTGCGGATATTGCCGACCACCACAGCTGATGCTCTCTTGTCCTACATCAGCACCGAGTAACAGCACAACACAAACCGTTTGACCTGTCAGAGCAGGCAGTGTCTCATCAGGACATCAGCGATGCTGGTGTCTTTTTGTGATGGGCACAGTTTGTGCTATAATGAAATTAAGAACAGACAAAGAGAGAAGTTTATGTCAAAAATTATTGAATTACCAGAAGTCCTAGCCAACCAAATTGCTGCAGGTGAGGTGGTTGAGCGCCCAGCTAGTGTGGTTAAAGAGCTGGTTGAAAATGCTATTGATGCAGGCAGTCGTCAAATTACTATCACCATTGAAGAGGGCGGGCTCAAGCTGATCCAGGTAACTGACAACGGAGAAGGCATGGTGCCAGAAGATGTGCCTTTGAGTTTACGTCGACATGCCACCAGTAAAATCAAAAACCAAGGCGACCTCTTTCGTATCCGAACACTAGGGTTTCGGGGTGAAGCCATGCCTTCGATTGCCTCAGTCAGTCTGATGACCATCGAAACCCAGTCCGCAGAGGCAGAGCACGGTCTTAAACTGGTGGCCAATGGTGGTGTTATTGAGCAACAAGAGATTATTTCTCGTCCTGTCGGCACGCAAATCACGGTGGAAAATCTCTTTTTCAACACCCCTGCTAGGCTCAAATACCTGAAAAGTCTACAGGCTGAGACCTCAAGTGTCATCGATGTGATTAATCGCCTCAGTCTAGGACACCCAGAGGTGGCCTTTACCCTAATCAGTGATGGGCGTGAGCTGACCAAGACTGCTGGGACAGGCGACCTACGCCAAGCCATCGCTGGCATCTACGGTCTGGGAACAGCGCGCAAGATGATTGAGATTTCAGCCAGTGACCTGGATTTTGAAGTGTCGGGCTATGTCAGTTTGCCTGAGTTAACGCGTGCCAATCGCAACTACATCACCTTGCTGATCAATGGGCGCTATATCAAGAACTTTTTGCTCAGTCGTGCAATTTTAGATGGCTACGGGAGCAAGCTGATGGTGGGACGGTTTCCGATTGCAGTGATTGACATTCAGATTGATCCTTATTTGGCGGATGTCAACGTCCATCCGACCAAGCAGGAGGTGCGGATTTCTAAGGAAAAAGAGCTGATGGCACTGATTAAGCAAGCTATCGTAGCTAGTCTGAAAGAGCAAACCTTGATTCCAGATGCCTTGGAAAATCTAGCTAAATCCAGTGTTAAACGAGCTGAAAAGCCTGTTCAAACCAGTCTCAGTCTCAAGCAGACCAACCTCTACTATGACACAGAAAAGCAGGACTTTTTCCTCAAAGATCAGCCCCAATCAGTGGTGGTTGAGGAGCAGGTTGACAATCTTGTCAAGATGGTTGACAGCCCTGGTCCGACGGTTAGCTCTGCTATTTCCTCAGAAATTGAGCAAAGACCAGCCAGCGTCCAGTTTGCCCAGAGGGAGGCAGTTAATCTAGAGGACGGGGAACATGGCTGGCAGGCGGATCGCAAGAAACTGTCGCGCTTGGTGGCGAACTTGGAGCAGGAGGAACGGTCGAGCTTTCCAGAATTAGAGTATTTCGGGCAAATGCACGGGACCTACCTCTTTGCACAAGGGCAAGGCGGGCTCTACATCATCGACCAGCACGCCGCTCAGGAGCGGGTCAAGTACGAGTATTACCGGGATAAGATTGGCGAGGTTGACAGCTCGCTCCAGCAGCTCTTAGTGCCCTACCTCTTTGAGTTTTCAGCCAGTGACTTTTTGACCTTGCAGGCAAAGGCAGAGCTACTAAAAGAAGTGGGCATCAACCTTGATCCTTACGGACAGAACACCCTTATCCTACGTGAGCACCCTATCTGGATGAAGGAAGAGGAAATCGAAAGCGGCGTTTACGAGATGTGTGACATGTTGCTGTTGACCGATCAGGTCTCCATCAAGCAGTACCGAGCAGAATTGGCCATCATGATGTCCTGCAAACGCAGCATCAAGGCCAATCACAAGCTAGACGACTACTCCGCAAGGGACTTGCTGGTACAGCTCGCCCAATGTGACAATCCTTACAACTGCCCTCACGGTCGTCCTGTCCTTGTTAACTTTAGCAAGTCAGACATGGAAAAAATGTTCCGCCGCATTCAGGAAAATCATACTAGCTTGCGTGAGTTAGGGAAATATTAGGTTGACAGACTTGTCAACTTGAAGGTGCTAGCAACAGCATGTTCAAGACCTTTTACGCAGCAAATAGGCTCATGTCAACAGATTTTGACTAGGCATGGCGCGCTTAATCTGTTACCTTTAGGGAGGATAAATCAATGACTATCGGGGAGCGTTTGAAGTCTCTGCGACAAGAAAAGGGCTATACCCAAGACCAATTAGCCCAACTGTTGTTGCTGTCTCGTCAGACCATCATCAATTGGGAAAAAAATCGGACAGTGCCAGATAGTGATAATTTGGCTCGCTTGTCAGCATTTTATGGCATTTCGGTAGATGAGCTGCTAGGTCTGGCTAAGGACGCGTTGCCGTTACATCAGCCAACTCGTCGGCATCTCTGGCGATACCTGACGCTCTTATCAATTCTCTTGTTGGGGAGTTTGGTTGCTATCAAGGGCATGCCACTCTTTTCTCTAACACTGTTCGGGCTTCTACTCTTTTACGTTTGGTCGGAGATTTATCACGCTAAACAAAAGAGGTGACCTATGTCTCATAACCGTTCTCTCGTTCCTATTGGCTACCTGTTGCTCTATCTTTTTCTCGTCAAGGGAAAATTTCTGAGCGCCATTTTTCCGCATGGTGTCCATATCTTCGTGTCTTATGGCGTCTTAGCGTTCCTTGCAGCTTATCTCTTTCGGCAAGAGTTAAGGCAGTCTTTCCAAAAAGTGACCTCCTTGGGCTGGAAAATCCTGTGGTGGCTGCTAGGTGCTTATGTTGCTATGGTTTTATTGGGTACGCTTGGCGGGTTGCTGAGTGACACCTTGCTGAGCCTATTTGGCTTAAGTGGCTATCAGTTGCAAAATGATACAGCAATAACGCAGGTTCTGGCTCGGTTTCCAAAAGTTTTGATTTTATTAGTGTTAGGGGTATTGGGTCCCTTTGTCGAAGAAGTGGTTTACCGTCATATTATTTTTGGGTGGTGTCAGAACGTCATGCCTTATGCTCTATCGCTAAGTGTTCAGGCCTTGTTATTCGGAATGATTCACATGCATCAGCTGAGTTGGGCAGAGCTGTTCAGTGTTCTTCCTCACGTCATGAGTGGTCTGGTTTTGGGTTATCTCTATAACAAGGGACAAGGGCTCTGGCTACCTTGGTGGCTGCACAGTTTTGAAAATCTATCTGCCTTTCTGGGAAGTTTTTAAGTCATAAGCCGTGCGGAAAAAGAATGGAAAGTAAAAAGCGTCAGTCGACGCTTTTTGTTCAGCCTAAAAATGCAAGCTGCCAGCCACCCAGCCACCGCAGAGGGCTGCAGTGATGTTAAAGCCGCCCGTGTGGGCGTTGATATCCAGCACCTCGCCGACAAAATGAAGCCCAGGCACCTGTTTGCTCTCTAGGGTTTTGGGGTTAATTTCTTGTAAGTCAACGCCGCCCTTGGTCACAAAGGACTTGGCTAGGCTCATCTTGCCTGTGACAGGGATAGGCAGGTGTTTGAGACGATTGAGCAGTTCCTCACGCTCTTTGTGCGTTAACTGTTTGACCTTTTCAGGAAATGGCTGAGCGATAAAGTCCGCCATCCGTTCTGGCAGGAGGGATTTCAGGGCATTTTTCAAGGATTTTTCACGCTCGCGCTCCAGGTAAACCTCAAGCTCAGCTCGGCTATGGTCAGGTAAAACATCCAAATAAATGGTCTCACCACCCTTAACAAAGGAGGATAGGCGCAGGGCAGCAGGTCCAGACAGTCCAAAATGAGTAAAGAGCAAATCGTGGGTGATGACGTGTTTGCCGTAGGATAAGGTCACTTCGTCCAAGGAGATACCTTGCAAGGCCTTGTGGGGAAAGTCTGTGAGTAAGGGGCTTTCAGCCGCCTCGAGCGCTGTGACTGCTAGCTTGAAGTGCCTAGCGATGTCATGACCAAAGCCTGTCGAGCCTGTTGAAGGATAGGATTTGCCCCCTGTCGCGACGATAAGGCGGTCACAGGTCAGTTGCTCATCTGCTGATTTGACCTGAAAGGTGCCATCACTTTTTTTCACCGAGACGACCTCAAACTGGGTTCGCACCTGTCCGCCCAGCTCTGCGATTTTTCCAACCAAGCAATCAATGATGGTCTTGGATTTGTCCGTGACGGGGAACATGCGACCATGGTCTTCCTCCTTGAGCTTGACCCCATTGTCTTCAAAAAAGCGAATCAAATCATGGTTGTCAAACTGGGAGAAGACACTGTACAAGAAGCGTCCGTTGCCAGGTATACCTGCGATGAGGTCTTCTAAGGTTCCGTTGTTGGTCACGTTGCACCGACCGCCACCTGTGCCAGAGAGTTTCTTGCCAAGTTTTCTGTTTTTATCAACCAATAGGGTCTTCTGTCCGTAGTAGCTGGAGGCTATGGCAGCCATCATGCCAGCAGGTCCTCCGCCGATAACGATTGTGTCATAATGTGTCATAGGTTTATTGTACCATAGTGCAGACAGAAAGTTGCTTATTTTATCTTAACCATAAGGGTTACCACTTTGATTGACGACAGCAGTGATGGTTTGACTGCTGCACGGCTTGTTTCCAGTAGCTTTTGGTAGTCAAAAAAGATGACGCAGATCAGGTGTGACAGTCTATCTCCTAGTTTCAACGCAAAAAATCGAGGAGCAAGCAGCCTCGATTTTGTTTATTTTTTGCTGTAGTCGTCATAAAACTCATCATAAAATTTGTTGTACAGAGATCTTATCACGATGACGCCATGAAATAAAAAGAGAAAAAATCCGTAAAACAAAGTCGCCTGTAAGGAAAATTGCTCTTTGTAATAGAGAGCGCTGACGACAACTAAGTCAACGAAAAATAGTTGCAGTACTGCCTGATTTAGAATTTTTTTCATCCTATAACCTCCTTGAAAATGTGCCAGAAATGTTATCGCTTGCATGTTATCTATCTTTATTTTATCACAAAAGTGGCAAAAAATCGATTGACAAGAAAGTCAGGATAGCTTAACGGCTAACTAATATCAAGGTTTTGTACAGGTAGCGAAGTGGATAGGTTTACTTCCCAAACCGCTCTTCCTCAGCAGGGATGAGTTTATCTCTGATTAAGGTCGAGATGTTTTCCCAAGAATAAATCATCACGCTGACGGTCAGAAGAAGGAGGGCACTTTTTATCCAGTTCTCCCCATGTCTGAGAGCCGAAATGAGACTGCCGATACAGATTCCTGCTGCCAGCCAGAGGGCGTTGAGGGTGTAGCGTAAACGTTTATCTAGTTTTTTCATCTTGTTTTCCTTAGTTGTTGTAGCTTGTGGCTTATAGTAAGTTTTTGAGTTCATAGAGAGCATTCATGGCTTCCATAGGGGTCATGGTCATGACATCCATGTCTCGGAGCTTGGCGTCGATTAGGGAATCAGGTCCTTGCTCAAAGAGGTCTAACTGCCCAGTGGTTGCTTGACCGTCTCTGGTATCGGGTTTGTCTGCTCGGCTATTGTCCAACAAAACAGGCGAAGCCGTCTCCAAGTCGTGAAGGACCCTCTCCGCCCGAGATAGGAGGCTGGTCGGGAGGCCAGCGATTTTGGCAACGTGGATGCCGTAGGACTTGTCGGCAGGGCCATCTGCGATTTTATGGAGAAAGGTCACCTCGCCGTCCTTTTCCAGCGTGGTCACGTGAACGTTGACGAGGTGGGACAGGGTGTCGGCTAGACTGGTGAGCTCGTGATAGTGAGTGGCAAAGAGGGTCTTTGCGCCGATATGGTCATGAAGATGTTCGATGATGGATTGTGCTAGCGCCATGCCATCATAGGTAGCCGTGCCTCGACCGAGTTCGTCAAAGAGAATGAGTGACCGGTCACTGGCACGTCTGATGGCTTGATTGGCTTCCATCATTTCCACCATAAAGGTCGATTGCCCTGAAATCAAATCATCAGAAGCACCAATACGTGTGAAAATAGCGTCAAAGAGTGGCAGGTCACAGCTCTCAGCTGCGACATAAGCTCCCATTTGTGCCATAATGACGGTGAGCGCTAGCTGCCTCATATAGGTAGACTTACCTGCCATATTCGGTCCCGTGATGAGCTGAATGGCTGTGGTCTGGTCAAGGTGAATCGAATTTGGTACATAAACCTGCTTGCCCATGACTTTCTCAACGACGGCATGTCGACCGTCAATGATGGCAATGCGAGCATCTTGGTTAAAGGTCGGTCTGATGTAGTGATTGGTTTCTGCCACAGTCGCAAGGCTTTGAAGCACATCAACCTCGGCTAAGGTTTTGGCCAGGCTCTGCAAACGCCCGATGTAGGTCTCGACTTGCTGCCTGATACGCATGAAAATATCGTACTCCAAGCTGGCAGACTGCTCTCTGGCTTCCAGCATCTCACCCTCAATTTTGGCAAGTTCTGCTGTGCCGAAGCGTTCGGAATTTTTCAGGGTCGCCTTACGGTAAAAATGGTCTGGAACATGGCTGAGCTGTGAGTTGGTCACATGGAAGTAGTAGCCATCTTTGCGATTATAGTCGATTTTTAGGTTGCTAATACCTGAGTTGGCGCGTTCTTTGGCTTCAATGTCTGCAATCCATCCAGTCCCTTCGCGGATGACCTTGCGGTAGCGATCCAGTTGCTCGTCAAAGCCTGTTTTGATGATGTTACCTTCGGTTATCGTATTTGGGGCGTCAGGGTCAATAGCAGAGCTGATGAGGCTTTCTAACTCTGGCAGGCTGTCTAGACGTGTCACCAAGTCTTCCAGACAAGAAGCCCCAAAGCTTGTCAGAATTGCACGGATATAGGGCACCTGAGCCAGGGTCTGTCCCAGCTGTAGCAGGTCACGAGGGTTGGCCTTGCCAAAAGAGACCCGACTAGCCAGTCGCTCAATATCATAAACCCCTCGGAAACTGTCGGTTAGATCATGACGCGTGATAAAGTCATCTAAGAAGGTCTGGATAATCTCCTGCCGATTGCTAATCGCAGCCAAGTTAATCAGAGGGCGGTCGATCCATGCCCGCAAGAGCCTTGTTCCCATGGCAGTCTTGGTGGCATCTAGGAGCCAAAATAAGCTCCCTTGTTTTTTATGTGTCCGACTGTTTTCCAGCAGGTCAAGGCTGGTCTTGGTCGCGTAACTCATCTGGAGATAGTCTTTTGTTTCGTAATGCACAAGAGGTTGCAGGTGCGTGAGTTCCCGTTTTTGGGTATTTTGGAGGTATTGGAGCAACTTGCCCGCAGCAGAGCGTTCAACAGCTGATAATTGCTGGTCTAATAAATGATCGGCTGTGCCCTCTGTTTTTTCCTCTGACAGGAGGAGGTTGAGTTGCTTGGTCAGCAGTTGCTCTTCTGTGTTTGACAAGTCATAGCCGACAACGACTTCTCTAGCTCTCAAGGTTTGGATTTCGCTACAGACTGCCGTAAAATCACTGAGCTGGGTTGCAAAAAACTCACCAGTTGAGACGTCCATATAAGCCAGTCCAAAGCTGCCTGCAAGGCGATCGATGGCAACAAGGAAGTTATTGGCGGCATCTGGCTTGGTCATATCAACCGCCGTGCCTGGGGTGATGACCTGAACGACATCTCTTTTGACCACACCAACAGCAGACTTAGGGTCTTCTAACTGCTCGGCTATGGCTACCTTATACCCTAAATCAATCAAGACATCAATGTACTGCTGGGCAGAATGATGGGGCACGCCAGCCATGGGAATAGGATGTTCAGCATTTTTATTGCGGCTGGTCAAATTGAGTTCTAAGAGTTGAGCAGCCTTGACAGCATCCTCGTAGAAGAGTTCATAGAAATCCCCCATGCGAAAGAGTAAAAAGGCATCAGGGTATTGGGCCTTGATGTCTAAATACTGTTGCATACCAGGGGAAATTTTTTCTTTAGACATGGTCACCTCCGTCAGTTCATTTTTTCCAGTATAGCAAAAATCACGATTTTTTTCAGCCTTTTTCATCTTTGCCTTAGCTTTATTTTGTGGTAAAATAAAAGGAAAAATAATTTTTGGAGACAGATTATGACTGCAAAACAACTCATTGCTCAAGAGCTGGCCAAGCATATTGACCAGTTGGACGAGCAGGCCATCGCTAACCTCTTAGAAAAACCAAAGCATGCGAGTATGGGAGACTTGGCCTTTCCGACCTTCAGTTTGGCTAAGGCTCTTCGTCGGGCACCGCAGGCTATCGCCAGTGACATCGCCGAGCAGATTGACCAGACACAGTTTGATAAGGTTGAAGCAGTTGGTCCATACCTTAACTTTTTCTTAGATAAACGCCAGATTTCAGCAGAAGTATTGTCAGAGGTCATCGCGGCAGGTGAACGTTATGGTGACCAGGCTATTGGGGCAGGACAGACCGTTGCGATTGACTTATCTAGTCCCAACATCGCTAAGCCATTTTCTATCGGACATCTACGTTCGACCGTTATCGGGGATAGTTTGGCCAAGATTTTCCAAAAAATTGGTTACAAAACTGTCCGTATCAACCACCTCGGTGACTGGGGCAAGCAGTTTGGTCTGCTCATTGTGGCTTACAAAAAATGGGGCAATGAAGAAGCAGTGAAAGCAAACCCGATTGCAGAGTTGCTGAAACTTTACGTTCGGATCAACGATGAGGCCAAGGCTGACCCTAGTCTTGACCAAGAAGGTCGAGACTGGTTCCTCAAATTGGAAAACGGCGACCAAGAAGCGCTCGAGCTCTGGCAATGGTTCCGCGATGAGAGTTTGGTGGAGTTCAACCGTATCTATGCTGAACTGGGGGTTCAATTTGACAGCCTCAATGGTGAAGCCTTCTACAATGACAAGATGGACGAAGTGGTTGACCTGCTGGAAAGCAAGGGCTTATTGCAGCTCTCAAATGGTGCTCAGGTAGTCGATTTGACCAAGTACGGCATCGAACACCCTGCCTTGATTAAAAAATCAGATGGTGCTACGCTTTACATCACCCGTGACTTGGCAGCGGCGCTTTACCGCAAGCGCACCTACGATTTTGCTAAGAGCATCTATGTGGTCGGTCAGGAGCAGTCTGCCCACTTCAAGCAGCTCAAAGCTGTGCTTAATGAAATGGGTTATGCTTGGCACCAAGATGTTGAGCATGTGTCCTTTGGGTTGGTGACCAAGGGTGGTCAGAAGCTCTCGACCCGTAAGGGCAATGTGATTTTACTTGAGCCAACCATCGCAGAAGCTGTCAGCCGAGCTAAGGCGCAGATAGAGGCGAAAAATCCTCATCTGGCCAACAAAGATGCGGTGGCTCATGCTGTTGGTGTCGGTGCCATCAAGTTCTATGACCTCAAAACTGACCGCAACAATGGTTATGATTTTGATTTAGAAGCCATGGTATCTTTTGAAGGAGAAACTGGTCCCTATGTTCAGTATGCCCATGCTCGGATTCAATCAATCCTGAGAAAGGCTGATTTTCAACCAGCAGCAGGAGCTTCTTACAGCTTAGATGATGCGGATGCTTGGGAGATTATCAAACTCTTGCAGGAATTTCCAGCCACCATCACACGGGCAGCTGATAAGCTAACGCCTGATGTCATTGCTAAGTTTGCAATCAATCTCGCTCAGAGCTTTAACAAGTACTATGCCCACACTCGGATTTTGGACGATAGCCCAGAACGAGATAGCCGTCTAGCTCTCAGCTATGCGACCGCTATCGTGCTTAAGCAAGCCCTCGCCTTGCTCGGTGTTGAAGCACCAGATGAAATGTAAGAAATTTTGCATGGTTATAGGTTTATTGTTCGGATAGTCCTGTTAACAGCTCATAAGGACTGACGAAAAAATTCCTCTAACCAGTAAAAATAGTTCCACATTTGCCTAAAATATGGTAAAATAGGCTGTATATTATTTTTTTAAGGAGTGTGACAGCATGTCTGCAACATTTGAAAACAAAACAACCAACCGTGGTGTGATCACTTTCACCATCGGTCAGGAGCAAATCAAGCCAGCTCTTGACAAGGCATTCAATAAAATCAAGAAAAATCTTAACGCCCCAGGTTTCCGTAAAGGCAACATTCCACGTGCCGTCTTCAACCAACGTTTTGGTGAAGAAGCTCTCTACGAGGAAGCTCTTAACAGCATCTTGCCTAGCGCTTATGAGGCTGCTGTTGCGGAGCTTGGTTTGGACGTGGTTGCCCAACCAAAAATCGATATCGCTTCTATGGAAAAAGGTCAAGACTGGACCATCACAGCTGAAGTGGTGACGAAGCCAGAAGTAAAACTTGGTGACTACAAAAACTTGGCTGTCGACGTCACTGAAACTAAAGAAGTAACTGACGAAGAAGTAGATGCTAAAATCGAGCGTGCGCGTCAAAACTTGGCTGAATTGGTCGTTAAAGACGGTGCGGCTGAGGACGGAGACACTGTTGTTATCGACTTCGTTGGTTCTGTTGATGGTGTTGAGTTTGACGGCGGTAAAGGTGAGAACTTCTCACTAGCGCTTGGTAGCGGTCAATTTATCCCAGGCTTCGAAGACCAGTTGGTTGGTAGCAAGGCTGGTGAGACGGTCAATGTTAACGTGACTTTCCCAGAAAACTATCAGGCAGAAGATTTGGCTGGCAAAGACGCCCTCTTTGTCACAACTGTCCATGAAGTCAAAGCTAAAGAAGTTCCTGCCCTTGATGACGAATTGGCAAAAGACATCGACGAAGACGTTGAAACTCTTGACGACTTAAAAGCGAAGTATCGCAAAGATTTGGAAGTTGAAAAAGCTGTTGCTTATGACGATGCGGTCGAAGGGGCTGCGCTCGAACTCGCTGTCGCTAATGCAGAAATCGTTGACCTCCCAGAAGAAATGGTTCACGACGAAGTTCACCGTGCCATGAACGAGTTTATGGGTAACATGCAACGCCAAGGCATTTCACCAGACATGTACTTCCAGTTGACAGGAACAACACAAGATGACCTTCACAAGCAATTTGAAGGCGATGCTGAAAAACGTACTCGTACAAATCTTGTTATCGAAGCGATTGCTAAAGCAGAGGGCTTTGAGGCAACTGATGAAGAAATCGAAAAAGAAATCAACGATTTGGCAACAGAATACAACATGCCAGTTGAACAAGTGCGTAGCCTCCTTTCACCAGAGATGCTCAAGCACGATGTTGCGATGAAAAAAGCAGTTGAAGTTATCACCAGCACAGCAACTGTCAAATAAATTTAAAAAATCCGTCCCCTTGGGCGGATTTTTTATCTTACAAGTTCTGATTAGCAATCTCCCAGTCCCCTTGGTAAGGGACTTTTTGATCATTGATGATTTGGTAGGCATCCCTGCCTTTGCCAGCGATGATAACAGCATCCTGACTGGTTTTGGTTTGTGAGAGAGCAAGTCGGATAGCTGCTTCACGGTCCACTTCGATGGTGACAGGACGGTTAATGTGGCTAGCGATTTCTTGGCAGATGGCAAAAGGATCTTCTCGGTTGGGGTCATCTGCCGTTAAAATAATCTGTAGTTCAGGGTAGTGATTGATGACGCGTCCAAAATCGGCACGGCGACTTTCAGCCTTATTGCCTGTCGAGCCGATAATGAGAAAGACCTGTCCTGTTTGGGCAGTTGTCACCACCTTGATGAGTTTGTCGAGGCTGTCACCGTTGTGAGCATAGTCAACAAAAACCTTGGCACCGTTCGTTTGAGTTAGGATCTCCATCCGACCTGGCACGGTGGTTTGAGCGATGCCTAACCTGATGTCAGTTAAGCTAGCCCCCAATCGTAGACAGGCTAATCCAGCAGCGATAGCATTGTCTTGGTTGAAATCCCCCAGCAGTTGGATGCTGTACTGCCCAGCTAATTTTCCTGTCGCTGTAAAGTCAAAGGCAGATGAGGTCACGACACGGTTATCAGAATCCTTACCGTAAGTGTCAAGGTCTCTACCTGCCACCTGCTCAAGCACAACCTCGGCATGGTCCATGCCTGCGTTGATGATAACCGCTCGGCTATTGTCCAATAAGAGCCTCTTGTGAGCAAAATAGTCCTCAAAATTCGGGTGCTCAATGGGGCTGATATGGTCGGGCGTGATGTTGAGAAAGACCCCGACATCAAAGGTTAGTCCGTAGACCCGCTTGGTCAGGTAGGCTTGGCTGGACACCTCCATGATGAGGTGGGAGCGACCGTTTTTGACCGCTTCAGCCATCATGGCAAAGAGATCCAGACTTTCAGGTGTGGTCAGCTGGGACTTGAAAAAGGTCTCGCCGTCTAGGGTTGTGCTCATGGTCGATAGCAGAGCAGGCTTGTGGCTTTGGCGCAAGATATGGTAGGCAAAGTAGGCAGCAGTGGTCTTACCCTTAGTGCCCGTAAAGCCCAACAGTTTCAGCTTATCCTGTGGATTGTCGTAAAAGCGCATGGCAATCAGGCTCATGGCACGTTTGACATCTTTGACGACAATAGTAGAGCAGGAAACATCGTAGGTTTTTTCTGCCACATAATAGGTCAGACCAGCCTGAACAGCCTGCTCCAGATAAACAGGGTCAAAGCCAGCCCCCTTGACGAAAAAGAGGGTATCTGCATCGACCTGACGGCTATCGTAGCTGAGTTTGGTAAAACTGGTGTCAGCCCAGCTAGGAGCGAGAGTGACAAGGTTGTCATCTGCTTTCAATATCTCAAAAATCTCTAATAGGTTTATCATACCTCTATTGTAAACCCAAAGCTGGCATTTTACAAGTGACAGGTAAAAGTTTATAATAAAAAGATAGACTATAGAAAGATTAGGATAACACGTGGTAGAAGAAAACAGTCAAACAAACCAGCTCAGCCGAGAAGAGAAGATGTTACGAGGGACAGCCTGGTTGACTTTCGCTAACATCGCAGGACGTTTGCTAGGGGCGGTTTATATCATTCCGTGGTATGCTTGGATGGGTAAGGTTGCACCACAAGCTAACGCTCTTTATGGCATGGGCTACACCCTCTATGCGACTTTTTTGGTGCTATCCACGACAGGGATTAACACAGCAATTTCAAAACAGATTGCTAAGTATAATGCGATTGACCAAGAAGCCAAAGGGATTGGACTAGCTAAACAATTTATCGGCATCATGTTCCTGTCGGGTCTTATTTTCGCCTCTATTTTATACCTTGGGGCACCGCTCTTATCACGGTTGTCAGGCGCAGAACAGACCTTAGTTCCTGTGCTTAGAAGCTTGACTTTGGCTGTCCTGGTCTTTCCGATGATGAGTGTGTGTCGAGGTATTTTTCAGGGCTATCACCATGTTAAACCAAATGCTCTCAGTCAGTTAGCAGAACAGCTTATCCGTGTCATTTGGATGCTGTTGACCACTTTTTACATCATGAAAATGGGGTCAAAAGACTACGTGTCAGCTGTCACCCAATCGACATTTGCTGCCTTTGTTGGTATGTTTGCTAGCTTTGCTGTGTTGGGGTATTATTTTTGGCAGTCTGGGCTCTTGAGTAAATTTCTGAAAGCATCGCCAATTAAGGTGCAGTATCAGGAAAGTTTGCAACTCATCAAGGAAACGTTTCGGACAGCGATTCCGATGATTTTGACAGGAGTTGCCATTCAGCTGTACCAGTTAATCGATCAAGCAACCTTTGTTAACGTTTTGTTATTCCTCACGGAAGATAGTAAGGAGCGCCTGACCGTTATTTATGCCTACCTATCTGCCAATCCCAATAAGATAGTTATGCTGATTGTGGCGGTGGCAATTACGATTGGTGATGTCGGTATCCCATTATTGACGGAGAGCCACCTCAAGGGAGATAAGCGCGGGGTTGCTCGTCTGATGCTCAATGGTTTTCAAATGCTGACAGTCTTTGCTCTGCCTGCATTGATGGGGGCTATTCTACTGGCAGAACCACTTTATGTTGTCTTCTATAACCCGTCAGAAAATTTGGCCATAGGCTTGTTTATCGCGACACTTGTTCAGACCTTCTTGCAATGTACCTATTTTGCCCTATCACCAGTCCTACATGCGGTCAATGAAAGCCGGGCGGCAGTCCGCTATTTCTACTATGGTGTGGTGGTGAAGTTGCTCACTCAACTGCCCTTGCTATTCCTGTTTCAGGCTTATGGGCCAGTGTTATCGACAGCTTTAGCCTTGTTAGTCCCATCAATCCTCTTCTATCGTCACTTGCGTGCGGTTACTCAGTTTAATCCCAACATTTTAGTCAGAGATACTGCCCTCATCGCTCGCAATACCTTGCTCATGTGTGTGCCTGTTTTTGCTGTTTATTGGAGCTTGAGTTTAGTTATCCAACCGTCTAGCCGTTTACTGGCGGCTGTTCACCTTGTTGTTGGTGCAAGTGTCGGAATGATGGTCTATGGGTATCTATCTCTCAAAACACGCAGTCTCGATAAGTTGCTAGGTCAACGCGCCCAACGTTTAAGGGACATTTGCCGGATTCGTTAACGCTTGAAGCGGTTTAGACAGCTGTGTTGAACAATGAGGTAACCGAGCGGCATAAAAATCGAATAAATAATAAAACTGTGAGAAAAAGGCATAAGGTCAAGGGCGAGGGCTTGACCTTATGCACTTTTTGTTATGATTGAAGCTCTTTTGTAGTGTTATCAGTGCGATTTAATCCTTCTGGGTAGCTAGCTTGGTTTTTTAGACGATCGTCTAGTGTTGTTGTCATTGTTGCTGTTTCAAAAACTGCTTCTGAAGAACGGCTAACAGTGATGTCTGTCCTGATAGGAGTGGCGTGAAAAAACTTTGTTTTTGCTCTGCTATTGTTCCGAAATCATGGTAAAATAGAAAGAAAAAGAACAAATGGAGATGGTTATGGATTATAAGGAATTGAAATTAGAGACGCAGCTGGCGCAGGCAGGTATTCGGATGGACGAGCAGACTGGGGCTTTGGTGTCGCCCATCCACTTCTCAACGACCTACCAGCACCCAGAGTTTGGTCAGTCGACAGGTTTTGACTACACCCGCACTAAAAACCCTACCCGCACTAACTTGGAGCGAACCTTGGCGGCGATTGAGGGAGCAGATTATGCGATGGCGACTAGCTCAGGCATGAGTGCGCTTATGCTGGCCATGGAGATTTTCCCTGTGGGGGCAAAAGTGCTAGCCTGCCGTGACCTTTATGGTGGGTCCTTCCGCTGGTTTGATAAGGTAGAGCAGCAAGGGCGGTTTCGTTTTGTCTATGCCAATACAGAAGATGATATGCTGACGTTACTGGATGAGACGGTGGATGTGGTTTTCATCGAAACGCCGACCAATCCGCTGATGAACGAGTTTGATATTGCGACAATTGCTCGTAAGGCTAAGACTGTCGGAGCTAAAACCGTCGTTGATAATACCTTCTATACACCGATTTATCAGCGGCCAATTGAATTGGGGGCAGATTTAGTCATTCACTCGGCGACCAAGTACTTGGGTGGGCACAACGATGTGCTGGCTGGAGCTGTAATCACTAATGATCAAGCCATCTACGATCAGCTCTTTTTCAATCTCAACACAACAGGGATTGTCTTGTCGCCTTTTGACAGTTACATGCTCATGCGAGGGCTCAAGACCCTCAAGCTTCGTATGGAAAAAGCTACCGCTAATGCCCGTGACTTGGTCAGCCATCTGGAGAACTCTCCTCACATCAAGGAAGTCCTTTATCCAGGGAAGGGTGGCATGCTGTCCATCAAGCTGCAAGACGAGCGCAAGATTCCAAGTTTGCTCAATAAGTTACAGATTTTCACCTTTGCGGAAAGTTTGGGTGGGGTTGAGAGTCTAATCACCTATCCGACGACCCAAACGCATGCGGATATTCCTGCTGAGACCCGTCATGCCTACGGTTTGACTGACGACTTGCTCCGTCTGTCCATCGGTATTGAGGATGTGACTGATTTGATTTGGGATTTAGAACAGGCGCTAGCTGACTAGGGGGATAAGATGCCAAAAACAGAAGCAGTTATCTTAACCAACATGTGCATGGTGACAGATGGGACCAAGGTCTTGGTGCAGAACCGTAAAGACCCTGACTGGCCTGGTCTTGT
This sequence comes from Streptococcus entericus DSM 14446, assembly GCF_000380025.1. GTDB lineage: Bacteria > Bacillota > Bacilli > Lactobacillales > Streptococcaceae > Streptococcus > Streptococcus entericus. The sequence goes on from NZ_KB904183.1 coordinate 71,752, forward strand.
TTTTCCAGGTGGGAAAATTGAACCACAAGAAAGTGTTGTCCAATCTGTCATCCGTGAAGTTAAAGAAGAAACAGGATTGACAGTTTCCGATTTGCAACTCTGCGGGATTAAGCAGTTTACCCATAATAAAGGTCTATATCGCTACATTGTCTTTCTTTACAAGACCAGTACCTTTTCAGGTGACTTGAGCTCGTCTGATGAGGGGGAGGTCTTCTGGATGGAACGATCAGAGCTTACAGCGGCTGATTTAGCGGACGGTTTTGCAGAGATGCTGCCGATTTTTGAAGACGAGAAGCTATCTGAACTTTACTTTTACCACGATCAGGATGACTGGCACTACCGCCACCTTTAAAGGAGGAAGATGCGATGACACGATATAATTTCACCAGCTTACCAGACCGTCTCGCCACCAATGCGATTAAGTGGCAAAAGACGCGTGAGGACAAGGACTTATTGCCGTTGTGGATTGCGGACATGGACTTTCAGGTTTTTCCTGAGATGACTGCTGCCCTGACCCAGTTTGCCCAGCGCTCGGTCTTTGGTTACGATGCGCCAGCTGATAGCCTTTTTGAAGCGATTATCGACTGGGAGAAAACCCAGCATGGGGTTGAGGTGGCACGCGAGGACATCGTTCTCATTGAGGGGGCTGTGCCAGCCATTTCAACGGCGATTCAGGCCTTTACGGAGGAAGGAGACGCTGTCCTGATCAACACCCCTGTTTACCCCCCTTTTGCTCGCTCGGTCAAGCTCAATAAACGCAAACTTGTGACTAACTCGCTGGTCGTTGAGGACGGTCGTTTTGCCATTGATTTCGATCAGCTGGAGCGTGACATTGTCGACAATAGCGTGAAGCTCTATATTTTCTGTAATCCTCATAACCCTGGTGGGCGAGTTTGGGACATGGCAGAGCTGAAACGTTTGGGGGAGATTTGCCGTCAGTATGGGGTCATCATGGTGTCTGATGAAATCCATCAGGACTTGACCCTCTGGGGCAAGAGACATCAGTCTTTTTATACAGTGGATCGCAGTTTTGCTGAGTTTGCTATTATTTTGGCTTCAGCAACTAAGACCTTTAATATCGCAGGAACAAAGAACAGTTTTGTCCTTATTAAGAATCCTGACTTGAGGAAAGCATTTACCGACCGTCAGCTGGCCAACAACCAACATGAGATTTCAAACCTCGGTTTTGTGGCTACGGAGGTGGCCTTGAGGGAAGGGCTACCGTGGTTGACAGAACTAAAAGTGGTGTTGGAAGATAATATCAGCGACCTGCTCGGCTATTTTGCCAAAGAACTCCCAGACCTTAGGGTTATGAGACCAGAGGCGACTTATCTGCTTTGGCTGGATTTTTCTGCTTATGGGCTCAAGCACAGTGAGGTTGCGAGACGTTTGGAGGAAGAGGCCAAGGTGCAGCTCAATGACGGGCTGACCTTTGGGCGCGAGGGCAAGTGCTGTTTCCGTCTCAATGCCGCTGCACCTAAAGCCCTTATTATGGAAGCTGCTGCGCGGATCGCAGGAGCATTTAACAATGAAAGGACATGATGAACATGACACGTTTAGAACGGTTTTTAGAGAAATTGAGGGCTGAAGAGCTTGATGGCTTTTTGGTGACGGGTGAGAAAAATATTTATTACCTGACAGGATTTTGGGGCTCTGCTGGAACGGTTTTTATCAGCCAGCAACGCCGTATTTTTGTCACCGATAGTCGCTATATCCTCATCGCTAAGCAGGTGATTACTGACTTTGAAGTGGTGGATAGCCGCGATGCGCTGGGTGAGATTGCTCGGCTCATTGCCGATGAGCAACTGGCTACTATCGGTTTTGACAATCAGATATCTTATGCTTATTATCAGGCACTGGCTAACCGCTTTGAGGGTTATGAGCTCAAGCCTGTTTATGGATTTGTGGAAGAGTTGCGTCAGATTAAAGACGCTTCTGAGCTTGCCATCATTCGTCAGGCCTGCCAGATTTCTGACCAAGCTTTCTTGGATGCGCTGGACTTTATCAAACCTGGCAAGACCGAGCGTGAGGTAGCTAACTTCCTCGACTTTCGCATGCGTGAGCTAGGGGCAACTGGCGTGTCCTTTGAGACCATCGTTGCTTCAGGATACCGCTCTGCCATGCCCCATGGGGTCGCTAGCGACAAGGTTATCGCTCAGCATGAGAGCCTGACGCTGGATTTTGGTTGTGTTTTTGAGCATTATGTGAGCGACATGACGCGGACCATTCACATCGGGCAGACGACCGACGAGGAGCGTGCCATTTATGAGGTTGCCCTGCAGGCTAATGCTGCGCTGATTGAGCGAGCACAGGCTGGGCTCAGTTTCGCAGACTATGACGGGGTGCCGAGAGGCATCATTGCTGACGCTGGCTATGGGGAGCATTTTACCCACGGTATCGGTCACGGCATGGGACTGGATGTTCATGAGGAGCCGTTTTTCGGTCGTGGTACTGGTCACTTGCAGGCTGGTATGGTGGTGACTGATGAACCTGGGATTTACCTCGATGGGCGCTACGGTGTCCGTATCGAAGATGACCTCTATATCACCGAAACAGGCTGCGAAGTCCTGACCAAGGCGCCTAAGGAATTGATTGTGTTATAAGCATAGGAGAAAAGAGATGAGCAATCGCCTATCCTGGGAAGACTATTTCATGGCAAATGCCGAACTGATTTCCAAGCGGTCAACGTGTGACCGTGCCTTTGTTGGTGCAGTTCTGGTCAAGGATAACCGCATCATTGCCACGGGCTACAACGGCGGGGTATCAGCAACTGATAACTGCGATGATGCAGGGCATTATATGGAAGATGGGCACTGTATTCGCACTGTCCATGCGGAGATGAATGCGCTCATTCAGTGCGCCAAGGAGGGGATTTCGACCAATGGGACGGAGCTTTACGTGACCCATTTCCCTTGTATCAACTGCACCAAGGCTCTCTTGCAAGCAGGCATCAGTAAGATTACCTACAAAACAGCTTATCGGTCTCATCCCTTTGCCATTGCCCTCATGGACAAGAAAGGCGTTACCTGTGTCCAACACGATGTACCGACCTTGACCTTGGGGGGAAAATAGCCCTATCTGGCTAGCATAAGTAAGGAGAAATCTGATGAAAAGATCGTCTATTTTAGTTCAGTTGCTTCTAAGTTCTTTGGGTCTTGTCGCCTGTAGTCAACAAGTTCAGAAACCGACCGCCCCATCTTCGTCGCAACTATCAACAACAACGAATACAGCGACCAGTTCGACGTCTTCGTCATCGACGACCACTAAACCTGCATCTTCTGAGCGGACGGGGGGGTGGACGGAAGAAAAATCTGCTCAGTTGAAAGACTATATCTTAACCGACTGGGGACCGGCTTTGGGGCAAACCTATAAATCTTACACGCCAGCAACTTTAGGAAACTTTTTTGGGGTGCCGATTCCAGATGGCGTATTGACAGCAACTGCTACCATGACTGCAGATATGAATGGTCAAACCCCAGAACTCTTCTGGAGCATGGACGGTCATGCCCAGTCAAATCAGCTTGCGGTCGTAGCAGTCTATGCGGACAGTGAGGACAATCGTTCTATGTCCCAACACCTTTACCTTTTCACGCTTAATCCTCAAGGTGAAGGCCAGGTTTGGATTACCCAGCAGAACCAAGGCAACCCAGAAAACCGACTGTATTTTACAGAAACAAAGAACGAGGATCTGAGACACTTCTTTACTCAATTGGTTGGTCAACCATAATTGAACCTCTTAAGCTGGAGTTATGGCAGTCATTGTTTTGAGGAGATGTTTTGGTCTTTGCTCTGCCATTTCCCAAAAGAAAAGATTTGAGTAAATAGCCCATTTGTGGTAAAATGAAGTGATAATATGAATTTTAGAGGTGAATACACATGATTGAAGCAAGTAAATTACGTGCGGGCATGACCTTTGTTGCCGCTGATGGCAAGTTGATTAGAGTGTTAGAAGCTAGCCACCATAAGCCAGGTAAAGGCAACACCATTATGCGGATGAAATTGCGCGATGTGCGTTCAGGGTCAACGTTTGATACGACTTACCGTCCAGATGAAAAGTTTGAGCAAGCCATCATCGAGTCTGTGCCAGCTCAGTACCTCTACCAGATGGATGGAACAGCTTTCTTCATGAACCTAGAGACTTATGACCAGTACGAAATCCCAGTGGCCAATGTCGAAGAAGAGCTTAAATACATCCTTGAAAATGCTGAAGTGAAAATCCAATTCTTTGGCACAGAAGTGATTGGTGTTACTGTTCCAACAACGGTTGAATTGACGGTTGTTGACACACAACCATCTATCAAAGGAGCAACCGTGACAGGTTCAGGTAAACCAGCGACTCTTGAGACAGGTCTGGTGGTTAACGTCCCAGACTTTATCGAAATCGGTCAGAAATTGATCATTAACACAGCTGAGGGTACTTATATTTCTCGTGCCTAGGGCAATGAGTAGAGCATAGCTTGGCAGTATTGCCAAGACAGAAAGGACGAAAAGATGACACAAGTAGCAGTTGGTGATATTGTTATCGCTCCTCGTGTATTGGAGGTCATTACTGGTATCGCAACAACCAAAGTTGAGGGGGTTCACTCGCTCCACAACAAAAAAGTGGCGGATACCTTTAGTAAAACTAGCCTTGGTCGCGGTGTCTATATCGATGGTTTAGAAGATGGTAGCTTGGCAGTTGATCTTTATGTTTATCTCGAGTATGGGGTCAATGTTCCAGCCGTTTCGATTGCTATCCAAAAAGCTGTAAAGGCTGCGATTCATGACATGGCAGAGTTGGATGTTTCTGCCGTTAACGTACATGTCGTGGGGATTGTGGCGGATAAGACACCTAAACCAGATCTCAAATCCCTCTTTGACGAGGATTTTCTGGATGACTAAGGCAATAACAGACAGCAGACGTGACTTACGGGAGCGCGCCTTTCAGGCGCTTCTCAGTTTAGAATTTGGTGGAGATGTGGTGACAGCTAGCCAGTTCGCCTATACGCATGATAAGGATTTTGCAGAAGATGATGTGGTGAACGTGCCAGTCTTTTTGCTCAGTTTGGTTCAAGGTGTGACTACCCATAGGATTGAACTAGATGCACAAATTGAAACCAAGCTCAAGACAAAGTGGAGCTTGGAGCGTTTAACTTTAGTTGATAAAACGCTTCTTCGCTTGGGGTTATACGAGATGGTTTATTTCGATGAAACCCCTGATCGCGTCGCTCTTAACGAGATTATCGAGATTGCCAAGACCTATTCTGATACGACTTCAAGCAAATTTGTCAATGGGCTGTTGAGACAGTTTATCACTGAATAAGGTAACAAGAGTTGGGCTTCCCAGCTCTTTTGGTATAATGGAAGAACACATCACTAAAAACCTTGCAAGGGAGTTTTAACAACTTTGTAGCTGTTCCCTTCCTGTGACTGATAGGAGATGTTCTGTTGTTATCAATCGGAGAATAGTTGATCTGTTTTTCGGCTAACAAGGAGGTTTTATGTCACTGTCCAATCGTTTTAATAAAAATTTAGACCGGATTGAGGTTTCTCTCATTCGGCAATTTGACCAGTCGATTTCGAGCATTCCTGGAATCGTTCGTCTAACCTTGGGGGAACCGGACTTTACCACGCCCGACCATGTCAAGGAAGCAGCCAAGGCTGCCATCGATGCTAATAAGAGCCATTACACAGGTATGGCAGGCTTGTTAGAGCTACGTCAGGCAGCTGCTGACTTTGTGCGTGACAAGTACCAGCTCAGCTATGACCCTGACAAGGAAGTTCTCGTGACCATCGGGGCAACAGAGGCTTTGTCAGCAACCTTGACAGCTATCTTAGAGGCGGGTGATACCGTGCTTTTGCCAGCACCTGCTTACCCTGGCTATGAACCAATCGTCAACCTCATGGGCGCGGATGTTGTTGAGATTGATACCAGGGCCAACGGCTTTGTCCTGACGCCTGATATGCTGGAGGCGGCTATCCTTGAGCAAGGGGATAAGCTCAAGGCAGTTATCCTTAATTACCCAACGAATCCGACAGGGGTAACGTATTCGCGAGAAGAGATTAAGGCTCTGGCGGATGTGTTGCGCAAGTACGAGATTTTTGTCATCAGTGACGAGGTCTACTCAGAGCTGACCTATACTGATGAGTCCCATGTATCTATCGGAGAATACCTCCGCGACCAAACTGTGGTCATAAATGGCTTGTCTAAATCCCATGCCATGACTGGCTGGCGACTGGGCTTGATTTTTGCGCCTGAAGCGATTGCCAAGCAGCTGATTAAGAGCCACCAGTACCTGGTGACAGCTGCCAACACGGCGACCCAGTACGCAGCTATTGCAGCTCTGACGGTCGGCAAAGACGATGCTCTGCCGATGAAGGCGGAGTACATCAAGCGTCGTGACTACATCATCGAGCAGATGACCGCTATGAATTTTGAGATTATCCGTCCAAATGGCGCCTTTTATATCTTCGCTAAAATTCCCGTCAAAGAAGGACAAGATTCTTTCGCGTTTTTGCAAGAGTTTGCCCAGCAAAAGGCTGTTGCCTTGATTCCGGGTGTGGCCTTTGGTCAGTACGGTGAAGGCTACCTGCGGATTTCCTATGCGGCTTCTATGGAGACTATTCAGGTAGCTATGGAGCGGCTCAAAGAATTTATGGTCCAGTATGGAGCTTAGGGAGAGCAGGGGGCTAATCCTCTACAATCGTAACTATCGTGAAGATGACAAATTGGTCAAGATATTTACCGAGCAGCTGGGCAAACGGATGTTCTTCGTCCGTCATGCGAGCCAGTCGAAACTTGCCTCGGTTATTCAGCCGTTGACTGTGGCAGATTTTATCCTAAAAATCAATGAAACAGGGCTCTCCTATATCGAGGACTATCGTTCTGTTCAGACCTTTAAGCGGATTAACGATGATATTTTTCTACTGGCTCACGCGACTTACATCGTGGCGCTGGCAGATGCGGCAATTGTGGACAATGTCTATGATAGTCAGCTTTTTGCCTTTACTTGCAAGACCTTAGAGCTGATGGAAGAGGGCATGGATCATGAGGTTCTGACCAATATTTTTGAAATCCAGCTTTTGGATCGACTGGGTGTTCAGCTCAACTTCAACGAGTGTGTCTTCTGTCACCGAGTGGGTCAGGCCTTTGATTTTTCCTTCAAGTATTCAGGGCTTATTTGCCCTGCACATTACCATGAGGATGACCGGCGTAGCCATCTCGATCCCAATGTGCCTTATCTGCTCAATCGGTTTCAGGCCATTTCCTTTGACGACTTACAAAAAATCTCCCTAAGTCCTGAGATGAAAGCTAAACTACGGCTGGTTATCGATCAACTCTATGAGGACTATGTCGGTATCAAGCTCAAGAGTAAGACATTTATCGATGATCTTCAGAAGTGGGGAGATGTGATGAAAAACCGAAACGGCTGATTTTTCAGCTGTTTTTTGCTATAATTGAGAAAAACGTGAAAGGAAATGACTGATGACAAAACACATCATTGCAATTGATGCCATGGGAGGGGACCATGCTCCTCAAGCTGTGGTAGAGGGAGTTAATCGTGCTCTGGCAGAGTTCTCCGACCTATCTGTCGTGCTATATGGTAAGGAGGATGCCATCAGGCAGTACCTTACAGCGACAGAGCGCGTGAGCATTGTCCACACGGATGAAAAAATCGACTCAAGCGATGAGCCGACGCTGGCTCTTCGTCAGAAAAAGCAGGCTTCTATGGTTTTAGCGGCTAAGAGTGTCAAGGCCGGGGAAGCTCATGCTGTCATCTCGGCAGGGAATACAGGTGCCTTGCTTGCTGCTGGACAGCTGATTATCAAGCGCATCAAGGGCATTGACCGTCCGGGTCTCATGTCCACCCTGCCAACCATGGATGGCAAGGGCTTTGACATGATGGACTTGGGAGCAAACGCAGAGAGTAAGCCCGAGCACCTGCACCAGTATGCGGTTCTAGGAACATTCTACTCCCAAAAGGTGCGTGGCATCGCCCGACCTCGTGTCGGTCTGCTCAATAACGGAACGGAATCGACCAAGGGAGACCCCTTGCGCTTAGCGGCCTATGATCTGTTGAGCAAGGACCCCGCCATTCATTTTATCGGAAATGTTGAAGCCAGAGACCTGCTCGAGGGTGTCTGTGATGTGGTCGTTTCTGACGGATTTACGGGCAATGCAGTGCTGAAAGCCATCGAAGGAACAGGCAAAGCCGTTGTCAGTCAGGTCAAATCGGCGGTAAAAACAGGTGGCGTGCTGGCTAAAATCGGCGGTCTTCTCCTCAAATCAAGCCTGACACAGGCTTTAGGTGCCATGGACTATAAAAAAGCTGGCGGCGCCGTCCTCTTGGGTTTGAAGGCTCCAGTCGTCAAGGCTCACGGCTCATCTGATGCCACCGCAATTTACTACACAATCAAACAGACCAGAACCATGCTGGAGAGTGGAGTTGTGGCAGCCTCTGTTCAAATGTTTTCAGAGGAGACTAATTGAAAGTTCTGATGGTATTCTCAGATCCTCACGGTAGTAGCCGTGGGGATGTTTTTTTGATAAAAGTTCGGTTTTTGACTTGAAAAATATTATTCTCATAAAAATATTATAAAATTCCTTGAAAAAACAAATATTTTTTGTTAACATGAAGAAAAATGTTAGCGAGGTTTGTTCATGTCAACTCAACTCTTATACCAAGGGAAAGCTAAAGATATTTATGGTACAGATGATCCTGACCAGATTATCTCTGTCTACAAGGATCAAGCCACCATGCTTAATGGGGCGAGAAAAGAAGAGATAGCAGGTAAAGGACGGCTCAATAATCTTATTTCTAGTCTGATTTTTGAGCGTTTAAACAAAGCCGGTGTAGCGACTCACTTTATTAAACGCTTATCAGAAACCGAACAATTAAACAAAATGGTGTCTATTATTCCTTTGGAAGTTGTGTTGCGAAATCGTACCGCAGGGTCGTTTTCCAAGCGATTTGGATTGAAAGAAGGGCTGGTTTTAGAGACACCGATTATCGAGTTTTATTATAAAAACGATGATTTGGATGATCCCTTTATCAATGATGAGCATGTGACCTTTTTGGGCTTAGCGACCAGTGATGAGGTGGCTTATCTCAAGTCAGAGACCCGTCGTATCAATGAGTTGTTGAAGGAGTGGTTTGCTGAGATTGGGCTGACCTTGGTGGATTTTAAGCTGGAATTTGGCAAGGATAAGGATGGTCAGATTCTTTTAGCAGATGAGTTTTCGCCAGATAATTGTCGGCTCTGGGATGCGAAAGGGAACCATCTGGACAAGGATGTCTTCCGGAGAAATTTGGGGTCTTTGACGGAAGTGTATGCTAGGGTATTGGAAAGATTGCAGGCAGTAGCTGAAAAGGAGGAATAGATGGACAAGCGGATTTTTGTGGAGAAAAAGAATGCTTTCGGAGTTAAGGCGACCAGCTTACTAGGGACCTTGCAACGGCAATTGGGGCTTGAGACTCTAACGAGCTTGAGAGTGTTGCAGGTTTATGATGTCTTTGGTTTGGCTGATGAACTGATGACATTAGCAGAGCAACAGATCTTTTCAGAACCTGTGACAGATAAGCTCTTAACTAGTGATGACCTCCATTTATCAGCTTACCGCAGTGTGGCAATCGAAGCCTTACCAGGGCAATTTGACCAACGGGCGGCGTCTGCTCAGGAAGCCTTGCAGCTTCTGGGAGCAGATCAACAGGTGAAAGTCAAGTCCGCTCAACTCTATCTTTTTAACTCTGATTTATCGGATGCTGATTTGGCATTGGTGACTAGCTATCTGCTCAATCCGATTGACTCACGAATCAAGAATTTGACGGCAGGTTTGATAGCTGAAGAGGAGGCTGTTGTTCAGGCTCAGATTCCCTACCTGACTTTTTTTGAGACAGCGAGCGAAGCAGACTTTGCAAATTATAAGGCAGAGGCTGGGCTTGCCATGGAAGTGGCAGATTTGCTCTTTATTCAAGACTATTTCAAGTCCATCGGTCGGGTACCGACAGAGACAGAGCTCAAGGTGCTGGATACCTACTGGTCTGATCACTGTCGTCATACCACCTTTGAAACGGAGTTAGTGGGTATTGATTTTTCCGCGTCAGCTTTTGCCAAAAACCTCCAAGAGACCTATGACAAGTATCTGGCGATGAGGGCGGAACTAGGGCGTGAGGATAAGCCTATCACCCTGATGGACATGGCGACGATTTTTGGGCGCTATGAAAGAGCCAATGGGCGCTTGGATGACCTTGAGGTTTCGGACGAAATCAACGCTTGCTCGGTAGAAATTGAAGTGGATGTCAATGGGGTCAAAGAGCCATGGCTTCTCATGTTTAAGAATGAGACCCATAATCACCCAACAGAAATCGAGCCATTTGGTGGGGCTGCGACCTGTATCGGTGGGGCGATTCGGGATCCCTTATCAGGTCGTTCCTATGTCTATCAGGCGATGCGGCTTTCGGGTGCAGGGGACATCACAGCGCCTCTGTCAGCCACTCGAGCAGGCAAGTTGCCCCAGCAGGTTATCTCAAAAACCGCTGCACATGGCTACTCCTCTTATGGGAACCAAATTGGTCTTGCGACAACCTATGTCAAGGAATATTTCCACCCAGGCTTTGTTGCCAAACGGATGGAGCTTGGTGCGGTTGTTGGTGCTGCCCCTAAGGGAAATGTGGTGCGTGAGAAACCAGAAGCAGGAGATGTCGTGCTTCTCCTTGGTGGAAAAACAGGGCGTGATGGCATCGGCGGGGCAACAGGGTCGTCTAAGGTACAGACGGTGGCATCTGTTGAGGCGGCTGGTGCGGAAGTTCAAAAAGGGAATGCCATCGAAGAACGCAAAATCCAGCGCCTTTTCCGCAATGGGAATGTTACCCGTCTGATTAAGAAATCCAATGACTTTGGGGCTGGCGGGGTCTGTGTCGCTATCGGTGAGTTGTCAGATGGGGTGAGCATTGACCTCGATAAGGTGCCGCTCAAGTATGCTGGTCTAAATGGTACTGAAATTGCCATCTCAGAAAGTCAGGAGCGGATGGCAGTAGTGGTTCGTCCGACTGATGCGGATACCTTTATTTCAGCCTGTGCGACGGAGAATATCCATGCGGTTGCTGTGGCGACCGTGACAGAAAAACCACATCTCGTCATGACTTGGAATGGTCAAACTGTCGTGGATATTGAGCGACGTTTTTTGGATACCAATGGGGTACGTGCTCAGGTCAGCGCTAAGGTTGTTGATTGTCAGGTCGAGCAACCTTACCAGAGAACGACAGATTTAGCTAGTCTCGAGGAGGATTTGCAGGCAGTTTTGTCTGACCTCAACCATACTAGCCAAAAGGGCTTGCAGACCTTGTTTGACAGTTCGGTCGGACGTTCAACGGTCTTACATCCACTTGGTGGACATCACCAGCTGACTCCAGCTGAAAGCTCAGTGCAAAAACTCCCTGTCCAAGAGGGAATGACGCCGACAGCATCTGTCATGGCTGCTGGTTATAATCCTTATTTGGCATCGTGGTCTCCTTATCATGGAGCAATTTACGCTATCATCGAAGCGACCGCTCGTTTGGCAGCAACAGGAGCTAAGTGGGACAAGGCACGCTTCTCTTATCAGGAATATTTTGAGCGGATGGATCGGATCCCTGAACGATTTGGGCACCCTGTAGCAGCTCTGTTGGGGGCGATTGAGGCTCAGAGCCAGCTAGGTTTGCCAGCTATTGGAGGCAAGGACTCCATGTCTGGCACCTTTGAAGATTTGAACGTACCACCGACCTTGGTAGCCTTTGGGGTGACAACGGCAGATAGCCGTCGTATCTATTCGCCAGAGTTTAAGGCGGCAGGTCAGTACATTTACTATCTGCCAGGAGTGAGCTTGTCTGCCGAGGTAGACTTTGAGCAGGTTCGGCGTCATCTGACAACCTTGTCTGCTTTGCAAGAGCAATATCAACTCACTGCGATTTCCGCGGTTAAGTATGGTGGTTTGCTGGAGAGCTTAGCCCTCATGATGTTTGGTAATGGCATCGGTGCACAGGTCGACTTGACAGATGTGTCAACCAGCTTGACAGGTCAACTGGGTGGCTTTGTCTTTACTTCTGCGACAGAAATTGCTGGTTTGGAGCCAATCGGTCGCACAGTGGCAGACTTTGCCTTGACTGTGAACGACCAAGTCCTGTCAGGTGACAAGCTCTTGGCAGCCTATGAAGGAACTTTAGAAGACGTCTATCCAACAAAATTTACCCAATCTGATGTGCTGGAAGCTGTCCCAACAGTCGCTCTGCCATTTGTCAAAAGAGCGGAAAAACCAGTGGAGAAACCACTGGTTTACATCCCAGTTTTCCCAGGAACCAACTCGGAATACGACTCGGCTAAGGCCTTTGAGCAGGCAGGAGCTGAAGTACGGCTAGTGCCTTTTGTGACCTTGGATGCTCAGACCATCGCCCAGTCGGTTGACACTATGGTTGACAATCTTGACAAGTCTCATATCGTTTTTTTCGCAGGTGGGTTTTCGGCGGCGGATGAGCCAGATGGATCGGCCAAGTTTATCGTGACCATCTTGAGGCAGGAGCGTGTGCGAGCTGCGATTGACCGCTTGATTGAGCGAGGAGGTCTTGTCATCGGTATCTGCAATGGCTTTCAAGCCCTGGTCAAATCAGGTCTCTTGCCTTATGGTAATTTTGAAGACTTGAGCGAGACCAGTCCAACTCTCTTTTACAATGATGCCAACCAACACGTGGCCAAGATGATACGGACACGGATTGCCAATACCAATTCACCGTGGCTAGCAGGTCTATCTGTCGGAGATGTTCATACGGTGCCCGTTTCTCATGGGGAGGGTAAATTTGTCGTCACCGCTGAAGAATTTGCCCGTCTTCGTGATAAGGGGCAGATCTTCAGTCAGTATGTCGATGATGAGGGCAATCCTAGCATGGATAGTCGCTATAATCCCAATGGCTCTTATTACGCTATCGAGGGTATTACCAGCGAAAACGGGCAGATCATCGGTAAGATGGCGCATTCTGAGCGGACAGAAGACGGTCTTTTCCAGAACGTGCCGGGCAACAAAGACCAGAAACTGTTTGAAAGTGCTGTGAAGTATTTTACAGGGAAGTAGCAAGCAACAGTGAGTTTGCATGAAATAAAAAGGAAAAATCATGGTTTACGAAGTCAAATCTCTCAATGAAGAATGCGGTGTCTTTGGTATTTGGGGACATCCTCAAGCGGCTCAAGTGACTTATTATGGTCTCCATAGTCTCCAGCACCGTGGTCAAGAAGGGGCAGGTATTCTGGCTAATGACAGAGGCAAATTCAAACGCCATCATGGTTTAGGGTTGCTGGCTGAGGTCTTTAAGCAGCAAGAGAATCTGGACAAACTGGTCGGTCAAGCGGCGATTGGTCACCTGCGTTATGCGACATCTGGTGCTAGTTCTATCAACAATATCCAACCCTTTCATTTTCGTTTTTCAGACATGAAGGCAGGTCTGGCTCATAATGGCAATCTGACCAATGCCGTGTCACTCAAGAAAGACTTGGAAGCTCAGGGAGCAATTTTCTCTAGCTCTTCGGATACGGAGATTCTCATGCACCTGATTCGTCGTAGTCAGCAAGCCAATCTGATGGACAAGATTAAGGAATCCCTTAATACGGTCAAGGGTGGCTTTGCCTACTTGCTCCTTTTGGAGGATAAATTGGTCGCAGCGCTTGATCCTAACGGCTTTCGTCCCCTGTCTGTCGGTCAGATGACGAACGGGGCTTGGGTGGTTTCTTCTGAGACTTGTGCCTTTGAAGTCATCGGTGCCAAGTGGGTACGAGACATGCAGCCTGGGGAAATCGTGGTGTTTGATGATGAGGGGATGCACATTGATACCTACACGACAGAGCGTCAGCTGGCGATTTGCTCTATGGAGTATGTCTACTTTGCCCGCCCTGATAGTGTGATTCACGGGGTCAATGTCCATACTGCTCGTAAAAACATGGGGCGTCAGCTGGCGAGGGAATTCTCCCATCAAGCGGATATTGTAGTTGGTGTGCCGAACTCATCTCTCAGCGCAGCCATGGGCTTTGCCGAAGAATCAGGTCTGCCAAATGAAATGGGGCTCATCAAAAACCAGTACGTCCAGCGAACCTTTATCCAGCCAACTCAGGAGCTACGAGAGCAGGGTGTGCGGATGAAGCTGTCTGCTGTGTCTAGCGTGGTCAAGGGCAAGAGAGTGGTCATGGTGGACGATTCCATTGTGCGAGGGACGACCAGTCGAAGGATTGTGAGCTTGCTCAAGGAAGCTGGGGCGGCTGAAGTTCACGTGGCGATTGCCAGTCCAGAGCTCAAGTATCCTTGTTTTTATGGCATTGACATCCAAAGTCGTAGGGAGCTCATTTCTGCTAATCACACAGTTGAGGAAGTCTGTGAGATTATCGGTGCGGACACGCTGACCTATCTGTCTCTGGACGGGCTGATAGCTTCTATCGGAATTGACACCCAAGCTCCTAATGGCGGGCTCTGTGTCGCTTACTTTGATGGGGACTATCCGACACCGCTCTACGATTACGATGAAGAGTACAAGCGTAGCTTAGCTGAAAAAACTAGTTTTTATATTGAGAATGTGAAGTAGAAGCTCTGCTATTTCCGAGATGAAAGGAAACGATTATGACCGAAAACAAAAATGCCTACGCCGCCTCTGGTGTTGATGTCGAGGCTGGCTACGAGGTCGTTGAGCGGATCAAGAAGCATGTGGCACGCACGGAGCGTCTGGGCGTTCTGGGGGCTCTCGGTGGCTTTGGTGGCATGTTTGATCTCAGCCAGCTGGACGTCAAAGAACCGGTGCTTGTGTCTGGTACGGACGGGGTTGGCACCAAACTTATGCTAGCCATCCAGTACGACAAGCACGATACGATTGGTCAGGACTGTGTCGCCATGTGTGTTAACGACATCATCGCAGCAGGCGCTGAGCCGCTTTACTTTCTTGATTACATCGCTACTGGAAAAAATGTGCCTGAAAAGCTAGAACAAGTTGTGGCTGGTGTGGCTGAAGGCTGTGTGCAGGCGGGCTGTGCCCTCATTGGTGGCGAGACGGCCGAGATGCCTGGCATGTACGGCGAAGACGACTACGATTTGGCTGGTTTTGCGGTCGGTATCGCCGAGAAGTCCCAGCTCATCGACGGCAGTAAAGTTCAAGCAGGCGATGTCCTCTTGGGACTGGCCTCCAGCGGTATCCATTCTAACGGCTATTCCTTGGTCCGCAAGGTCTTTTCTGACTATACGGGTGAAGAAGTCCTGCCAGAATTAGAAGGGCTCAAACTCAAGGAAGTCCTCCTTGAGCCGACCCGTATCTATGTCAAGCAGGTTCTTCCGCTGGTCAAGGCAGGGCTGATTAATGGCATTGCCCACATCACAGGCGGCGGCTTTATCGAAAACGTGCCCCGCATGTTCAGCGATGACCTAGCTGCCTATATTGACGAGGCTAGCATTCCCGTTCTTCCTATCTTCACCGCCTTGGAGAAGTATGGCAAGATTCCACATCAGGAAATGTTTGAAATCTTCAACATGGGAATTGGTCTGGTCTTGGCAGTTTCTCCAGAAAATGTTGACAAAGTTAGAGAACTGGTGAACGAAGAGGTCTATGACATCGGGCGGATTACCGAAAAAACGGATAAGAGCGTGGTGATTGCCTCATGACCAAGAAGATTGCCGTGTTTGCCTCTGGCAATGGCTCTAACTTTCAAGTGTTGGCGAAACAATTTCCCATCGCTCTGCTATTTTCCGACAAAAAAAGCGCCTATGCTCTAGAGCGGGCGGAAAAGTTAGGCGTGCCCAGCTACAGTTTTGAGCTCAGGGACTTTGCTGACAAGGGAGCCTACGAACAAGCCTTGGTTGAGCTTTTGGATCAGCACCAGATTGATTTGGTCTGCTTAGCTGGCTATATGAAAATTGTCGGCCCAACCCTCTTGTCAGCCTATGAAGGGCGGATGATTAACATTCATCCAGCTTACTTGCCAGAATTTCCTGGTGCCCACGGCATTGAGGACGCTTGGCATGCTGGTGTTGTTCAATCTGGCGTAACCGTCCACTGGGTGGATAGTGGCGTTGACACAGGTCAAATCATCAAGCAAGTCCGCGTCCAACGCTTGCCAGAAGACACTTTAGAAACATTTGAAGCACGGATACATCAGGCGGAGTATGAACTCTATCCTCAAGTGGTGAGGGAGTTATTAGGAGAGGACTAATCATGAAAAAACAAGAATTTAAAAAGAATTTATTTGATGCATTGAATCAAAATATTGATGATATGATTTTTGAAGAGAAAATCCTATTTATTGAAAAACTACTAGTAGATTATCAAAAGGATAATGATAGTAATTTTGATAAAAGTAATAAAGGTAAACCGTGGACAGATGCTGAATTAAAAATAATATTATCTGATGCGGCTACAAAGTATAATTGCATGAAGTACGCAAAGCTTTTTAAAAGAGGTTATGGCAGCATCGAACAAATTTATCGCTGGTCAACAACTTCAGAAAAAGAAATTACCGAAAAAGGAAAGGGAGACGATAAATTTATCCAGCAAATTAAACGAGTTTATAAAGAACTTGGATTAGTATCTTGATTCGTCATATCTTTTGAAATAAATAAGGAGACCCCATGACTAAACGTGCTTTAATTAGCGTATCAGATAAGGCAGGCATTATCGAGTTTGCCCAAGCATTGACAGCCCAAGGTTGGGAGATTATCTCAACTGGCGGGACGAAAACAGCCCTTGATAATGCAGGGGTAGCAACTATTGCCATCGACGATGTGACAGGCTTCCCTGAAATGATGGACGGTCGTGTCAAAACTCTCCATCCAAAAATCCACGGTGGTCTCTTGGCCCGCCGCGATCTGGACAGTCATTTGGAGGCGGCCAACCAGCATGAGATTGGTCTGATTGACCTTGTCGTGGTAAACCTCTATCCCTTCAAGGAGACTATTCTGCGCCCAGACGTGACCTATGATTTGGCGGTGGAAAATATCGACATCGGTGGCCCATCCATGCTTCGCTCGGCAGCTAAAAATCACGCCAGCGTGACGGTTGTTGTAGATCCAGCAGACTATGCAGTGGTACTGGATGAACTCAAGGCTGATGGCGAAATCACCTATGCGACCCGTCAGCGTTTGGCTGCCAAGGTTTTCCGTCATACCGCAGCCTACGATGCCCTGGTTGCAGAGTACTTCACAGCGCAAGTTGGCGAAACCAAGCCAGAAAAATTGACCCTGACCTACGACCTCAAACAGCCGATGCGGTACGGGGAAAACCCGCAACAGGATGCGGACTTCTACCAAAACGCTCTTCCGACAGCCTATTCTATCGCTTCAGCTAAACAGCTCAACGGTAAGGAACTCTCTTTCAACAATATCCGTGATGCGGATGCAGCGATTCGCATTATCCGTGATTTCAAGGAGAAGCCAACCGTGGTCGCTCTCAAGCACATGAACCCTTGCGGTATCGGTCAGGCTGATGACATCGAGACAGCTTGGGATTATTGCTACGAGGCAGACCCTGTGTCCATTTTCGGTGGGATTGTTGTGCTGAACAGAGCCGTAGATGGTGCGACAGCAGAAAAGATGAGCAAGATTTTCCTTGAAATCATCATCGCACCGAACTATACGGCAGAAGCGCTAGCTATTTTCCAGAAAAAAGCCAATCTGCGCGTGCTGGAACTGCCTTTTGATGCCAAAGATGCCAGCGAAGCCGAGCCTGAATACACAGGCGTAGTCGGCGGTATGCTGGTGCAAAATCAGGACGTCGTCAAGGAAAGTCCGGCCGACTGGCAGGTGGTGACAGAGCGTCAACCGAGCGAGCAAGAAGTGACAGCCCTTGAGTTTGCTTGGAAGGCCATCAAGTATGTCAAGTCCAACGGGATTATCATCACCAACGACCACATGACCCTTGGTGTCGGACCAGGTCAGACCAATCGTGTGGCTTCTGTCAAGATTGCCATTGAGCAGGCCAAGGACAGATTAGATGGAGCAGTGTTAGCATCAGACGCTTTCTTCCCGTTTGCGGATAATGTGGAGGAAATCGCTGCTGCGGGTATCAAGGCAATCATCCAACCGGGCGGATCGGTGCGTGATGAGGAAGTCATCGCAGCTGCCAACAAACACGGCATCGCCATGGTCTTTACAGGAGTAAGGCATTTTAGGCACTGAGATGGAAGAGAGTGGACGGAACTCGAGCAGTGAAAAAAGAGATTCCTCATCTGCCTATTTCTAGGTGCCACTCCCATACGTAAGGTCTAGTCGGATTGCCCAAGCTTTGTCAAGCGAAGAAAGCTCCACTGGGTTACTATGTCTTGACCATATACCGAATATAAAAAAAGGCTCGGACTTTTGTCTCAGCCTCTTTCGAGCAGAGTAAGCGTTTCGTTGAATAAATTTAGAACAAGAGGTAAAGATAATGAAGCTGTTGGTTATCGGTTCTGGTGGACGTGAACATGCGATTGCTAAGAAACTTTTAGAATCGCCACAGGTGGACATGGTCTATGTTGCGCCAGGTAATGATGGCATGACCCTAGATGGGTTGCAACTGGTCAATATTGGAATTTCCGAACATTCTGCCCTGATTGATTTTGCCAAGAAAAATAACATCGCTTGGACCTTTGTCGGGCCTGATGATGCACTGGCGGCGGGTATCGTGGATGATTTTGAATCAGCAGGCCTCAAAGTTTTTGGGCCATCGCGTCTAGCAGCAGAGCTGGAGTGGTCCAAGGATTTTGCTAAGTCTATCATGGTCAAGTACGGCATCCCAACAGCCGCCTACGGCACCTTTGCCGACTTTGAGGAGGCCAAGGCTTATATCGAAAAACAGGGCGCCCCTATCGTGGTTAAGGCAGATGGACTGGCACTGGGCAAGGGAGTGGTCGTGGCAGAGACGATTGAGCAGGCGGTCGAGGCGGCGCGTGAGATGCTTTTGGATAATAAATTTGGTGACTCCGGTGCCCGTGTGGTCATTGAAGAATTCCTAAATGGCGAGGAGTTTTCCCTCTTTGCCTTTGTCAACGGCGAACAGTTTTCCCTCATGCCAACTGCTCAAGATCATAAGCGGGCTTACGATGGCGATACGGGACCCAACACAGGTGGTATGGGGGCTTATGCACCGGTTCCCCACCTACCTCAGTCCGTCATCGATCAGTCGGTGGAGACCATTATTAAGCCCCTTCTAGCAGGTATGGTGGCAGAAGGACGTCCCTATCTTGGCGTTCTTTACTGTGGTCTGATTTTGACCACCGATGGACCTAAGGTCATCGAGTTCAACGCCCGCTTTGGGGATCCCGAGACCCAGATTATCCTGCCCCGGCTGACTTCGGATTTTGCGCAAAACATCAGCGACACCTTGGACAAGAAAGAACCAACCATCACTTGGCGTGAGGATGGCGTGACCCTTGGCGTTGTCGTCGCTTCTAATGGCTACCCGCTTGACTATGAAAAAGGTGTTCTACTGCCAGAAAAGACTACTGGCGACATCATCACCTACTATGCAGGCGCTAAGTTTGATGACAATAGCAGAACTCTGCTATCCGACGGCGGACGCGTCTATATGCTAGTCACCACAGCCGATACCGTCCCAGCAGCACAGGAAAAAATCTATGCTGAGCTGGCAAACCAAAACACTGAGGGGCTCTTTTATCGAACAGACATCGGAAGTAAAGCTGTGAAATAAATATTAGCACAGCAAGCGACCACAGGTCGCTATGAGACCAAGCCTGTCTAAAATAAATTAAACGATAAGTGCGAGCGAAAGCGAGCCAAACTCGTCAGTTGTCGCCGTGCTGGAAAGCTTAAATGGGAAAGAATTTAGAAGGAAATTTAAAGTTAGAAGGTTTGCGACACGAAGAAGTGATTTCGATAATAAATCGCTGATGAGTTAGTGCAGTGCTTAGGCTATGTCCGATAGGAATAGCCGTAGTTGGTTGAGTGAAGTATTCACCAACCAAACTTAGCACTGTCTGCCGTCCGCACCACCTCAGAAAAGTACCAAAAGAAAAAAGGAAAGGAACTGAACACGGGACTAAATTCCTAGGAAAAAAGATAAAACTGCCTAGACGCAAGCGTCGTCGTTAGTTTTCCTGTTTTTCTACGGAATTTTTCGTAAGCGAAACGTCCCTTTGTATCTTAACTATGAAACCAATCATTTCCATCATCATGGGCTCCAGCTCCGACTGGGCGACTATGCAAAAAACTGCTGAAATCCTCGATCAATTCAGCGTTCCCTACGAAAAAAAAGTTGTCTCGGCCCACCGGACACCTGACCTTATGTTTAAGCACGCTGAAGAAGCACGCGGTCGTGGTATTAAAATCATCATCGCAGGTGCTGGCGGGGCAGCTCACTTACCTGGTATGGTCGCAGCCAAGACGACACTACCCGTCATCGGTGTACCTGTTAAGTCTCGTGCCCTCAGTGGTCTCGATTCCCTCTATTCCATAGTCCAGATGCCAGCAGGTGTGCCTGTGGCAACCATGGCCATTGGAGAAGCGGGAGCAACCAATGCGGCTTTGACTGCTCTCCGTATCCTGTCTATTGAAGATGGGAAAATAGCAGAGCAGCTCAGCCATTTCCACGAGGAACAAGGAAAAATCGCGGAGGCCATGAGCGATGAACTCAACTAAAACCATCGGTATTATCGGAGGCGGTCAACTGGGGCAGATGATGGCTATTTCTGCTATCTATATGGGACACAAGGTCATTACGCTAGACCCAGCAGCGGATTGCCCGGCTTCGCGCGTGAGTGAGGTGATTGTGGCACCTTACAGCGATGTGGAGGGTTTGCGACAACTAGCAGACCGTTGTGATGTCTTGACCTATGAGTTTGAAAATGTGGACGCAGATGGTCTGGACGCTGTAATAAAAGAAGGTCAACTTCCGCAGGGGACTGACCTTCTGCGTATTTCGCAAAACCGCATCTTTGAAAAAGATTTCTTAACTAATAAGGCTGGCGTGACCGTGGCACCTTACAAGGTTGTGACCTCCAGCCTTGATTTGGAAAATCTTGACTTCTCAAAAACCTATGTCCTCAAAACTGCCACGGGTGGCTATGATGGTCACGGTCAGGTCGTCATTCGTTCTCGCGCCGACCTTGAAGCGGCCAACAAACTAGCCAACTCTGCCGAGTGTGTCTTGGAGGAGTTCGTCAATTTTGACTTGGAAATCTCCGTTATCGTATCTGGCAATGGCAAGGATGTGACGGTCTTCCCTGTGCAGGAGAATATCCACCACAACAATATCCTGTCAAAAACCATCGTCCCAGCCCGCATTTCAGACGACTTGAGTGCAAAAGCGCAGGCGATGGCAGTCAAAATCGCAGAGCAGCTCAAGCTATCCGGCACACTCTGTGTGGAAATGTTTGTGGCAGGAGACGAGATTCTAGTTAATGAAATCGCCCCACGCCCCCACAACTCAGGACATTACTCTATCGAAGCCTGTGATTTTTCACAATTTGATACCCATATCTTGGGTGTGTTAGGACAGCCATTACCAGCCATCAAACTCCATGCCCCAGCCGTCATGCTCAACGTCCTCGGTCAACACATGGAACAAGCCCAAGCCTATATCGCAGAAAACCCTAGCGCCCACCTCCACCTCTATGGTAAAATAGAAGCAAAGCACAACCGCAAAATGGGACACGTGACGGTGTTTAGTGATACACCTGATGAGGTTGTGGAGTTTTAGGAGGAAAATCCTATGATACAGATTATTGTTCATGCCTTTATTGAAAATGGTGAGATAGGCGTTGTTGAAGTCATTTTTGCTTCGGAAAATTCTCAAGCAATTTCTGAAAAAATGGCAGAGCTAAAAAATCAATATCCAAACGATTTTCTTGCTATCTATGACTTGCCGCTGGATACCGATTTGTCAAAATTAGATCATTATCCATCAGTAGCGATAGGGAAAGAGGAGTTTTAGTTATGGAATTAAGAGAATTTAAGCATTGGATGATAGATAAAGGATTTGAAAATGATGAGTTATTTTTAGAATCTATTAAATGTTATCAAGTTGAAGCCTATAAAGCAGCATATATCTTCTCATATCTTGCCAATCATAAATACATTAGTGAGACAGCTATAAAATATAGGGGGGTTCCCAAAAGCTTTATGAAGAATTGTCCGGAAGAAGACGTGCGTCTAAAAGAGTGGCAAAAGAAGGTTGAGTTATTGAAGCACGAGGATTCTTGGGAAGAAGAAGTTAATAATTTAATTAATGCTGACGATAATGGAAAGGCAGGTAATATTTTTGCTTTACAAGAAAATATTCGAAAGTACTTTCCAGAGATGAGAAATTTACGTAACGTTGCTGCTCATGCAAAGGATAGGTACATTACGGAATCTACTGTACAGGAATTATGGAATAATATTGTATATTTATTTCCAAACTTTGTTATTAATGGTTCAAAGGAAGATTGGCTAGAGGGTTTTGATCAAATTGTTAAATATTCAAATTACAGCAGTGAGTTATTAGATAGTAAAATAGCAGATTTTACTGATTTTTCAAAAGAAAATCAACTGATTCTTATTAAAAAAATAATCGATAATTATTTAGTTCAATTAGACTGGGATGAAACTCCTTCAGAAATTGTGTTAAATTTTTTATCAAAAGTTTTAATTGGTCCGAATAGTTATAACAAAGAGATTCGGGAACTAGAATTGACAGCAAAAGAGGAAATCTATTTATCTATTGTAATTAATGGATATTTACTAGCTCATTCTGAAATTGATGTGTTTCCTCAATTTGAAGAGCTAGTTAAAGATTACTTTTTTAGGTATTTGTGTGATAAATACCCAGAAAATTTTTGGAAGTTAGTTGACCAATTTTTACGAGAGGTAAATGAAAGTAAATTATTAACTATAATTTTCAAATTTTTAAAAAATAATAACTCAGTATTGTTAGAAGCAGACTATAAGAGCCATAAAATACTATCTGAAAATGTATCTTTTTTAGAAAGAGTATTAGAAAAAATCAGTCACCTTTACTATTATACTAAGTCTTCTACGGGACAACAATGTCACTCAACATCAACTTTTGATTATTCAAAATTCTATGATTATGAGCATTATATGGTATTTCTCTTCTATAAAATTTCGACTGATAGTACGCTTCTTGAACATGAAAGAGTAAAAGATTTTATGAAACGTTGTGAAAAGTTGGCGACATCTGATTATAGTGGAAAATATTGGTGTAGCGAAGAAAATATGCAAAAATCTATAAGGAAAATTAATGAAAAATATAAAGTATTAAAGGAGCCAAAACAAAATGCTAACACGTTATTCACGCCCTGAGATGGCGAATATTTGGAGTGAAGAGAACAAGTACCGTGCTTGGTTGGAGGTGGAAATCCTAGCTAGCGAGGCATGGGCTGAGTTGGGTGAGATTCCCAAGGAAGATGTGGCGAAGATTCGCGCCAATGCCAGCTTTGATATTGACCGTATTTTAGAGATTGAAGAGGAGACGCGTCACGATGTGGTGGCCTTCACCCGTGCGGTGTCTGAGACCCTCGGTGAGGAGCGCAAGTGGGTGCACTATGGCTTGACCTCTACTGACGTGGTGGATACGGCTTACGGCTATCTCTACAAGCAGGCCAACGACATTATCCGTCGTGACCTTGAAACCTTTACCAACATCGTGGCTGAAAAGGCGCGTGAGCACAAGATGACTATCATGATGGGGCGTACCCACGGGGTGCATGCGGAGCCAACGACCTTCGGTCTCAAACTCGCGACTTGGTACAGCGAAATGAAGCGGAACCAAGAGCGTTTTGAGCGCGCAGCGACTGGTGTTGAAGCTGGTAAAATTTCGGGTGCTGTTGGAAACTTTGCTAACATTCCTCCTTTCGTCGAGGAATATGTTTGTGGCAAATTAGGCATCCGCCCGCAAGAAATTTCAACGCAGGTATTGCCTCGTGACCTCCATGCCGAATATTTTGCGGTCCTCGCAAGCATCGCGACATCGATTGAACGCATGGCAACGGAGATCCGTGGTCTGCAAAAATCGGAGCAGCGTGAGG
The DNA here is from genome assembly GCF_000380025.1 of Streptococcus entericus DSM 14446. Lineage (GTDB taxonomy): Bacteria > Bacillota > Bacilli > Lactobacillales > Streptococcaceae > Streptococcus > Streptococcus entericus. Next base: position 95,746 of record NZ_KB904183.1, read on the forward strand.
TCGAAGAGTTCTTTGCCAAGGGTCAAAAAGGCAGCTCTGCTATGCCCCACAAACGCAACCCCATCGGTTCAGAAAACATGACAGGGCTTGCGCGTGTCATTCGTGGGCACATGGTGACGGCTTATGAGAACGTGGCACTTTGGCACGAGCGGGACATTTCACACTCATCAGCGGAGCGGATTATCACGCCTGATACAACGATTCTCATTAACTACATGCTCAACCGTTTTGGCAATATCGTCAAGAATTTGACGGTCTTTCCTGAAAACATGATCCGCAACATGAACTCTACCTTTGGTCTCATTTACAGCCAGCGTGTCATGTTGAAACTCATCGAAAAAGGCATGACGCGTGAGGAAGCTTATGACTTGGTACAGCCCAAAACAGCTTACTCGTGGGACAACCAAGTGGATTTCAAACCGCTCTTGGAAGCTGACGAAAAAGTCACCGAAAAACTCACCCAAGACGAAATTGACGAACTCTTCAACCCAGCCTACTACACCAAGCGGGTCGATGAGATTTTTGAGCGATTGGGATTGTAGGGGGAACTTTATTTATTCGTTACATCACTAGAAACAGGCACCTGATTATCAATCGGTGTCTGTTTTTTGGTGCAGTCGTAAAAGCGACCATTTTATGAGAATGGTTTCCACTGTTTTCTGCTCATTGTTTTACTGGTGTAGCGGTCGTTTGCTTCTCGCTTAGGGTTAAGTTGATGGCTGTTGGTCAGTCTTTTTAGACAGTTATCGTTACCTAAGTAAGAAAGGCCGGGCTTGATGTTAAAGTTTTAGTGATATGAAAAGGGCAGATATTTCATTGCCACATCTCGGAAAAAGGATTAAGCAACAGCTTTTTTCAAAAAAATTATATTTATGCTTGAAAGTGTTTCCATAAAGTGGTAGAATAAGAGTGAAAACGACATTTTCAGAAAGAGAGGAAAATTTATGCCTACAGATGATACCATTACCATCTATGACGTGGCGCGAGAAGCGGGAGTATCCATGGCGACTGTTAGCCGTGTGGTTAACGGCAACAAAAATGTCAAAGAAAATACCCGTCAACGAGTGCTCAGTGTTATTGAGCGTCTGGACTATCGTCCAAATGCTGTTGCCCGTGGATTGGCCAGTAAAAAAACGACAACAGTCGGGGTTGTTGTCCCAAATATTGCCAATAGTTACTTTGCGACTTTGGCAAAAGGGATTGATGACATCGCTGCGATGTACAAATACAACATCGTGCTGACCTCAAGCGACGAAGACCAAGATAAGGAAATTGACGTGGTTAACACCTTGTTTGCTAAGCAAGTTGACGGGATTATCTTTATGGGTCACCATTTAACGGATAAGATTCGTTCAGAGTTCTCACGTTCACGGACACCTATTGTATTGGCAGGGACAGTTGATTTGGAGCATCAGTTACCAAGTGTCAATATCGACTATAGGGAAGCGGTGATGGATGTGTTGGATATGCTGGCGGCAAATCATGATAAGATTGCCTTTGTATCAGGTCCTCTGATTGATGATATCAACGGCAAGGTACGTTTGGCTGGCTATAAGGATGGTCTTAAAAAGAATAAGTTAACCTTTAACGAGGGTCTGGTATTTGAAGCCAAATACCGCTACGAAGATGGCTTTGCACTCGCACAGCGCTTGATTAACTCAGGGGCAACTGCAGCTTATGTTGCCGAGGATGAACTGGCTGCAGGCCTGTTGAACGGTCTTTTCGCTGCTGGTAAACGTGTTCCTGAAGATTTTGAAATCATCACAAGTAATGATTCAACAGTTGTTAATTACACTCGTCCTAACTTGACGTCAATTAGCCAGCCGATTTATGATTTGGGTGCTGTTGCCATGCGTATGTTGACCAAAATCATGAACAAGGAAGAACTGGAAGAAAAAGAGATTGTGCTTAATCACGGCATCAAAAAACGTCAGTCGACCAAATAACATCAAAAAATTAGTAAGTGCTAGAGCTTGGCTCTGGCATTTTTTGTTTAGAACAACGATTTTCATAACAGCTTATAGGGCTGACATAGTTGGTAGCAAGACCAGTCGTTCCCTCGTATCGGTGGATTGCGAGGAGCTGAGACTATTAAGAAAGCACAAAGAGAGGAGAAACGTGTCCGGTGATGTTGCTTCCTTCTATCTATAAAAAACGCTTGCATTTTATATAGAAATAGTTTATTATATAGATGTATAGAAAACGATTACACTAAGGTGTAACTTTTTTGGAGGAGGAAAAAATGGGAAAAGACCTATTTTCGAAAAAAAGTCATTTCAGTATCCGTAAACTGAGCGTGGGTGTTTGCTCGGTGATTATCGGACTGAGTTTTTTGTCTGGACAGACTGTTGAAGCTGCTGAAACAAGTGGAGCTGTCGATTCAACAGCGGACACTGGTTTGGCAGTAGCAGAACTGGACAAAGAAACTGATGAGGGGACGGTTCAGCCGACAGCAAACAATCTGTCTGACCTTTCTGAGGCAGAAAGTCCGAAGCCAGTCGGTGAGGAAACTAGTGCCGTGACGCCTACTGTCACCGAGACGGAAGGCAGTCAACCGGTTGCCAGCTCTGCCATTGCCCCAGAAATCTCAAACAGTCCAGCAACAGGAACAGCGCGTGCAGCTGCTCAAAAAACCATTGAATGGACACCTGCATCAACTGTGCCAGGTACGGTTACGGTCAAGGAAGCAGAGGGAGTTCGTTACAATACTTTGACCTCATCTGCTCAAAATGATAATGGTAATAATGCAGCTCTGTTTGTCAAAGAAGGTTTAGCAGTCAGCGAGGAAGGTAACGCCACTGTCAATTTGACGTTTGTTGAGCAGTCTGAACCTGGTGCAGGGCGCTTTGGCGTTTTCCTCAATCACCAAGATAATAGCAACCATATCTTTGTCGGTTATGACAATGCTGGCGGCTGGTTCTGGGAATACAAGGCGTCTGGTCAACGTGGTGCTTGGTTAACTACTCGTAGTATGGCATCACCAACTAAAGGTAGCACCAATGAATTGATGGTCAGTTTGAAACATGATGGTCAGCTCAATGCGACGGTCAACGGCAATAAGGCTTTTGATACTTTGACCATTCCGGCGGAGGTCATGACAGCACTGCGCAACAACAAGCGTATTGCCCTCAAGGCAGGTCGCTTCAACGATCAAGTGACTACAGTTGATGTCAAGACAGATAATCAAGAAGGTGTTCAAACCAATACCCAACCAGACCCTACTGTTAATGGCACTCAAGTAGATGACAGCCAGTATACTTATGACACGATTCGCTCAGCAGAAATGGCTGTTAAAATTGATACAGCCTTCCCACGGGTGCGGGAATATACGCTTGGTACAGATACACTACCAGGTCAAGTCATCGCTAACAACAAAGTTAAAATCAATGGCATTGAACTTGACCCAACGGTTAATTTCCAAAAAATTGACGATACCACTGTCCTTTATACCCTCACGGCACGTTCAGACGCTAACAGTATCAATGCAACTATCAAACTTCAATTGAAGGTGGTTGGTAATGAACTCCACTACGATGTGACTGAGATTACCAATCACAACAACGTGGTAGCAGGTCAAGAAATTGATGATGTTAAAAAGCTGATTAGCACCATTGAACTTCCAGGTAGTCATCTAATTTCCGTGTCTAGTGCCGATAGCGATGCCAAGTTTAATGGCGCTCGCATGTCAACCAATACTCATCGTAATGGTGATGAAGAGGTGGCGGTAACGAGAAGCATGGGAGACATGGCTACTCGTGGCTATATGTATGGTTTTGTATCTAACAATAAACTGGCAGCAGGTGTCTGGAGCAACTCTCAGCATAATTATGGCGGAGGCGCCAACGATTTTACCCGATTAACAGTTAATAAATTCTCAGCCAATGGCGAAAACTTTATCGGTATTCAAAGTTCACCATTTATTTATCAACGGGCTTTCCAAAACAAGGTTTATGACCAACGGACTTTCGTTCTGCCGAGTGCCAAGGTCGTTATCACGAGAGATAAAAATGATGACGGACGTGTGGACTGGCAGGACGGTGCTATTGCTTACCGTGACATCATGAATAATCCGAAAGGGCATGATAGTGTGCCTGACTTGGTGGCTTACCGTATCGCTATGAACTTCGGTTCACAGGCTCAAAACCCATTCTTGATGACCTTGGATGGTATCAAAAAAATCACCCTCCATACGGATGGTTTGGGGCAATCTATCCTGCTCAAAGGTTACGGTAGTGAAGGGCATGACTCAGGTCACCTGAATTATGCTGATGTGGGTCGTCGTATCGGTGGTGTCGAGGATTTCAAAACCTTGATTGAGAAAGCTCGTCCATACGGGGCTAAACTGGGTATCCACGTCAATGCTTCTGAGACCTACCCTGAGTCTAAATATTTCATTCCAGAACGTCTGCGCAAAAACGCTGATGGCTCTTATAACTACGGCTGGAACTGGATTGACCAAGGGATTAACATCAACTCAGACTACGACATGGCACACGGACGTTTTGACCGCTTCAAAGACTTGCGTGATGCCTTGGGTGACGGTCTGGACTTTATCTATGTCGATGTTTGGGGCAATGGCCAAGCAGGAAACGATTCTGCTTGGGCAACTCACATGCTGTCCAGAGAGATTAACGAGAATGGCTGGCGGGCTGCCTACGAGTGGGGTTACGCTGGTGAATATGACTCCACCTTCCAACACTGGGCGGCTGACTTGACCTACGGTGGCTATAGCTTAAAAGGGATTAACAGCAATATCGTCCGCTTTATTCGCAACCACCAAAAAGATTCGTGGGTCGGAAACTACCCAAGCTATGGTGGTGCTGCCATCAACCCACTTCTAGGTGGCTATGACATGAAGGACTTTGAAGGCTGGCAAGGTCGTAGCGACTATCTGGGCTATATGACCAATCTCTTCAAGAACAATATTCCAACGAAATTTATCCAGCACTTCAAGGTGACCAGCTGGACAAATGGCACGCCAGTAACGATGTCTGATAATGGTGAACAGTATCGTTGGATACCTGAGATGGAGATTAAGCTCAAAGATGACAACAACCGTCAGCTGGTGATTGCTCGTAAGTCCAATGATGTCAACGCCGCAGGCTACCGTGAGCGGACCATGACCTTAGATGGTCGTGTCATCTATGATGGCTCAGCTTACTTGATGCCGTGGGATTGGGATGCTAATGGTCGTGCTTTAGCTGACTCAGATAAGAAATTCTACTACTTCAACACTCAAGCAGGGGCAACATCATGGGAGCTTCCAGCTGGTTGGCAGTCTGGCGACCTCTACCTTTACAAACTGACTGATACAGGTAAGGTTGACGAGCAACGTTTGACCGTGCAAAATGGGCGTGTAACCATTGATGTGCCAGCTAACACAGCTTATGTGCTTTACCGCAGTCCGCAGACCAATAAAGACGTCAAGTGGAGTGAGGGCATGCACATTGTTGACCAAGGGTTCAACAGTGGTAGTCTGTCTCCGTGGACAGTGAGCGATAGCAGCAAAGCGCAAATCGAGCGGTCTCAAGGAGACAACCCAATGCTGGCTCTCTCATCAAGCACCAGCGATATCACTGTTTCTCAACGCTTGACTGACCTCAAACCAAATACAGCCTATGCGGTCTATGTCGGTGTGGATAACCGTAGCACCTCAGATGCAGTCCTGACGGTCAATACAGGCGACAAGGTGATCAGCAACCAGACCAATCAGTCCATTGCTCTGAACTATGTCAAAGCCTATGCTCACAACACTCTGGAGCGAAATGCGACCGTTGACAATAAGAGTTACTTCCAAAACCTTTATGTTTTCTTCACCACAGGTGATGATGTGTCAAACGTCACACTCACTTTGACTCGTAAGGGTGAAAATGAAGCCAGCGAAAGTAAGGTTTACTTTGATGAGGTGCGTGTCTTTGAAAATGGTTCAAACATGTACGGTAGTGGACATGATTTCAGCAAGACCAAGGTCTTCTTCCAAGACTTTGAGCATGTGCCACAAGGAATTTTCCCATTTGTCATCGGTGGTATTGAAGGGGTTGAGGACAACCGTACCCACCTCTCTGAAAAGAATGAACCTTATACTCAACGTGGCTGGAATGGCAAGAAAATTTCTGATGTGATTGATGGCAACTGGTCTCTGAAGACCAATGGTCTTGTTGGACGTAGTCGTCTGGTTTACCAAACCATTCCACAGAACTTTGCCTTTGAAGCGGGCAAGACCTATCGTGTCAGCTTTGATTATGAAGCAGGTTCTGATGATGCCTATGCCTTTGCTATCGGTGAGGGTGAGTACCGTAGTCCAGACCAGCTGACTCTTCACCCATTGAAAAATACTTGGGAAAACAGCGATCGTGCTGGTCGAGCCAGCTATGTGATTAACGGTAGCGATTCAGGTCAGAGCTGGATTGGTATCTTCTCAACTGCTCGAGGTGGCGATACCAAGGGTGAATCTGGTGGCAATGCCAACTTCCGTGGCTATAATGACTTTATTTTGGATAACCTGCGCATTGAGGAAATCGAAGTGACCGCTGATTTAATCTTGGATGAGGCTATCAAACGTCATTTGCCAGTAACAGACGAGACTTACACCAAAGAGACCTTGGTGCCTTATAAGGATGCTGTTGTCAGCTTGATGGCTGCTTTGGGTCAAGGGCTGAGCGTTGAAGATGCACAAAGCTTAATTGCCCAAGCAGCTCGCGCCCAAGCAGGTCTGGTCAGTCACAAAGTGGCGGTATCAACACAGGATATAGAGTCTGCGGTGGCTAGCGAGCAACCAGGTCAAAATGAGAACCTCTGGAAGGCATTTGATGGCAACCCAAGTACCATCTGGCACTCAGCTTGGAACGGTAGTGGTTTTGGTCAGCCAGCAACGGCTACGCTGAAAGAGCCGATTGCAGTGACTCATTTGGATTATGTGCCACGTCCTAGTGGGGCTAACGGTCGTGTCAAAGCAGGTGATCTCGTTATTGTGGATAGCTCTGGTGAACGTCACAGCTTTGCTATTGCCGATTGGACAAATGATAGCCGAACCAAACGAGTAGACTTTGGTCGTGAAATTTTGACCAAGCAGATTATCTTTACAGCTACCGAAACCTACGGAAACCGTGAGAGCGAAACTAATAAGTTTGTCTCTGCTGCAGAATTTAAGCTTGGCTTGGTTGTCCCAAGGAATCAACCAGACGATTTGAACCCTTGGACAACTGCCTTGGCTGCAGCCAAGGAAAGACTTGGAGAAGATGATGAGCAGATTGCAGGTCTTGAGCAAACATTTGCTACTCTGACCGTTCAGAACTTGTTGACACAAAACCAAATCAACCACCTCGCAACTGTCCTCGACCAACTTCAAAAAGTTGAAAAACCTGATACAGACACGGATGAGGGAACATCTCCAGCCGACGGAGAAGATCAAGGAAATTCAGATGTCGATAATCAGTCAGGAAATGAAAATACTGGTCAGGATTCAGGGAATACCACCGACCAAGATCATTCAGATTCTGATAGTCAGTCAGGTGATGCGAGTCAAGACTCAGGCACACCGGGTGATTCAGCTGACACCAATACAACCCCAGGTGGTACCCAAGATAATGGTGGTGACCAAGTTGGCTCAGATTCAGATGACCAGTCCGATGAAAGTTCCGACCAAAATGGCAACGTAGGTACCGACGAAGACGGCAACACCGATACCAACGAGGGTGACACTTCAGGTACTGACCAAGACGAACACACCGGTGCAGACCCAGGCGATTCAACTGATACCAACCCAATTCCAGGCGATGACCAAAATAATGGTGATGGGCAAGATGACTCAAATTCTGATGACCAGCCAAATGACGGAAGTTCCGACCAAGGTGGCGATACTGGCGCCGATCAAGGCAGTTCAGATTCTAATAGTCAGCCAGGCGATGTAGATACTGACGAAGGCGGTAACACCGAGACCAACGAGGGTGACACTTCAGGTACTGACCAAGGCG
>NZ_KB904184.1 GCF_000380025.1 Streptococcus entericus DSM 14446
TGGAAGCACTAGAGCTGACAATTACTGGTACTGTTACAGATAGGAATGCCCCGCATCTTATTTCGATTAGTACTGATAAGACCGAATATAGAGCAGGGGAAACGATTTCTGTCCAAGTTGAAGTTAGCGATGAATCAGCCTTATCAAGTGCTTATGTCAGCTTTAGAAATGAATCAAACACACACTCTCTGGGTAACGGTATTTATGACTCTTCTCAATTTCATCAGTTACCTAATGGTCATTACGTTGTTGAAATTCCTATTAATATCCCATTAACTCGACCAAGCGACCATTATACTCTTAGTTGGATTAGTTTAAGAGATACGGTTGAAAATGAAGTTACTTACTCTAGTTCAGAATATGAGACTAATAAAATTGAACCCCTAACAATTGTCATTGGGAAACCTAGCCAACCAATAGAAACGGTCACAACGCCCCCGTCAAATGCAACACCTAATCCTGATAGTACAGAAGAGGTTGATAAACCTGAATTACCGGATGCACCAGTAGAAGTAACCAGTCCTGAATTACCAGATACTTCGGTAGATCTGATTGAGCGTGATGTGGTTAATTTAGTGGTAGTCGTTGATGAGGGAACTGGAAGAGAGTTATTCCGCTTTACAATCAATGGAGAAGATTATGCTTCTCAAGTGACTGAGAAAATCGCAGCTTATTCTCTAGAAAATCAAATGAGTTTGACTGAGGGTAGTCACTTACTTGTGTCTGAACAACGTTCAGCAACAACAGTTGGTAATTACACTAAAGAAAGTATTCGTAGAGAATATAAAGTTAGTGTCAAACGTGATTCAGAATTACCATTACCTGAGGAAAATACAGGATTTGTTCCAAGTGGAACCTTGTATGATGATGTTAACAGTTACCGAGCAGCTTTTGATGTTGGGGTGTATGCTAATGGAGATCAGATATCCTCTTCAGATTACATTGGGACTGATACCATTGATGCTGTGATTCGTCGAGCTTTGGAGTCTGTTGATTCTGAACGTTATCGTTACGATAGAGTGGAGGTTAACCAAGGTTTTACAAGTCGTTTTGGAAATGGTGTTAACTTCAGTGGTCAGTTGTTTGACATTAAGGTTTTCTTGACAGAATTTCAGATGAAACCAATTGAGCCATTTATTTCATCAGAAACTCAGCCAGATTTGGGTAAATCTCCAATCGTTGAAACAGGTACGTCTGACGTTGATGTTCCAAAAAACGAATCTACAACCGCTCCTGAAATCTCTCCTGAAACTTCAGACTCACTAAAAACTCAGCCAGATTTGGGTAAATCTCCAATCGTTGAAATAGGTACGTCTGACGTTGATGTTCCAAAAAACGAATCTACAACCGCTCCTGAAATCTCCCCTGAAACTTCAGACTCACTAAAAACTCAGCCAGATTTGGGTAAGTCTCCAATCGTTGAAATAGGTACGCCTGATGTTAACATTCCCCAAATTGGTTCTGAAACCTCATCTGACAAACCAATTTTTTCAGAGTTACCATCAGAATCAGATGATCTGACTAAGATATCTGGCTTATTAAAAAATGGTTCCGATATGGCAATAGCTAGTCCCCCAGCTAAAGAGCTTACTCGAGAGATGATGCACCAAAGTGTGAAATCTCCCATGTCCCAAATAGCAACTGAAGGGAAAACTGCCGATAAATCGGCAAGTCTCCCTCGGACGAACAGTACTTCATCAATAATTGTGGCTGTCGTAGGTTTAGTTTCAGTAAGTTTAGGACTACTAGGTTTGAAAAAACAAGAACGGTAATTTTTTATTGATTCCGAGGTCTAACATTAATTTTTTTAGTTTGCTCCAGTCTCTTGATATGGTGAACTGTATCCTAAGAGTTAGACATAATAAAAACTGCCCCAAGACTAAGTCTTGGGGCAGTTTTTATGACATTACTGAATATTCAACCGCTTGGTCATGATATAGTTTGTCGCCAAGTAGCATCCTACACCCTGAACAGCTGATGTCAAGAGTACAAAAATAAGGTAACTATTATCGAATAATAATCCTGTATCACTGTTTAACTCTGGCAAGATAAAACTTGACAAGAAACTAATCAGAATATAAAGGGCAAAATAAGCGACAACACTCATCAGCCCACGCCGATTCTGAAAGAGTTGACCGATGGAAATCGCCAAATAAATCAGTAAAATACTTGCTAACTGGCTGACGATGACCACCAGCAGAAGTAGGGGAATTGAAACATACTGAGAAAGTTGGGTCAAGAGGTTTGGCAATAGCACCAAGAGATTTGGTAAATCAATTAATGGTGCAATGAAAAAGAAGAAAGCCAAGACTACTGTTGCTGATGAGGCAGTCATCCAGAAAAATGCCGCCGTTAATTTAGATAGAATAATCTGATGATTTGACACCGGCAAGGTTAACGTTAGGTAGCCCTCGCGCCCATAAATGTTTTTATAGAAGCGGTTGATGACTAAAAACAGAGTGGCAAGTCCTAAACCGATGGTTAGAGCGATAATCGTTAGTAAAGCAAGAAAGTAGAGATGATCCTGTAAGGAAAAGATACTTTCTGAGTATTCTAAGGTATTGTCGAGCCAAGCCCTGGTAACAAATCCAAAAATTGGTGAAATGATTAAGGTTGCCAGATAGAGCAACAGATACCATTTCCCTGCAGCTTTAATTTCATATTTGATGAGTTTTCCAAACATAGTATCCTCCTAAACTCTGAATGTCTCACGAAAGAGGGCATCAATTGATTTCCCATGCTCAGTTCGTAGGTCATCTGTGTTGCCTTGTAGGATGAGTTCCCCTTTTTTGATGAAAATGGCCTCATCTAAAATCGGCTCGACATCACTGATGAGATGAGTAGAGATGATGACAGAACTGTCAGGACTATAATTGTTGATGATGGTGCGCAAAATATAATCACGCGCAGCAGGGTCAACCCCACCAATTGGTTCATCAAGCACATAAAGTTTAGCGCGACGGCTCATCACAAGAATCAGTTGAACTTTTTCCTTGTTTCCTTTGGACAGGTTTTTCAAGAGACTAGTCTGGTCAATGTCAAGGTCAGCCAACAAGGTTATCGCTCTGCCATGGTCAAAATCACTATAAAAATCGTTGAACATGGTTAAGAGGTCTGATACCCTCATGTTGTCTCGTAAGTAAGTGGTATCTGGCAGATAGGATACGATAGCTTTGGTTGCTGGCGAAGGGCGTTGACCATCTACAAGCAACTCACCAGAACTTGGCTGCAACAGACCGTTGATGAGTTTGATGAGGGTTGTTTTCCCACTTCCATTCGGTCCCAATAGACCGATAATTTTTCCAGCATCAATCGTCAAGTTCAAGTCATTGATGGCTTGGTGATTGCCATATGATTTACTGAGGTGATGTAGGTGCAATAAGTGCGTCATTGTCAGTCTCCTTATCTTCTTATCGTATAGAGGTAAACGAGTAGCGGCATTGAGGTAAAGGGGATGCTATTACTTATTCCTAACATTATCGCTAAGATAAGTAGTTAGTCTCCACTCTTTTTGGAAAATTTCTTAGCCTTTAGTTTCTTTGAGATAGGCTTTAATCTCAGAAGTGATGTCCTTCTCGCTAAAACCAAGGGTCAGCATTTTTTTGATAAAGGTTGCAATTTCATTTGCAGCGAGCTCGTGACGTTTTTGGTCGATGAGTTCCTGATCATCAGTTACAAAACGTCCAGATGTCCGCTTGGCATAAACCAAACCCTCGCGTTCTAATTCTGTAAAAGCACGCTGCATGGTGTTAGGATTCACACCAGCTTTTTCTGCAAAATCACGCACCGTTGGTAGCTGCTCGCCACTCTTTATTTGGTAGCTAACAATTTGTAGCTTGATTTCTTGCACAATTTGTGAATAAATGGGCGATCTTTCGTCAAATGTCCAGACCATAATCTTTCTCCTTTCGCTTCAACGACCCAAAGGGTCTGTTAGTTTATCTCCTATCTAATAAATGAGATGAAGGTGAAACTCAATCAGTCATTTATCAGCAGTTGATGTTGTCGTCCTGCTTTGCCTAGTTCAACCATTGTTTTTAGGTTGCTGAGACTAGCGCATTTAACGAGTTGTTCCGTCAATCAAGATGATTGACCTTTAAAGTCCGTAGGGATTGAGGGACTCAGCCGTGTTTTTCAACACTAAAGTACCTACTAGAACGGTGGAGGGAAAACTCAACATCCAACAAAGCTGATAAAAATTACCCCTAACCATTGTGTCTCGTTGATTTAATAACAATAACATGGAAGGCTGTAACGTTTGCCACACTCTCGATTTCTCAAGCATTAGTTTGTACTATTCTAATCATGCGAAAAAAACTTAGATTTGTCAAGTGAAAACTCTTTTATAAAATAGTATAATAGACATAAGCATCAAGTAGTAGTTGTTCCCAGAAAAACTACTGCCACAAGTTTTGAGGAGGTTAGAATGTTTGTACCCTTAGACACAAAGACAGTCTACTCATTTTTAGATAGTTTGATCGATTTGCCAACCTACATTAGTACAGCTAAAGCTTTGGGCTATCAGAGCATTGGTATCATGGACAAGGAGAACCTCTACGCAGCTTATCATTTTATTCGTCAGACTGAAGCTGCTGGCTTGCAACCCATTCTAGGGATTGAAGTCCAGCAAGCGATTGCTGGGCTGGAATTGCCAATTTATCTCATTGCTAGGAATACAGCAGGCTACAAAATCTTGCTCAAATACTCCAGTCAGCGCCTAACTGATGATGTTGTCCCTGACCTGCCAGAAACTGATGATGTTGCTGTTGTTGTCCCCTACCAAGAGGGTATTGAAAAACTGGACTTGCCCCATCATGCCTTTATCGGTGTTTTTTTAGATAGTCCGCAAAAAGTGTTTAATCGGCCACTGCTCGCCCTGCAAACTGTTCGTTACTTCCGCGAAGAAGAGACGCAGGAATTACGCGTTTTGCATGCTATCCGTGATAATCTACCTTTGCGAGATATTCCGCAGCCAACCTCTCATCAGTTGCTCTATCCTGCTGAACAGATGACCGAGCAGTTCAGGCAGAGATTTCCTGAAGCTTTGGAAAACCTCGAACATTTGGTGACAGGTATCGATTATCAGTTTGATACAGCCCTAAAACTACCGCGGTTTAACCGAAACCGCCCTGCCCATGAAGAATTGCGTGATCGTTCAGAACAAGGACTGCGTTCAAAAAATCTCTGGCAGCCCCTTTACTGCAATCGATTAGATGAAGAGTTGTCCGTTATCCACGACATGGGCTTTGATGATTACTTTCTTATTGTTTGGGACTTGCTCCGTTTCGGACGTCATCAAGGCTATTATATGGGTATGGGAAGAGGTTCTGCAGCTGGCAGTCTTGTCGCTTACGCCCTAGACATCACTGGTATTGACCCCGTGGCTAATCATTTACTGTTTGAACGTTTCCTCAATCGCGAACGTTACAGCATGCCAGATATTGACATTGACCTGCCTGACCTTTATCGTAGTGAGTTTCTACGCTATGTCCGTGATCGTTATGGCAGTCAGCACACCGCTCAAATTGTCACTTTTTCAACATTTGGTGCCAAGCAAGCTATTCGTGATGTTTTCAAACGCTTCGGAACGCCTGAGTACGAATTAACCAACATAACGAAGAAAATCGGTTTCAGAGACACATTAGCCAGCGCTTACGAGAACAATATCAGCTTTCGACAGCTCATCAACAGTAAGCCCGAATACCAAAAGGCTTTCGCTATCGCCAAGAGGATTGAAGGACAGCCACGTCAGACCTCTATCCATGCGGCTGGTATCGTGATGAGTGACGATGAGCTTACAGACCATATTCCCCTCAAAAATGGAGAGGAGATGTTCATCACGCAGTATGATGCTCCTGCCATCGAAGCAAATGGCCTCTTGAAAATGGATTTTTTAGGCTTAAGAAATTTGACCTTTGTTCAAAAAATGGCAGAAAAAGTCAAGGAAGAGACAGGTGTTACGATTGACATTGCAGCTATTGACCTAGAAGACTCAGCAACCTTGGCACTGTTTGCCCAAGGTCGGACCAAGGGCATTTTTCAATTTGAACAAGCTGGGGCTATTAGCCTGTTGAAACGAATTAGGCCAAGACGATTTGAAGATGTTGTCGCAACGACCAGTCTCAATCGTCCAGGGGCCAGTGATTACATCGATAATTTTATCAAGCGACGAGAAGGAAGAGAAGCCGTTGATTTAATCGATGATGTGGTCGCACCGATTCTAGCACCAACCTATGGTATCATGCTTTACCAGGAGCAGGTGATGCAGATTGCCCAGGCCTATGCTGGCTTTAGCCTTGGAAAAGCCGATTTGCTAAGGCGTGCTATGTCGAAAAAAGATAAGGCTGAAATGGACAAGATGGAGGCAGAATTCCTCCAAGGCGCGGCTACACTTGGCCGCAACCTAGACACAGCAAAACGCCTTTATCAAATGATGGCAAAATTTGCAGGATACGGTTTTAACCGAAGCCACGCCTTTGCTTATTCAGCATTAGCTTTTCAGCTCTGCTATTTTAAGGCCCACTACCCAGCCGTTTTTTACGATGTCATGCTCAATTACTCGAACGCCGATTACATTGACGATGCACTAGCCGCAGGCTTTCAGCTGGGACGACTCTCGATAAACACGGTTCCTTACTATGACAAAATAGCAGAGCAGACGATTACACTTGGGTTACGTCACCTACGGGCAGTGCCAAGAGAACTTGCTTACTGGATTCTTGAAAGCAGAGCGAGTCAGCCCTTCGAAAGCATAGAAGATTTTATCACCCGTCTACCTGTCAAGTACCACAAAACTGAGCTACTAGAGCCTATGGTGCAGGTCGGACTGTTTGACCAATTTGATCGCAATCGTCGTAAAATCATCTCCAACCTAAGCCACCTCTTCACCTTTGTCACCGAACTAGGTAGCCTATTTTCGGATAGTTCCTACAGTTGGCTGACTGCTGAGGATTACAGCCCATCAGAGAAGTATCAGCTAGAAATTGACTTGTTAGGTGTTGGCATTAGTCCACACCCTCTTGTCACCATTAGCAAACAAGAACAGGGTAATTTCATCCCTTTATCTGAGCTAGTTGTTAATAGCCAAGCCACCATTCTCGTTCAACTGATGAGACTTCGCGTCATTAGGACAAAAACGAACGGGCAACAAATGGCTTTTGCCACCGTAACAGATACCAAGCAACAATTGGATGTGACCCTTTTCCCAGAAACTTATCAGTTGTACCAGCAGCAGTTAGTGGAAGGGCAAATCTACCTGATGACGGGGCGTTTGCAGGAGCGAAATGGGAACTTGCAGATGATTCTCTCCCAGTTGCATCAGCCTGTCACGGAAAAGTGCTGGATTCAACTGTCTAACCATGACCAAGACAAGGCAATTTTAGCTGTTTTAACAGAACATCCTGGTAATTATCCTGTCGTTCTACACTATGAGGACACTAAGAAAACGCTTCAGCTAAAACAGCCACGAGTGCAAAAAACGCTTGCACTGATTGAGGAACTAAAACCTCTTGTTATGAAAACGATTTTTCGATAAAATTTTGATACTATTCATTACATTTTTTTCTAACTGTGCTATAATAGATAAGTCAAATTGATTTTGAGTCAACTGGTTGACAGTTGGTTATTTTCCTAGAAAAGGAGTTACAAATGAAACGTATTGCTGTTTTAACTAGTGGTGGTGACGCACCTGGTATGAACGCTGCTGTCCGTGCCGTCGTTCGTAAGGCGATTGTCGAAGGTATGGAGGTCTATGGTATTAACCGTGGTTACAAAGGCATGGTTGAGGGAGACATTTTCCCGCTGAACGCTCGCGGGGTGTCTGATCGCTTAACGCGTGGAGGTACCTTCCTCCAGTCTGCGCGCTACCCTGAGTTTAGGGAATTAGAGGGCCAACTCAAAGGAATCGAGCAACTGAAAAAACACGGTATCGAAGGTGTTGTTGTTATCGGTGGTGACGGTTCTTATCATGGTGCTATGCGTTTAACAGAACATGGTTTCCCAGCTATCGGTGTTCCTGGCACAATTGACAATGACATTGTCGGTACAGATTTTACTATCGGTTTTGATACAGCTGTTAATACTGCGACAGAAGCCTTGGATAAAATTCGCGACACCTCATTTAGTCATAAACGTACCTTTGTGGTTGAAGTTATGGGACGCAACGCCGGTGATATTGCTCTCTGGTCTGGTATCGCCTCAGGTGCTGACCAAATCATTATCCCAGAAGAAGAGTACGACATCAATGATGTTGTTGCTAATATTCGTGATGGGTATGAGAAAAAAGGAAAAAATCACCACATTATCGTCTTAGCTGAAGGGGTGATGCGAGCAGAAGATTTTGCAGAGCAACTAAAAGCAGCTGGTGATACAAGTGACCTTCGGGTGACAGACCTTGGTCATATCCTGCGCGGAGGTAACCCAACGCCGCGTGACCGTGTTCTTGCTTCATGGATGGGAGCTCATGCTGTTGAGTTGCTTAAAGCTGGTCGTGGTGGTCTTGCTGTCGGTGTTCGCAACGAAGAATTGGTTGAAAGCCCAATCCTTGGTACAGCAGAAGAAGGTGCCCTGTTCAGCTTGACTGAAGACGGCAATATCGTCGTTAATAACCCACACAAGGCACGTCTGGACTTTGCAGCCCTTAACCGTGACTTAGCGCACTAATCTATCGTAAAACAAAAAGGAGTATCCTCACAAATGAATAAACGTGTAAAAATTGTCTCAACCCTTGGTCCTGCAGTTGAAATCCGTGGTGGCAAACGCTTCGGTGAAGAAGGTTATTGGGCTGGTGAGCTTGATGTTGAAGCATCAGCTCAGATTATCGCTCAGCTAATTAAAGAAGGTGCTAACGTCTTCCGTTTCAACTTCTCTCATGGTGACCACGCTGAGCAAGGCGCTCGTATGGCAACTGTGCGTCGTGCAGAAGAAATCGCAGGCAGAAAAGTTGGTTTCCTGCTTGATACTAAAGGTCCTGAAATCCGTACAGAACTTTTTGCTGACGATGCTAAGGGCTATGATTACAAAACTGGTGACCAGTTGCGTGTCGCTACTAAACAAGGTATCAAATCAACACGTGATGTCATCGCCCTCAACGTTGCAGGTGCTCTTGATATTTTTGATGATGTTGCTGTAGGAAACCAAATTTTAGTTGACGATGGTAAACTTGGTTTGACTGTCATCGCAAAAGATGAGGATACCCGTGAATTTATCGTTGGTGTCGAAAATGATGGCAAGATCGAAAAACAAAAAGGTGTTAACATCCCTTACACCAAAATTCCTTTCCCTGCTCTTGCTGAACGTGACAACGCGGATATTCGTTTCGGTCTTGAGCAAGGTCTCAACTACATTGCTATCTCATTTGTTCGTACGGCTAAAGATGTTGAAGAAGTTCGTAATATCCTTCGCGAGACTGGCAATGAGCATGTGCAACTAATTTCTAAAATCGAAAACCAACAAGGTATCGAGAACCTTGAAGAGATTCTTGAAGCCTCAGACGGTATCATGGTAGCTCGTGGTGATATGGGTATCGAAGTACCATTTGAGATGGTTCCTGTTTACCAAAAACAAATCATTTCAGCATGTAACGCTGCTGGTAAACCAGTTATCACCGCAACTAACATGCTTGAAACCATGACTGAAAAACCACGTGCCACACGTTCAGAAGTATCAGACGTCTTCAACGCTGTCATCGATGGTACCGATGCAACCATGCTTTCTGGTGAGTCTGCAAATGGTAAATACCCTGTTGAAGCGGTTCGTACCATGGCAACTATCAATAAGAATGCCCAACACCTTCTTAATGAATATGGACGCTTGTCATCTGACGCTTACCACCGTGATTCTAAGACAGATGTCATCGCGTCAGCAGTAAAAGATGCAACTAACTCAATGGACATTAAACTTGTTGTAACTGTGACAGAAACTGGTCATACTGCACGTGCTATTTCCCAATTCCGCCCAAATGCTGATATTCTCGCAGTGACATTTACTGAACTTGTTCAAAAGAGCCTCATGCTCAACTGGGGTGTTATCCCAGTTGTTACAGACAAGCCAAAATCAACTGATGACATGTTTGAATTGGCTGAAAAAGTTGCAATCGAACAAGGTCTTGTCGAAGCAGGTGACAACATCATTATCGTTGCTGGAGTTCCTGTAGGTGTGGCTGGTTCAACCAACACAATGCGTGTACGTACAGTACAATAATCTAAACCGCTAGTAGCCAGTTAGATACTTATTTATCTACTGGCTTTTTGCACTTCTGATTTGATTAAGTAGGTCTGATATGTCAATTGTTCAAAAATCAATAAAGCTTGTCCTTGCTACTAGTTTTGCGATCTATTTAGCCCATCAATTTGGTTTGCTGTACGCTAATTCAGCTGGTGTTATCGCTTTACTTAGTGTGTTAGATACGAGACGTACCTCTTTACTTGTCGCAAAGGAGCGATTGCTGGCGAATTTGTTGGGTCTGTTTCTAGCTAGCTTTATTTTTTCGATACTAGGTTTCTCACAACTTAGCTTAACCTCTTTTCTGGTGCTCTATTTGCCCTCAGCATTTTATTGGAAACTTGACAAAGGGATTGCGCCAAGTACTGTCCTTGTTCTTCATCTTTTTCAAGAAGGGCAAGTAACGTTCCAGCTTTTGTTAAATGAATTGGCTCTGTTTGGCATCGGGACTGGGCTTGCTTTAGTGGTTAATCTCTACATGCCCTCAAAAGCAACAGCTATCGCCCAATACCGTCAGCAGGTTGAGGATCAGTTGCGAGTGATTATGCGACGATTCGAGGCTTTTCTCCTGTCAGGCAACGGTATTAACGAAGGCTTGCTTGTCATCGAGCTGGAACAGCTTTTAGAAACTGCCCTGAAGCTGGTTTATCAAGAACGTCATAACCAAATCTTCCATCAAACCAATTATGATGTCCATTATTTTGAAATGAGACGGATGCAAGCGACTATTCTAAAACGAATGGCAAAGCTCATCAACGGACTCAAGGAATCTTCTCCAGAGAGCATTATTTTAGCTCAGCTATTTTCAGAAACAGCCCAACAAATTAGTGAAAAAAATTCGGGTTATCAGCTGCTTAAGGATATTGATGATTTCTTGATTTCTTTCCGTAAACGAGAACTGCCTCAGACACGATTAGCATTTGAAAATCGAGCCTTACTCTTTCAGTTACTCAATGATATGCAGCACTTTATTCAAGTGAAGTTGGATTTTTATCAGCATTATGAAGGAATCTTACTCAAAAATGAGCCAAATTCGGCACCTGAACTATAAAATCTGTTATAATAGAAGAAGTAGTTGAAAAGGAGGAGCTGATGCTAGAGCAACCTTTGTTAAGACCGGATCAGGAAAATGCCTATGCTCATGTTATTGAACACCTTAAGAGCAAGCAGATACGGATTACAGAAACGCGAAAAGCTGTCACCCGTTATATGATTGCCGCAGCGCATCACCCTAGTGCTGAGCAAATTTATCAAGACCTACTCCCTATGATTCCTGGAATGAGCCTGGCGACCGTTTATAATAACTTGAGGGTATTAGTGGAAGCGGGATTTGTCTCTGAACTCAAACTTTCTAACGATAACACGACTTATTTTGACTTTTTAGGTCACGAGCACTTGCACGTTGTGTGTGAGTCTTGCGGCAAAATTGCGGATATCATGGATGCAGATGTTTCGATTTTCAAACAGACTGCCCAATCGGCGACTGGTTATAAAATCAGCAAGGAACAGTTTCTCCTCTACGGGATTTGTCCTAACTGTCAGAACAATTAAAAATCCATTCTGAACTTATTCAGAATGGATTTTTTCGATTATAATGTTAGAGCGTTAAAGGTGTCACCATGTTCAATATCACCATACTGGTAGCCACGGTCAAACCAGCGTTTACGCTGCTCAGATGTCCCATGTGTGAAACTATCAGGCACCACTCGCCCGTAAGCTTCTTTTTGCAAGGTATCATCTCCAACTGCATGAGCAGCAGCCATCGCTTCTTCAATATCGCCGACATCAAGATAGCCTAGACCATCAACATATTTTGCCCAAGCGCCTGCATAATAATCAGCCTGCAATTCTAAGCGAACGTTTAGTTCATTAGCTTGCTTTTCAGACATCCCTTGACGTGAACGTGCGTATTGATTCATGATCCCTAACTCATTCTGCACATGATGACCGACTTCATGTGCAATGACATAGGCCATCGCAAAATCACCCTTGGCACGGTATTTTGTCGTTAATTCACGATAGAAAGAAATATCTAAATAGACAGTTCGATCAGCTGAACAGTAAAATGGTCCAGAAGATGCCTGTCCGACTCCACAAGCTGTATGTGTTTGTCCGGTATAGAAGACCAACTTCGGCGCATTATAGGTCTGACCATGGCGACGGAATTCTTCTGTCCAAAAGTCCTCTGTCGATGCCAGAACCTTACTAACAAATTCAGCTTCGTCATCAGTCACATCACTGGCTGGCGTCCCAACTTGAGTTGATTGGTAGGAAGAGTAGCCAGTATCTCCGCCCAGAAGATTCCCCATTCCTCCCCCAGCAAAGACCAGTAAAAGCAAGAGAAGAAGTAATTTACCCTTCCAGCCCATGCGTGAAAATAATAGTGGTAGTAAAATGTTACCACCAGACATGCCACCTTGTCTTCCATAGTTCCCGCCTGACAATGAACCTGATTGCCCACGTCGGTCTTCGACGTTGTTACTTTTTCGTAAATGATCAGTTTTCATACGATTCTCCTTTAGTAATAGCCTTATTATACGCTATTTTCTTAAAAATGTCACTAGACTTGCCTTTAGTTTATGAAAAGGTTATAATGGCAATTAGAAAGGTAGGCAACATGTCCATTGAGCTAATTATTATTATTGTTTTAGTAGCTTTTTCTATTGTCAAAATCGTTTCAATCAGCAAAGTCACCAAACTCATGACTGAAAAAATCAAAAAAGAGGCAGAAGAAGCTAAACAAGCAGAAAAAAATTAGAATTAACTACGGTTTACATGATAAGGTTAGAGTTGGTATACTTTCCAACTCTTTTTACATAATTATAATTACGCAAAAACATAGTATTTCCTAATAGAAAATGCTATTAAAACAAGGGAAAATCTGCTATAATAAACCTATGGAAATTGAAAAAACCAACCGAATGAACGCCTTGTTTGAGTTCTATGCAGCGCTGTTAACAGATAAGCAGATGAACTATATCGAGCTTTACTATGCCGATGATTATAGTTTAGCAGAGATTGCAGAGGAGTTTCAGGTTAGTCGGCAGGCTGTTTATGACAATATCAAGCGGACAGAGAAAATCTTAGAAGATTATGAGATGAAGCTCCATATGTACTCTGATTACATCGTTCGTTCCCAGATTTTTGAAGAAATAGCAGAGCGCTATCCAGAGGAGGAGTTTCTACAAGAGCGACTAGCCATCCTCAGCAGTATCGATAACCGTGAATGATTTTTACGTAACTTTATTTATGTAAAAAAATCAAAATTTACATCAAAAACACAGACAAAAGGAGGTTTACATAATTTATTTTATGTAATGTTTTATGGCATTTGAAAGTTTAACCGAACGCTTGCAGGGCGTTTTCAAAAACCTGCGTGGTAAGAAAAAGCTGAATGAAAAAGATGTTCAAGAAGTCACTAAGGAAATTCGTCTGGCTCTCTTAGAAGCTGACGTTGCTCTTCCTGTCGTTAAGGACTTTATCAAAAAAGTTCGTGAGCGAGCCATTGGTCACGAAGTCATCGACACGCTCAATCCCAGCCAGCAAATTGTCAAAATTGTCAACGAAGAGCTGACAACTATTTTAGGTTCTGAAACAGCTAATCTTAACAAATCACCAAAAATCCCAACGATTATCATGATGGTTGGTTTGCAGGGGGCTGGTAAAACCACGTTTGCTGGCAAGCTAGCAAACAAGCTCATCAAAGAAGAAAACGCTCGCCCACTGATGATTGCAGCGGATATTTATCGTCCAGCTGCCATTGACCAACTTAAAACCTTAGGTCAGCAAATCAATGTCCCTGTTTTTGATATGGGGACAGAGGTCCCTGCGGTTCAAATCGTAGCAGAAGGTCTCAAGCAGGCGCAGATAAATCGCAATGACTACGTCCTCATCGATACGGCAGGTCGGTTGCAGATTGATGAGAAGCTTATGGAGGAGCTACGTGATGTCAAGGCACTAGCTCAGCCAAATGAGATTTTGCTGGTTGTTGACAGCATGATTGGTCAAGAGGCCGCCAATGTTGCTCGTGAATTTAATGACCAGTTAGACATCACAGGGGTCATTTTAACCAAAATTGATGGTGATACTCGCGGCGGTGCCGCCTTGTCTATCCGCCACATTACTGGTAAGCCGATTAAGTTCACTGGTATCGGTGAAAAAATTACTGACATAGAAACCTTCCACCCAGACCGCATGTCCAGTCGTATCTTAGGGATGGGGGACCTCTTAACCTTGATAGAGAAGGCTTCAGCCGAATATGATGAGAAAAAATCGTTAGAATTGGCTGAAAAAATGCGGGAAAATACCTTTGATTTTAATGATTTCATCGATCAGCTGGATCAGGTACAAAGCATGGGCCCAATGGAAGACCTACTTAAAATGCTACCAGGTATGGCTAGTAATCCGGCACTTGCTAATCTCAAGGTTGACCAGCGCGAAATCGCTAGAAAACGCGCCATTGTCTCATCCATGACCCCTGAAGAACGGGAAAATCCAGACTTACTGACACCGAGCCGTCGTCGCCGTATTGCTAGCGGTTCAGGCAATAGCTTTGTTGAGGTTAACAAGTTTATCAAAGATTTTAACCAAGCTAAGGTCATGATGCAGGGAATGATGAATGGGGATATGACTCAAATGATGAAGCAGATGGGTATCAATCCCAACAATCTGCCGAAAAACCTCCCAAATATGGGGGGTGGTCTGCCTGATTTTGGTGGTATGGATATGTCTTCCCTCAGCGATATGATGGGGGGCGGTGCTATGCCATCTATGTCGGATATGTTTGGCGGCGGTCTCAAAGGGAAAATTGGTGAATTTGCCATGAAATCCGCTATGAAACGTCAAGTGAATAAGATGAAAAAAGCTAAGAAGAAACGTAAATAAGATAATCAAACTCACACCTTTTGATCTGCGATTGACAGAAACAAAAGGTGTTTTTTAATCATGCACTTTTTAATTAATAAAATAGTTGACTTTTATTTTTTTATCAGTTATAATTGATAAAATCCGAATGAAAAAGGTGTATTATAGATGGATATTCAACAACTACCTAAAGCCGAGCTACATTGCCATCTGGATGGTTCCCTATCATTCTCAGCCATTCGTCAACTAGCCCGTTGGGCCGATATCAGTCTTCCAGAAAGCGATGAGGAGTTAAAAAGACTTGTCACAGCTCCCTCAGATATTAGTAGCCTTAATGATTATCTAAGGACTTTTGATACTATTCTTCCTTTGTTACAGACTAAAAAAGCATTGAGATTTGCTGCCTATGATGTGGCTCAGCAAGCCGCTAAAGAAGGTGTCATCTATGCCGAAATTCGTTTCGCACCAACCCTGTCCACCGCTAAGGGGTTGACTGCCATAGAAGTCGTCGAAGCGGTTTTAGATGGCTTTGAACAGGCTCAAGATGATTTTGGTATTGTTGTCAAAGCCTTGGCTTGTGGGATGAGGCAGTCAAATCTTGATGAAACTTATCGCATGTTTAAGGAAGTTAGTCGTCTTGCGACACGAGGCCTAGTTGGTTTTGACTTTGCTGGAAATGAGGCTGATTTTCCGACTGGTGTTTTAGAAAAAATCATCACAGATACTCAGGCGCTAGGGTTGCCTTTTACCCTCCATGCTGGAGAATGCGGGTGCGCTAACAATATTGCACAAGGTCTGAAACTAGGCATTAAACGGTTTGGTCATGCGACAGCTCTATCCTTATCAGCAGAGATTCTTGATGATTTTGTTGCGAAAGAAGCAACTGCTGAATTATGCTTAACAAGCAATCTTCAAACAAAAGCAATTTCTGAATTAAGTGAATATCCTTACCATATTTTCTACGATAAAGGCGTACGAATGACGATAAACACCGATAACCGAACAGTTTCTGACACCAATTTAACAAAAGAATACCAATTATTTTCTGATTATTTTGGGGTATCTATAGCAGATTTTTTAAGGTTTAATGAATATGCTTTAGAGGCCAGCTTTGCCACTCCAGAGGAAAAAATGAAACTTTTGGAAAAATTACATCAGGGCTACGCACCATTTTTAAACACAGACAGCAATTAACTAGATAGAGTTGAGATGAGCAAACAATTCATACTTGAGATTGTCAGCGCATCCTACTCTAATTTTTACCTTACATCTTTCCGAAAAACTATAATTTTCTTGAAAAATATATCTCTCTATGCTATACTACTGGTATAGAAAGATACAGGTGATGTATGCGACGTGAGTTATTATTGGAAAAAATTGAGGAATTAAAAGGAATGATGCCCTGGTATGTCTTAGACTATTATCAGTCCAAGCTTGCTGTTCCTTATAGTTTTACGACCTTGTACGAGTATCTGAAGGAATACCGGCGATTTTTTGAGTGGTTGCAAGATACAGACTTGGTCAGCGCCAAGCGGCTGGCAGATATCCCCTTGGATACACTGGAGCATTTAACCAAAAAAGATCTTGAAGCCTTTATCCTTTACTTACGGGAACGTCCTCTGCTCAATGCTAATACCACCCAACAGGGGGTCTCTCAAACGACTATTAATCGTACTCTGTCTGCTCTATCTAGCCTTTATAAATACCTGACGGAAGAGGTTGAAAATGAACAAGGGGAGCCTTATTTTTACCGCAATGTTATGAAAAAAGTCTCCACCCAGAAAAAAAGAGAGACCTTAGCCTCTCGTGCGGAAAATATCAAGCAAAAACTCTTTTTAGGTGATGAAACGACTGCCTTTCTCGACTATGTGAACACCGAGTACGAACACAAACTCTCCAATCGTGCTGCTTCTTCTTTCCGAAAAAACAAGGAGCGGGACTTGGCGATTCTAGCCTTACTCTTGGCCTCTGGTGTGCGGCTATCTGAAGCGGTCAACCTCGACCTCAAGGATGTCAATCTCAAGATGATGGTCATTGAAGTGACGCGAAAAGGCGGCAAGCGCGATGCGGTCAATGTTGCAAACTTCGCCAAACCCTATCTCGAAGCCTATGTCGCCATTCGCAAGCAACGTTACCGAGCAGAAAAAACGGATCTAGCCTTCTTTTTATCGGAATACCGAGGCAAAGCCAACCGCATTGACGCTTCTTCTATCGAAAAAATGGTGGCCAAGTATTCTGCTGATTTTAAGGTTCGCGTGACTCCCCATAAACTGCGTCATACGCTAGCCACCCGTCTCTATGATGCTACCAAGTCACAAGTTCTTGTCAGTCACCAGCTGGGGCATGCCAACACTCAAGTCACAGACCTTTATACCCATATTGTCAATGATGAACAAAAAGATGCCTTGGACAAATTATAGTTGACATAATTTTAAATATGTAAAAACTGGGCGGGACGTCCCAGCTTTTTTATTTTATTAGCGCTAATTCATCATCTGTGATGAATCTGATATTAACCATAAGGTCAGGATGCAACAACTGCTTAACACGGCACTTATCGGCGATGTAAGCCTCTAATTCAGTCTCTAAATCAGGCGTAATGGGCTCTGCCAAAGTAACATTTAAATCAAATCCTGTCTCGCTGTAGCTTGCAGAGACTTCGACAGGCAAGTCCTTCTTCCCCTGCCGTCGTGCAAAATACCCCTGAACACACATGGTGACACAAGAAGCTAGGGCAACGACGACCAAACTGACTGGCGTTTCACCTTGTTCTGTTGTTCCAAAAGTAGTAATCGGCTCTCCGTAACCTGTCGAAGTCGCTTGAAAAAGTCGATTCCCTTTGACGATTGTTTGATACATCACTTGTTCTCCTGATCCTCAGTACTTGACACAGCTTTTTTAAATTCAGTAATCATTTTACCGATGGAAGCACCCAGTTCAGGCAGTTTTTGCGGTCCAAAAATAAGTAAAGCTGCAATCACAATCACCAAAACACCTGGTGCACCAATATCTCTTAATAATCCCATTATTATCCTCGTTTCTTTTCTACACGTCTACTTACTATGATACCAATTTCATAAATCAATAGCAAGGGCAAACTCATGACAAGGTCACTAATGACGTCTGCTGGTGTCATTATCACTGCCAAGCAAATCATGACAAAATAGGCCTGTCGACGATAAGTTTTTAAGAGTCGACTATTGACCAGTCCTAAATGCGTTAAAAAGGCAATGACCACTGGAAATTCAAATAAAACAGCCAGTGGTAGGGTGGTATGCCATACAAAAGACAGGTAATTTTGAGCTGTTATCTGAGTGATAAACAGACCATCTCCTAAAGACAGCAAAACCTGAAATAAGGCTGGCATGACCAGATAAAAACCAAATGCTAAACCAGCGACAAAACAAACGAAAACTGCTGGAATATAGGTCAATATCCCTCTTGCTTCCCTGGACGTTAGCCCTGGACGGACATAAGCCCAAATCTGATAAGTGATGACCGGTAACACCAAACTAAAACTCATTAAGCTAGCTAATCGCACATAAATCCATAAAATATCATTTGGACCAAGAACAAGCAATTTTTGCTTGAGGGGACTGGTGACAAATCGATATAATTCAGGTGACCAGTACAAACTTAGGATAAAAAATCCGACAAACGACAGCAAGACAATGATAAGTCGTTTCCTAAGTTCAGTCAAATGCTCTAAGATGCTTGCTTCTTTAGTTATCATGCGTCTTTTCTCCATCTTTCCTCTTCGTTACCAACAAGCTAGCTACAACCGCAACCACAAAGATTATTTGTGGCAGGACAACTTCCCAACTTGGGTAAATACCCAGCCAGTCAATGCTTGGCAACCAAACGATATGGTGGCTTGAGACTTGATTAGTCAGCTGTAGGGTGTGGATGCTGACGCCTAACATTTTAAAGGCCAGTGCATAAATCAACCACCCCAAAACATAAAAGAGACGATGAATCGGTAATCGCTGAGCGGATACTAAAAAGATGATGCTCAAAACGAGCAAGCAAGCTAGTGCCAGCCCAATACCAATCAAGAAATCGCGCAGGGAGATATGAGGCAGTATGCCTGCATAAAACAAAATGGTCTCAGCTCCTTCACGAAAAACAGCTAAAAATGATAGAAGAAACATGGAAAAGAAAGATCCTGTTGACATGACAAGAGACAGTTGTTTTGTCATATAAGCTTGCCAGGCAGTAGCTTGAGATTTACGATGTAACCACATGCCGATGGTCAGCATCATCACAACCGCAAAAATACCAATAAATCCCTCTAAAATTTCACGGTTAGCACCTGAGGCAATAGTTGGAAAGAGCTGATGGAGCAACAAAGCTGTCACTGCACTCGCTACTAGTCCTGCTACTGCTCCGCCATATACCCAGCGTAAGCCTTTCTTTTGCCCGACTGAGCGTAAGACACCCACTAAACTCAAAACAATGAGCAGAGCTTCAACTCCTTCACGCAGGAGAATTAACATGCTATCAAGAGGCGTATAAGCCGCTGCTGTATCAATGGTTTTTAGCTGGCTAATTAACTCACGCAAGTCTTGCTGTGCCTTTTGCTCAGAAAATTTTGCCATGATAATTGGTGTTTGGCTCTCGACATGCCGATACAAGCTGGCATTTCGTGTACTGACGGCACTTTCAAAGCTCGGCCAAGCAAGGATGAACTCACGCAGGCGTTGCTGACCTTGGCTTAATTTTCCCTCATTAAAAGCATTTGTGGCTTCTTCTAAAGTGGCAATGCCTTGACCAAGACTAGAAATCTTAGCAGACTCAGCAACTTCTTCTCCTGCCGTAAAAGCCCTAAGTGCCGTTTCCAGTTCATCTAACTGACTGATGATCTGTGCTCTATCTAAAGGTTCAGTCTCGATAGCTGCTCGTAAAAAGGATAGAGCTGTTTCGATGCGACCATAATGCTTAATGGTTGGTCGCACCAGAACTTCATGTCTTGTCCAAACGCCATTAAAGGTTAAAAAGGCTGTTTTTAACTCCTCGCTGGAGTCTGAACTGGTTATGGTTTGACGTAGGCGCTCGAGAGCTGGAAAAACCTTATGCTCAAATTTAATCAGCTCAGCGTCGTAATCAACAGGGTTTTGTTCATTTTCAAACTGAAGTAGTTTTTTGGATAGGCTAGTTAGTTCAGCTTCTGTAATGATTTTATCCGATAAAATAGCGGTTAATTCAGCTGAAACATCTTGACCTGCTGGTGACTGACTCTCTGTTAAGGTAACAAAGGTTTGCTTTAGGTCTTCTATTTCTGCAAGAGCTTGCTCTGTATGCCTGTTCTGTAGCGCTGTTTTGGCATCAGAGATTTGGACAAAAAACTCACTGTAAGACTGGGCATAAACCGGACGGACAACAAGGATAAATATTGCTACTATCGCCAACACAAGCCTATTCAAACAAGTCTTGACCAAGATAGCCTCCTTTTTTGACACCTGCAAAACATGCAAAGAGACCAGAACCGATATGGGTGATGTATTCATTGAGCTTATCACTAGCCCCCATCATGGTTTGGATTTTAACAAATTGGTCTGGATCTTTTTGAAAGGAAATAAAGAGCAGACCAGATTCAAATTGACCCGTTGTTTCGTTAATGCCATCAGAGTAGCTATACGAACGGCGGTAGAGCTCTAGCCCAGTTTTTTTTGCCAGGTGAACATGGGAATCAACAGGAATCATTGGATTGCCTTGGGCATCCTTTTTCTCAATATCAACTGGGGCAAATTCATCTGTTTCACCTAAGGGAGCTCCGCTGATTTTATGACGACCGAAGGTGTTTTCTTGCTCTTTCAAACTGGTCCTATCCCAGGTTTCTAAGTGCATACGAATTTTTCGGATAGCCATAAACGTCCCATCTTGCAACCAATCTTTGCCGTCATACCAAATGATATCTTGTTGGTCTTTGGGTCTTGTCGCATTAGCCGTTCCATCCTTAAAACCAAAAAGATTACGCGGTGTTTCTTTGCCATTACCAATAGCAGTAAAACCAGACTGGCTCCATTTCATGGTCACTGAACCTCTGGCTTTTCTGATTAAATTCCGTACAGCATGAAAAGCAACTTGTTCATCATCTGCACAGGCCTGAATCACGATGTCGCCCCCAGTATAACGGTCCTCTAGTTGCTCTCCAGGAAATGGTGGAAAATCTTTGAAAACACTAGGAATTTTATGGGGCCAGCCTAATTTTTCCAGAAAACGTCTGCTAATGCCAAAGGTCAAGGTTAAGCGATAAGGATTGAGCCCAACCGTTTCCCCTGTATCTTTTGGTGGGACGTGCGGATTATTGGGTTGGTCTTCGACAATTTTACCATCAATAAGGTTTTCAGCATAAGCTGTCCAATCTTTAAAGACTTGACGCAACTGTTGTTGATCTGTTGTCGCCAAATCTAATACCACAAGGTAGATATTTTTTTGAGTTGGGCTGACAATACCTGCTTGATGACGTCCATGAAAGGCAAAACGATCCTGCCCAATTATTTCTTTCTTGGCTGTTTGAACTTGTTTCGTGAGAAGACCACCAACAACCGTTGAGCCGACCAGCGCTCCAGCACCTGCTAAACTAGCCTGCTTAAGAAAATCTCTCCTGCTCAGCTTTTTATCGAAAAAGCCTGTTTTTTTATCATCTTGAGTCATCTATTTCTCCTACTCAATGACAATTCCCATTTGTGATAAGGGTTCACCTAGCTTAGTGACTGCTTCTGACAAGGCGCGTGTGTCTTCCTTAGTCAAGTCAGTATAAGACTTGTAGTTGGTGCTATTTGTCATATGGCTATCAAGCAGCGCATGTACATCAGCAAATCGTACCTCCAAATCCTCAACAAGGCTTGCACTCTTTTCTTGCAAGAGTGGTCGGAATAGGTCAAAAATCTTTTCTGCTCCCTCGATATTGGCACGGAAGTCGTACAGGTCAGTATGAGAGTAGATTTCTTCCTCGCCTGTTATCTTGCTGGTGGCAACCTCATTGAGCAAATCGACTGCTCCAGCCGTCATCATATCAGGGGTCACATCAACTGTCGCTACCTTAGCACGGAGTTCCTTGATGTCTTTAACCAACTGGTCAGCAAATACTTCTGTGCCTTCGGTTGTGCTACCTTCCCAAAGAATACGCTCAATACGGTGAAAACCAGACCAGCCTTCTTCTGTGTTGTTCTCATCGACATAGTCTACCAAGCGAAAATCAATCCGAACATCTAACTCACCGAAGCTCTCTGCGATAGGTTCACTCCGTTCATAAGCCATTCTGATAAGGGGATACTGCGCTTTAGCTTCTTCAAGTTTGCCCGCTTTTAAGAGCTCTGCCCATTTTTCGGTATCCGTCAGCAGCTGGTCGATTTGTTGTTCAACAAAAATACGATAGTCAGTGGTTATTTTAGATAGTTTGGTTTGATTAGCACTAACCTGCTCAGTAGTTGCAGTGGTTGGTGCTGTCTGATGGCTAGGAGTGGTACAAGCCACCAAACTCAACACAGAAACACTTAATAAAGAATAGCTAAAAATTCGTTTCATCATAACCTCTTTTCTAATGTACTATTTCATTATAAGGGATTGCTTGCTGTCCGTAAACACTTTCAGAAAAACGATAACGGTTATAAAGAAAACTAACAGGGCTTGTTTATTATCTTAACCATAATAAATTAAAAAACCTAGGAGCTCACCTAGGTTTGTGTCACTTCTGATAGGGAATTGACTTAGTCTTTCTTCTTCTCAATCGGTGCTAGGCTGGCCAGCAATTTTTTGAGACCGACTTCTGGGAACTTGATTTTGAGTTCTTGGCTACTGCCTGTACCTGTGACTTCAAGCACCAAGCCTTCTCCCCATTTGCGGTGGATAGCAGTGTCTCCCACCTGCCAGTCGGATACCTTGGCATTTGGTTGACCTCCACTTGGTCGGACAGGTTGTCCGAAGGCAGCTGGGCGAGCCTGAGCCTTGCGAGCTTGCAGGGCTTGAGATAAGCTCATGCCCTGACCAAACTGTGTCGCTCCGCCATTTGCAGAAGAGGCAATAAAGGAAGTATGGGCTGGACGCGCCAGTCCCTGATAGTCCAGTAAATCACCAGAAATCTCGTTGATGAAACGGCTAGGGCGGTTGTAGCCCAGTTTCCCAAAAAGGGTGCGAGCGTTGGCGTTGGTCAGGTAGAGCTGGGTTTCCGCCCGAGTGATGCCGACATAAGCTAGACGGCGCTCCTCCTCCAATTCCTCTGGACTTTCAGTTGCACGACTGAGCGGAAAGACACCCTCTTCCATGCCGATGAGAAAGACCAGCGGAAACTCCAGCCCTTTAGCGGCATGGAGGGTCATAAGAGTCACCTCAGCACTCTGGCTATCGCCGTCGTCAGTATCTGCAATTAAAGCCAAGTCATTGAGGAATCGGCTGAGTTTATCTAGCCCTGTCTCTTCTGTCATCTCGTCCTTGTCGTCAAAGTTCTTGGTCACAGAGAGAAACTCTCGAATATTTTCCACCCGCGCCTGACTTTCTAAGGTATTTTGTAACTCAAGGGCGGATAGGTAGCCTGTCTTGTCAAGAACGGTCTCCACTAACTCAGTCAAACTATAATTGTCTAATCGGTCACGGAGATTGAGCAAGAGATTACCCAGTTCAAAGAGAGCTTGAGCGGCCTTGCCCTTGATGCCAGATAGCATAACCTGACTGGCTCCCTCCAGCAAGGATATGCCAGCTGGATAGGCAAAATCGCGAAGCTTATCCAGCGTTCCTGGTCCCACCCCACGCTTGGGTTCGTTGACAATTCGCTCAAAGCTCATGTTATCAGCAGGGTTAGCAAGCACATTCAGGTAGGCGATGACATCGCGAATTTCCTTGCGGTTGTAGAACTTGGTTCCACCGACCATGGTGTAAGGGATATTGGCCTTTAGCAGGGCTTCCTCAATGGTACGAGACTGGGCATTCGTCCGATAGAGCACAGCCATATCCTTGAAAGACCTGCCCTCCTGTCTGACAGCTTGATCAATCTGGCTAGCGACAAAAATTGCTTCCTCATGCTCATCACGCGCCCGATAATAAACCAACTTGCCGCCGTCATCATTTTGCGTCCAGAGTTTCTTGTCCCTGCGGTTCTTGTTATTCTTGATAACATCATTAGCAGCCTGCAAGATGGTCTTGGTTGAGCGGTAGTTCTCCTCCAAGAGCACTACCTTAGCCTCAGGATAGTCCTTTTCAAAATCTAGGATATTCTGCATATCCGCGCCCCGCCAGCCGTAGATAGACTGGTCTGCGTCTCCGACCACACAAATATTGCGAAAACGAGAGGCCAAGAGCTTAACCAGCTGGTACTGAGCATGGTTGGTGTCCTGATACTCGTCCACGTGGATATACTGGTAACGGTTTTGGTAATAGCTGAGCACCTCTGGTTGTTCGTCAAAGAGGCGCAGGGTCACCATAATCAGGTCATCAAAGTCCATGGCCTCGCTGCGGCGCAGTTCAGCCTGATAGAGCTTGTAGCACTTGGCGACCATTTGTGTGTAGAGATCGCCAGCCTGCATCTCGTAGGCCTTGTCGTCCAGTAAATCATTTTTAGCATTGGAAATGGTGCCTAAAATCGCGCGTTCATTCCATTTTTTTGGATCCAGATTGAGCTGTTTGAGGATACGCTTCATCAGCGTCCGCTGCTCACCAGGATCAACGATGGTAAAGTTGCGACCATAGCCGATTTTGTCTCCCTCACGGCGTAAGATTCTCACGCACATGGCGTGAAAAGTGGCAATCAAGGTATCCGCTGTCGCTGGATTGAGGGCCATAGCACGCTCTTTCATCTCGCGTGCGGCCTTATTGGTAAAGGTGATGGCGAGAATGTTCCAAGGTGCCACACCGACCTCATCAATCAGATAAGCGATACGATGGGTCAATACCCTGGTCTTACCAGAGCCAGCCCCAGCCATAATCAAGAGCGGACCCTGCGTTGTCTGTACAGCCTCTGCCTGTTTGTCATTCATTCCGTTTAATAATGGGTTCATATCATCCTCATTTCTTTGTCTTGAAAATTATAGCACATTTCCATCAGGAAAAAAAGAATGGCACAAGCGATTTGCGCCATTTCGTGCTATAATAGTCTCATGACACATCCTAGTAAGAACCTTAAGTTAGCGGAGCGTGGACCGCTGATTAGCATTGTGACCTATCTCGTTTTAGCCATCAGCAAATTGACCGCTGGGTATTGGTTGACGTCATCGTCACTCATTGCCGATGGCTTTAACAACCTTTCAGACATTCTGGGAAACTTGGCCATCCTCATCGGACTAAAAATGGCACAGAAACCAGCCGACGGTGACCATAAATTTGGGCACTGGAAAATTGAAGATTTGGCCAGTCTGGTTACTTCTTTTCTGATGTTTGTGGTGGGGTTTCAGGTTCTGGTTCAAACAGCTAGAGACATTGTCGCTGACAGCCCTGTGACAGCTGACCCTCTAGGCAGTCTGGTCGGCTTGGTCTCAGCTGGCGTCATGTTTGCCCTCTACCGCTATAACAAGCACCTGTCTCAAACCCTAAAGTCGGGCTCACTCCTAGCTGCTGCCAAGGACAACCTCTCAGACGCGGTGACTTCGCTTGGAACCAGCTTAGCTATTGTCGCCTCAACCCTCAAGTTTCCCCTACTTGATAAACTCGTTGCCTTGGTTATCACGCTTTTTATCCTCAAAACCGCCTATGAGATCTTCAGCCGCGCTACCTTTAGTTTGTCGGACGGCTTTGACGACCAGCACCTGACTCAGTATGAAACGGCTATCCTCCAGTTGCCTAAGGTTTTGGCAGTCAAATCCCAAAGGGGTCGAACCTACGGTTCGAATGTGTATCTAGACATCGTGCTGGAAATGCACCCCGACCTATCGGTTTACGAGAGCCACGAGGTAACTGAACAGGTCGAGCAGCTCCTACGTGACCAGTTTGGTGTCTACGACATTGACATTCACGTCGAGCCTTCTCCTGTTCCTGAGGACGAAGTCTACGAAAATGTTTACCGCAAGCTCATTAAACTGGAAAAAACTGTCCTCTCTAAAATCCCAGATTACGAGAACTTGTTGGCAAGTGAATTTAGATATGTTGATTATAGAGGTCAAGTCCTTTCGGCAAGAGACTTTGACCATGATAAACCATCCGTCGGCAACGACATGACAGCTGTTGAACTAGTCTCTATCAGTCAGAAAACCAAACTCCTGACCTACGAGCTGGACGGCTGTCATCACAGCTCCCTCTGGCGACGGCATGAAACCTGGCAACTGATGTTTCATCAGGTAACAGAAATCCCTCGTTAAGTAAACCTTAGCGAGGGATTTCATATATCGTCATCGTAAAACAGCTTCTGCCAAGGCTTGTTGAATCTGGATGACACTGTTATCGCTCTTGAATTGGAGAATTTCAGCCGGTTCTGCTGCCGAGGAAATCCAAATTTTCAACTCAGAGTCAAGGTCAAAATGACCAGAGGTTTCAACAGTAAAACGTGAAATGGAACGATAAGGAATGGACTTGTAAGAGACTTTTTTTCCAGTTACTCCCTGTTTATCCACTAAAATTAAACGTTTCTCTGTAAACACAATCAAGTCGCGAATCAAGCTAAAAGCTAGGTGTACCTGTTCGTTTGGAATGAGAATGTCTGCTAAGTCGCGCTCGACCTTGTCATTATCACGCTGGGACGCATTGCCCAAAAGTCCTGAAAATAATCCCATAGTTATCTCCTTTTATTTGAATAGATGAATTAAGTACTGTAAAAACTTTGCGCCATAAACCCACAGCACAGAGTAGCCGATGATGGAAAATGGTTTTGTCAGCAAAATAATGGTCGTAAAGCGTCGCAAGCTCATCTTGGTCAAGCCTGTTATCATCACCATAATATCAGCTGGTGAGACAGGAGAGACCATACAAAAGATAAAGAACCATTCATACGTTTTACTCTCTAACTTCTTCTCGTACTTGTTGAACTCACTTTCTTTGACAAATAACAAAATGAAAGCTTTGCCATATTTCTTAACCAAGAGAAAGAGCAAAATGCTACCGATGACAATACCTGTATAGTTGTAAATAAAGCCCCATATTGGACCAAAAACCAAGGCACCTGCTACTGTCGTGACCCCACCTGGAATAATTGGAATAACGATTTGAACGATTTGAATGAGAATAAAAATAACAGGAGCAAGTAATTTGTACTGTAAGACCCAATCTTTGAACGCATTACTATCATTTAGGATCCCTTGCTTAAAGAGCCAGATAACCATGACTGCCGAGCCTACCAGAGCTAAAATACCTAAAATCTGGAAAAATTGCTGTAATCGTTTATACATGATTCTATCATACCAAAATCTTTTTTATTTTGCTATTTTTTACTGTTTATGTTACAATGTTGTAAGTATCATAATTCGGGGTCGTTACGGATTCGACAGGCATTATGAGGCATGTTCTGCAACTCGTGTGGCGACGTTAACGCTCAGTTAAATATAACTGCAAAAAATAACACTTCTTACGCTCTCGCAGCTTAATAACCTGCAAGCGTGACTGACGGCTGTTTGCTTACGGCAACCTGAGGTCTTAATTTAGTAAGCTGGTTGACAAGAGATGTTTTGTGCTTGTCAACGAGATTTAAAAACTCGCTAGTCGCAGGCCTGAGTGGTGTGTCGGCGATTAGTTAAAGCAAAACACCACCTATGGTTGTAGACGAATATGTTAGCAGGTGTTTGGACGTGGGTTCGACTCCCACCGGCTCCATAATAAGTTCTTAAAAATTTTTTAAAATAGCTAAAGACGTTGTTAAAGCAGCGTCTTTAGTTTTTACCTTGCTAATTTGCAATATTTTAAAATATCATTTATCACGGTTTAACAGTCGGTTCTGTCAGTCCGGCTGTTTCTTGCTTAATAACAGATGTCGCTAAATACCTTGTCTAACATCATATAGAGTGGGGCTTAATCGGTTTATCGCCAGAGCTATAAAGCTGATGACATCACCTCATTAGGGAGTAGAGATGATCTGCAACTCACCATTTCTTACCGCAAGGTTCAGTCACTTTGGAGCGCTCAGCTACGTCTTACTTAACGAATAATAATAAAAAGGAGAGAACTAATTTAGTCCTCTCCAAATTTTAGCGTTTTGCTAATTTATTTAAGGGCGATAATAATTTAAAATCTTATTTCGCACTTAAAGCTGCCATGGTGATGTAGTTGTATGGCTTGTTGAAGTGTGGCAAGAAGAGAATGTCAAGAAGAGCCAACTTGTCGATGGTTACTTGCTCTTGGATAGCGAGTGAGAACATGTGCATACCCATAGAGATGTCTTCTTTAGAAGCCATTTGTGCACCTAAGATAACACGAGTATCAGCATCGTAAACGATACGGATTTTCACATCATGGTTATCGTGTTCCATGAATTCTGGTTTTTGCAAATCTTCAAAGTCAGTTGCAACAGCATTGAATCCGAAACGTTTAGCTTTTTCAAGTGTCAAACCAGTTGATACCATCTTGAGATCAAAGATAGAGATACCGTTAGATCCTTGAACACCAGCTGTTTCAAGCTCAGTACCACAAGCGTTGTGAGCTGCAACGATAGCTGTACGAACAGCATTTGATGCCAAAGCGATATAGTTTGTATCTTGCAATGAGTTGTCATAAACAGTTGCACAGTCACCGATGGCATAAACATCAGGGATGTTGGTTTCACCTTTTTTGTTAACCACAAAGGCACCGTTACGGAAGAGTTCAATCTTACCATCTCCAAGGGCAGTGTTTGGACGGAAACCAACAGCCAAGATAACCATATCAACATCGAAAGTTTCTTTGTCAGTCACCAAACGCTCAACTTTGCCATCGCCTTCCACGGCTTGTACAGTTTGACCAAATGCCAACTTGATACCATTTTCTTCAAGGTTTTTATTCATCAAATCAGTGAATTCTGAATCGTAGTAACCACCGAGTGATGTTTCAGCAATATCAACCAAGATAACTTCTTTATCAAGGCGTTTGAAGGCTTCAGCCAACTCAACACCGATGTAACCAGCACCAACAACAGCTACACGTTTGATGTCTGGGTTGTTGAGTTTTTCGATAACCTCAGCAGAGTTTTGGTAAAGTTTTACGAATTGCAAGTTTTCCAAAGTTGCTTTGAACTCACGTGAACCTTCTTGGATTTCAGCACCTTTGATTGGAGGCAAGATTGGTTGTGAACCTGTCGCAAGGATCAACTTGTCATAGCTCTCAACATGTTTTTCACCGTTGACAATAGCATGCACTTCTTTTTTATCGTAGTCGATGAACTCAACAGGTGACTCCATGTAAACTTTAGCGCCTTTTGATTCAAGCGTTTCTTTATCTGAGTAGAACAAACCTTCTGGACCTGAGATTTGTTTACCAATCCAAAGCGCCATACCACATCCCAAGAATGAGATGTTGTTGTTTTGGTCGAAAACAACTACTTCGTTTTGATCGCCATAGTTGTTCAAGATAGTGTTAATAGCTGATGTACCGGCGTGGTTAGCACCGACAACAACGATTTTAGCCATGTGTAAATTCCTCTTTCTCATTTTATGTAATCATTTACAATAGCCATTATAGCATACTTCACAAAGAGTTTCAAGTTTTTTTTCTGAAAGCCCTTAAATTAACGAAAATCAAGATTTTTATCCGAAATTTTGTGAAATTTGTAACTTTTTTAGAAAGATAAATCAATCAAATATTACTAAAGAAGGTTTTAGCTCATATTGTTTTCTTGTTGGATTTGTCTGAAATGACCTAACAGTAATAAGAAAAAATAGCATCATAAGACCGGCGTGTCTCACTGGTCTTATGATGACTATTATTATTTTGATTTGATATAATTGACACCGCCTGCTTTTGGTCCAACGGCTTTACCAAAGAAAGCAGCAAGAACGATAATTGTCAAGAGATACGGAGCCATCTGCAAATAGACCGTCGGAACTTTTGACAAGAATGATATTTGCCCGCCAATAACTGCTAAACTTTGTGATAAACCAAAGAACAAGCTAGAGAGCATCGCTCCAATTGGATTCCAACGACCAAAGATCATGGCTGCTAGCGCAATGAACCCAGGACCCAGTATGGTTGTTACGGCAAAGTTAACAGAGACAGATTGTGCATACAAGGCACCGCCCATACCACCAAGGAAGCCTGAAATCATGATGCCTAGATACTTCATCAAATAAACGTTAATCCCTAAGGTATCTGCTGCTTGTGGGTGTTCCCCTACTGAACGTAATCTCAATCCAAATCGCGTCTTATAAAGGATATACCAAGCCACGAAAGCAAAAGCAACCGTTAGATAGCCTGCCAGGCTTGTGTTTTTGAAGAAAATATCTCCAATCACTGGCAAATCTGCTAGTACTGGAAAATTAAATTTACCAAAAGCATGTCTAATGTTATCTGTCTGACCTTTGCCATAGAAAACTTTAGTCAAGAAAACGGCTAAGGCTGGTGCCATTAGATTTAAGACAGTCCCTGAAACCACATGGTCAGCACGGAAATTAACCGTAGCAACCGCATGGATCAGTGAGAATGCTAGTCCTGCAACTCCTGCCACTAAGAGGGCAATCCAAGGGGTTGCTTTCCCCAAATTCTCCGCCATTTCAAGATTAAAGACAATACCTGTAAAGGCACCGATAACCATGATTCCTTCAAGACCAACATTGACAACGCCTGAGCGCTCGGAGAAGACGCCACCAATGGACGTTAAAATGAGAGGCGCCGCATAAACCAGCATTGAAGGAACTAAAATTGCAAGCATATTCATCTTATTTCCCTCCTTTTACTGCTTTTTTAGGCTTGATGTAACGCTCAATCACATAATGAGCTCCGACAAAGAAAATGATAGAAGCTGTCACAATTTTAACTACTTCCGGTGGGATGCCTGCAATATTCATACCTGGAGAACCTACACTCAAGGTTCCGAATAAGAAGGCTGCAAAAATACTACCGATTGGGTTGTTCCCTGCTAAAAGACTAACCGCCATACCGTCAAAGCCAATAGCTAGTGAGCTGGATTGAACAAAGACGTTTTCAAAAGTTCCTAGCCCTTCAACAACCCCAGCCAATCCTGACAGAGCTCCAGAGATGATCATTGATAGGATGATGGTTCGTTTTGAGGAGATACCCGCATACTCACTAGCATAAGGGTTAAGCCCTACTGAACGAATTTCAAAGCCAACGGTGGTCTTGTTGAGCAGGTACCAAATAATGGCTACTGCGATCAAGGCAAGGAAAATACCCAAGTTAGCACGAGAATTATTGGTTAAACCTGACAACCATTCCAGACGATAAGTGGCATTTGCAGAAACTGCAACTGTCGAATCAATAGACTTTTTCAGATTCTCAGCCATTAACTGTTGAATAGCGTAGTTGCCAAAATAAAGGATAATGTAGTTCATCATAATAGTGACGATAACTTCACTTGTTCCAAGGAAAGCTCGCAAGATGCCAGGAATAGCCCCTGCAATGCCACCAGCTATCATACCAATGACAACCGTTAAAACAATCATCACTGGGCGCGGCAGGTCTGGGAAAGCTAAAGCAAACCAGCCTGCTGCTAACCAACCTGCAAAGGCTTGACCAGACAGACCGATATTAAAGAAACCTGCTCGGCTAGCCACTGTAAAACCAAGTGCCACTAAAATTAGCGGTGCCATCGCACGAACAATTTCACCGATATTCTTCAAGCTACCAAATGCTGTCTGGAACAGCCCTTCATAACCCCAGATAGGATCATAGCCAAAAATCAGCATAATCAGGGCACCTAAAATAAGACCCATCAGCACCGAAATCAGAGGTACAGCAATTTGTTGTGCTTTCTTAGACATTATTTTCCTCCTTTTCAATACGACCACCTGCCATCAAGATACCTAATTCTTGTTTGTTGGTTTCTTCTGGCAAGACAATCCCCTGAATCTGACCATCATGGATAACCGCAATTCTGTCAGACAAGTTAAGGATTTCATCTAATTCAAAACTAACGACTAAAACAGCCTTGCCTTTGTCACGTTCTTCAATGAGACGACGGTGGATGTACTCAATCGCTCCGACATCAAGTCCACGGGTTGGTTGGCTAACAATGAGTAAATCAGGGTTTCTATCCACTTCACGAGCGATGATGGCTTTTTGCTGGTTACCACCTGAAAAACCTTTAGCAGGAACCAGTTCATTTGCTCCACGGACATCGAACTCAGCCATTAGCTTTCTAGCGTACTCATTCATTTTATTGTAGTTAAGGACACCATTTTTGCTAAGCGGTTCTTTGTAGTAAGTTTGCAAAGCGGTGTTTTCAGCTAATGTCATTTGAAGAATCAATCCGTCACGATGACGGTCCTCAGGAACATGACCAACACTGAGCTCTGTGATTTGGCGGGTCGTCATTTTTGAGACTTCTTGCCCTTTTATCGTAATACTACCTGATTTAACCTTACGAAGACCTGTGATAGCTTGGATCAACTCACTCTGTCCGTTACCATCAATCCCTGCAATACCAACAATCTCTCCAGCTCGTACATCCAAAGACAGGTTTTTCACGGCAGGGACACCACGGTTTTCATTGACAACTAAATCCTTGATAGACAAGACAACGTCCTTAGGCTGTGCTGCTTGTTTTTCAGTTTTAAATGAAACTGAGCGTCCGACCATCATTTCAGCCAAATCTTGTGCAGAAGCCCCGGCCACATCAACTGTTTGAATGGATTTACCACGACGAATAACCGTCACGCGGTCTGCAACCGCACGAATCTCATCAAGCTTATGGGTAATCAGGATGATTGACTTGCCTTCCTTGACCAGATTTTTCATGATAACCATCAATTCTTGAATCTCAGCGGGGGTCAGAACTGCTGTTGGCTCATCAAAAATGAGCATGTCAGCACCACGATAGAGGGTTTTCAAAATCTCTACACGTTGTTGTGCCCCAACAGAAATATCTGCAACTTTGGCTTCTGGATCAACAGCCAAGCCATACTTTTCTGACAAAGCTTTAATTTCCTTATGAGCTTGTTTCAAATCAAGCACACCATTTTTTACAACTTCATTGCCTAAGATAATATTTTCAGCAACCGTAAAAGCCTCAACAAGCATGAAGTGCTGGTGAACCATCCCAATGCCCAAGTGAGCTGATTTAGATGGGGAGTCAATGACAACAGGTTGGCCGTTAATCAAAATTTCACCACTGGTCGGTTGTAAAAGACCAGCCAGCATGTTCATGAGCGTTGATTTGCCAGCTCCGTTTTCTCCCAATAAAGCATGTATCTCGCCTTTTTTGACTTGAAGATTGATGCGATCGTTTGCAACGAAATCACCAAATTTCTTGGTAATTTCACGCATATCAATGACAGGTTGTGCCATATCGTTTTCCTTTCATCCAAACATTATAATTCAGTAAAACCTATCAAAACGATGATAGGTTTTGCTGAAGCATAAGGCTTCAGTTTTGGAAAAAGCGACCGACTCTAGTCAGGTCGCCTTTCTCTTATATTATTTTTCAGGAACAGTAACTTTACCTGAGATAATCGCTTCTTTTGCTTCTTCTACAGCTTTTTTCGCGTCATCATCTAGGCTAGTTGTTGCCAATTCTACACCAGCATCTTTCAAACCGTAAACAGTAACAACACCACCCGGGAATTTACCGTCTTGTGTTTGAGTTGCAATCAATTGAACAGCTTTACCAACTTCTTTGATGGTTGATGCTAAAACAAAGTTAGACTCTTTACCGTCTTTAGAGGTGTATTTACCTTCCTCTGCTTGGTCACGGTCAACACCGATAACCCAAACTTTTTCAGCTTCATTTTTTGTTTCGTTGATTGCTTTAGCTTCAGAGAAGACACCTGCACCGGTACCACCAGCAGCTTGGAAAATCACATCAGCACCTGCAGCGTATTGAGCTGCAGCGATGGTTTTACCTTTAGCTGAGTCGCTAAATGAACCAGCATATTGAACGTCAACTTTGATTGATGGGTCAACTGAGGCAACACCTGCTAAGAAACCTTTTTCAAAGCGAGTGATAACGACACCTTCCATACCACCGACAAAACCGATTTTCTTAGTTTTAGTTGCTTTTGCAGCAGCAACACCTGCTAAATAAGAAGCTTCGTGGTCAGCAAAGGTTACGCTAGCAACGTTGTCCAAACCTTCAATAACATTATCAACAATGATAAAGTTTGTGTCGGTATTATTTTTTGCTGATGTTTCAACAGCTTCTGTCAAGAGGAAGCCGATACCTGCAACAAGATTGTAGCCATTTGATACCGCTGTATCAAAGTTAGTCACATATTCTGATTCATTGTTAGATTGGAAATAGTCAAAGCCATTACCTTTAGACAAACCATTTTCTTTACCCCAAGCTTGAAGACCTTCCCAAGCTGATTGGTTAAATGATTTATCATCTACACCACCAGTATCTGTAACGATAGCAACCTTCAAATCAGTCTTAGCTTCACCACCTGATGCAGCTTCTTTTGATGCACCACGGTTACCACATGCAGCTAAACCAAGAACAGCAACTGCTGTCAAACCAACACCGATATATTTCTTGTTCATTTGAATGAACCCTCCTAATTTTTTTGGCAACAAAATGTTGCGAGTGAAATGGCTTTGCCTCAAAGAGGCTGTTTCCACAAACTACGTCAAGTCTGTGAAAGAATATGGAAGTAATTCCCCGACCGTCATCTCGACCGTCTGACCGTTTTTAGCGATCAATGTTATTTTTGCATCTTGTTGAAAAAATTCTGCCATAACTTGACGGCAAGCACCGCAAGGTGAAACAGGTTGCTCTGTTTGACCATAAACCGCTAATTCAATCAGGTCGCGATGCCCATCGGAAATGGCTTTGAAAATAGCTGTTCTCTCACCACAATTGGTCAGACCAAAACTGGCATTTTCAATATTGCACCCTGTATAAACCTGTCCATCTGCGGTTTTCACAGCTGCACCAATGGGAAAATGTGAATAGGGAACGTAGGCGTTTTGGCTGGCT
This sequence comes from Streptococcus entericus DSM 14446, assembly GCF_000380025.1. GTDB lineage: Bacteria > Bacillota > Bacilli > Lactobacillales > Streptococcaceae > Streptococcus > Streptococcus entericus. Next base: position 35,057 of record NZ_KB904184.1, read on the forward strand.
TCAATGGCTAATTCAATCAGATTAGTAGCCACCATTGACCTCCTGTCCTTGGACAATCGCTACGCCGGAAGATGTTCCAATACGTGTTGCACCAGCTTTTATAAAAGCTTCAGCATCTGCTAGGCTACGTGCACCTCCAGCTGCCTTGACCCCTAAATCAGGTCCGACAGTTTGCCGCATCAAAGCTACATCTTCTAAAGTAGCTCCTCCAGTTGAAAAGCCTGTTGATGTCTTAACAAAATCTGCTCCTGCACGTACACTTGCCTCACAAGCAGCTACTTTCTCTTCGTCGGTCAATAGACAAGCTTCTATGATGACTTTAACGATTTTGTCACCACTCGCCTCAACAACAGCACGAATATCTTCTTCAACGAGTTGCCAGTTGCCGTCTTTGGCAGCGCCGATGTTAATCACCATATCGATTTCATCAGCTCCATTAGCGATAGCGTTCGTAGTTTCAAACGCTTTGACTGCACTTGTGGTAGCACCAAGAGGAAATCCAACAACAGTACACACTTTTACAGCTGTCCCATTCAGTTTTTCCGAACAATACTCAACCCATGTCGGATTGACGCAGACGCTTGCAAACTGATATTGAACTGCTTCTTCAAGCAACTGATCAATTTGAGCTTTGCGGCTGTCTGCTTTAAGCAAGGTATGATCGATGTAGGTATTAATTGACATTGATTATCCTCCTTTATCTGATAATGGTGATGATTTCTTTAGGGATAACTTTCTCCTCACCTATTGTAACATTTTTTTGGAAATTTGTAAGCCCTTTTGAATCAATTTTTTCATTGGAATAGATTTTGGCAATAATCTCTCCTTCTTCAACAGAGTCACCTACCTTTTTATCGAACACTATTCCTGTTTCGAAATCCAATAAATCGGTTTTTACAGCACGACCTGCCCCTAAGCGCATGGCATATAAGCCAAATTCTAAAGCTGGCAGAGCTGTGATGTAGCCTGTTTTTTCAGCATAAACTTCTGTGACACAAGCTGCTGTGCTAGGACGGAAAAGGTCATCAAGGTCTCCACCTTGAGCAAGAACCATCTGCTTGAATTTGTCCAAAGCTCTGCCATTGACCAAATGCTCTTTAATCTCATCAAGAGACTTGGTAACGCCTGCTAAATCAAGCATGAGCTGAGCCAGTTCGCAGATAAAATGGGTGATGTCCTCGCGCCCCCGTCCCTGCATGATGTCAAGGGCTTCTAGCACCTCTAAGCGGTTCCCAATAGCGCGTCCAAGTGGCTGACTCATGTCTGTGATGACCGCAATCGTCTGACGGTTAACAGCTTTTCCGAGGTCAACCATGGTACGAGAAAGCTGTTTGGCATCCTCAATGGTCTTCATGAAAGCCCCGTCTCCAACAGTCACATCAAGCAGAATAGCATCTGAGCCCGCAGCAATTTTTTTACTCATGACCGAGCTTGCAATTAAAGGAATAATATCCACAGTCGCTGTCACATCGCGCAAGGCATACAGCAATTTATCTGCTCGCACCAACTGGTCAGATTGACCGATGACTGCGATATTGATGTCCTGAACCTGTTTGATAAATTCTTCCTCGCTACGCTCAATCTGAAACCCTTTAATTGACTCCAGTTTATCCAACGTACCGCCAGTATGCCCCAGACCTCGACCGCTCATTTTTGCCACAGGTACTTCAAAACTAGCAACGAGGGGAGCTAGGATTAAAGTCACCTTATCGCCAACACCGCCGGTTGAGTGTTTGTCCGTCTTTATCCCTGGAATGGCTGATAGGTCAAACTGTTGACCGCTACCAACCATTGCCATGGTCAAGTCACTGGTTTCCCTCGTGCTCATCCCCTTAAAATAAATTGCCATAGCTAAAGCTGACATCTGGTAGTCGGGAACATCACCTTTGGCATAGCCATCAATTAGCCAATAAATTTCTTCTGTTGACAGCTCCTTGCCGTCTCGTTTTTTCTGGATTAAGTCAACTGTTCTCATAGTAACTCCTTAGAATATAGTAGCCCTTATCCTTTTTCAAAATCTCACAATTCCCAAAAACCTCTGCCATCTTCGTTTTGGCACTCGGTGCGCCTTGTTTCTTTTGAATCACAATAGTCAAATGCCCACCTGTTTTCAGATAAGTTGGCGCCTGCTCGATAATGGCATGAACAACCTGTTTTCCTGCTCGAATGGGTGGGTTGCTGATAATGGCATCAAACTGTCCCTCCACCTGAGCGTAGAGATCTGACTGGTAAATCGTCGCAATCACACCATTTCTCTCAGCATTTTTCTGGGCAAGCCCAATCGCTCTGCTATTGACATCAATCATAGTAGGCACCACACCTTGTGTTTTTGCCAGAGCAATGCCAAGAGGTCCATAGCCACAGCCAACATCAAGCAAGGTCTGACCTGAAGTCATATCATCTAAGCAACTCAGCAATACCTGACTACCGTAGTCAATCATTTTTTTCGAGAAAACCCCTGCATCAGTATAAAATTGAAACGTTTCACCTAGTAACGTCACGCTTAAATTATGAATGTCATGAGCAGCATCTGGATTTTCCGCATAATACATCTGTGTTATCGTTATCACCTACTTTCATCCCACAAAGTAATTATAACATTTTTTGAAAATGTTTTCAACAACCAGCTGACACTAGTAAATAAAAACCATATCCCCTCAGATAAACGTATAAGAGGTTGTCACCGCATTTGCTACTCGAACTAAATATAAGAGATCTTCTAATGGTTTACTATTCGTTGTATGTTTAACCTTGCAAACATTCTTAATGTCATAAAAATCCTTCAGTATTTTCCTATTTTAGAAAGTTCTATTGACGCAATCTATTCCAGTTCTCATTTACCATTAAAAACACCCTAGAGCTTAGATTTGTTATCTGATGCTCTAGGGTGCTATTTAAAAGAATCACCGGTTGCAAATTAGAAGTATGGATTTGAACTAATTATTAAATAGATACAAATTAATTGTTCTACTCATGCAACTCTAGTGGCAAGCCATCTGGATCAAAAAAGAAGGTCATGGCTTTCCCTGTGTAGTCATCATAACGAATGGGTTCACAAGCAATCCCTAGTTTGGTTAATTCTGCTACTGTTGTTTTAACGTCTGGAACATAAAAAGCTAGGTGTCTAAGACCGCAAGCCTCTCGGTCGTACTCTGGTCTGCCTATCCGCTTGGGCGGTGCAACGTAGGCAGCATCGCTCAGCTTATTGCCAAAAATCTCTAGCTCAATAGTCCCGCAACGTAAATCTAATTTATAATCATGGCGTTCTGGACGATGGTTCTCACGAATCACTTCAAAACCCAGCTTGTTAACATAAAAATCACGGGACTGATCGTAGTCTGAGACGATAATGGCCACATGATGAATGGCTGATAGGTCAAGTGTCATCTGTTTCTCCTTACTAAGAACCCCTCGCAAATGCGAGGGGTATTGTCTTAAAAAATACGCTGGTTGTACTTCATTTCAAAGGCTTTGAGGACTTCCGTTGGTGCTTTTGCAAATTCTACAGACCCTTGGAAAGTGCCGTGAACGATAATCCGATTCGTCGCATCAAAGTCTGTACAGGTCACCAGAGTCACCTCCGTTTGACCGGGACGGTCATCAATGACCTCAACGTGTTCAGGTGATACGACCTTGACCTCAGAAATGACATAGGTATAGATTTTTTCCTTGTCAGTCAAGTAGATTTTCATGCCGTTTTGAGCATTGTCCAGCGGTGAAAAGAGCATTTTAGAAGCTCCTTCGATACCGAAGATATGGTGGCTAGCGAGTGCATAGTTACGCTCTCCCATCACCTGATCAGGCTTCATGGTGCCTGCACCATAAGCAATCTCGGTATTCCCAACCCCTTTAAAAATCGGTAGATTAATTTCCAACTCAGGAATAGCAATGCCTCCGATAACAGGTAAGTTTTGAGCATTCATCTGAGCCGATAGAACAGCCTCTGTACTGAGTGCCTGAACAGCTTCAAAATCAAAGCTGGCTTCCGCTTCTTTGTTGGCCTCAATTTCTTCCTTTGTAACTTCTGTCACCTGATATTTATTACTATTTTGCCCTATGATAAAATTGCGGATAGACTTGTTAAAAATCAAAGCCAAACCAACAATAACTAGAAGAACCAAGAATAGATTGTAGAGGAAACGTCCTAGTCTTTTTGAATGTTTGGTTTTACGAGTTTTCGTCATGTTCTGTCTCATTTTCTTCATTTATTTCCTCAGGCTTGACCAAAGCAAAGGTGACAATTTTTGCTTCCTCATCTAGTCTCATAACCTTAACCCCTTGGGTTGAGCGACCGGTTTGAGAAATGTCTGCCACGCGTGTTCGGATAATAACCCCTGTATCAGTGATAATCATGATGTCCTCATCTCCTGATACGGTTACTAAACCTGCCAAGGCCCCGTTTTTGCTGGTGATGTTAGCAGTTTTAATGCCTTTACCGCCACGGTTCTTGGTTGGGTATTCGGTCGCTGAGGTCCGTTTACCAAAGCCTTTTTCGGTGATAATCAAGACTTCCTGATCATCATTGATTTGGGCTGCGCCGACGACACGGTCACCTTCTCTTAAAGTTACACCTTTAACCCCGGTCGCGACACGGCTCATGCTGCGGATGGTTTCTTCGTTGAAACGAACAGAATAACCCGTCTGAGTCCCGATAATGATGTCGTCTTGACCCGATGTCAACAGAACGTTAATCAACTCATCTTCGTCCCTCAGATTGAGTGCTCTTAGTCCATTCTGACGGATGTTGCCAAATTCAGATAGGCTAGTCCGCTTAATCACTCCTTGACGGGTCGTGAAGAAGAGGTGCTTATCCTTGAAGTCATCAGTTTTGACATTGATAATGGTCTGAATCGTTTCCCCCTCATCGAGCTTGAGCAGGTTGACGACAGGAAGACCCTTGGCAGTCCGTCCGTATTCTGGAATTTCATAGCCCTTTAGACGATATACCCTTCCTTTATTCGTAAAGAAGAGCATGGCGTCGTGGGTGCTGGTAGACACTAGCTCACGAACAAAGTCATCATCATTGACACCAGTTCCTTGCACCCCACGACCACCTCGTTTCTGAGCACGAAATTCATCTTGTGCCAAGCGTTTGATGTAACCCTTGTTGGACAGAGTAATCAAGACATCTTCTTCTTCGATCAAATCTTCATCTTCGATAGACAATACTTCACCGACCATGAGCTCGGTCCGGCGGGCATCGTCATACTTGCGCTTAATCTCATCCATCTCATCCTTGATGATGGTCACTACCCGCTCTGGTTTAGCTAGAATATCAGTCAAATCAGCAATCAAGGCAATTAACTCATCATATTCGGACTGAATCTTGTCACGTTCCAAGCCCGTCAAACGACGCAGGCGCATATCCAAGATAGCTTGACTCTGACGCTCTGACAGGTCAAACTTAGCCATCAATTCTGCCTGAGCTTGGGCATCTGTCTCACTATTTCGGATAATCCGAATGACCTCATCAATATGGTCAAGGGCAATCAAGAGACCAGCTAAGATATGCGCCTTGCTTTCTGCCTTGTCTTTATCAAATTGGGTGCGACGAACAATGACTTCCTTCTGGTGAGCAATGTAATTATCCAAAATCGCCCTCAGGGAGAGGATTTTCGGAATGCCATTTTCAATGGCCAGCATGTTAAAACTAAAATTAGTTTGAAGCTGCGTCAGCTTGAAGAGGTTGTTGAGGATAACACTAGCTGAGGCATCACGCTTAACCTCAATCACCATCCGTACCCCTTCACGACTGGACTCATCCCGAACAGCGGTGATGCCCTCTATTCGCTTCTCCTGAGCAAGCTTAACAATATGCTCAAGTACCTTACTTTTGTTGACCATGTAAGGGAATTCTGTCACCACAATACGTTCTCGACCAGACTTGGTGATTTCGATTTCGGTACGTGACCTCAGAACAATGGACCCCTTACCTGTATCATAAGCGCGGTGAATGCCTGATTTCCCCATGACCAGAGCCCCTGTAGGGAAGTCTGGACCTGGCAGGACCTCCATCAATTCGCGGGTCGTCACCTCTGGCTTGTCCATGACCAGCTTGACAGCATCGATAGTTTCACCGAGGTTATGAGGGGGGATATTGGTTGCCATACCAACGGCAATCCCTGTCGCTCCATTAACCAAGAGATTAGGAAAGCGTGCTGGGAGTACTAAAGGCTCTTTCTCATTACCATCGTAGTTGTCAGTGAAATCGACAGTATTTTTGTTGATGTCACGGAGCATCTCAAGAGCAATCTTACTCATACGGGCTTCTGTGTAACGCTGGGCAGCCGCACCATCGCCATCCATAGAGCCAAAGTTGCCGTGACCATCAACAAGCATGTGACGGTAACTCCACCACTGGGCCATCCGCACCATCGCCTCATAGATTGAACTATCTCCGTGTGGATGGTATTTGCCCATAACATCACCCGTGATACGGGCGGATTTTTTGTGAGGCTTATCAGGTGTCACCCCTAGCTCATTCATACCATAAAGGATACGCCGATGAACAGGTTTAAGCCCATCTCGAACATCCGGAAGAGCCCGAGCCACGATGACACTCATGGCGTAGTCAATAAAACTCGTTTTCATTTCGTTGGTTAAATTGACTGTAACTAAGTTTTTATCTTGCATAACCATTACTCTTTCTTTGAGGTTAATCAATTACTATTATACCACAAATTAAGGATTTTAGCAGATTTATCGGCGATTAAACTTCTCAGTTAATTATTTTAAAGTCATTGATGGTTTTTAAGTGATTGATGACAGAACATCAGGGCTAAAAATATGGTTATAAGATTGGTTATAACTGCGTAGTTTATGCCATTGCTTGGAATGAGCAATTCTACATCAAGAAAGTTCATCTTGAAAAAGATATCATAAACATAAATAAGTGCAAAAAATTCTAATACAGCCCGAGAAGATAATTTTTTTTCTTCTACTGGATTTTGTAATTCCTTCTATACTTTTTACAAAGTCAATAATAGCTTGAGTTGAAACTGTTGTTTTAGAATTCAAATCAGACAAGATACAATTGTTAGGGGCTACAGCATTCCTTAAATTGCGAACCAGATTCAAAACTTCCTTTGAAATATGAGAGACTATCTTTATTTATTTGATCCATTACCTTGTTTCCATACTTTTCTAGCATTTCTTCCAAAAATCTTGCTAATTCATCTATGTCTCTTATTTCAATAGTTGCATTTAACATCATTGCGTCATCCTTCTTCCCAAAAATTTTGAATGGATCATTGAAAAAGACACAAAAAAAGAGACACAAACATAACCTAACCGGAAAAAATCTCATTCAAGATGAAGCTGGAAATTTTTATGTTGTCGTTAAACGCGGTAAAGGGGGTAAACGGCAGGAACAATTAATCTTACCAAAAGATGTACCTACAGTTTTAGATACATTTAAAAATATTGACAATGAAGACCCCGTCTTTTCAGATAGTAAAATGAAAAATTTGATCAATTTTCATGGAATGCGTGCGCAGCACGCAAGGGACTGTTGACCGTTCATACTTACCATTTCAGTCAGCAAGAGAGTACCAGGATACTAATATGCAAAAATGGATGGATTTTTCCTATCTGAGCACACTAGTGCCCTTTTTGAAGATATGCGCAAGATTACTTTTCTAAGTGACCTTACCCTTGAACAAAAGATACTTCTTCTCAGTCAGGTCTATGCAAACCAGTTAATCACGCTCCTACAGGTGAGAGGTAACAATAGAATAGGATATTTCACTGGCAAAATACCATCAATTACAAAAGAACATATCATGGTTCGTACTTCAAAAGACCACATCAACATCCAACTATCTGATATTCCTAGCATTGAACCAGTAGAGGAGATGTTCCATGAATCAGCTTGAATTTCATAAAAATGAGCTACAGATGAACTACTTTAGTGAAAGCTATCAGAGATTTGAAACTGATTTCTATCGTTATTCTGCTCTGAATACCCCTCTGACTTTCCTAACGGATGACATCATGCGAAGTATGGCCAAATCTCAAAAGCCATACTTCAAGCCAAACAAAGAAAATACCAAAGACAATCATGATCACTACTTTCTATTCAGCGTTGAGCCTATCGAGAACAATAAGCTCATCAGAAAATATGTTTACCTAAAGACCGTTTACTCTATAAACTAAAAAGGAGCAGTACGCTCCTTTTCATATTGACTAAAATATCTATTTATTTACCAAAGAAAAGTCAAAAACTGGATTTTTGCTAAAATACGGTGCAACCATTTCTTCCCATCTAGCTCTAGAAAATTTAATGGATTTTAAAGGCGATAAACCGTAATTCCCAAGAGCATAACCATCATTTACTTCAACAACTAATGTACGGCCATCCTTGGTAACACCAATATCCAACCCATAAGCCCTAGGTGCACTATCCCAAGCAGCAACCGCTTTGTCAATAACACTGGCATCGTACTGAGCATGATAGTCACCTGTATAAGGACGAACATCCAGTACCTCTCCATTAAGTACAAAACAGCGCCATTCTGCAACAAATTCTACAATATCACTAATCCAAATAGGATAGTCAAATGGTAATCCAATACCAACCAAATCTCGGGTTCCATTAACTACTCTTCCTGTAAAAACTTTTGAACCAGCTTTAGGCTTAATAAATTTGCCCCAATTATCAGGAATATTGACAATCTCTCCCATAAGTCCCTCTCGGATAGTACGACCATAAAATTCAGAAAGCTCCTCCGGGTAGTCAATAACTGGTATATCTATTCCCATCCAAGACAACAATAATCTCGTCTCAGCAATATAGTCAACAATGAGATCTTCACGGGTCAAAGCTTCTAATTCACTAAAATCACTATACAACACTACTTCTTCCCCTAATAAATGAGCACCTACTTGAGCATTATACTTATTAATAGACACTTCACTTAGTCTACTACTATCGTTTATATAAACAACCATTTCCACACCTTTCAATCACTAGTGCAACACCAATATTCAAAAAAAAAAATAAAATAAATTTTATTTTTTTGAATAGATTGCTCCCATAATATCATCAAAATAATCAACTGTATTCAGTAATAGTTCAATAATCTGCGATTTTGTCAATCTCATACCTCGCCTATCACGAGCATCTTCAATGAGCAATTCCAATTTCTCAAGATTCTTATCATCTAAACTGATCATAATACGATTTTTATCTGTAACCACATCTATCACCTCTCTTTCATATTAACACAAGTGTTACACCAGTGTCAACTATAAGTTCTGAAAAACTTTAATTAGTAAATTGAGTGAGTTACTATCTAATTGCCACGTCAAGCAGAAATAACTTAAAGCTTGAGCTACAAAAAATACGACTCTCATCACCATTCCTCTAGTAATTTGTCACAATAGAGACTAAGCTACTCAATAAACTAAAAAGGAGCCTTATGCTCCTTTTAGTTTGTACCACTTTCAATACCAAGCTCTCATACCATTCTCTGGTGGATTACCTTTCTCTAAACCATCTAGAATACCAGAGATAGCCTGATCTGCATAGACTCTCCTGGTGAAGCCTTCGGTAACATATTCTTCAAAATCATCACCGCCATTTTCAGCAATCATATCATTGAGGGCTCTTATCAGACTATTTCTTTCCTCGGCAGTAACGTATCTTTCAAAGTCCCTAGCAGCTAACTTAACTAGATAGATACTCTCAGCATTCAAATTAAGTTCAATGACACCTGGCTCGGATGCAAAATCGCCTTCAGGATAATAATGATAAGTATAGATATCATTTTCTGATGCAACAAGTTCAAATTTTACCATAATTTCTCCCATTAACTTGGTATTGCTCAGTCCTCAATATCAAACCTACTCTTTTGAGGTATGTCGCTTCCCTAGATTTAGTGCCTCTTCCTCTGACATCTGTACTACTCTAGAAAAGTTAGTATTAGATGGCATATTATCCAATGAGTACCAATATACATCCGCACTACCATTCCTTGCAATATAAACTACTGGAGCAAGTTGGGTATTAGGTTGGACAGATTGTGTCGTCTCACTAACTGTTCCCTCGGCAGATGCTGGAGTGGTCACTTGACTGCTTGTTTCTGTAGGAACTAATGACGGTGTGGCTGTTCCTTTCAAATAGTCAATTGTTGCATTTTTAGAATAATTATCTAAAATTACAGTTGTTATTCCATAGCCATCTACAGATTCTTTAGGACTACCAAACTTTATACTAATGAAATTTCCAGTTTCATCTAGACCAACATACTGTAGGATTAATTGCCTTGGAACTAGTTCATCACCCGTGTAAACAGGGGTAACTTTATAATCTAACCAAAAATTGGGATGGGTCGCAAGCCAACTATCCAAACGATTCTCATAATAGAGCATTCCCTCAATATTACTATCGTCCATCCCCTTATAGTTACCACTATTAGTCCATGCTGTTAAAGGAACAAGGTTTTTTCCTTCATCCGTAAGACCACTAAATTGATAACCAATAAGATGACCCCTATTAAATAACCATGATTTTTTTCCTTGGTTACCATAACTCATCTTGTAGTTATGCCAACCAACTGGATTGTACTTAATCCTCGGCTCTCTGCGTTTTTTAGGTTCATCTTTGTCTTGAAGCTGGATATGTGCCGAAGTTGCTCTACCTAAATGGTCAAACTCTCCAAGAACAATCTGCTTGCTACCGTTAAAAGGTAATAAATTCAAGCTCTGATAGTCGATATTTTGGTTAGCTTTAACCAAACTACTACTGAAAATGAGAGTGAAGATAAAAAATAATAATAGTTTTAAACGTTTCATAATTATAGTGATTGTATGTTAAATGTCAATTATAAAAAACCTATGCAGCAGATGACTCATAAATATTTTTTTGCAAGTTTAAATACTCCATGAGATTAATAACTTTATTATTTTCACCTACTTTACTAATCGTAGATATATCAAAGTCATTTGCCTCGGCAAAATTAACTGTATAATTGTAAACTAGTTCAAATAGTTCATCGACAGTAGAATCAAGTTTTAAGGCAAGAAGTTCCTTCTGATTAACCTGTAAAAATTTTATAAATTCATCTACATAGTCTTCATTTAGCTCACCTTCCTGTGCCAATTTGATGAAGCGAACAAGCTTTTCTAAAAGTTTTTTTACAACTCGTTTGTATTTGTTCGATGCCCAAATATAATATCCCACACTACCAACTGTAACGACACCAGCTCCAATAGCACCTACCAATACATATTTATTTTTAGTAAGGTTTTTAGCTATTTGCTGTGCAGGCTCAGATACTTTAACCTCTTTTAAGTGTTTAACAATATGCCCAGAAGCATCTCTAATTACTGATCCGTATCGTTTATAGATTCCAGAACTCAACCCCATCTGAATATCTAACGGAATTTCTAAAATAACTTGATTGACTGACATAAAATATCCCTCCTTCCGTATTAGAGCTATATAATACTATTTGTAAAAATATCCAATCTCAACTAAACAGTCACTTTCAAAAAGTTGGTTCTTACTAAAATTTGAATACCCATCTACTTTGATAAAGCAAACAGTACCTTTAGCAGTAAACATACTCCATATTCTCTTCTCACAAGGAACTCTGGAAACATTTGTAAAACCAGCATTACTAAATAAGTTATCTATATAGTCAACATTAGATCTGAGAATTTCCTCGGATGATAACGGGGAAAAGGCCTTAAACTGATATAAAATATCCTTTATACCTTCTGAAACTTTATTTAAAAATACACCAGGAATTGTAGAGTCACTATTTTCTATATGACTCTTAAACCATCTTCCACTCAGATTACCATAATCATAGAAATCAGCAGAAAAAGACCAAGTTGAAATACCGCTACTAGTTTTTACCTCACATGATACATCTAAACCATCAATGGAAGTGATTTTTAACCGTCTAATTGACTTTGCAGCCTTACGACAAATTGTTTCAAATACCTCTTGAGATAATCCATCTGGCCAGTTAATAGGCATAGCTCTTCGTCTAGCTCTCTCTTCAGCCAAATCCCTATCATGTTTTAGTGATAAGCCAATAGCACCTATGGCAAGTGCACCAATACCTAATAGTGCTACCAAACCCAAATCATCATCACTTTTAGCCATTCATAGCTCCTTAAAATCATATTAAATCATGTCTTGGCAACTGTCCTATAAGCCCAGGCCTCGTCCACAAAGTATTGGTCATCAAGAATAGGGGCATACTCCAACTCAAAATGTTCATACATTTCCTTTGAAAATTTGAGTGAAGCGACTGCACGCTTTTCATCGATGAACATAAACTGATAGTTATCATCACCTACCTTGGTAAATACCATGTGGTCATAGCTGAACTGAATATCCTCTTCTTCCTTGGGAGCAAGGACAAACTTCATCAACTCAACAACCCTATCATCATACCCCGCATCAAATATCTGCACCTTCTCAATGAAAGACTCCATATCAGAAACAATACGGAAGTTGTAGGAATCAAGAGAGTTAAAGTACCTATCTCCTTCAACCTGCTTTATTTGGCTGAACATCTCCTCAATCCTAGCCACTTCCTGCTCTCTATTAACCACAGCAGGAATGTAGTAAAGCATGAGCCGATTCTCCATGTCATGATACAAAGTCTCATAACAAACAACTCTTTGTTCACCACAATTCAAACAATAAAACTTGAACAGTTCTCTGTCAATGAGTTGCTGCTTCAACTTTGGTTCGAGGGTAGCATTAATACTTTGATAAGTAGTAAAGCCGCTTTGATGTTTACATACAGGGCAAGCTATAAATTCAACTGTTGTTCGTGTCATAAATTTTTCTCCATTTAAATACCCTATAATTTCCTACTATTCAAGGGACTTCGCTAACTCAGGTCATTCTTATGGCGGCTTAGTCTCTCCACTAATTTCAGAGGACACACTTAAGAATTCCAAGTCAAATTCTTTTGCCCTCGTTTCTAATATTACGACTTGCCCCCTTAACAAGGCTTAGTCATTGACCGATTACCTGGCATAGCCGACACATTGTCTTTTAATCAGTTTTTACACTTTTAATAAACTGTATTCAGCCCAAATGAAATCTCACAGAATAATTGGTAATACCCACCATCATTATATCATAAAATGAATCCGCTTATCTCAATTAATTGGAACATGCGAATACTTAAAGTAATGAAGTTCTTGATAATAGAAGAGTAGAAATATTTTTCTCCTTTTCTTAATTAAAATAATACGAATATATTTTTCCTTCAATAAAGGCTCGTGCATGATAATAAAATAGTGTCAATTTCAGAACTCACACTTCCAAACACCATTTAAGCGATATTGAAGGTGGGTACGTTTCTATTCCCGCAAACTCCTTGTCAATGGAAACAAACACGTACCCACAGGGTAAATGGAAATAGATTTTTGATAATTTCTTGCTATCACTTCTACTCACTCCAAAAAATTACTCACTCTGATACTTCCCCCCATACTACAAAAAGCCTTGTCTCCAAGGCTTTTTAAGATGCTTTCGTTCCAAGGTTTCTATGCTTTCACGAGCAGAGCTACGCGCTCCACATGTGATGAGAGCTTTCTTCTATACTAATGAACGAAAGGAAGTGAAAGTGATTTCAGGATTATACTGTGGAACGGAACAGTAGCCCTAGTATCGACTACTGTTGTTTCTATTCATATTGGCTATTCTAGGACTGAGATGAAAAAATCTATAAATGCTCAGAAAAAAATTGAACCCGCAAATCTCCCCAAAACAATGGTGAGTCATGTACTTGAATTATTCCGAAAGAAATACACCTCTGGTGCAGTGAGACAAATTGGTGTGTCTTATAGTGGTTTTGTAGATGAAAGCTATACTCTTCTATCACTCTTTGATGATGTAGAGCAAATTGAAAAAGAAAACAGACTTCAGACAGCTATTGATGTTGTCCGAGAACAGTTTGGTTTTTTAGTCATACAAAAAGGAACCGTCCTAACTGAAGGTTCCAGAAATATTGAACGTAGTAAACTTATCGTTAGAACAATACCAAGTCTGAATAAGGATTTCATTTTGATAAAAACTACAACAGGTCACATCAATTTGAAATTGAAAGATATTTTGAGTATTGAACTTGTTGAGGAGGTGCTTTATGAATCAGCTTGAGTTTCAGCGTAATCACCTGCAAATGTACTATTACAGCGAGAGCTACCAAGATTTTGAACGTGACTTCTACCACTACTCTAACATGAATATTCCATTGACCTTCCTGACCGATGATATCCTCAAAACAATGGCGACTTCACGTAAGAATTACTTTGTCCTCAATAAGGAAAAGGCTAGAGATAACCGTGATCATTTCTTCCTATTTGAGATAAATATCATAGATGAGAATCCGCTAATCTACCGCTATTCTTACAAGAAAACAACTACATATTTAACACAAAAATAGGAGCAGTTCAATTGACCGCTCCTGTTTATCATTAAGAACCAGTAAAAGTCCATGAAGGGTACAACAACTCCCATTACTATTCTAGTCCGTGCTCTTTTCTAATTGCTGCTCTTTCTTCTGCAGTTCCCCCCCTAGCTCCAACAACTACACCATTTCTCCGATAGGCATGAGCTGCTGGATCTTTTCTTTGTTTTGGGTAGTTATGAGTGTTATTATTTTCAGAGACTGATATTTCCACGTTATTATTTCTATTATCGAATGTCGAAGTCGTATCGCTAACAGAATCATCTTCACAGTCTGCTTGACCACTAAAATTCGCTTTTGAACGCGTTTCTCTGTCACTAATATTCATAGCAACTACACTCGCAATTACGCCAGCCGTAGCGAGCACTTCCTCTTTATGTTCACCAATAAATTTTAGAATACTTAATCCACCTTTTATTATCTGCCCACCTAAACCTCTTGCAAATTTCATACCTTTGTCTACTACAGAATCAGGACCAATATCTCCCTCCAGCCTATGCTCAATAGTCTGCTTTTGATAAGATTTGGAATCTATACCTGACATTGTGTCATTACTTCCAACATTTCTGCCTTGATTGTTCAGCTTGATTTCTTCTGTAATCGGTTGAAGAATTTCTTTGCTTTCACTAGAATACACATTCCAATCATAAGACTGACCATTTAAAACTTCACCACTATAGAGCTTCTCTTTTATTCTAGATACACTTGCATCTTTTATTGACAGTTCTGACACGGTACTTGGTAGTATATTAAACTCAACATACTTCAAATAATCCGCAACAACTCTATTGATATCTGCCTTTTCAAAAGCAATATCAAGTGGTCGCTTGTTTGGATATAAGGCACTTAACTCTTCAAATTCTTCACGTTGTTTCTGAGTTAATTGTTTTATCCCTTCCTCTGTAGTTAATATGCCATCGATGTCTACCATCGGTATTTCATAGCGATATTTTACAATCTTTTTCCACTGGTTAAAGACGTATGTACTTCCACCACTCTTGATATCTGGACCAGGAACGGCTTTATACCCCTCCCCAGTATCAACTATGTGAAGTAAATCTGCTTTCGAAGATGGGTCAGGGTTAGTTATGGTCATAACTACAGCTCCCTTATTCTTTAAGGCATTGTACTCAGCACAAACTAACCATTCAGAAATAATTCCACGAAACAAACTTAAATCATTTTTCCCATTTCTTTCTCTAAGTAATGCTAGTCCCTTAGAAAGGCTTTGAGGAGTTCTCACCATTCTATCTATTGCATCATCTGTATAATTTTTTGTAGAATACTGCTTAATAGCAACCTTGACACAGTCTACCAATTCATCAGGTACGCTATATTCCGATGTCAAAAGTTGGACTAATCTATCTCTCGTACTAACTGTTAATTCCATATCACTTACCTAAATTGTTAAATATATTTTTCCATTTTCTGAAATATTTTGTTTAACACTCCGATTCAACGGATGAACAGGTTGTCCCCACTTAGTTAATGGCGCGAATGAGTAAACTCTAATACCACTTTCTTTGAAAAACGATAGTAGTGTATCTCTACCTTGTACTAAGGAAGGGTGAACTAGATTCCCCCAGGCTCCCCATACTTCAGTTATTTTATTCTGAATTAAAAAATCCATTATGATACGCACGTTTTCATCTACAAGCTCAGAATTAAATTCATCTAAATCAGCTGCATTGGTAGCTCGCTCTGGGTAAACATTGGCGACAACCCAGCCATCACATCCTAATTTTTTACTAGCATTTATAATTCGGTTGATTGTACGATCGCTATAGTCCTCATTAGCTGCTGAGGGATTCATACATATAGCCACGAGTGGATTAGTTCCTAAGCGTCCCAGTAGGAATCTATGGTAGGCATTATATTTTTCAGGAATACATAGATTAGGCTCTTCTCCTAAAGGATAGGCTGGTCTGACTTTTGTAACTTTATCGTTCATAGAGTTACCTCCTACAATATATTATAACATGAAATCCCTTGCAAAAATATGAAAATGGCAGGAATACAATAGTTGTACTCCCACCAATAATTTTTATCTTCGTTCCTTACTATTTATTGTCGTTTTTACGAAAGTCAGATAGTTCCTCAAAATCCTTCAATTCAAAAACAAAAGCCTTATTAATTGCCTAGTCACGTTAAAAATATACTCTTAGCCCAGTTTTCAGAAATCTCATTCTCTTTTAGGACCAACTCCTGCCATTGTCCTGCGTAATATATCCCTTCCTTCTTAGCTGAATTTTTAACCCGTTTACTGATATTAGTTGGAAGCAAAGCTTCTACTTCATTCCAAATAGCTTTGGAACAACCTTCTTTCGTAAGAATTCTTTTTTCAGTGAATGTGAATACTCCGGACCCACTACGAGAATTGTCAAAAGATAATTCCTTAGTTGGTAAATACAACATATTTGTCTTTTGCTTAGCACGTTCAGGATGAGCATGTGGATGCCATTGATATTTTTTTTGTAACGTATCTTGTTCCGAGATAAGTTCACCAACTTGCAAATAACCATACAAAATGTGTAGATCTGGGGCACCTTTTACATATCGCAATGTGCCTTCACATGGATTGCCTTCCGTTTGTTTAAACCACCCGAAAAAGAGAAAAAGATCTCCAATTCCAACATTTTGATTCCTTAGATAGCTCTGAGATTGATTAATTTGTCCAAATCCTGCAATCCAATCTTGAGGTAAATTTAGATGTGCTTCTGGTCTAATATCTGGATCCAGATGGCAATTCCAATCTCTTATTTTTAAATCTTTTGGCTTTAACTGTGTTAAGATATCTGAATATGCTACCCCTTCATATTGTAAATCTTGATACGTTAGTTGATCGATTTTTGCAGGAATTGGAAAAGACAAAAGAGTACCATCGGGTAAAATTGGATTAGGCACGCCACCTGCCTTACTGTCAAATCCCTTTCGTGATAAGATAACTTTCATTTAGTTCTCTCCTTTTATATACATCGGATGATAGGGTAAATCTACAACTTCATTTTTTTCTCCCAACAATTCTGTGATGTAATTCATAAGTTCTTTTGTATCTTCTGGTCTTTCATTAGAATTATAAAAACCATTTTTTGTATTCCACCTTGGAAATGGTTTACCTGCTAACCTTGATCGACTTCCCATTGGAAAAAAGTCTAAAATGTTTTTTGGCAACTCTAAAGGTGACTTACCAAAATACTTAAATCTTTCCGAAATGATAATCGGATCATTCATAGTTTTTGGATTCCACCATTCATGATCGATACAATAATTATAAGTGTAGGCATCCCGACGATTGATTGAACTGTCTGATTTTAAATAATTCCTTATTGAATCAACTTTAGATATTTTTGCAACAAATACTAAATGATTGTACTTTGGAGAAATAAATAAACCTTGTTCATCTCTCCATTTACCACCATCATGTGAATGCCCTGCAACTGCCATAACATAAGCATCCACTTCTCCATAATTTATTCTATCTGCCCAATTTTTTCTCAAATTTCTACGTAGTTGTAACATACAACCTCCTTCAGTCAACAACTCAGGTGTTGCCTCATACTTTTCCGTAAAAACGCAAGGATTAATACCATAATCATGCGTCATTCGATAACAATAGATTATAGTCTGCTTGTCCATATTCATCCCTCCTAAACATCTACTTTATGACCACTATCTTTTCTTTTCAACACTAGCATTTGGAATATTTTTTGCATAAAATTCAGCTGATTGTTTATCATAGAACCCTTGTGCAATCATATTACCAAACTGATCAACAACAATCCATTCTTGCATGTTAATAGTCTCCTTTCAATTGAGAACATTTTGATTTACATATCATTGATTTTTTGAAACGATACTTGTTGTTGATCCCCATTGTAACCGTTCCTGTAATTTGCTAGAAACTTCCAGGCTATTTGGGGCAACAGTTGAAGAAATAATAAACTGTTTCTTGTTTGCTTCGATCAGCTTTGCTAGCTGTTCTTCAAGAACATCATCTTTAGGCATTTGATTCAAATCATCAATTAAGATATGGTCAAATTCGGAATATGTAAGATTTTCTACCAAATGATAGGTTAAATTTTCTGCTGATAACAAAATTACCTGATTTTGTTCAGATAGCAGTGCATTGTTTGTAGCATTTAGCAAATGAGATTTCCCAACTCCCTCTTCGCCGTAAATATAGACTGGATTGTAGCGTTTTTTGTCCTTGACAACAGCTTTTAATGCAGCAATAGACCAAGCATTTCCATCATTGACCGAAAAAATTCTCAAACGTCTGATTCTTGTTAAGTAGTTTCATCTTTCATACCTCTTTTTTCTTGATAAGTTTATTATAAAAGATTCCGTAGACAATATTTGTCCACCTATTTCTATTTGTCATAATTTTGTTGCATTTTTTTGAGAAAATTCTTCATGTCGTCCACTAAAATAGCAGGTGAAAGCACTGTCAAAGCATCTGCTTGACTTAGCAGCCAGCGTTTCAACCCTGGAGTGTCTTGACTAATAAATTCAACGATAACTCCGTTGGGAGTATGTTCAATGATCCTGGCTGTTGGAAATTGATCCGTTACAATGGTAGGATCAAAAGAAAATAGAACTCTAATCGTCAACTCTCGTCCCATAAATGGATCAACACGTTTGTTCCGTACTTCGCCATCACGAAACTTCCTCCCATAAGATATCTGCGGTTTCTTTTCTTTTGATACTTTCCAATCTATAATTCTATCTAGTTTTAAGGTCATATATGACTCGAAAGCCAAATTATATGCTACAACATAAAAGTAATGTACATCATAGTATAAGGATACAGGAAGAATCGTATGTTGTTTTTCGGTATTATAAGGTGACTGATACCGAATATCTAGAACCAACTCTTTACGTATCATTTCCGACCATTCCCAAATTTTATCAATCCGATTTTGAGTATCAGACAATGGTGCATAATGTAGTAACTCACTCGCAATAATTTGATAAACCTCTTTTTGTTCCTCTTTAGAGGTTAAAACCAACAAACTATCGATCAGAGACTTATTTTCGTCTTTGTTCAAAGAACGGTTCTCTAACAAAATCTTTGATATAACCAAAATATCCTTTTTATTAAATAAGGATTTGCCTTTTAGATAACGGGTATGATATTTTGCATCATAGACAAGTTCCGCTGCAACTATTGGCTGCGATTCCAAGAAGTTCCCTAAAAGAGAGAAATCTCTCTGTATTGTTTTTTCACTAACTCCAAACTCATCGGCTAACTGTAACTTAGAAAGATGAGCACCTGATTGCAAACGTAGAAAAATCGTTAGTAAGCGTTCTTGATCGTTCATATTTACCTCAATTCTAAAAAAATTATAACATCTCTAACAGTTTATATTCAAGCATTCCACCTTTTCTAGATTGATAGTTCCGTTAAAAATATCATTTCAGTATCTACCAAATCCAATTACTGGAATTGAGATTTGACTATTTGTTTCAAAACTTTCCAGAGCATTCACAATATCCTCTAGTGTCACTAGACTCAAAATCTCTAGATTTGATAAATGACTATCCTCCATATTGATAACCCTCTGCGCCTGGCAAACAATAATATGGTCAACAAGTTTTCGGACATAGCGAGCATTCCCAAAATGACTATCGGGTTTTAGCTCTGAAAAGTGATGGCAGAGTTTGTTCTTACAGTCATCCGTCAAATGATATTGTTTTCTCGAAATCATTAGTTCGAAGATAGCAAAGAGTTCGTCAGAAGAGTAGTCTTCGAATATGATTTCCTGAGAAACCCTAGAAGATAGACCTGGGTTTATATCAAGAAACTCCTTCATCAAATCCTCGTAGCCCGCAAAAATAACTAAGACCTCATCTCTCCGATTTTCCATCTCCTGAATAATTGTCGCAATAGCTTCATGTCCATAATCTTTTTCGTGCCTAGGAATTAAACTGTAGGCTTCATCAATAAAAAGAACACCACCTTTAGCTTTATCAAATACGTTTTTAACTTTGGGAGCAGTACTACCAATATACTCTCCAATTAGATCCGCACGGCCTACTTCAACCAATTTATCTTCTTGAATGATCTTGTTATTATACAAAATCTTTGTATAAAGTCTTGCAACTTCTGTCTTTCCTGTACCAGGATTTCCAGAAAAAACAAGATGATGGTTACTAGTTTCGTTAATAACTCCATGCTGTTTTCTAAGATAGTTGACTTTATTGAAAGCTATTTGCTGAGACAATAAATTTTTGACTGCTTTCAATCCTATCAATTCTCGCAAAGTATCTTCTGGCGTCTTCTTGAGTCCAATCTGACTTTCAGGAGTGATTAAAAAGTTTTCTAAATGCATCTCCTTATCATCAGAGGGATCAAACCCACTTTGGACAGCGAACTCAATAATCTCTTGAACTAATTGTCGAATATCTCTTGCATTGTTTATACTCGACTTTTTGGATATCACATTTCTAAAATCATCATCGTTAACGCGAATCATTTTCTTTGCTAGCATCATCCTACCAATAGATGCTAGCTCTTCTTGCTGGTAATCTGGGAAAGGGACAATTGAAATCCTATAGGCTGTTTCTGACAGCTCTTTTTCAATTGACTTCGCCTCCTCAAAATTATTAGTCATAAAAATAGCTAATGTGTGCCCTTCATGTTGACGAAGACTTTCAAAAAATTCGATTTTTGGCCTTGCTCTTGCCGAGAAATAATCGTAAACCACAGGAAAATCTTCAGTTGTTATTTTAGGAAGGAAAAACTCTTTACAGTTCGCGACAACTGCTCGCAAGCCAAATAAAGATTCCAAGAATTGGATGGCAAATTTTCGCCCTGAACCTTGTTCACCTGTAAAAATATAAAAATGCCTTTGCTTCTCGAGACTATTTATTTTATCTTGGAATGATACATAGGCGACGAGTTCTTTTATTGCATTTTTAAAATCTGTTAAACCAATAATACTATTTAATTCCTCTAACTTTTCAGCGTTAGGTATCATCATTGAATACTGTGTATCATTACGACTATTGAGTAAAAATTTGATCAGGTCAGCACGATGACTTTTCTCGAGCTTTTTTAAAAAATCAGTTTCCGTCAACTTATCAAACTTATCTAGATAAACCTTTTTCTCAAAAACACTTCTAAATTTTTCAATCATTTCTCTCTTACTGTAATCATCTTGCGTAATTAGATAATATGTTTCACCCTCCTTCATAAGTAGCCAGCGATGAGCTTTCACAAAATCTTCTGTTTGTAGTTTTAAAAATTCATCAGGATTTTCTAACTCAACCTCAAAATATTTCATTTTACATTCCCTCATTTCATTTATTGATAAATTGAGTTTACAAAAAAGAGTGGACAATTTTTGTCTACTCTTGACCTTTAAAATAGTTTTTTTTTTTTAAAACGATTTGAAGTTGCCTAAATTATTACTTATTCGGTAAAATGCAGTATTGCTTTCAACAGATTTCCTTCAACTACACTTCACTTGATTCAAACAACAAGGTGGGGACGTTTCTATTCCCACAAACTCCTTGTCAATGGAAACAAACACATACCCACAGGGTTAATGGAAATAGATTTTGATAATTTCTTGCTATCACTTCTACTCACTCCAAAAAATTACTCACTCTGATACTTCCCAACCCCAAAGTTCAATCCTTGCAATCAAGGCTTTTCACTAACCCTTTCATTCAAGGGTTTCTAGGCTTTCACCAGCAAACCAACTACCTCAACGTGATGCGTCTGTGGGAGTAAAATAGTCCAGTGGACTGTTTTAGCCTTGTGCCTTAAAATACAAAGGCACAAGGGGCTATCAATCTGCGGATTTCTCTAACAGTCCGACAACTTCGCAATGTGCTGAGAGCTTTCTTCTATACTAATAGACGAAAGGGGCTTAAAGTGATTTTAAGATTATACTGTGGAACGGAATTTATTTATTGAAGCAATTAAAGTACATTTTTCATCATACCACTCTATGCCAAAATTTGTTAATTAAAGCGACTCGATATAGCATACAAAACTATCTCATTTAGTTTTTCTGTATGCTCTTTATTAGAAATAGAACGATATGCTTCATAATTATTGAAACTACAGAAATAATCTATAAATTTATAAAATAAAATTGCAGTATCAAAATAGATGCCAACTTGAGTAGTCCAATATACAGACTGGTATTTTCTCAGCAAACCACCAATTTTTTTATAGCATTCAAATCCTTCTTTTCTTACATCAAACCACTTTTCATCAATATAGGTCAAGTTTAAAATACTAGCTGTACTAATATCTAAATCAAGATTTCTTATTATTCTTCCAATAAAATTTGATAGAAAGTCAGCTATCCTAATCCCAACATGATGTTCCGATTCTTCTCTATGTATTTCAGAAAAGCAAAACCTCTCTCTTGCTACAGTATACATACCATCCGTTCTGCTACTTTTCCCATCTAAAATTAATACAATATTTTTATCTAATAAACGAAGTTCTGATAATAGATTATCAAGACCATCAAAAGACCAATTATAATCCCAATTGTAACTATTATAACTAGTAACTACAAAAGAGGATTCCCCTAGAATTTCCTTGAAAAATTTTGCAGTCTTTACCTCATGAGATAAATGAGGAAGATCCCCTTCCTCTCTAATGATTTTATCTAATATTGCATCTATCTCAGAAACTATGGCACTGCTATCTACATCCTCAACAAAAAATAGTTCAATTAACTTACCTGTTCGATGACGATCAATAATTTTTATTAAAGAGTATTTAAACTTATATAGGAAATCATTTCCATAGGAATCTCTGATTCTTGAAAAGATTTGCTTAAAAGTATTGGATAAAAGAAATTCTAATTTGTTGGTTGTAGATATTTGGAGATGTATATCATGCTCCATTAAAAGGTTGAACAAATAATTGTAAAAGTTTATATACCTCAAATCCATAGAGGCAATTCCAAATTCAAAATTTTTAGCTTTAATAGAGTCCCCTTTAAATTCAATTTGGTTACTTATCCCTAGGAACCTCTTATTGTCATTTTCCCATGTTAAGTACGATTCTTTTACATAAGTGTATGTTTCACTAGAGAAACCCAGAAATACATTAATAAAATACGGAGAAGCACTAAGCTGTTCAAAGTTTAGCTCACCTCTTTTCAATGTAACCTTTAAATCATGAAATGATTCATCTTGAAAAAAATAGTGTAACATCTACTTACCTCATCATTATTATTATTAAATCCTAACCCTATAAAAAAGTAAAATCTTTTGATATTCTTCTATTTCATATTTTACCACAAAAACGCAAAAAAGGCTGTAACCACAATGGCATCCCACTGTCGTCACAGCCTTTCATCTACTCTATAAATCTACCTCAGTTCCTTCCAGGAAACAAACGGTTATTTCGCCATCAAGTCCTATCGTGATATGGTCTAGCACTCGGCACATATCTGAGGGGTTGAAGTCTGTCTGCTCCTGCCTAAGCAGGTCACTCAATGCCATGCTGTAGTGCTTGTCAAGCAGTCGATTCTCTGCCAAGATTTTCTCCCACTTGCCATCAAGCAAATCAATGTTCTCGCTCAGTAGCTCTAATGCCTTTAGGAAAATCTGCTCGAGTGTCGCCTCATCCAAATGGCTACTGTAACACCCTTCCACTCCCTTGATGCGATAGCGGTTGTTACATTGCCACACCTTACGTTTGCCTCGGCTGGTTGCCCAATTCTTTCGTCCAAAGGCTGACCCGCAGGCTCCGCAGAACACCTTGGTGGTAAATGGGTTGTCCTCACTCTGCATGATATAGGACTTGAGCTGATGTTCTTCTCGGTAGGTTTTACGCCTGGCGATTTCTAATTGAACTGTCTCCCAATTCTCCTCATCAATAATACCCTCATGGCTATCTTCCACATAGTATTGGTTGACTTGACCATCATTTTGAACTCGTTTCTTTGTCAAAAAATCAACTGTGAAGGTCTTTTGTAGTAAGGCGTCCCCCTTGTACTTCTCATTCTGAAGCATTTTGAGGATTGCTCCTGGACACCAGTTTGCCTTGCCTGACCACCCCTTAACGCCTTCCTTGTTGAAATACCTTGCTATAAATTCTGGACTATACCCGTCAAGGTACATGTCATAAATGTCTTTTACCACCTGGGCTTGTTCTGGGTTGATGATGAGCTTACCCTCTTCATCCTTGTCGTAACCCATGAACTTGGTCGCATTGACTTGTACTTCTCCTCGCTCGAACCGTTTTCGAATACCCCAAGTCGCATTCTCTGAAATGGAGCGTGACTCATCCTGTGCTAAGGAGGACAAAATGGTAAGAAGCACTTCGCCCTTGGCATCCAAGCTATCGATGTTCTCCTTTTCAAAAGTCACCCCAATCCCAAGCTCCTTGAGTTCACGGACATACTTGATACAGTCCAAGGTGTTTCTCGCAAATCGAGAAATAGACTTGACTAGGATGCGGTCAATTTTACCTTCCCTACAGTCGGCTATCATGCGGTTGAACCCCTCACGCTTCTTAGTATTGTTTCCTGAAATCCCCTCGTCGGTATAAATGTCTACCAAGTCATAATCGTCATGCTGGGCGATATAATCTTGGTAATGTCGCACCTGGTTCTCATAACTTGATAGCTGTTCGTCTTGGTCGGTGGACACTCGACAGTAGGCAGCTACCCTCAACTTGGGGGCGAGTTGGTGTGTTGTCTCCACCTGCACCTTCTTGGCAGGTATAAGTGTAATCTGCTTTGCCACGGTCGTTCTCCTTCTTTTTGATGGTGTATTGTTTTGTTAAGTCCAGTTTCCAACTATCCAATAAGGACTCTTTGATTTTTATACCTTCGCAGGTTGACTTCCCCTGTTTAAGATAAGTCGCACACATCCAAGTGGGGGTGCGATAGGGAAGCTGTCGGCGTAGGCTTTTCTTACAGTAAGGGCAGAAGAGCTTTCCTGTATAGGGATAGCGTTTGGCATAAACCGCTGGGTTTGTTGTCCCATTTCGCCTCTGTCGGCACTCCTGGGCTTGTTGCCACAATTCTTTGGAAACAATAGCTGGGTGGTGGTCCTCCATATAATAGCTATCCACATGTCCTTGATTCAGTTGCGTTTGGTGACCAAGTGATGGGGTATAGAATTTTTGAAAGTGCCAATCCCCTTTATACTTTTCGTTACTTAATACATTTCGGATGGTGCTTTCGTGCCACTGACGATTGGTTACCGTCGGCACCTGATTCGCATTCAGCTCTTTGGCAATACGATTTGCCCCTTTGCCTGAAATATAAGCTTCAAAAATACCCCTGACAATCTCAGCTTCTTCTTGGTTGATAACCAACTGCCCATCTACGACATCATAGCCCAAGAACCGCTTGGCGTTTATATGGAATTCACCTCGTTGGAACTTCCTCTGATAGCCCCATCTCACGTTAAAACTGTGGCTGGTTAACTCCTCCTCCGCATAGGAGGCTAACACTGTTAACATGACCTCTCCTTCTGAAGAGAGGGTATGGATGTTTTGCTCTTCGAAGAAGATGTCTACTCCCAAGAGTTTCAACTCACGGCTGACACTCAGAATGGTTTCCGTATTTCGTGCAAATCGACTGATGGACTTGGTATGAATACCGTCAATCCGACCTTGCCGACAAAGCTCCAACATCCGTTGAAATTCTGGTCGAGCTGTTTTCTTACCTGAAATCCCCCTATCCATAAACACACCAATAAAATCGACATCGCTTCTATCCTTGTAGTGATTGTGATAGTAGGCAATTTGGTTCTCAAACGACGCCAGCTGTTCTTCTTCCATACTCGATACTCGAATATAAGCACAAACCCTTAATCGCTTCGGTTTCCTTGTTTTAGATTCAATTTTTCGAACCGTCATCTGTTTTCCTCCTACCACTATATATCACTCTAAAGCCTTTATTTATCAAGTCATAAGGGCTTAAATATAAGTAAAAAGATGCCGTTTTTGAGCTATTCAAACGGCATCTTTATGTCAAAAATAAGGTGCGATTAAACCAACTTCAAGACCTGCCCTACCTTGATACGGTTAGGGTCAGGAATGCTGTTGATGCGAGCGAGTTCTTGATAGGTGGTCTTAAAACGCTTGGCAATGCTTGATAAAGTGTCCCCTTTTTGAACGGTATAGGTCTGTTCACTATGGCCAAGAGTTGAAGGAGCCAAGTCCTGCTCTAAGACCCAAGAATTGATACCTTCTAACAGGTAAGCGTACTTGCTATTGGATTGGTTGACTTCTTTGACCCGAATAATCCTATAGCTCTTCCCCTTCACAAAGGATTTGATGGGATGACCCGTCTGATAATGCGTCGCATGCTTCTCCACCCGAACGCTATCCCCAAGGTGATAGCGAAAACTAGACTGGGAAGCTGAACTGGCAGTACTGGGAAAGGCAGACACCTGACCCGTGATAGCCTGTACGAACTCCTTGGCCAGAACCCGCTTGTGTGCCTCGTAAATGGCCATGTCCGCATGGTTATCGATAAAAGCAATCTCTACCAAGCGGTAGTTGTAGCCTTTGCTAGCGGCAACGTTGGCATTATAAAGCCATTCCACCTTCTTAATGCCTCGGTTAGTGAAGCGACTAGAAAGAGCTGCTAAAAGTTTCTGGTCCAGACTATCTGGTTGATAGCCTGCATAAATCAAAATCTCCGTCCCACGAGCCTGACCATTAAAGGCATTGAAATGAAGCTCTGTAATGGAGTCATAACCCTTACCAATACTACCTAGACTACGATAATCATAGACATTCTGGTCTGTGATATAGTCAATCTGATTACCTGAATAGACCGCCATCAACTGAGCGAACTCACGAACCTTATCCGCTTCTGTAATCCCTAATGAGCGATTAACCGCCCCTGGATCATAACCGCTTGGACCTTTGCCATGCCCACAAATCACTAAATGTTTACCCATCTTCTGTTCTCCTTTTACTGTCTCTTGTTGGAGGGATTTATCCCATTCATAAAGTTGGTGTTCTTGAATCAAAGCAATGAGCTTTACTGCATAGTTGGGGTCTGTCGCATAACCTGCGGCTTGTAAAGCCAAACAAGCCTTGCGATAGGATTTTTCTCCAATAACTGCCGCATAGTTCCTGCGTCGCCAGTCGGTTGAGGAGAAAAAGACCGCATGGTCTATAATGGATGCCTCCCAAGAATCATATTTCCGAAAGCTAGCGACTTCTATTCCCATTTTCCCCTGACGGAACTCTTGAGTGGGGAGGCGAACCACCTTGCCTGTCCAATCCCCACTAGCCTTAATACCAAAGAGGTTATGATTAGGGGATTGGGCAAGCGCTGACTGTCCCCAGCCACTTTCTAAAACGGCTTGTGCCGCTGACACAGAAGGCAAAATCCCATGTTGCCAACCTGCCAAACACCCTTCCTTGATGCGTTCTAAAAATGTCACTGCTCTTCCTCCTCTTGAAATTGTTTCAGAATCAGTTTCAACTGCCTTGGAATAGGCAATCCAATCCGTACCGCATTCTCTAAAATGGATAGACCCTCATTACTCAAATAAAAGAAAATGATGGCTGTTCGAATACTAGTTCCTGTTTGAATTAGGCGAGTATCAATGATATGCCCGACTGCCACCAAGAAAAAGAGGACAATCTTCTTAAAGATGCCTCTAAAGCCAATCCGACTGGAGAGCTTCTTCTCGACGATAGCCGCCATAAGTCCAGTCAGGTAGTCGATGCTCACAAATACGACCAAGGCAAAGAGTACACCGTCAACCTTGCCAAAAACCTGACCAATAAGGCCACCAATCGTGGAAAATAAAAGTTGATTCACTGTCATCACTGTTTTCATGTCCTACCTCACTTCTACTGCTGTATCTGGATGTTCCCAAATCGGCTCACCGTTTTCTGTAAAACGCATCAGATAGAAACACTTCTCATTCAAAAGCGAAATGTCCAACTGTGGGACTGCTCCTTGCCACTGGGTACTGGTTTTCATGGTCTCAATTGATACCCATTGTCGTCGGCCTTCTACCCAAACGGGGCGTTGTTCTGTGACCTTATAAAAGTAAAAATCAAGGTCTCCCTTGATGCAACGAATGAACTCCCCATAAGTGTTCATATAAGATAAGGCTGTCGCCAAATCAAAAGGCTCAATGACCTGAGCCTGCTCAAAACTATCCTGAATGGTTTCTTTAGTCATCTGTTTTTCCTCCTGTCTGTGGTTGGGTTGCCCCTTCAAGTAAGGCTTCCAGCTCCGCAATCTGTGCACTGAGTGCCTGATTAGCTTCTTGACTTTCTGCCAATTGAATGGCTAGAAGTTGCTTAGTCGTCAATTCATCTGCCAACTTGGTGCTGAGTTCTGTAATGGTCAAGCGAAGAGCTTGAATCAAGTCTTGGTCGGTCATATCGTTCTCCTTATAAATCTTTCATGTGATTGTTGTATTCGTTAATAACGGCTCGTCGCATATCCATGTTATTGGGGTCCCAGCCGATATTATTCCAATGAATCCAGCACCGTGCCAGTGCTCTGACTGCTCCGACAAGATAGTTCATATCGATCATGCTGCCGATAGTGGTGGGTGTAAACTTAAAGCCTCGTCCAAGGGAAAAATCATCTTTCAAGATGATGCTGTCGCCATAGACCTCTGCCTGGTCAACGGTAGCCGCATGGGCTGTTCCTCTAGCCCCACGGAAGAACCTCGCCCCACAAAAACGTCCTGATGAGGCAGAGTTTATCCCATCGCCTGACGAGGTCACTCCAATCGAGGCATAGAGGCTCCCAACCCCTCCATCGCTGGAAGAGCTGACATCATTGAAATGAACAAAAGCGGTATGCGTGCCTTTTCGTCTCACTAAGGCATTATTAGCTGAGTTAAAGGTCACTGTCGCATCATTATTAAAGGTGATGTTAGCTTGATTAAGATTGATACTCATGGCATTGTTTAAGGCAGTCAAGATACCTCCTGAAACCTTGTTGGCTGAGAGGGTAACGGACTGAACCTGAGTAATAAAGGCGTTCTTGGCAAAAAGTTGCTTCAAATAAGCTTCGTTAGCCATGAGCTTATTGAAGAAAGCCTGATCGACTTTTAGCTTATCGGCTGTAACGGCCTCTGCCGCAAGAATAATAGAGGTGATGGATCCAGCCGTAATTTTCCCGCCATGAAGGCTTTCTATCATGGCATTCTTTATCACCCCATTATCAATCAGCGTCTGGCCATTCAAGTGAATCAAGCGACCTTGAATTTTTACCCCACCTGTATTGACATTCAGCTGACTCAGTACTGTCCCACTATTAGTCAGATACTTAACTGCCCAAGAATCTGCCAATTGTTGAACCTTGGTGGTCGCAGTAGTTAGGGGATTTTTGACCTCTGTTTGAAAGAGGGAACTGGTCATGACTTGGCGAGACATATTGGTCGTCACATCTCCTTCCGTTCGCCCCAAAACTCGCTCGTACAATTGAGCTGTCTCTTTCACTTGATTAAAATCCGCTGCTAGTGTTAGGTCACTCGGATGCGGTGACCAATAAGTGGGTTCAAGGTCACTTTCAACTACCAGATACCAGTCCACATCAGCTGTGCCACTGCGGTCTCCGCCACTTGGAAACCAATAAGAGGAAATCAAAAAGACACCTGCTGAACGAGGCATCACTTTTAAACTCTTGGTTTCATAAACCGTACTTGTAAACTCCAAACGATAGCTCTCGCTCCAGTTAGACGTGTAGAGGAAGATGGCTGTTTTCTTGTCGCTCGTGCCACCTGTCTTTTTAGCACGAGCAGTAAAATAGTAAGTCTTTCCTGCTTCCAGAGAGACCTGCCTTGTCCCAAAACCATAGTTGCTGGAGGATTCATTAATCCTAGAATTTAAAACCAGATTAACCGAACTGGTCTTGGTCGGGATTAGACTCCTCGTCTCAATCAAGCCCCGTTCAATCGATTGAGCGGTTTCTCGCTTGTAATTGTCAAAGGTAGTCGTTGGGACATAACCAGAAAGAGCACTCGATGTCAGATAACCTCGTCCTGTGATATTGCTGTCAACTTGAGCCTTAGTTTGATAACCTTTCCCATTCACTAAGCTCTCTACCTGACTACTGGTCAAACGTTGACTAATCAAACCTGCTTGATGGGTAATACTCGTTTCTGCGGTACTTAGTCGTCCGGTAAGGCTACTCATTTCAGCCTTGGTCGCAAGAAGTTTTATCCCTTCCTTGGTCTGGTCATAGCTGGTCTTAAGACTGGTTAACCCGCCATCAACCGTTCGAACTTGACCCGATAATTCTGCCAAGTTTCGACTAATGGTCTGTTGGTAAGTCGCCATCTCCGTTTTGATGTCCACCTCGGATGGTGACCAGTCCTTGTTATGATGCCCCTGATAGACAGCTGGGGAGTTTATCTCCACCCACCTCTCCTGATTCGAGGGGTTACTGTCCAAACTGCCTAACACCACGGTTGGTGTATCGTAACACCCTTGCTTAAAAGTGTAGCGAATCCAGTAGCGCAACCATCCATCTGTTATCGGAAAAGTGACCAGTCCATCACCAGACTCACTCTGATGGCCTGTGGAAGTTTCTGCTAGTTTGATGATGTTGCGATTATCTAACAGCTGGCATCTGATAACTTGACCACGAGTAGAAGCCTTGGCATAAAATGAGACTATCAGCTCCTTATCTCCGTAAAGAGCAATGGTAGTCGCACGCCTGTAGCCCTCTATAATAGTGGTACTGTTGGCAGGCTGAAACACCTGCTTTACCGCTCGACCAAACATGGTGGATAACGTTCCGCTTGAGTTTCTTTTTGGATTTTGGTCACTCATCTTTTCCGTATCAGACAAGAGGTTTCGATCACCCACCCAGATATTTTTAAGACTCAGTTTCGTGCCACTCAAGTCTTGTTCCAAGGTCTGAACCTGTTGGCTCAACCCTGCTTTTGTACGCTCCAGTTGAGTGACTGTTGTTCTCAATCCGCCAGCATCCGTTTGAAGTTGAGTCACTTCCCTCACAAGACCAGTCAATTGGTTCCCCTTAGCCAAAAGGTCACGTTTGGCATCATCAAGGCTTCTATTCAAAACAGAGACGCTCTCCTTCGTTGCCAAACTCACCAGTTGTCTCGCCAATTCCTGCCTAACGCTATCAGCCGCCTCCTTGGCAGCTGTCGCAAGTGAAGTGGAAACGCCGACTTGTTGGAGGAGGTGATTGGTTTTGGTCTCTGATGCCACGACTTGTCGAGATAAGTCTTGTGCTTGATTGTCCACCTTTTGGATAGCCTGCTGGACTTCTGCTTGAACCACCTCTGCCTTGGCTTTAGCTTGCTCAATACCTTCTTCCAGTTCTTGTTTTCCTTGTTCAAAAGCAACTTCAAAGGCTCGATTGGCATTATCAACGGCTTCCTTGATGGCTAGTTCTTGAGCAGTATCTGCTGCACTAAGAACCTCTTTCGCAAAGCTGGAAAGCGGACTGGACAGCGATGAACCACCGACAGAAGCCTTATCGTCAAACGTCAATGAGATATATGCCTTAGTTAAGGCATTATACTCATAGCCAATCGCCTGTTTAGACAAATCAATCTGATGCTTACGGCTTTTCAGTCGAACCCAATCTCCCAAATGAACCACTTGCCCATCAAGCTCGTAAGCCTCAATAGTAATGGCATCTCTCGGTTTATCAATGTTCTCATGCCTAAACTTTGCCTCACCCCATTGTCTAAGCTCATCCAGAGTCTTGAGGGTGTTATTCTCAAACTCTGCTTCTTGGATATAGGGATAGTGGTTAATAAGAGGGCTATCCAATGTTAGAGACAGAACACGGTCATCTTCTCCCTCTTTGATAGTTGAGCGCAGGTGAATCCGAGTAATGACCGATTGACTCCCTTGTTTTCGCTCATATCGCTTCAAATTCTTATGCGTTGAAATAACGACACCTCGGTCTTCCCCTCGCCTAGCCTTAATGGCTAATGAAAAGTTATCCCGAACCAACTCCCCTTCCCAAGTACCGACAATGGAGTGCTTGCCATCTAGTAAAACCGAATAGAGGGTCTCGGCCTTATCCGTTTGAAAGGTATGGAGACTTGCGATATCACTAGACAAGGAAAATGGGGCGAGAGAGGATTTACTTTTGATAACCACTTGACTCAGAGCTATCTGACAACCGACTTGATGAAGAGCGAGCGGTTTGATAGACCGTCGCATGATATCATCGGTGATATGATAAGCCACAACCTCTACCGCATCATCTCCTTCTACCACCTCTCGAATCCGAAAGAGTTGTTGCCCCAATAAGGGAGCTGGGGACTTGATAAGCT
The DNA here is from genome assembly GCF_000380025.1 of Streptococcus entericus DSM 14446. Taxonomy (GTDB): domain Bacteria; phylum Bacillota; class Bacilli; order Lactobacillales; family Streptococcaceae; genus Streptococcus; species Streptococcus entericus. Next base: position 67,738 of record NZ_KB904184.1, read on the forward strand.
TGTCTGTTTCAAGCAACTGATAGACCTTGGTGTCTGTCAAAGGATAAGACATGGTCAGTTTGAAATCACCATTTAGGGTTTCAGATACCACAGCTGAACTCGCTTCATGTAAAGGCAGACCATTCCACCTACTGGTTCGACTCATTTTATCCAAAAGAAATAACATCAAGCCCACCCCCAGACCGTTTCAACCACCAAGGATGAAATCCCAGTTCCCAAAACAACGCCAACCGCATTCCCTTGACTGGGATCAAGGGTGATAAAATCCCCTGACCACTGGACAGCTTGTCCCCTACTGGTTAAAAAGGACGGTTGTTGTGGATTGTTTTCCATAATCAAGGTCTCATTAAGTCGAGACAAACCGATAACCTGGTCGCCAACTGTAAAGCGTGTCTCTCCGCTTGAAGAACCGCTTACTGTAATCTTGGGAAAAGCAAGTGCAGATCCTTGTAATCGTAAGGTCCCATTGCTAGTAAAGATCTGTCTATCCACAGTCTTGAAATACTTGGTGGGGTGACAAACAAAGGTCACAGACACCACCATCACGCCAAGTTTATCCTTCTGACTAGAAACAGCCTCTACTCGGTAACACCAGAGCTTGGTGGTTTTCACCTGTTCTCGCTCCAGCCAAAAACCTTCTTTTGAAAACAGGCTGAGGAACTGATACAGTTGTGCCTCTGTGGGTTTCACCAAATATAGGGTATAGGCTAACCTCATCAGGCCTCGTTGGCGATTGCTTTGAATCAGCGCTCCACTAATCCCATCATGTTCCAAGAGCTTGGTTTTAGAATCACTAACTACATAGGTGGGACCTTCTTCAACCAGAACCTTAAAAGGAAAACTACTGGTTGAAACTCCGTCAACGGTTAAAGCATTGTGTCTAATCATGCGTATCCTCCTCTCAATCCTTTCTCTCGTTCGAGGGCTTGGCTAAGTCGTCTTGCGACCTCATCTGCCAAGCGGACAATATCAGCTTCTTCTCGCACCACAGTATCGCTAATGCTTACTGAGATAGTAATCGGTGTTTGATCCATAGTTTCCGCAATGCCTCGACCAATCTCACCCAAGGTCGAACGGTTAAGTGGCAAGACGGCCTCACGACCTGCTTCGCCACCAACCATGAGTTGATTCCCATTCATCCCAAAAGCAGTTGGCTTAGTCAAAATCCCTCCCTTGGCATACCAAGCCACAGAGATACTTGGCAAGCCGCCTTTTAACCAGTCCAGAGGATTTGCGGAACCTGAAATACTAAAATGAGGAAGCGGAATATGGGGCCATTGGAATTTGAAGTTAAAGAGGTTCTTGATGGCATTGATGGCAGACGATACTGCTTCTTTTGCCCCATTGATGGCATTGGAAATGGAAGACTTGATGCCCTCCCAAATAGAAGATACCGTTCCTGCAATACCTGATAAGATACCGCTAATGGTTAATGATATGCCCTGCCAAGCATTGGACACTAGGTTTGAAATAATAGACATCACCGCACTCATACCTGCCTGTATAGCTGACCAGGTTGTTGAGATGTATTGAGAAATAGCTGAAAGGATGGTCTGGACAATAGACTGGATTGCCAGCCAAACGGTTTCAAATACACCCTTAATGGTTTCCCAAGCTCCAGACCAGTCACCAGTAATAACCTGCATGATGGCCTTAATGATGCCAAGAATGACCGTGATGGCTGTTTCCACATAGGTCTTCATCACCTCCCAAGCTGTCGTGATGATGAGTTGGATATTAGACCAAGTGGCTTCTAAAAACGGTCCAAGGACTGTCATGACCGATTCAATAATGGTCTGAATGGCTCCCCAAACAATTTGGACACTCTCTTGAATCAGGGCTTGGTTTTCCTGCCACCAGGTCACCAACTGCCCCCAAATGGTCATTATGAAGCTAGAAATGGCTGTGATAACCTGACTAATAGTGTCAGAAATGACCTGCCAAGCCAACATGACACCATCTCGAAATCCCTCATTGGTCTGCCAGAGGGTCACAAAAATGGCGATAAGCGCTATAATTGCTGCGACGACTCCCAAAACCGGGGCAATGATTGGCGCAAAACTGGCAGCTAAACCAGATAGAAGAGGCAATAAGGTCTGCACCCCAACCACCACACCGAGAATAATAGGCAAAAGCGTGCCAATAACGGCAACAATACTACCAATCACGACAACTGCAGTTTTGATTGGAGGTGATAGACCTGCAAACCAAGTAACTACATCACGTAAGAGACTTGCTAGAAGTTCAAAAACTGGGGCAAGAACTTCTGCGATGATACCGCCAATTTCTGCCATCGCCTCAAGCGCTAAATTTTGAGCGACTGTAAAGCGGTCAATCGGATCTAACGTTGCTTCATAGGTCTGACCGACAACTCCTGCGGAGTTCTTTGCGGTTTCAGATAATTTCTCAAAACTAAACGTCCCTCGTTTGATGGCATCCACCATACGAGGGGCAGCTTTCGCCCCAAAAATCTCTGAAGCAATGGTCAAGCTTTCTGTCTCACTCGTTGACGACTGGATTTGTGCAATGGTCCCCCTCAAGCCCTCTTCTAGGGTCTTCCCGTCCTTAGCATAAGCAACTGCTGCCTTAGATAAAGAAGAGAGAGCGGCCGAGGAATCAACCCCTGCTTGCTCAAACTGACCAATCAGAGTTACGCCTTCCCCAAACTCAAGCCCTAATGCCTTAATTTGAGGAGCACCATCAATGGTCTTGGTCATCAAATCTTGAACAGAAACACCCGTTGCTTGAGCCACATAGGTCACACTATCCAAAACATCACTCAACCAATCAACCGATAAACCATAGGCTTCAAGAGCCTGCTTGGACTGAATGGTACTTTGTGTCACATCCGATCCGTTGATTTCTGAAAACTTAATCAAGTCTTCAGCCGTCATCTGAAGGCTATCTCCCATCAGCCCAAATTGAGTATTAACCTCACCAACTGCCTGTCCAGCGACTTCAAAGGAAGTCGGCAAGGTCGTCGCAATGGTAGAGGCAATGCCTGTCATCTCTTCAAGTGCCTGACCTGTTGCTCCAGTCTTGGTGACAATGATATCCATCCCTTCATCAATCTGACGAAAGGCCTCTAAACCTTGTTGTCCAAAATCAATGAGCTTTTGCGACAGCTCACCGAGTCGATCGGAGAACTCAAGAAGTAAATCCGCCTTTAACAAAGCATTGGTCTCATTCAATCCATCCTTTGCGGAATGGCTGGATTGCCCCAGCTCCTCCATTTCACCTTGTAGGTTTTGATAGGCAGTCTTTGTCTCATTTAGGGTCTTTTCTAGCTTATTAGCTTCGACAGAGTTTTCACCATAGGCCTGCTTAGTAAGATCTAGTTGCTGGTCTAGGTTCTTTATCTGACGTTCCAGTAGATCACATTGAGAAGCAACCTTCTTCTCAGCTAAGGCCAGTTTTTCTGATTCGCTAGCGTTCTTTCCCAGTTGACTCTCTTGGAGCTTAAACGAAGATACCAGCTTTTCACTTTCAGATGCCAGTTGCTTTTGTTCGTCCTGAAGCCCTGATAATTTGGTCTTAGCTGTTTGTGTGCTATCACCATGGCTGGTCATGGCCTTTGTGACACTTGCTAGTTGACCCTCATAGGTCTTTAGAACGCTTTGAGTGACCTCAAGCTCTCGCTTAAAGGCACGGTATTGGTCTGCCCCAATCTCACCATTTTGAAATTGGCGTTCCACCTGAGCTTGGGCCTGACGAAGAATCTCCAGCTTCTCTTTGGTTGCTGTGACCTGCTTTTGAAGAACCTCCTGTTTCTGAGTCAGAAGAGTCACATTGCCAGTATCAAATTTGAGAGCCTTATCAATAGCCTTTAATTCCTTCGAGGCTTCTTGAGATTCCTTGGTTACTCCACGTAAGGCCTTCTGTAAGGGTTGGGTATCGCCACCAATCTCAATGGTGATTCCCTTAATTTTTCCTGCCATGACTTTCCTCCTTCCTCAAGTTCTCCTAAAAGCTATCAAAGTCAGCTTGGGTCGCTTGCCTTGTCGTCCTTTGTTCCTGTGTCCGAAGAAGAACATAGTCTGTCTGATAGTCGAGTGCTATGCCAAGAGAGAGGTGTTTGAGGTCGTCTATTGATAGACCAGTCTCCTTGCAACAAGACAGGTAAGACTCTACCGTAAAGCTCTCCTCGCTCGCTTCTGGCGAGCTATCGACTTTTTTCTGGTTGACATGGATTGACTAAGCATGTTCATGAGAACTGGACCAATATCCTCAAGAGGAAACTCCTCCAGATCCATAAAGTAGGCTTCATAGCCCTTAATCTTAGGGTTAGCAGACTTGGCAAAGGTCCAAAAGAGTCGATGAAAGAAGGTCATATCAAAGTCGGAGAGGACGGAGATATCGACATCCTTAGCGGTCAATTCTTCGCCTTCCTGCAAATTGGAGACCTTATCTAAAATAGCCTTTCCCTGTAACATCTGAAAGAGGTCTTGGAAGTAGTCCTTGCCAAATTGTTCCTTATAGGCAATCGGTGTATAGGCATTGGTCGCCAAATGAATGGTTCGACCAGCCAGTTGTATGGTTTGTTTCATGGCTTCTCCTTTTATCCTGCAGGTTCATAAACAGACTTGAACCAGTTGTTGCGAATCTCGTCTGGGGTGTCTTCTGTTGTTTTACGACGCACCACTTTATCCAGTGGTCTTGGGCTAGCTGAGAAATTCAACTCCACCTCGTTGATATCTGCCCCACTCTTGGTCTTAGACCCAAACTTAGGGCGACTGGCAAAGCAGTAATAAAGAACATGGAGGGTTTCCTTCTTGTCCCCCTCAAACCGAAACATGAGGGCGAAGTTCTTCTTCTCGCTGCTTGCGGATTCCGTCATGACCTTTGAGGTCGTATCCACAATCTCTCCCAAGACCCGTGTCAGAAACTCTTGAGATAAGAGGGCTACTTTGAGTGTTCCCTGATAACCATCATTGGATTCCGTTTTATAAAAGTTGATATTATCTGCCTTATATGAGCCTGACTCACCTGTAGGCTCCAAGGTCAATTCCGCAGCTCCTCTTAGGTGTTCGATTTTGCCATAAGTCAGAGCACCATCGGCAGCTTCCTTGGTCACTTCTGCCCAGTGGACATCTTGCAGACCAAAGGTGACTTTGTTCTTTTCTGTTGGCATAAGGCCTCCTTATAGTGTGATGTGATAGGTGACTTGGTAGAGCTTCTCTGTGGAGAGATAGGTTTCTACCTTGTCAAAGTAAATGTGATGATTGTCAAGCAGATTTTCCACCTGACCTTCCAATTCCAGGTTCTTGGTCTTGGTGTAGACTTCAAGCACCACTTCAACCTGCTTGTGGTAGGCCATGTTGTCAGCCCCCTTGTTTTCAGAACCCGATACCCAATACAAGAGATAGGGCGGGCTAATCACCCGCCCTTCTTCAAAATGGTGATAGGCTAGAGGGTAACCAAGGGCTTTGACGAGCTGATAGAAGTCTTTTAGGGTCATAACCTGTCCTCCAATCGTTTTTCCAATTGACGGATGGCTTCCCTTTCTGCAGGTGCGATATGAGGAATCCCCTCCACTCGACCACCACCTGCCTTAGCGTATCCATTTTCAAGTAAATGGGTTAGTCCTGCCGTCTTGTTATGAACCGTCTTAACGAGGCCTGTCGGGCTATCCTCTATGACTTTTGATGTCCAACCTTTGGCATACTTCCCACGCCTTTTCGGTGAGGTAACCTTCAAGGTCTCAACAGCCTGGTCTGTGACATCAAGAACAGCCAGTCGCATGACTTCTGTGACATCATCAACATAGTCTGATAACTCAGCTTCAATGGCTGATGCTAAATCAAGGTTGTTCATGACTCACCTCCCTCGTTACCCTTAAGCGGATAGTCTTATCTTCAAAGCCTAAATTCTCCATCGAATGAATGTTATAGACCTTTCCATCAAAAGACAAACGTACCTGCCTGGTATCGAAGGCCTCAATAGCCTTGTCATATCGGAGTGTCACTGAAAGGACTTCTTCACGTTCAACCAAACCTAGAGCCTCACGTTCCCTGCTGGACAACGGTTCTACCTTAGACCAGCGGCTCAAAAGTAACTGATAAGTCGACTGGTCATTCCCAACCTCATCTTGATGATGACCAGCACCTTCAAAATTCACTCGTTCTCGCAATCCAGCTATTTCCATTAAAACGCCTCCTTACGGTTTGACAACAAGAGATGATAGAGGGTTTCTTTCAGTTCCTTATGATTGCCATTCTCTCGGTGTTCATAGAGATAGGCGACACCATACTGAACAGCCGTCTCAAAAATAGCCACCTCATCTTCAGTCAGTTCTGCTTCAGATTTTCGGAGCACATCAAGGCAAAGCTGTTTACTAGTAGACAAGAAAGAGGACAAGAGACTGTCCTCCTCATCATGTTCTACCTTGAGATAAAGCTTGATGTCCTCTAGCCTCATCCGCCTGACCTCGATCCAGCTTTGACAGTCAAGGTTTTAACGGCTTCAGGAAGCACCAATTTACCATCTACCCGTTGACTGGCCAAGAACCCAACCTGACCATTGGCCGCATAGAGTTCATTGAGCCGCTTAAAGGTGCGTCCCTGACGGTCCGCAATCCAGTAGTAGCTGAAATCCCCAAAGGCAATGGCTTTGTTGCCAGCTTCAGGAAGGGGCGCAAAGGTTGATGTGAAATACGGCCGGTTCAGAATCATATCTGGCTGACCAACTTGAGTAGAAGGTTGCCAGATGTAGTTCCCGTTGTTGTCCTTTAGTTTGCGAATGGCTTTGACCGTTGTGTCATGAAGAATCCAGACGGCATTCTTACGGTAAGGAGCAGGCAGGGCATGGTAGAGTTCAATCATGTCATCAAAGGTGATGTCTTTGGTAGCTGTGGTAGGGCCAGTCACTTCAGCTGTGGTGAAGATACCAGTTGGTTTCTTAGAGCCATCCCCAATCAAAAAGGCCTTCTCTTCTTCCGTACCAATGCGACGAGCAAACTCTGCCGTCATATAGGACTCCAAGTCAAAGACCGAATCATTAATCAATTCTTCAGAAATGCGGATAGCTGTCCCCAGTTTGTAGGAATCAAGGGTTACTTGACCAAAGACTTCATCGCTTTCAGGGTAAAGACCATTTTCATCCAACCAAGAGGCTGTGCCGTGTCCAGTAACAACAGGGATTTTTCGTTCACCACTAGAGGTCTTAATCACTGTGGCCAATTGACGGAAGAAGTTCTCTTCCTGAAGCCCCTGGATCAATTTTTTCTCATACTCATCTGGTACGAGATGACCACCCTCTGAATCTTCACCGACACGCAGCACATCTTTGACATCAAAGAAATGGCGTTTGCGGATGCTGGACCAGAAGGTTTTGGTATAGGCTTTTGACGCAATACTGTCAAGCTCCTCTTCCTCATCCTGTTCAGGGATTTTGGCGGAAGGCTGACTGGTCAGAGCCTGTGCTGCTGGTTGGGACAACTCCTTATCCAGTTTTTCTTGACGCTCCAAGCGTTCAATCTCTTTGCCAAGGTTGACCACCTTTTCTTCCAGCTTGTCATAGGCCTCTGCATCTGCGGCAGATACCTGACCATCAGCTTTTCGAGCGTCTTCTAGGAAAGCCTTGGCAGCCTCCCAAGCAATGTTCCGCTTTTCTTTTAGTTCCAAAATTTTAGACATATCGTTCTCCTTTAGGGTTTAAGCAAGTTCAATCGTTTTTCCAACTGATTGAAAGGGATAGACGGTTGAGGTGGTGTCGGCATCAAGGTGGCTTGGAGCTTCACCATCAAGTCTTTTTGAGATGAGACTCGGCTGAAGACAAAAGCGTCTCCTGCTCCATCCTGTTTCTCCTCTTTAGAAAAGAGGATGGTATCCGCAAAGCCAAGCTCGACAGCCTTTTTAGCATTGAACCAGGTCTCACTATCCATGAGGTGAGAGAGCTTGGTTCGTGAAAGCCCTGTTCGCAACTCATAGGCGTTGATGATAGACTCCTTGATTTCAGAAAGCATGGCAATGACCTTCTCTATATCACGGGCCTCACCTTGAGCAACGGTCCAGGGGTTATGAATCATCATCATGGCGACAGGACTCATGGATACCGTGGTGCCAGCCATAGCGATGACCGAGGCAGCACTTGCGGCCAAGACATCGATGTAAACATGAACATCACTTGGATAATCCATCAGCATGTTATAGATTTGAGCCGCCGCAAAGACATCACCGCCTGGGGAATTAATCCAGAGGGTCAAGTCCCCCTTTCCAGATAAGAGTTCACTCTTGAAGATTTGGGGCGTCACTTCATCCCCAAACCAGGTCTCGTCCGCAATCTGCCCCTCAATCCGAAGGGTTCTGCCCACATCATCTTCAGTAAAATTCCAAAATTTACGCATCAGTTTCCTCCTCTGGCGCTTGTTCAATCGATATTGTTTCTTGTGTCATAAAGCCTCCTGCATCTTTTAGTTTGGTCATGTTTCCGTTGATAAGATAGAGATTACCACCCTCTTCTTCCGTCAAGAGGTTCAAGTCCTCTAGTTCTCGGATATCATTGGTGGATAGCCAGCCATTTTGTCGAGCAATCGCATAGCCGTTCATCCGATTCTGGTAATCTCCACGAAGCAAACCGTCCACATTGAACTTGACAAAGTACCGCTTCTTTTCTTCGGGTAAAAAAAGAGACCTCTTGAGTGCCTGTTCAAAACGAACCACCCAAGGGTCTAGGGTATATTTGACAAATTCGAGGGACTGTTGCTCGATGTTAGAAAAGGATGACTTCTCCAAATCCCCTACCATATGAGGTGGGATACGGTAGAGACGTGCGATTTCATTGATTTGAAACTTTCGGGTCTGTAGGAATTGAGCCTCTTCAGGTGGGATTCCAATCTGGGTATACTTCATCCCTTCTTCTAAGACAGCTACCTTGTGGGCATTTGATACCCCATTGTAGACCGCATTCCATGAATCACGAACCCGCTTGGGATCTTTGAGGATACCAGGGTGTTCCAAGACACCGCCTGGATTGGCCCCATTCTTAAAGAAGGAAGCCCCGTAGTTCTCAGTCGCTAGGGTCATCCCTATGGTATTTTTAGCAAGGGCAATTGGGGAATAGCCGACTAAGCCATCAAAACCAAGACCAGGGATATGAAGCACATCCTCTGCTTGAAGGACAACCTTTCCTTTGTTCATGAAGTTGGGGTTTTCCTCGGTCTGTCGCTCATAGAGATAAAACAGCTCTCCCTTGTCATCACGATGAACTGTCATCTTATCTGGCAACAAGGGATAAAGGCTCATGACCTTTCCGCTTCTTTCTCGGATAATTTGGACATAGGCATTTCCCCAAATCAGAAGATGGCTCATGAGGGTCTCACGAAAGACAAAGGAGGTCATCTCTGGGTTTGGCTCATCATGTAAAAGAGCATAGAGGGGATGGTCAATGGCTTTGAACTTTCCTGTTGGTGTCCGTTCATAAACATGGAGAGGGAGAGAGGCTATTGCCTCAGCCAGTATCCGCACACAGGCATAGACTGCCGTCGTCTGCATGGCCTTGAACTCATCCACATTCTCACCGCTGGTTGTCCGACCGAAGAGGTAGGAAAAATCCTGACCCTCATAAGCATTTTGCGGTTTGTCTCGTACACGTTTCAAACCGATCCATTCTAAAATTCCCATAAGTCCTCCTTTTTCTGCATAAGAAAAAGCACCTCCAACTGGAGATGCCAATATCAGTTCACATCATTGTCTTCTGCAATATCTTTCAATAGTTTTTCAATGTTAGAAGCACCATGTAACACTCGAAGTACAGTTACAACCTCTCCAACAAACCGATAAAATACAACATAGTTTTTAACAATAAGTTTTCGAATCTCAATGTTCTCACTCTCAAACCCTTCAAGAATCGGACAACGTTCTGGAAACGTTGATAAGGATTTGATAGATTTTTCAAAGAGGCGGATATTTTTATCTGCTGTTAAGGGAGATTGTAGCTCTACAGCAATATAGCGATAAATGGCAGTCAGATCATCACTGGCTTGTTTTGTCAATCTCACGGGATATTCAATCATTAATTTGCCCCTTTAAAGCCTTTGAAAAAATCTTCCGCCAAAATTGTTTCCTCCTGATCCGCTGCGTGATAGCTCTGCACCAACAGGTCTTTCAGTTCACTAGCAGACAGAGATGAAACATCCACAGAAGCAGGGGCCTGAGGTAAAGCAATCTCGAATGGAATGCTTCGTGTCATAGAAACCTGCTTCAACAATAAGGTAATCAATGTAGACATAGGCATTCCAAGCTCTTTCAAGACACTTTCTGCATTCAATTTATCATCCGAATCAACACGTACATTTAGAGTAGCTGTTTTTCCCATACTATTTCTCCTTTGAGTTTTGTACTGTAATTGTAACGTATTTCGCTTTGTGTTGTCAACTAAAAACTCAAAATCCCACGTTCATCATAGACCGAATTCCCTTGTCCTTGGTGGCGAATACAACGGTCAAGTCCCATGATAAGTGCGACAATCCCATCAATCTTTTCAATTGACTTTTCCTTGTCAGGCTTGATATTGCCTGCTGGGTCTTGTCGCATGACGACATTCTGCCCCATCCACTTGAGAACAGGATGCCCACCGTGTTGGATTTTCCCTTCCATCATGAGCTTGAAGAGTTCTTTGGACGGTGGACTCATGTCCTTGTAGCCTTGACCAAATGGCACTAGGGTCAAACCCATGCCTTCAAGGTTTTGGACCATCTGGGTCGCATTCCAACGGTCATAGGCAATCTCTCGGATGTTATAGATAGTCGAGAGTTCCTCGATGAAGGCCTCAATGAAACCGTAATGAACCACATTACCTTCTGTCGTCTTGAGGTAGCCTTGCCTCTCCCAGACATCATAAAGCACATGATCTCTCCGACAGCGTAACTGTAAGGTATCTTCAGGCAACCAAAAATAAGGCAGGACAATGTAAGGCTCCTCTTCATGCCTTGGGGGAAAAACGAGGACAAAGGCGGTGATGTCTGAAGTACTGGATAAGTCCAGACCCGCAAAACACTCCCTTCCCTTAAGACTTTCCATATCAATTGGACGGCTGCCCTTATCATAGATGTGTTCAGGTAACCAAGTCACAGTTGAGCTGACCCACATATTGAGGCGGAGTTGCTTGAAGACATTCTCCTCCGCAGGATTATCGAGGGCATTCTGGTAGGCTTCTCTAACTCTGTCTAAGCCAATGGTATGACCAAGTGATGGATTGGCTTTGAGCCAGTTGGCTTCATCATTCCAATCCTCATCATCTGTTAGACCATAAACGACTGGGTAGAAACTCGTGTCCTGCTTTCGACCATTGAGGATATCCAGAGCCTTGGTATGGAGTTCATAACAAATGGAGTTCTTATCATTACCTGCGGTAGTGATGATAAAAAAGAGAGGTTGTTCTCTGGCATCACCAGACCCCTTTGTCAGAACATCATAAAGGTGACGATTGGGTTGTGCATGAATTTCATCAAAGACAAGGCCTGATACGTTGAGACCATGCTTAGTACCTGTCTCTGCAGAGAGTACCTGATAAAAGCCTGCATTAGTGTAATTGACAATCCTTTTTGTTGCCCCCATGACTTTTGACCGTTTATCCAGTGCCTTACTCATGAGAACCATCTGTTTGGCCACATCAAAGACGATAGAGGCTTGGTTTCGGTCACAGGCCGCCCCATACACTTCAGCACTGGCCTCATTATCCGCATAGAGCAGGTAGAGGGCAATGGCAGCTGCCAATTCACTCTTCCCATTCTTTTTGGGAATTTCCACATAGGCAGTCAAGAACTGGCGATTACCATCTTCCTTCACAATCCCAAAAATATCTCGGACAATCTGTTCCTGCCAAGGAAGCAGGGTAAACTTCTTACCTGCCCATTTGCCCTTGGTATGACAGAGATTTTGGATAAAGGTCACAGCTCGGTCTGCCTTTGCTTTATCGTAGTGAGAGGTCGGAAGCATGAAAGGGGTTGGCTGATAATGATAAGTCATAGGCGTCCTCCTAGTAGGTCTTCCATCTCATCCCCAGTTCCTCCGCCTTCTCCGATGGATGAGAGGCGTGTTCTAGCAGAGGGTGTTAACCCAAACTGTTCACAGAACTTGAGCATAATCTTGAGGTTGGTCTGACTGATGGAAACTTGAGGTACTTGTTGCAGGTAACCATTGGGTGTTTTGATAATGGAACCATGCTTGGTCAGAAACTCTTCTGCCTCTTTCCAGCGAGCATAGGCCTGACAGTACCCTGCAAAGGCTGTCATGTCCATCTCCGTCAAAAGCCCCATCCCTTCCAAAATCTTACCCATTCGTTTCCATTCCTTCTTGGCATCGTCCTCCAACCACGGAGGACAACGTGGGGCTCTAGTCGGAGCTTTTAACTCATTTGTAGGAATCGGTCGCTTACCAGGATTGCCCTCCAGCACTCTTAATGGAATTGGTTTTGGTTTTCGTCCTTTCTGAGCCACTGCCTTGCCTCCTCTCTTTATTCAATTATTTCTCACACTTTTTTGAAGAAAGAATGGCTTGACCTATGGCATAAACCACATTGACGGTGACCCCATTGCCTGCCTGCTTATAGAGCTGGGCATCCGAATTGACTGCTTGAGCTTTGTCAAATAGTTCATCTGAAAAGCCTTGAAGTCTAAAGCACTCTCTTGGTGTCAGTCGTCTGATTTTGACCAGTCGTTCCTTCCAAACCACAGCACCCATCTGTCCACTACAGGATAAATTATGGGCCACACCTTTCCCTACCCTTGCTCGTCTGGTAGGTGAAGCTGGATAAGCAAGATCAACGGAATCGCCAGGTTCTGCCACTTGGTAGCCCTGTTTTGTACCATTTCTAACCTTTATACCTTCCAAAACACCATGTCTATCTTGGGAAGTCAAGGTAAACATAGGTTCATCTTCACCTTTAATACGTCTACCATTTTGGCGCTTCCTCAATCTATCTGGGGGCAGAATTGGTTGTACTTCTAGAACCCCTGAGTTCCGTCCTGGAATTTTATGAACCCCTGCATTATAACGTGTGGTCAAACAGCGTGCATTCTCTGTAATCTTTGGCTCCTTGATAGTTTGGTCAATCAGGTAGAGTCCTGTCTTGGCCCCAAGTCCGCCTCCTTCACCAACCAGCGTTGTGGAAATACCAGAGATATCATAGACCCGATAACTCTGCATACCGCCTACAAGTTGCTTAAGACGGCCACCGCTTTCTCCGCTGAGAGGTAGTACTTGTCGTCGACCTCGACTTCTAAGATGGCAGAGAGTGTAGACTCGTTCTCGGTTTTGGGGGACACCGTAATCTTTGGAATTGAACACTTGCCATTCGAGGTCATACCCTGCTTGGTCCAAGTCAAAAAGATAGTCGAGGTAATCTCGACCGGAGCCACTTGATAAAAGTCCTTTAACATTTTCAAGGAGTAACCACTCGGGTTTATCTTCTTCTTTTTGGCTTTTGAGGAGGCTAACAAGGCTAAAAAAGAGTCCACTTCGCTCAGCGTGTAGGCCTGCTCGTCTCCCTGCAATAGACACATTTTGGCAAGGGCTTCCCGCAGTCCATAAATCTGCTTTTGGTAGTTGTATGGGGTCAATGGTGGTGATGTCGTCATGAAACCATTCTCCTTTCGTATCGTACATGGCCTCGTAAGATTTACGGGCAAACTTATCAATCTCACAGTAGCCGACACAGGTCATGCCTGCCAATTCAAGCCCTCGTCTGAAACCACCCACCCCTGCAAAGAAATCTATAAAGGTTAGGCTCATAGGCTCTCCTCCATGGCTTGAACCGCCTCCTCGTAGGTGAGAGTTGCACCACCACGATTGACAGAGATGGCTGTATCTCCTGTCGCCTCCATGTAGCGACAAACAATCACATCCACAAACTTCTCATCGAGTTCTATACCATAACACATCCGACCTGTCTGGTCTGATGCCAAGAGGGTTGAACCTGAACCCAAGAAGGGGTCCAGTACCAACGTTCCTCGCATGGAGGAGTTTTGAATGGGATAGGCCATGATCTGAATAGGCTTCATGGTTGGGTGGTCTTTGCTGGACTTTGGTCGATCATACTCCCAAATGGTGGTCTGCTTTCTATCTGAGAACCACTGGTGTTTGCCTTTTTGTTTCCAACCAAAGAGGCAAGGTTCGTGTTGCCACTGGTAAGGACTACGCCCAAGGACAAGGGAGTTCTTCTTCCAGACACAACAACCGCTCAGATAGAAACCTGCATCCTTGAAGGCCTTTCTAAAGTTAAGACCTTCTGTATCCGCATGGAAAACATAGATGGAGGCATCGGACTCCATGTGCTGTTCCACTTGAGTAAACATGGCTAGAAGAAACTTGTAAAAATCACTATCAGACATGTTATCGTTTAAAATTTTTCCTGCAGTCTCTTCGACATCCACATTGTATGGCGGGTCGGTCACGACCAGGTTAGCCTTCTTATCCCCCAGCAACAAACCATAGGTCTCTGACTTAGTCGAGTCGCCACAAATGACTCGGTGCTTACCTAAGTGCCAGATGTCACCAAGTCTTGCGACCGTTGGTTTCTTCAACTCCTCTTCCACATCAAAGTCATCTTCCTTGAGGTCCTTGTCATGGATATTGGATAGGATATCATCAATCTCAGGGGCTTCAAAACCTGTCAAATCCAGATTGAAATCTGCCTCCTGTAAGTCCAAAAGCAAGTCCGCCAAGAGCTGGTCATCCCATTGACCCGTAATTTTATTGAGGGCAATGTTCAGAGCCTTTTCATCTTCCTTTGGAAGGTCAACAATAACACACTTAGCTGTTTCATACTTGAGGTCTTTAAGAACAGTCAGTCTCTGATGGCCACCAATAACCGTCAGGTCTTTGTTTACAATAATGGGATCCACGTAGCCGAACTTCAATAACGACTGCTTGATTTTCTCGTATTCCCTATCGCCCTTCTTCAGTTTTTTCCGTGGATTATAACCTGCAGGTTTGAGGCTGGTTAAAGGGAGTTCTTTAATCTCCATTTTTGGTTGCTTGGTCATGATTTACTCCTTTATAAAATCGTGCTTGGATGTAACAAGGGTGTCCACAGAACTTCCTTGTTGGATTGGCATAAGCTAAAAAAGACCTGCCACATGTTTGGCAAGTCAATTCATGGTAGGCTGTCTTAGTTTTATCATGGTTGTCTGAGTGGGTTTCCCACCAGACCTTACGGCACCTGTCTGAACAGAACTTCTTGGGTCTACCTGTTGCTTTGTGAACTAAGACTTGGTGGCAGGTCTTGCAATAAGACCCACCTCCCTCATCTAAGTTCTCTTTGACAAGATTCCCCAGTCCCTTTAGCTCAGGGTTTCGACCACAATACTTTTTGACCGCATCACGAGAAAGGTTCAGGGTCTTGGCAATCGTACCATAGCCTAGTCCTTCATGACGAAGTTGCCAAATCTGCCGTCGCTGGCTTTCGTTCATTGGTTCTCCTCCTCACTAAAAAAAGACCTAAAAAGGCTATTTCCAACCTTTTTTACGGTCATTTTTGACTATTTTTTTCTACTAAAAAACGAAACAGCACCTCCCTACAAACCTTATAACCATAAGGAATAAGCCACTAAAATCCTCATTTTTAGTGTACCCCCTCCCCAATTTTGCGAAAACGCACGTTTGAGGGGGCCACGGTCTTTCAGGACAAGGGGTTTAGAGATTTTATCCCCCCTACCCCCAACCTAAAAACGGTAACGAAACTCTTGGAAGCGATCCTCCGTTTGTGTCTTTCTATCATGACATGACTTACATAAGGGTTGCCAATTTGATTGGTCCCAGAAGAGGTCTTGGTCACCTCGGTGAGGGGTGATGTGATCCACCACAGTTGCTTTGACCAGTTTCCCCTGCTTCTGACAATGAATACAGAGTGGATTGACTTTGAGAAAACGTAGTCGAGCTGTCCGCCATCGGCTGGTGTAGCCTTTTTCCGTGGTACTCCTCGTATCAAACTGAACCAGGGGTTTGTGCTCCTCGCAATACTTGTTTCCATAGCTGACTAACTTTGGGCAACGGTTATGTTTACAAGGGGTGCTAGGTCTTTGTGGCATATAATACTCCTTCCACAAGAAAAGCCCTACCCTTCGGTAAGGCTCCTATCTACTTCTCGCTCGCTTGTCCTGCCTTGTAGGCTTCCTCAAGGGCTGCCTTCAAGGTCCAAACCGATACATCTAGGAAATCCTCGTTGTCGCTGTTTCTTGTTTCCAAATCGGAGCGTCCGAAGTTCTTGAAGATGATTCCGAATAAGTCTTTTTCCATTTGGGTTTTCATGTGGTTGTTCTCCTTTTGTTTTGGTAAGTGTATATTACCGTAGGTGCCAACACATATCCAGTCTTATTTGCGAGATAGTCAAAGTTTTTTTTTACAGTTCCCAAGGCAGGTTTTTCTTCCCAAAATGCCCATAGGTTGCGGTCTTTCGATAGTCGACATCAAGGAGGTTCAGCTCCTTAATGATTCCTTGTAGCGTCAAGTCATAGCGGAGTTCAATCATCTTAACTAGGCTGTCCTCCGAGTACGAACTCGTCCCAAAGGTATCCACCGCAATCGACACAGGTTTCTTCAGGCCAATAGCATAAGCCAGTTGAACCTCGCAACGTTTGGCATAACCTTCACGGACAATGTCCTTGGCAATCTTCCGTGCCATGTAGGCAGCGGAGCGGTCAACCTTGCTTGGGTCTTTCCCAGAGAATGCTCCACCACCATGGCGACAGAAACCGCCGTAGGTATCCGCTATGATTTTACGACCTGTAACACCTGCATCCGCATAAGAGCTACCAAGAACAAAGCGACCTGTTGGGTTAACCAAGACCTTAAAATCGGTGTTCTGTTTGTAGCGTTTGGCAACCTTAACCATCACCTCTTTGACAATGGCTTTGACTTGTTTTCGAGTTGCATTAGGTTTATGCTGAATTGAGACCAAGAAAGTCTTGATGCGTTTTTGCTCATCATCATAGGTGACTTGAGCCTTGGCATCAGGCAACAGTAAGGAATGATGAAGCTTTTTCAATTCTTCCAACACTCGTGTCGCAAGGACAAAAGGCAAGGGTAAATACTCAGGTGTTTCATCTGTCGCATAGCCATACATGAGACCTTGGTCTCCTGCACCACCTGCATCAACACCTTGTGCAATGTCTCGGCTTTGAAGCCCAATGAGGTTCGTGACACAAACATCCGTCATGCCAATCGGCTTAACCACTTCAAGAACCAGAGCTTCCACATCAAAGATTGCGGAAGTCCTTACCTCACCTGCAACCACAACATGGTGATCCTTGATGAGGGTTTCTACCGCCACTCGACTGTGTTTATCTTGAACCAAACAAGCTGTGACAATGGCATCTGAGATTTGGTCGCAGATTTTATCTGGGTGTCCATGTGACACCTGTTCACTAGTTACTAACATCGCTTCCTCCATGCAAAAAGCCCAACCCTCAAATGAGAGTCAGGCCTGTTTCTATATTTTTTGACATCTTAAGTATACCACCTCTAAAATGAAAAGTCAGTACCGTCTTAGTACCGCTTTAGTATCGGGGTAGTTCCACCCTAGTACCGCCCTAGTACCAACTTTCCAAAAGCTACTGTTTTTACTTGACAAATAAAAAAAGACTGCAACTAATCAGCTGAAGTCTATAAACCTAACTGTATCTTCAAAGCCTGGTCAATCTTGTTCAACCAGTTCTTATCCCACACGCAGGCAATCTTGTCTTCCAACAACCCCTTATCAATGGTGCTCACTTGCTCGGCTAAAACGAGACTAGACCGTTTGAGTCCTTTGATAACACCTTGTGGTAAAAACACATGAGTGGGTAACTCCTTCTTCTTTTTGACCTGACTGGTCAAAGGAACGACAGTCACCAGATGAGAATGGAGATTGGCCAGATCATTGCTGACGATTAAGGCTGGTCGTCTCCCTTGCTGATAATGGCTACCTTCCAGTTCACTAAAGTTCACATAATAGATATCGCCTCTCTTACACATAGTTCCTCCTAACTTAACAAATAATCCGCTAGCTGTTGTTGCTTTAGTTGATAAATGGCATCAAGCTCCTTGATAGCCCTTTTTTTCCATCTGGTAATGCTGCTACGACTGATATGATATTTGACCATCAGATTATCCCAACTCTCTCCCTCTACAACCAAATCAACGACAAAAGTCGAAAGTTCTTCAGGCAATTGCTTGATAGCTGTCTCAAAGAAAGCCAAATCCTGAATCAGCTTTAAGTATCTATCAGACAAAAACTGATAGAGTTCTCGATTAGCAGCCGCAGTCTTTTCCCTGAAGGATAAGGCAATGGTCTCTGTTCGGTCATGACGTTTGGTCATACTTACCCTTGGCTCATCACTTTGCCCACCAAAGACCATGGTGTCAATCATCTCTTCTTCTGTGATACCGACAAAGTTTTCCAGCTGATGACGCAATAATCTCACTTCTTTTTGCATCACCTCATAGTTCATAAACAAGCGTTCTGCTTCTGACATCTTATCCTCCTTTCAAAGACACCCTGACTGCCTCAATGATGTGGTCTTGAGTGACCGTTTTTGTTTTTAAGCGTTTCATGACTTCCTCATCAATTGTTCCCTTAGTGATGAGGTGATGAATGATCACAGTTTCTTTTTGACCCTGTCTCCAGAGTCTAGCATTTAATTGTTGGTAAAGCTCTAAGGACCAAGTCAAGCCAAACCAACAGATAGTGGAACCTCCAGCTTGAAGGTTAAGGCCATGTCCAGAACTAGCTGGATGAATAAGGCCAATGCTAATCTTTCCTTGATTCCAATCATCAATCGCCTGACTACTCGTAATAGTTCTAGCTTCTTTAAATCTCTCCTTGAGCCGCTGTAAGTCATGTTTGAACCAGTATGCTACAAGAAGCGGTTTGCCCTGCATGGCTTCTACCATTTCTTCCAAGACATCCAGTTTCTTATCGTGAAAGGGAAGAACAGCTCCTTCCTCTCCATAGACCGAACCATTAGCCAGCTGCAAGAGTTTATTAGATAGGCTAGCACTATTGAGGGCATCAATGACTTGGTCTTTTAGTGACACGACCAATTCTTGCTTAAAGGTCTGGTAGAGGCCCTTTTCTTTAGGGTTCATCTCGACAAGGACCTCATGGTCAATTCGTTCTGGCATTTGGAGATAATCCAAGGCTTTCATGGAAATGGTCATATCAGAAATACGATCATAGATGGCATCTTCTGCTCCCTCTTTGGGTTTGTAAGAAAAGACTACCTGTCCATTACGCTTATCTGGTAAAAAATACTGGTCTCGAAACCCTGTGATAAATCGTCCTAACCGCTTACCACCATCTAAGATACCAATCTCAGAAAAGAGGTCCATGAGGTTACCAGGTGTTCCTGTTAATCCCACCATTCGTTTGGTGCTAGCCTGTACACGTCGCAAAGCTTTAAAGCGTTTGGACTGATAAGACTTAAAACTAGAAAGTTCATCAATAATCACCATGTCAAAGTCAAAGAGCTTATTGTCAATCAACCAAACCACATTCTCTCGATTGAGGGTATAAAGAAAGGCAGGTTTCCTAAGCGCAGCTCTGCGTTCTTTGTCTGAACCGACTACCACTGATAGGGTTAGTCCTGATAAGTGTTCCCACTTCTTTAACTCTTCCTGCCAGGTGTGTTCTGCCACTCGAAGAGGTGCAATGATAAGCACTCGTCTGACCTCGAAAGAATCTAAAATTAAGTCCCAAAGAGCCGTCAAGGTAATCACCGTTTTCCCAAGTCCCATCTCAAGCATGAGACAAGCAGTTGAGTGACTCTTGATGAATTCTGTCGCATAGGTTTGGTAATCATGTGGTTTGTAGGTCATCCAATACTCCTTCAATTTTTTCTAAGCTGTCCAAAACATAAACCTTAAAGCCCAAGCTCTTCAACTGCTCTAATCTCCTAACCTGTAAAGGACGAGGAACTTTTCCAGGAGCCTTCACTTCCACAAATCCAAGGCTTCCTTGAGGCAAAAGCACCAGCCTGTCTGGAATGCCAACCCAAGAAGGCGACGTCAATTTAAGAGCGAGTCCACCTCGATATTTAACTGCTTTCACCAATGCTTCTTCCACAACTTTTTCTCTCATCACAATCCTCCAATCATCAGTTGCCGATGGCGGTTGCCAAAGGGATTGAAATCCTATACGCGTGTACAGGTGTCCGATAACCCCTTTTTCTTATCATTACCATTACTCTATTAGAAGAATAGGCAACTAAGGAAACCAAGGACTCAGAAAACCTTATCTGACAAGGAACTTTGTTGGTTGCCGTCTCGGTTGCCTAACAGCTTTATTGGCTACCTTGGGAAACCAATTCCCCTAAAAAACAAGAGGACTTAGTTGCCTTCTGGCAACCGTACAAACGCTCGCTGTGTCCCATAAAGGGCAAACTTCATCTTGCCTGTCGCATTTCCTGTGTACTTGGTCCAACCGCCAATTTTATTCAAAATCCCTTCAATTTCGTAGGAGTCAATCTTTTTCAAATTCTGGCGTTCCTTGCCAAAGCACTCGCACCAGATTTCCATAATGCAGACCCGCTCCCTAGTAACTGTCCCTTGACTGCTCTTGCCAAACTCGCCTCCAGACATAAAGGTTCGCCGCTCATAGAGGTCCATCTGAGACCAATTATCTGGTAATAGTGTATTGAGGTAATCAGCTACAATACCCTCTCTATCATCGGATTCCATAGCTGCCTGTTGCTCCTGCACCGCTTCTTTGGCCACGCTACCTGTAAGATAGAGGGCTTCACCTTCCTGATAGTAGGTTTTTGCCTCTGCCCACAACTGGTCGATATCTGACATCTGCCACGGTTTCTTTTTGCTATCCTTGGTCACCTGTACTGGCCAAAAGCGACGGTTACCTGTCACATCTCGCAAGAAGCCACCTTCAGAGTTGGTCGATCCTACAATCACACAGGTTCTTGGGTGACTTTCCACATTGACCCCATAGGCTTGGCGGAACTTGTCATCCTGCCTGGTCACAAAGGACTTAACCGTCTCCACATCGGTCTTTTTAATCCCGGTCATCTCTGAGATTTCTAAAATCCAGTAACCTTGGAGCTTCTCTGCTGCTGTCTTATCCCTCATATCAGAGATAGCTAGAGAATCCGAAAACCAGCTACCGCCAAGCTTCAAAAAGAAGGTGGACTTTCCTAGCCCTTGCGGACCATTCAGAACCAAGATAGAATCAAACTTGATGCCTGGTTCATAGATGCGAGCGATGGCTGCGACCATGGTCTTTCGCATCACCGCTCGTGTGTAGGGAGTGTCCTTAGCCCCCATGTAATCAATGAGCAGGTGCTCAATCCGCTCAACCCCATCCCAGACCAAGGGTTCTAGGTATTCCTTGATTGGATGATAAGTCCGCTCTGCGGTCACCACCGCAAGGAGAGCATCCTTGAACTTAGTTGGTGACCAGATGCCATAAACACGCTCAAAGTAGAGCTTGGCATTGGCAAGGTCTGAGTCGTTCCAGCCACCCTTGACTTGCTTCCAAGGGAGTGGCCCTTTGACATCGATGATGTGCTTGAACTCGTTGTAGACGATATTCTGGAGGTTAGGATCATAGCGAATAATGGTTGCGATATTGGAGAGGGTGTCTTTGACCTTCCCTGTCTTATCCAACTCCAGTTGGGTCTGCCAGTTGGGGTCATCTTGAAAGTCTAGCCTCGCTTGTTCTAAACGCTCCTTGGCAAGAACTTCCTTGGTAACATCATCTTTTAGGACCAAATCTTGCATAGCCTTAAACGATGGCTGCTTACTAGTGTCCTTTTGTCCCCCATCGTCTCGATCCCCAAAGAGGTGGAGTCGCACCAAGTCAAAGCTGGACAAGAGTCTCCCTCCGTAAGGGTCTGTCGCATGGTGACTGTAGGCAAACTTATCCTCATAGATGACAACACCACCACTGGTGGTCGCATGGACGTAGTCGTAACGCCCAGGATAGCTAGAGGGGTGGTAAATGTCTGAAAGGAAGGTTGCGATGGCAGCCGTGATGGGATAGGCTCGGTTAAAAGCTCCAATCAATCCTGTCTTTTCTAGAGGGTCAGCTTGTCGATTAATGGCCCGCTCCATCAGCTTGGTCTGGCGACTAGAAACTGGCCAAGACTTGGTGTCCTTCCAGTTGGTATAGCGAGCGAGCACCTGGTCTGGATTAAGGAGTTCTCCAGCCAATTTGTGAAAAACAAATTCTCCATCCTGTGATGTCGATGGCCAGTACATAAGCCGACTTGGCTCATAGGTGGTATCGTCAAAGAGCTCAATGCCAATATCCTCGGCAACTTTTCGACTAACCGCTTGGTATTCCTCGGCACTCACTTCTCTTGATAGGGGAACGATGAGCCGCAATCGTGGATTCTGAGGACTATGCTTATGGGTAGAATAAAGGTAAGCCTTGTGGTCAAATAAGAGCTTCAACTCCTCGATAATTCCAACCGTCGCAAAGTCCATATCAAGGGTTAGAGCAGAGCGGCTAATCACCGCATCCTTCTTGCGTCTGCCGTCCTTGAGTCTGCCCAAGACAAAGCCTCCGACATCTTTGATGTCATCTTGTTTGGACTTTGGCAAGGACGCATACTCCGCTACGGTTTCTGCCGTGCGAATGGTCGTCGCAATCCGTGCCTCAAATTGCTCAAAACTGTAGGTTGTTTGCGTCCAAACCTTATCTGTTCGTTTGTTTCCTAATGAAATATGTAACGCCATGTCTTCTCCTTAATCTTTCTGATAAAAATCACAGGCATAGCCATCTGCTCGCAAAGGTAGCCCTTCTGCCCATTTTGGTTTCGTCGCAAGGAGGTCACAGACCTCTTGGACATCGACTGCTTCTGTTGGGACTTCAACTACCGCTTCATCATGAACATGCAAGACGATTGAAAAGCCTGCTTGATCCAAAACCAACATGCCGTGTGCCAAAAGGTCACGGGCAATCGCCTGGACAATGTTTTCCACTAACTTTGGACCATAGGTATCAATCCGTGTCCATTTCTTGTTTTCTCCAATTCCCTCATAAGTCATGCCTAATTTCCCAAAGGCATTCATTTCCAATCTCGGCTTCACATAAGACAAACGCCGCCCTGATGGTAGGGTGATAAAGAATATCCCTGACTCATAAGAGAAGGTCAAGCCATATAGATGTTGGGACTGCTTGGTCTTTAAGATCTCTTTGGCAGCTTGGTCAATGGCCCACCAAAAGGCCACAATGTGTGGATTGGCTTGTCGCCATTGCGTGACCAAGGGTTGGAGTTCATCCTCCTCCATACCCATATCAAGTGCTCCCATAGCGGTGAGTGCACCAACTGAACCACCATAACCGAGTGCCAGCTCCGCAATCTTTCCTTTCTGTCTCAAGTGGCTATTGAGGCCGTGCTTTTCAACGGGTATGCCGAACATAGCACTGGCAGAGGCACAGTAGATATCACCACCTTCTTCAAACACCTGTAACCGCCAGTCCTCACCTGACAACCAGGCAAGAACTCTAGCTTCAATGGCCGCATAGTCCGCAACCACAAACTGGTGACCTTCTTTTGGGATAAAAGCAGTTCGAATCAACTCAGACAGAACATTTGGGACATTCTCATAGAGAATATCCAAGGTTTCAAAGGCTCCTTCTTTGACCAAGGTTCTCGCAAGGGCTAGGTCCGCTAATTTGTTCTGAGGGAGGTTTTGAACCTGGACCAAGCGACCAGCCCAGCGGCCGGTACGGTTAGCCCCATAAAACTGCAAGAGACCATGAACTCGTCCTGCATGGGTGACGCAGCGTTCAATCGCCTGGTATTTTTTGACGGAGGTCTTTGATAACAATAGGCGAAGTTTTAACATCTCAAGCACCTCACCATCCTCCTCCTTCATCTGCATTTGAATGGATTTCTTATTGAGCGAGTCCATAAAGACGCCTCTTGTTTCTAGCCACTCTTTAACCTGGGCAACTGAGTTGGGATTCTCAAGACCTGATAATTCATAGGCCCTAGTCGTCACTTGGTCTTTATAAGCCAAGTCACAGGCAATGGCTTGATTAACTAATGCTAGATCCACCCGAACCCCTCTATCATTGATGGTTTGATCCAGGGCATAGTAAGCCTGTTCTATTTGAGAAAGTGGGAACCGAGAAAGTTTCTCTCGTATGTCTCGTTCAGCCTCCACATCTCGCCTGCAATAGAATTTGAAATCCTGCCATAGGTCTGGGAGATGATGAGGGAGGTTGCGTTCTCTCATACCATTTGCTTTGGTTGGGCGACAAGGTACACAGAAGGTGCGAATGAGTTCCTTGCCCTCTTCTAACTTCTGGTGACTGATATTAAGAGTCCGTCCCACCAAGGCAAGTGTCTGAGGTAATGCAAGGGATGCGGCTTGAACAGCGGTGCACTGCCATGACGAGGCAGAGTAGGACTCTTGAAACCATGTAGATAAGCAGACCCGCTCGAAATTAGCGTTAAATGCCGTTTTTATCACCCCTTCATCTCCTAACATCTCTCTAATAGAAGCTGGCAATTCCTCCCCACAAGCCAAATCCACAACTGTCACAGGCTCATCATCAATCGCATAAGCCACAAGCAACACTTCAAATTGAGGGCTATCCACATAGCGGTAAACACCAGACTTAAGCAAGTCCACATCGGAATAGGTTTCAATGTCTAAAGACAAGACGGTCATAAGGCCTCCTTTATAAGTAAGTGGGGACAAAGCCCCATCGCCATTAGGCTAGAAAATCATCATCAGATAAGGTTGAAAACTCATCCTCCGCTCGCATACGACCGCCAAGAACATCGCCATCACGGAGTTTTTGAACATTACCAAGCCCTGCCGCAACACCTCGGTTACCGTTTGAGTTAAAGCCATAGAAGGTCACAGACACTCGACCATAACAACCTGAGTAGACTTCTGTCTGGTCAAGAATTGGTTGAACTTGGCTATCGACCACCTGCGGTTTTTGTTTCGAATTACAGTTGATGAAATAGCTATTCTGGTAAGCTTCATCATCTGGTCGGTCAATGTCCCCATCACGAAGAGGGAGTTTGAGATTGGCTGGAATCTTCCCACCAAATTTTGAAATGGCTTCTTGTTTAGCCACTTCAATGGCCTGCTTAATTTTATTGAGGGTCGCTGTATCACTCTTTGGAATAATCAGAGAGACCGAATACTTGGGTTCAGACCCATTGATGGATTGTGGCTCCCAAATGTTCACATACGAGAGACGACCTGCAATAATCACTTTTGTTTCTTTTGACATCTTAATTTCCTCCAAAATCTTCCGTAGCACTTGAGAGTGCTTGACGTTTATCTGTATCAGGGACAAGACTGATCTTGCCCTTTGGTTTGGTCACAAGGTGACCGAATACCCGGTTAAATTCTTTCTTGCCGAGACGCTTTTCCAGTTCCGTTAAAGAGACAAGAGACTGGGTATAGATATCCGTAACCCCTTCTTTTTCCGCTACTTCAATAACTGCTTTGTCATTACTAAACTTACGGTTACTCCTTCCCTGAACCAATTTGAAGCCTGACCAGTTCTTTCCTGACTCTAGAGCCACCTTGGTCGCATAATCCTTGACCTCCGTAGCCCATTTAACCAAGTCATCCACATGAGGTAGGATGGCTTCAATCTCTGCATCTGTTAATAAATACGGCGAGGCCAATTGATACTGATGCAAATTTTGATGCCAATCATGACGAGCACGCAGCACAGCATTACAAGGAGAGAATTGACACCAGGGGCCATAGGTAATTTCCCCTTCACCCTTAAAGGCTAATTCTGCTTGAGGCTTCACCACCTCTTCTGCCCATTTCAACAAGTCTTGTCGGGTCATGATGCTGGTGGAGACATTACCCTTTCTTGGTTGAAAGATGGTCATCTTTATTTCCACAATATCATAGAGGGCATCAAAAAGTTCCAAAGCTCCAAGAGCGTAGAGCCGCATCTGGGAATTGTTCTCACTATCTACCAGAACTCCTTTGCCATACTTAAAGTCAATAACATGGAGACTATTGTCGGCCACGATAATGGCATCTGCCGTCCCAAACCCTTCTGGAACATAGTTGGAGAAATCAACCCGTTGTTCGATAATAAAGATGGGGTCAGGAGTGACTTGTTTAGCCTGGGTCATCTCATCACTGATATAGGCCACATAGTCATCCGTATGCATATCCATGTCTGGATCAATCTCCCCTTCAGGCAGCTGGCTGTCCTCTCTCAGAGCTAAACGTAGTTTATGTTCCGCAAGCGCATGGGCCAATGTCCCCTCCTGAGCTGCAGGGCTCGTCGGATGCTCAAAGAACTCCTCCAAGCGAGCTATCGGTGGTACAGTCAACCAACGGTGACTGGATGATGCTGACAAGAGAGCGTGTTGTTTATCTGTCATACTAGAGTCCTTTCGCATCTTCAAGGAGGCTAGGATAGAGATTCACCTCGACTTCTGAGAGCTTGTTAGCTCGATACCGCTGCAAGAGTTCACGGACCTTATCCGTTTTACCGGCCTGTGATTTCTCAGCTAGAACTTTACGGATGTCTTCAATCGCAACGCTCACAGTTGGCTCTTCTACTCCCTGTGCTGTTTCCGTAACTTCAGTTGCTTGAACTGATTCTGGAGCGACACGTTCCACTCCCTGGCACAGGTCTTCTAAACTATCTGCCAGATTTCGTAAATGGCCAATGACTAGGCTTAATTGTTTCATGTTTCCCATAGGTAGACCTCCTTATCCAAATACCTTGTCCCAAAATGAGGACTCTTTTTCCCGCAAGCGGCTATGACCATCTTCTGCATAAACCACGTTATGACCACTACAATGAAGGGCAAAGTTCCGCTCTACTCGGTCATCAATGTCCATAGTTCTCGGATTGATGGCTTGCCCATTCTCATGAAAGAGGCGAAAAGGAATGCCATATTCTTTTGCGGCTGAAATTTCGTAGCTCATGCCTTTAGAAATCACTGGACCAAAGACCCAAATTTCATCACACCGCCTGAGGACTTCACGACTCATGGTCAGCCCCTTGATGCGGTCATCAGGGTTATTATCATCAAGGAACTGGGGAAACAGAAGATGGGAGGCGAGAGGTGTAAATCCTTGCTTCATAGCCTGTCGACAATAGCTTCTTGCCTTCTTCTCGTTTTCAGTAACTCGCCCTCGATAAGGCGAACAAATAAAGACTGTTTTCATTGATTGGTTATCCGTTCTAAAAATTTTTGGAGTTACTAGGGATGGCCATCTCCAACTCACAAGACTAGTATATAGCCAAATCCAAAACCCAAAACGGACATGTTGGTGTCCCCTTGTAATCGCCTATAACATTGTGAGTTCCCCCTCTTTTTACTGATAGACATGCCTAAAAACACAAAAAAACGGACACGAGCATGTCCGTTTTACTAGATGGTAACACCAACTTTTTCTAAAAATTCCTTGACTTGGCCTACTGATTGACTGTGTAAGGTATGTAGTACCAGCTGATAGCGACGATGGGTAATATTTCCAGGATCTAATTTCCACTTAGACTTCTCTAGTAAGTGCAAGGAGATACTGGGCGGTAGATTCAGATAGACACAGATAAGAATAAACAACTCCAAACTACCATCCCCTTTGAAGAGGCGACTAATCTGCTTCTCTGAGAAATAGAGTTCTTCTCCGATTTCCTTATAGGTCACCTGTCTCCATTTTTTGACAACCTGCATGGACGCTTCAAAATCATTAGAGAGCTTGTTGTAAATCGCATCTTCCTCTTCTAACTGTTTAAGGAGAGCCTGTTCCTGCTTTTCCTTAGTCGAATTTTCATAGCCATTATGATAGACCAACTCAAAGGAGATATTGCTAAACTGGGAACGGTTCAGGACAAAATCTTGATAAGAGATTTCCTTCTGTTCACCGCCTAAACGATGATACTCAAAGAGCAGAGCACACTCATCCAAGTGGTACCGGGCATAGTCTGTCAGAACTAAATCCCCGCTCAGATCCTTGGTCACAAATTGAGGTAGGTTCATAACTAGGTGAGACTCAATGTAAACATAGAGGCCTGACAGTAACACCTTAGCAAATGACTCGTCCTCCTCCATCAACCTCTCCAGCTCCGCAAGAGAAATCGAAAAGGTCTGATTGTTCTTCAGCTCCATGTCCCCAATGGTATAAGGTGGGAGATATCCGCCATCAACGAATTCCAAAACACCTCTTGCCTCTTTAAAACCTAACTCGACCAGACGAATTTTTGCAGACTGGCGAGATACTTGAAAAAAGTCTGCTAAATCAGAAATTGTTTCCTGGAGCATGAGCAAATAAGGTCCGTTAGCCTCGACAAACCGCTCATTCAAAAGGGATTGAGCTTTCTTCAGAAACATCTCTTTGGGCATTAAGATTCGTGGAGTGACAGCTTTAGCCTGTCTCTCTAGCCAAAGCGTCGCACTTGACTCATCACCATAGACCTCTTCAGCAGAATCCAATAATTTCTTTAAGGAAAAATAATGACGATGCTTGTACCAATGGAAGCATTCGTGAATAATCGTATTGTTCAATCGGCCCGTATTACCATGATTGGTATCATACAAGACCGTTCCTTCAGCAATAACTCCCCCATCTACCTCTTCATCTTTTACCTTATCAAAATAAGTTCTACCTAAGATTTGGTCACAGCTATCAAAACGATACGGCTTAGCATCTAGTTTCAAGCGTAATGCCACGTCAAAAGCATTTATTGGCATAGGCTGGTCAAGAGCTTCTGGATAAACTTCTCGAAGGAATAACTCAGCCTCATTATCATAACGAGAAGACGAAATATAAGGAATTAAATCTTTCCTCAAAGAGTTCGTTTCATCATAATTATCTTTTACACCAGCTCTAGCGCCTACAAAAAGTAATTCATAGCTGCCAGAGTTCTGAAATGATAAATAGTAGTCAAGGGTGATCTCTGAAGACACTTGACACCAATCATCATAGCCATCAAATCCAAAACATCCTTCTGAATCTACTTGTAAACTAATGTGGAGCAAAATTAAATTTGAAGTCTTTAACCGTGGGTGAACCGAGATGACACCTGCACTCTGGTAAATAATATCATGGACTTTATTTAATCCTGGAGTAGAGGTCACTGAAAAAAGGGACTTATCCTCCCCCATTAGACGTTTGATATCACCAATAACCTCTTTTGAACAATGGTCTATAATAAACTTTTCAATCGGCATGACAAACCTGCCTTTCTTTTCTCTTGATTCTAATTATAGCCTATGGTATAATTTTGTCAAGTTATAATTTGACAAGGAGAAGAGACCATGTTCTCACCAATAAAACTCAAAGAACATCGACAAGAAAAAAATCTTTCCCAGACTGCTATTGCTAATGAACTAGGTATTACCAGGTCAGCTCTGTCTTCATGGGAAACTGGGAAAGCTGTACCAAATAAAAAACACCTAGAGAAACTTGCCCATCTCTTGGAAATTGATATTCAAGAATTATATGAGGAACATCCTCACCTCACTCTTTATAAACAGCTCAACAAGACTAATAAAGGGAAGGTCGATGAACTCACTTATGACCTTCTTATGAAACAAAAAGTTGTACCACTCTTCTCTGTTCAAGTGCTTGACAATGTTGCTCTATCAGCTGGTCATGGTAATGATTTTTGGGATGAATACGAGACAAAAGAAGTCTTCACAGATAAAGAGTACCTCTACGATGTGGCGACATGGATTGAAGGCCAATCAATGGAACCTGTCTACCAAGATGGGGAAGTTGCCCTCATACGTGAAGGAGGATTTGACTACAATGGTGCAGTCTACGCCATTGCCTGGAATGACGAGGTATACATCAAGAAAGTATATCTTGAAGAAAATGGTTATCGCCTCGTTTCCATCAATGACTCATATCCAGATAAGTTTGCGCCAGCTGAGGATGAACCAAGAATTGTTGGAAAAATTATTGGCCACTTCATGCCCATTGTCGGAGGTTAAATATGTCCAGCAAGATTGAAGAAATGATTTACATTAAGGGGGACCGAATTTACTTCACCCCATTTCTAAAAGAGTATGACGTGACAGACCATATCACAACCCTGCTCCAAGAGTTACGAAAACTCAAAGAGAGGTGATGGCTATGGGCTTTATTGATTACTCAAAAGAGCCTACGTCCGATATTGCATTTTTCGATATGAAATCATTCTACGCTAGTGTGGAATGCGTCAGCCGTGGTCTCAATCCATTGACCACTTCTCTCTGCGTCATGAGTAGAGCCGACAACTCTGAAGGATTGATACTGGCCTCATCACCCATGTTCAAAAAAGTTTTTGGCAAGGCTAATGTTGGCAGGTCCTACGACCTCCC
>NZ_KB904185.1 GCF_000380025.1 Streptococcus entericus DSM 14446
GCTTCTCCATCAGAATCTCCTAAAACCAAAACTTTGAGGCCTAGGAAAATTGGAATCAAACCGAGCAGACCTAAAATCTCTTTACTAGGAATATAATCTAAGACAAATGCAAAAAGCAAACTTAGTAATATTAGACTAACAGAGCCTAGAAATTGTCCTAAATAGATGTTGATGATGTCTTTTCTGCTTTTTCTTTTGGCAAAAAATAACATTAGGATAATAAGTAAGTCTACGGCTGTCCCAGAATACAGGATTATTGAAGTAACAACATTTTGAATCATAAAACACATCATTCAAATATATTTTTGAATGTATTCTAACATTAAACTTTGTAGATGTCAACTTAAAATCCACCAAAATATAGATAAGAAGTTAGTGTACCAAATATTAAAAAGCCCTGCCATCGAAATGACAGCAGGGCTTAACTTCAATATCCAGATGATATATTTATCTAAAAAAGGTAGAGTTTTTATTGATTTTTAGTGCGATATAATGAGTTTCCAAAAATCAAAAATCGCTTAAAATCAATATTTTGACATCTATTGACGTGTACTGAAACCCTTACTTAACCTCTGTAAGGATATAATTACGGTACCAGTATATCATAAATAATAACAAAATCTTGACTTTCCGAAAAATTCATATTTTTAAGAAACTAGTGACCGAAAAATTTAATACGGTTGAGAATTAATCTAAAGAATTCTTCCGCTATATTCGAGAAGCCTTTAAATACGGACTTGCTTTAATCCAAACAAGTCCGTATTATCTTTCCATAAATGAGTTCCAATTATCTTGTACGAATTGAACCTCTATTATTCAATCAATGACTTTATTAATTGATTAACTTCAACAGTTGATTGGATCAGAAGTTCCTGATACTCTTTGAAATTTTTTTCGCTATAAAATCCAATCAATCCTTCAAAATATTTCTCTTGTTTTACCAAATATTCTGCTGGTACATCGGATATTTGATAGTGAAAAATATTATTTCTAAAAGAGTTTCCAATATTTAGGGCAAGTTCCTTATTTTCAATTATTTTGACGAAAGTATCTTGCTGAGATTTTGAAAGACTGGAACTATATTTTTCGTATACAAGTCGTAAAACTTTAATACTAACTATATAACTCTGCATTAATGATCTGGTAAAAAAAGAGTTTTTTGAATTTAGAAGAATAGGTAATATGTACAGAATAAAATTATTCTGACATAAAATATTAAAAAGAAATAACTGTGCTTCAAGAGGGAATTTTCCTATCAAGATATTCCTTCTTTTTTGATCTAAAAAGTAGAAATCCTTTAGTTCAAAATCAGTAGAATCTATATTTTGGTTTGGAGCGTCTTTAATAACTTTTAAATTTGTAGAATTTATTAATGTTGCTAAATTTTTACTATACTCAAAAAATAGGTTTTCCGCTTGATTTGAGAATAATGGAATATCTTTTGAGTCAGTCTTAGATAAAATGCTTTCTACATAAATATAATATTGATTGGTATTCGCGTAGGGAATACCCTTGAAGTAATAAACTCCTAAATCAGGTTGACCAAAATTGTTGATAAGCATTTTTTGAAAAAAATTATAACCTTTAGTCAATTCTGAGTAAAATATTTCTTGTAATGAAAGCATCTTTCTAACAGCTTTATTAAACTTTTTATCAGAGTATTGTTTATAACTGACTCTAACACTCGCAATTATTTTCTTAAGATCTTGTTTTCCGATATAAGGAAATTCTTCAAGACTATCTTCAGGCAAAAAATGCAATATTCCATCACTTAAAGAAGATATAAAAGGTAGTACTCCTGTAGAGATACTAGAAGTAATATCTTTATTCATACCTACCAGATTTTCTAGCAATTGTCTAACTTCACCGACTTCATCCAATAAAACCAGAAAAGAAATTTTATCAATCTTTTTCATGTCTCTCCTTAGTATCGTTCTTATACTTAAACCATCTGCCCCACATACCTAAACGTCCTGACATTCTTATTATCAGGTTCCAAGACTACCTGAAACTCAAAATAATGATCTCGTCCGTCAATTGACTTTTCCTTATTGAGTTTGAAATAGTTCTTTTGGGACAATGCCATGGACAGGAGAATGTCATCAATGATAAAGGTTAAGGGAGTTCCATCCGCAGAATACCTGTAAAAGTCTTCTTCAAACTTGATGTAACTCTCAGAGAAATAGTCTATCTGTAGTTTATCTTTATAAAGGTCTCGTCTATCCATAGTCTACTCCAACTTCTGCTAGTTGTATGTCTAAAATATCTTTTATTGCTATCAGATGGTGCTTCCCCTCTGATTTGATGACAATCTCATCTTTTGATAATTCTGTCACCTGTCCTTGATAGGTGACTTTTTGTTTATCTCGCCTCACTATAAACTGACCTATAAGTTGACTGGCATAGAGTTGCGAGATAAGGGTTAGTTTATCAAGATGACTAAGTTCATCTGAGAAGTCTATCCTGTACTTCTCTTCACCCAGAGAGGTGGTATGTTCTGACAGGAAGAACCCCATCCATTTCATCATGCCTCGGTCTTGGTGTTCTCTTGCTGATTGAAACGGTAAATAGCTTCTATCCACCATTAACTTAATCCATCCAAACCTCCTGCTGAATGACCACCAACTAGTTTACTTCTGGCTATCACTCGTGAACCTTCTGCTAAGGCATTAGCTTTCAATAGTGAGGTAAAACCAAACTGTTGGCGTATGGTATCAATAGCTGTTTGGAGCCTTTCTTCTTTTTCAATTTGTTCAATATCATCAAAGAGTGAGATCAATCCGAAAGACTCATCCACTAATCGTGAGTAGTAAACACTGATATTTCTAACAGCACCTGAAGTGTACTTCTTATGGAAAAGGGCTAATACATGATTTTTTAGAGTTTCTGTTTGGTTGGTCGGTTCAACCTTCATTTGAACATGAATTCCCTTCTTGTTTTCATACCTAGAGTAACCAACACCTATTGAAACACAGGTTGTCTTTTTCCCAGCTTTCCTGAGACGCACTGCTACTTGTTCAGCCATTTCTGACAGAACCAACTCAATCTCTCTCTGCTTGATGTAATCCCTTGGTAAGACTTGTGAATTACCTATCCCAGTTGACTTTGGTTTATAAGGCTTATGGACATTACTTTCGTCAATACCATTGGCGTGAAAGAATAAATCTACCCCATTGACTCCCAGATGGGCCTTAAGTAGGTCTGGATTACAATTGGCCAACTCTTTGATAGACATAATGCCCAAATCATTGAGACGTTTTTTCATGCGACTACCAATCCCCCAGAAATCTGTCATCTCTGAAATGCCCCAAACCTTACTTTCCACGTCTTCATAAGACCAATTGGCACGCATGGTTTTAGTTTTCTTAGCTTCATTGTCTAAAGCTAATTTAGCTAGTAATGGATTACTATTTGACATACCTACGGTGGAATAAACACCTGTCCTTCTAAAAATATCATGCTGAATTTTACTAGAGAGAATATCAAGTTTTTCTTTCCGACTTAAGGTCTTACTGGGGATAAAGTAATTCAGCGATCCTGTTAGGTCAATAAAGCCCTCATCAATGGAATAAGGGAGAATATCTTCTGGACTACCATAGTTCTGTAAGATACGCTGAATCTCTAGATTTTTTTCGATATAAAGACTCATCCGAGGAGGTACGATAAAGGTAACTTTAGCCCACTCTTCGATGTAACGAACATACTCAGGGGTAATCTCAATTCCTTGACGTCTGGCATTGTAATAAGAAAACTTTCTGGTATGAATGTCAAAGGGCAGGTCATACACTCTACCAACATTTTGCTTGCCAAAAACCTGCTTAAACATTGGTGATGAAGCTAAAATCAACCCATTAGAATTGTCCGCTCGACTCATGACACATAGGGAGGTTTTCAAAGGGTGTAAGCCTCGTTCAACACACTCCACGCTGGCATAAAAAGACTTCATGTCAATGAAGGCAATATCACTTTGTGGCTCTCTCGAATAGTCAAAATAGCCCATAATCTTACCCTCTTACTACTGGCATAAAGTGACCAATGATTTTACCAACAATTCTTGGGTTATCTTCTGCCGAAGCAAACATATCTGGATAATCAGGATTAATAGACACTAGACGATACCCATCCTCTTCTAGATAAACCTTCTTGATGTAAGCTCGCTCATTCCATACCACAGCATAGACAGCCCCATCATAGTCAAAGCTACCTTCACGGATAAGGGCTACTTCCCCACTAACATAGACTGGCTCCATGGAGTCTCCTCTAATCCATGTTGCAATATCATAACTGTAGTCTATGTCCGAAAAAACTTCTACAAACTCAGATTCATCATAGACACTCTCCCCAAAACCTGCGGAGAGTTCGATATCATCAATAACCTTGATACTATAGAGTTGAATGACATTACTTTCTTCCTGAACAGTAAGAAGTTCTTCCGCATAGTCTTCAACCTTTTCACGATTGACAGTATTTAGACGTAAGTAAGTTTCAACAATCTTATATTCTGATTCAAAGTAACTAGTTGATACACCTAAAATGTCTGCTAGTCTTTCTATGTTTTGGCCATTGGGTTTTGTCTTACCACTCTCCCACGTGAAGTACGACTGACGAGTGATGTCAAGCTGTCTTGCCATCTCAGCCTGACTAATATTAAGCTCTGTACGTCTCTTTTTTAAAGCCTCTGGTGAAAACATAAGCGCCTCCTTAACTTAAGTAATATTTGGTTTTAGCTTTTTGATAAGCTTCTTTTTCTGTTAGTTTCTCTTTATTCCACGCATAAAAGATGGTCTTGCCTCTATCGTAATATGCCCAAGTGCCAATCTTTCTCGAAGAGATTTGATTCCTAAAGTCTATATCAGTCAACTCAGGTAATTCGTCATCTGTTATAAAATCCTTTTGTTGAAGCAAATAATCTAACTTTTCTTGCGGAACGATCTCATAATGTTGATAATCTGCGACTATGGAATCATGAGCCCTGTTAAATAATTGTAGAATTTTTCGATTATCTCCTGACCGATAAGTTTGAATAACTTGGCCTACATACTCTCTATACTCATTCAGTAAATGTGTTAATATGTCTAGAAGACGAATGCTTAAAGCTTCAGCGGAAACTAGAAGAGAGTTAGCTACTTCCTGAAACCTTGACCTTTGATAGTATATTTTTGACAACAGGACAATTTCAGGCATAAGGACGCAAGCCGAGAAACAGTTAGCCTCTACTTCTTCTAGTGTATCTTGGTTATCCTTTAATTCAGTGAAGACATTGCCTTGATGCCCCAGCAAGAAATGACCCAATTCATGACACTTGGTAAAGTTCTGCCTAGTGACTGGATTTTCTTTCTCATAGGACAGGGATACACCACCTTGACTATCAATTATGGTTAAACCATCAATTCTACGCTTTGAAAAATGATGACCTAATACCTTGATGTCATTCTTTTTCACAATATAGTCAAAGAAATCTTCATAAGTATAAGACAAGAGCGACAATTCTCTCAGCTTGATGAAAGGATATAGCTGTGATTTTACAACTGAACTTATCTTTGAAAAGGTGTTTTCCAAATACTTCACCTCCTTGTCAGTTTTAAAACTGACTTTATTATACAAAAAAAGTGGACGATTGTCCACAGATTTTATTATTTAATATTATTTTTCAAAACTACTTTTTATAAGTTATAGGAAGGCAGAACCAAAACACAGGACTAAAAAGCACATAAGTGAAAATAAATAACTGCTTCATCACAGAATCCCCCTTAGGGTAATTCATAAGTAAACTATCATTATTAAATTCTTCATCATCAATAGGTATTGGCATAAATTTATACATATCATTATAAAAAGCTTTTTCATCAGTATTATCAATAACCTTAAAGTAGCAAATAATAGTAAATAAGAATGAAAAGAACGATCTCCGAGCAGGATTTATCAAAATATATTTAGTCGTATATAAAGCTATCAGGAGTGGACTTCCTATATTAATAGGAGCTATTCCTTCTTTTGATAACATTCTTGTAGAAAAACGAATTGTTTCAAATAATTCCCACTCCTCTTCAACATTGTTTCCAGAATTATGACTTGGCCATACCGACTTTAGATCAAATAAAAAACTAGGACTATAGGAATCATCTAAAATTAGAGGGATAAATGGATTCCCATGGGCTGATGAATTTCTGATAATTGAGATTTCTGAAAACATTTGTTTGTTGTAATTCAAAAATTCGTAAATTTTTGAGGATTTATTTAACCTCTTATCAAATGCCTCCATTATATATTTGTATATTTTTCCTAGTTCATCGATCGTTAAATTTTCAAAGAATAAAGTCAGTGGTACATCAATTATATCAATCGAAGCAGAATTCCCGTCTTTGCTTCTATCAATTTTTAACAATTCAAACTCAGCACGAAAAATATAACGTGATTTTAAAGTTTTAAATATTTTCTCTTTTAATATCTTTAAACCTCTATCCTGGTCAATAACACTATATACCTCTTCAGACTTAATTGAATTTTCCGATAACAATTTCACTAACTGTGACTTTATAATTTTTTCAATTTTTAAAACCCATTTTAAAACTTTTTCTTTAAATTTTATATCTTCTTCTTTTAATGAACCTAGAACTGATTCGCTAGTTTCATTATAGAAATGTTTAAAAATATAATCATGATAATCTTCTATTTTGTCAATTTTTTTCTTACTAATCTGATATTTTTTATTTTTAGTATTTGGACAAGATTTTAACTCAGTAGCAATTTTAACTTTAACGTTTCTTATTTGTGAATTCACTAATTTAAAAGTAACATTCCTTGAGATTCTTAAGTCTTTTCCTCTATAAAGCATATCAGGAGTTATAAAAAAGAAAAAACTTACTTCAGTATCATCGATTTTGGAGGAAACAATACCGTAATTATTAAAAACATGTTTGATTTCACCTACATATCTATTTTCACTCAAAATTAAAAGCACCTCTCAACTCATCACACTAAAAAAGATTAGAAAGGGACATAAACACTTCAAGAGTATCTTACAAATGTCTTGACAGATATTTACATTCTCTTGAAAGTTATCCTCTCGTTCTCCCCTCCTATCTTAATTCCAATTATCTAAAACAAAGTTTGGAATAGATTATATTCATTTCTTACTTCTTATCCTCTTCAAACATCTTCTTCCTTTCCTTCATAAAGTCCAGAAGTTCCTGCTTGAAGATCTCTTTTTCCTCATCAGTCATATCAAGTGAGGTGGCACGGAAAAGCATTTCTACTTCCGATAATTTTTCTTCTTCTACAGTTCTGTATTCTGAATTACCTACTAAATAATCAACAGTGACATTAAAAATTGAAGCAAGTTTAGTAATAACGTTTTTTGTTGGATTAGCTGATTCTAATTCCCATTTTGCATATGCTTGCTGAGAAATATCAAATTTTTCTGCCATATCCTTCTGAGTTAAATTCGCCTCTAAACGTAAGGCCTTTAAGCGTTCTGGGAATCCCATAAGTAACCTCTATAAAAATTTTTAAATTTTCTTGATAAAATTAGTTGACAAAACAACCTAAAGGTTGTATAATGTTTTTAACAACATAAAAGTTGTATTGATTTCAAAAAATAATAAGCATTATCCGAAATCAAATAATGTTCTTTGACATCTGAATAAAAAATGTGCGTCTGACAACCAGAGGACTGACCGACAAACACACATATACTTCGTACCTATATTGTATCACATTTGTCTAAAAAGTTCAAGTCCATTGATGGTTGGAGCTGAGTAAGGGAACCTCTTTGGTTAGATTTTACTCACACGCACCTCGGACTTTCGCACTTTTCCGAATAGTAAAGTGAACTGGCTTTGCCTTAGGCATAAGAGAATCTTCTGGATACGGGTATCGGTCTGGCAGATTGGCTGGGAAAGCGATGGTAATTGACGCAATGCACCTTGCTAAACGTTGCCACCGTGAGAAAGGAGGCTCCCTTTTCTCAACCAAATAACCATTGATGATGATTTGCCATGACAAGACTGGAAACCTTCGAGCGAGTCTCATCTCTTAACACATAAGCTACTAGTCCTGAATCTCACCTTCTACTAGTAGCTTTTACTATTTAGAAAGGAACTTATGACCTATTGTGAACGAAAATTAAAACAAATTTACGACAATTTCACCTTTTCATTAGGCGTCTACTGCCATAATGAACACTTGATGGGGATCTTATACGTGGACGCTTTAAACCAATTGAACAACCAAATCATTCGACTGAAGAAAGTCCGTTACCCACAAGGTGAACTCACGTACTTCGCCAACCACTACCGCCGATTAATGACACAATACTATGAATCTCATCAAGCTCTGGCTTGATTTTTTTTAGACACTGAAAGGAAATAACTGATGATTAGAGAAACCCTCAAAATGAACCCAGACTTTATTGGAACTGCTATCTATGAAAAACTAGGCACAACGCCACGTACCGTCTTTGGTAAACAAGGCCAATTCCAACGTCATGAAGTGGTCAATGAAAAACACCTCCAATTTTATGTGATTACACCTGCTACAGCTGAGGTCTTTGAAGAAGACGCTGTGATTGAATTAGTCAACCCTATCTTCTACCCTGATACCATTAACGGACGTGACATGGCACCTGCCTTGAACGTTTTTGCGGAGAAGATTGTGGTGAAAAAATAATAACAAATAGAAAGATACGAGGAAAAATAATATGGCAAAAGTTGGATTGAAATTCGATAAAATCGAAATCACAGATAAGCGGTACTTGGACATCACACCCGCCCTTAAAATCGATGAGGTCTTTGGACAATTGACATGGCGTGGGATTAACGAAGTCGAACAAAAGTATGAAGATGACACGACACAGCCCCGTAATCAAGACGGGACTTACCCACAAGTTCCTACAGGGGAAATTCTCTCAACCAAAGTGGCTATTAAATCAAGTACCCAACACGGGACAGAAGAGTTCTCGATTATTGGTATGTTGCCAAGTGAAATTGAAGCCCTTGGTCTGAAATTCGGTGATCAAGTGGAACTCTCAGGCATTATTGTCACTTACTCAGCCGTCTCAGGTGGAGTTTATAAACTCTTTGCTCAAGGGATTGCTAAGAAAAACACGCCTACTCCGAAAGCTGACCAAGGAAAGGCTAAAGAATGAGGCTTTGGCATAAACGAGGCCGAAGAGTCAGGAAATATCACAAACATATTCGAGGCATCACCTTTAGCCTCTTCAATCTGCCATATCTCTTAGGATGTGGCTTTTTGCTTGGGCTGAACTATGAAAATCTGACTGTCCAACCACTCTACTATGGCTTGATAACAGGGGGTGTCTTGCTAAGTGGCTCAGTAATGAGTTTTCTCTTACAACATTACTTCTATAGTCACCTACTGGCCTTCTCTAAGTTAGATAATCTACGAATTATGGCTAACTTTCTTCTAGAAAATGGTTATTACCTGTCTAAGAAAATCAAGCAAGATAACCAGATTAAGGAAAAAATCATTTTGCCAAAAGTCTATCTTAAGCAAAGCAAGTATGACCTCAAGGCCTCCTTTATCCTACAAGGCAATAAATTTCAGGATAAATTCCTAACACTAGGTAATACCCTTGAAATTCAACATGATGGCGACTTGACTGGTAAGAAATTTACCAAGGGTTACGTCACCTATACCATTGCCATTGACCAATTTGCTGGGCGTCTTAATCTATCAGACGTTAAGATGACCAAGCAAGGGCTACGTCTCATGAAAGATGTCTATTGGGACTATATCAAGCAACCTCATTTACTGATTGGTGGGGGAACTGGTGGAGGAAAAACCGTCCTTCTTATGATTCTCCTCTACGGGCTTGCGCCTATGGCTGATATTGACATTTGTGACCCTAAACAGTCAGACCTCTCTTCCTTTGCGGATGTCCCCATCTTTCAAGGACATGTCTTTATCACGAAAGAAGAGATTGTCGCCTGCCTCAAAAACAACGTGGAGGCTATGGAGGAGCGTTATCGCTACATGAAAAACCAGCCAAACTTTGTGGCTGGGATGAACTTCTCTCAGTTTGGTCTGCGCCCTAAATTCATCTTCTTTGATGAGTGGGCAGCCCTCATGGCCAAACTAGAAGGCAACTACCAACTCCAACAACAGGTCAATCAATACCTGACCCAGTTAATCTTAGAAGCGCGACAAGCTGGGATATTTGTTATCATGGCTATGCAACGGCCTGATGGGGAGTATATCAAGACCAGTCTGCGGGATCAGTTCATGAAACGTCTATCGGTTGGTCACTTGGAAGATACGGGGTATACCATGATGTACGGAGACGCCAACCGAAACAAGGAGTTCAAGTACATTGATGAGATTGATGGCAAGAAAGTCATTGGACGGGGCTATATCGCCAATGCAGGTGAAATCGCTAGAGAATTCTTTTCCCCTAACGTCCCATTTGATCAAGGCTTTTCCTTCAAGGACGCCTTTATGGCCATGGCACCTGAAAAAGAGGCACCAGCCACTACTAACTCCTATGAGAAACCTCTAGTTCTTATCTCTGAAGAGGAGGTAGAGAAACCACGGTCTGACGTCTACACCATGGCTGAAGCCAAACAAAAACTGGACAAAACCTATGACCAGATTAGGAAATTAGTCAATCTGATTGAAAAGAATAACTACCGTATCTTTGACCGACTAGACGGGAAAATCATGCTGAGTAACGATGACCTCTATGACTTGGAGGTTATGTTTGACGCCATGGACAAGGACAACGTGACCTATAAAGAGGCGATAGAGGACTTTTTCCACCCTCTCAGCGAAACAGCGATTGGAGGGAGATAGCGCCCCGCCCCTGTGAGCGAGCCGTAGGCGAAGCGAACAGAGCAGGGCGGGCTAGGCGATAGTTCCCTCTAATCGTTTGACCAACCCCCATATTCTAATAGGGGGGTAGAGATTTGAAAAATCAACGAAGTAGCACCTCCCTAGTCCTTGTTAATCAAGGGTTTGAGAGGTTTTAACTTTGTACACTTTTTTGCTAAAAACTGTACACCTACTTCAAATGGTTCTGTACATTAAACAATGCCATAGCTTGCTGATGCCATCTACCTTGTCCCATACGATAGATAAACGCAGAGAGATGATTTGTTCCTAACTCATTTTCCAATGATTTGACAATGACTTCAGGAGGGTATTCATCAAAAATGAGGGCTACATTATTTGAGAAGATGTCCACATATTCTTTTTTATTGCACGCCTCTGGAAGTTCTCCCAATGCAAGGAAATAGTCCTTCACGCCCTCCTTATGTTCGTCATTAATGCCTTGGAAAAACCTCTCAAACAGTGGTAATTGGGACATGTTTTTTCTCCTACTTATGTTTTTTACTTATTATACCATTTTAGAAAGGAGGAGTTCATTATTGATGGTAAAACATTAAGAAAATTTAGAGCCAGTCTTGGCTTGAAACAAAAAGAATTTGCGGAGTTGACTCAGATGAGTCTCTCCAGTCTCAAATCCTATGAAACAGGTAGACGTGAATTTACCTTGGAAAAATTCAAGGAGATTAAATCACAGTTGGGCTACTCCTTTAACGATAATCCTCATCCCTTACGCCTGATGATTGACTACCTACGGATCACCTTTAAAGAGGTTAGGGACATCAAGGACTTCATCAAGAGCTATCTCTACGTTGACTTTAAAGACTTTGGTTCTCAAGAAACCACAATGATGGCTTACAATCACCTCTATAAACGTGGTGATATTTGGCTATTTGACTACTTTGACAAAGAAGAACGTGATAACTATCAAGTCACTCTTCAGCTTTCTGGTCAAGGCTGTCGCCAGATGGAATTAATACTAGAGCGTGAGGGTATCACATGGCAAGACTTTTTACAAAGAATGGTCTATGACCGAAGCGATATGAAAGTGACACGCATTGACCTAGCACTAGATGAACTGTATCGTGGTAAACATAATGAGCCTGACCACTATCACCTTTCGGAAATGATAGGCAAAGTCTATCAGAATTATGTCACGTTCAATCATTTAAAAGTATGGAGTCATATTGGTGGCGGACAGTTAAACACCAAGTCCGATGAGGACGAACGTCAAGGCATATCACTCTACTTTGGCTCCCGTAAGTCTAATATGTTCTTCAACTTCTATGAAAAGCGCTACGAGTTTGCCCAGAAAGAAGGCATCAGCGTTGAGGAAGCTCTAGAGATATTTGGCGTTTGGAATCGTTATGAGATACGTTTATCACAAGCAAAGGCTCAACTTTTAGTCGAACACTTTGTCAGCGGTCAAGACCTCGGCTGTCTCGCCCGTGGCCTCATCAACCAAGAAATGTTGGTCTATGAAGGAATCGGACAATACGGTGCCTATCTTCCTGATCAGAAATGGCAAGCCATGTTTGGTTCCGCTGAACCTCTCAAATTGACGGTCAAACCAGAACCCTATTCCATTGATAGAACCGTTCGTTGGCTCCTCTATCAAGTGTCAAACTCACTAGCTTATGTCGAAGAAGCTGATAAAATCATGAATACGGAGTACTTGAAAATGATTCAAAACACTGGTAAACCAACCGAGAAAATGGAACAGGAACTCAAATTCCTTAAGAAAAATTATCAGATGATGACGGTAACGTAAAGGAGGCAACATGACTTTTCAACTCAAGGTCTGCGTGCAAAACATCTTGACAGGACAGTTCAAGTGGTTTGAGTTTCCTGAATCAGAGCAGACCATCAGACACACTCTACACATTGACGATGGCGATGAATACCTTATCGCAGATTGGGAAGGCGTCAATGGGATAAATGAATACACGCCGATTTCTTCCCTAAATCAACTAGCAGAGAAAATGGCTACCATCCCTAGTGCTTACAGTTCTCTCATCAATGACTGGTTAGGACACTATGGCTCTATTGAAACCTTTATTGAGGAGTTCGATTACAACGATTGGACAGTAGCTGAGGTTAGTGGAGACGAGGATTTCGGTATCTATCTTGTTGAGGAACTCAGCGCTATAAACATACCAGAATATCTGGAACCATACTTTGATTATGAAGCCTATGGCAGAGATGCTCGCTTAGAACTATCTTGTATCGTCTCTGACAGCTACTATACTTGGCAATAACGAAAGGAGGACTCTATGGAACTATTCACCGCGCGCTCTCGCTACTCATCAGAAGGCGTCACTTGGACATGGTATCGTAATGATGATGAGGTTGTTCATTCTGAATTAGCCCTCAGTGACATTTTCCGTCTGATTCGCAAAGAACTGGATAAATTCATTGACTATGGCATTCTGACCAAAGAACAAGCCTATGACCTAGCTAATGACTGGCTCGCTTATGATGAATTTGTAGAAGGAATGATGTACACATGATTGGTACGATTCGGATTATTCAAGACGGCTATTCAAAAAAGCTGGCTCAGGTAGATTTGTTGCGGTTCGATGAAGAAGCTATCAGACAACGGCTAGTGGATAAAGGCTATCCTTATGAAAGTGAGCTACTCATCACTGGTATA
Organism: Streptococcus entericus DSM 14446; assembly: GCF_000380025.1. Taxonomy (GTDB): domain Bacteria; phylum Bacillota; class Bacilli; order Lactobacillales; family Streptococcaceae; genus Streptococcus; species Streptococcus entericus. The sequence goes on from NZ_KB904185.1 coordinate 13,496, forward strand.
ACAGATTGGAATGTCGAAACCAACCTGACCTTTCAGGAGATTCGACTGCTTAAACTGTGTTATGAGAAGCTCTATGACTATGATGAGTATATTCTATCATTTCTACTTCAACAACACTGGAAAGTCTTAGATATTGTCTCAGTTTACTACAAATTTGCTAGTGAAGATGAAGTTGAGGCTCTTAATATTCTACTTGAAGATGTTGATAAAACTGAACTCATTAGGATGTTCTACCAGACCAATTCTTGGTTAAACTGTATACAAGCTTACCTCTCATCAGGTGAGCTTTTAAATACCCCAAGAGGCTTTTATAGAAAAGTCGGCTAAAGAGAAAGGAAAACTCCATGACAAAAGGAAAACTTGAAAAAGAGATTTTATCGACTGTTTCAGAATTAGGAACACAATTAGCTAGCTATCATTTGCAAGACGCTTGGACAACTGCTGGAAAACTTCATAATTTACTCAAATCAGAGGAAGTCATCCAACTCCCTGCTGACCAATTGGAAAGCATTCGGAATGAACTGAAAGGTTACTACTTAACCAATGGTGAAGTTAGTCGTCTTCAAAAACAGTTAGCAGCCAAAGGTCACAAGTTCCAAGAGTTGTCAACCAAATAAGGAGGACAGATGGAAATTGACATGTTACGACAAGATACAGGTGAGTTTAGAGCTCGCCTGTCTTATTTTGTCCGAGAATTTTTGAAGGAAAATGAAGAGCATATCGCAACTATGGTTAAAGGAGACGTCTTACGAAAGCGTAAGGAAATTACACTTGCTCAAGAAGCCCAATATTATGACATCACCTTCATCTTCAAAAAAGGAGGACTCATTAAGAAATCCACACTCGAAGTCATTGTCAATGGTGCAATGACCGCCAAAATACAACTCTAAGAAAGGAAGAAAATGACACCAACTAAACCAAAATTCCTTAAGCGTATCAAACCCAAGCAACGACAAGAAGTCCGTGAGGTCAATCAAAAAACGATGAATCTTCTCTTTCTCGGTGGTCTGGTTGCTATTGTTGGCTTGGCTACATTATCTATCATTGTAAGTCTCACACGTTCCAATGTGCCTAAAACGGTCATTCAAGAGGTTAAAAAAGATGATTCTAGTATTGACTATAAACTTCACTACTACCTTAATGATTACGTCAAAAACTACTTCACCTTATCTGATGATAATGCCGTCCAAAGTGAACAAATAGCCTATCTCAACAGTTTTTATGATGTCCCGCCAGAGATAAGAAATCAAGGCCACGTCCGTTCAACCACTGAACTCATCAGCGCTAAACTTCTGACTATTAACGAGCAAGTTGCCACCTACCAAGTGACCTATGCCACAGGAGTAGGTGAGAGTAGAAAAGAAATGACGACAGGGTTTGCAGTCCCGTTTGGTGAAAAAGACGATACCTACTTCATTTCAGGTCTACCATGGCATGTCAAGTTACCAAGCATCCAAGCCAAAAAGGGGAGTTCAAATGATAGTCTTAAGCTCGTTGAAGATACAGAGACTGATAAACAGACTAAAGACAGTCTGGATAGTTTCCTCAAACTCTTCTTTACCAATTACACCTCAAATCAGGAAAATCTTGACTTGATTGCCAACAACTTATTAGCTCTTGAAGGGACTATATTTAAAAACTTGGACTATAGCTACTACAGAAACAACGGCAAAACAATCACGGCTTATGCACAAGTTACTTTTGAAGTGGCAGGCAACACCCATAGTGAAAACTTCAATCTCATCATAGAAGAAAAAGACAAGTCTTACTATGTTCAAAAGTTATCTCATACGATTACTAAGGACTATCTCAAACCACAAACAAAAGAAAAAGGAGACACTAAATGACACTACAAAGTTTATTTGAATGGTTCGTCAATAATATTGGCGTATGGATTGTCGCTGGTTTTGCAGGTTGGAAGACTATTGAGGCCGTACGTGACCAACGTATCGGACGGGCCATCACTGCAGTCGCCATCGGAGGTGCTACCGTCTACTTCCTCAACAATCCTACTAATGTTCTCAATACTATCTCAGAGATTTTCTCTAACGTCTTTAGTTAGGAGGTTGTTATGAGTGAAGAAAAACATGATAAACGCCTTTACTCCTATAAGCAAGCCCTTAGTCAACCCTATTGGATTCAGAAAATTAATGATGATTATTCCTTGCAGTCACCGATTAAGTTTTCTCGCATTGTCTATACCATCACTATCTTTTCACTCCTTTTCTTGCCGTCTGAAAAATTCCTTGTTTTTTTACCACTAGGGCTGAGATTAACACTTTCGGGTCTTATTGCTTGGATCTTCTCAGAAACCCTTACTAATCTGACAATTGATGGTAAAACATTTATCTTTTATCTGTGGGATTATCTCAAATTCTATTTTCAATATGGCATGAGGCATGACACAATTTACTTAAACAAAGGAATAGTATACAAACGCCCTCAAACTATCCAAAAACAAAAGGAGACTCATGAACTATCAAAATAATATTTGGGACATCAAGGATAACCTTATCCTCCGAAAAGATGGCTCCGTCTTTGCGATTTACCAAATTCCATCAAAAGTCATTAACTCTGTCGATGGCAAGACGAAAGAAAAGCATAAAGACCTTGTTTATACTGCTCTTAGTCACCTTACAAAGTACCATGACTTTGAAATCCGTATGGTACCAATGGACTTAGACCTCTATGGGCGCTTTCAGAAATTGGCTCTAGATATTGATTGGGAGTCACCAGTCGGTGATCTAGCGGACTATGTTCTCAATAAAACTATTGATTACTTAGAAAGTGATATCGGCCAACTCTATGAATACCACTACTACCTGCTTGTCCCTCTGAAATCCTTGACGATTTCGATGGACTTAAAATCAGTCGTCTATGAAGGTTACCGGTCGACTCGTAATTTAGTCTTAAACACCTTCGGGATTGGGGAGACTGTCCCTAGCAATTGGAATGACAGTTATAGAACACAAAAGGAAGCCCTTGAAAACAACTTAGCCCTTCTCAATGCACGGGCCCTCTCTAGACAGGAGAATATCTTTCTTCACCGTCTCCAATTTATGAGAGGGCAATTTTACAAGAAAGAGGTTGAAATTGAACGGGTAGAGAACTCCCTTGAAAATCTTGATGAGACAAACATTGAGTTTGAGCATGTCAATATCCTAAAACTCAATAACATGGGGGAAACCTCTTATGTGGCAACACTTCCTATCAATGGTTTACCTGAAAACATGTCCTACCTTCACCTCCAAGAAGAATTACAAACGCTCCGCTTCCCTGTTGAATCAAACTTCAAAATTCAGTTTTCACTTCCCAAAGGTGTCTTTTCATTATTAGGCAAAGCCAAACGGGCAAGGCAACGACTGAAAAACACAATCTCTGAAGCAGAGGAGGTGGAAGACGTCCAGAAGGGATCAGTCATTAAGAGTAAATTTTTATTGGAAGACCTACAAGGGAAATTTGATAAGGATGAACCCCTAGTAACTTACCTCCATACCTTAACGATTACTGCCTATACACTAGATGAACTAAAAGCTAAATATGAGCTACTCTACTCAACGCTCAACCAATTATCCGTTGAGGTCGTCAGAGCCAATGCAGACCAAGTCTACCTTTTTTATAAAAATCGGATGACAGAGACACTTGACCGCGATGATAGAAACTTTCTTCAAGCCATGTCTCTTGAAGCATTCTGTGAAAATCTCTTCTTTATGACTAAAAGAGTTGGGACAGATATAGGCTTTTCTATTGGACGGATTGATAACCAACTTGATTCATGGCAAGGAGACTATAGAAAAGCTATCGAGGCTTCCTCAAGTCCTATCTTTACCAACCTACTTCAAGCCAATAAGCTAGGTGTAAAGGATAAATCTACCAATAATCCCCATGTGGCCATTATTGGCGAAACGGGAACTGGGAAATCTTTCTTGACCAAACTCCTCTTTACCTTCCATTCCTTCCTGAAGACAAAAATTCTCTACATTGACCCCAAGGCAGAAATGCGGAAACAGTACCAGAAAGTCTTAAAAGTACTTCAAGGCAATGGGAGTTTCCAAGAACTTCAAGACTATATCAAGTCTATCAACTTCATCACCTTAGACGCCAGAGACAAAAGTAATCACGGTGCCTTAGATCCTCTTGTCTTTCTCAAAGGACAGGAAGCCCGTGACCTTGCCGACTCAATGATTGATACCTTGCTTGGTAAGGAGAACAATCTCAAAATCCGCAATGCTTATCTCAAGAGTCTAGATAAATTTTTAGCGAAAAGGGAACGTGGCGAAAGAGTTGGGATGATTCATGTCTTTAAAGACTTGATGAAACATTCTGACTCAAGCGTCCAAGAAGCAGGTGACTTTTTACTAACAGCAGTCAACCAATCCATTCTATCCCTTTGCTTCTCTGATGGTCAGAACAACGGTATCTCTGTTGATTCTAAAATTACCATCTTAGAAATTAACGGACTCAATTTACCAAGCGATAATCGCAATGTCGATTTGACCTCAGACGAGAAGAAGAGTCTGACCATCATGTATGCCCTAGGTTATTACTGCACCAAGTTTGGAAAACAAGATAGAACAGTTGAAACGATCGAATTCTTTGATGAAGCATGGTTCTTCAACTCTACAACCGTTGGCAAACAAATTCTCAAACGGATGAAACGGGTTGGTCGATCAGAAAACAACTTCTTGGTCTTCATTACGCAATCTGTCCATGACCTATCTACTGAAGAAGATGGGACAGGGTTTGGTTCAGTTTTTGCCTTCCTTGAAGATACAGAAATTGATGCTGTTCTGGATTATCTCAAAATCCCAAAAACAGAAACAACCAAAGAATGGCTTGGTAACATGACCATGGCTCAATGTATCTACTTAGATACCTTTGGGCGTAAAGAGCGCATAACTGTTGATGGCATGTTCCCTGAAATCACCCAACTCTTTGACACAGTTGAGACAAAACTAAAGGCGGTGTAAGATGATACTTGATTCTTTTTTATCAAAGTGTTATGATATTGTTATACATAAAGGTAACAAGGAGAATAACATGACTACACTAATGAGAGACCGCCAATATAACTTCCGTGTCAATGCTGAAATGCTTAATCAAGCTAAAGAAATTTTGGAAGAAAAACATATCTCACTTCCTGATGCCCTTAATTTATTTGTAGAGCAAGTTGTTATCACGAAAGACCTTCCTATCAAAACACCAGAACAGATACAGGCAGAATCGTTCTTAAATGAACTTATCTCTGAACTGGATGAAGGATATCAAGATGTCCTAAATGGTAAGACCAAACCAGCAAGTGAGGTGTTCGCAAAATATGGCTTATAATGTACAGATTTCAGGACGAGCCGAAGAGGACTTGGACAATATCTTCCATTACTATGTGGAAGAATTTTCTGAAACAAGTGCATTGAAAGTTATGAAAAGCTTGCAAGATGCTATTAACTTTCTCTATGTCTCACCTCTTGGCTATATTGACTTTGATTCAAAAGTTCACCGAAGGATTTTTCCTCAAGGTAATCTGAGAATGATTCCATCCAAACACTATCTCATCTTTTATCTTGTCCGTGAGGAGAGCGTGGATGTCTTAAGAATCATCCATTCTAAAACAGACTACCTAAACAATTTGGAAAATCTCTTCAAAAACCTAAATCCTTAAAGAAGATTTTAATCATCCAGATGATGTTCTTTCTTCGATGAAGAATGATCAGAATACAACAATTACACCTTATCCAAGGTGTTTTTTTATATCTAAATAACGCAGAAAGGAGACCAATGAAACCAAGAAAAATTAAACTACTGATAACCATCATCACAATTACTAGCTCTTTAGTCACCAGTATGACGGCCTTCGCTTCTGAGATTAATTATAAATACATCAAGAATAACCTCTCTCAGATTACCAGTAAAGTTTGGTTTCAAGATTCATGGTTTGGCTTAGATACTGCCATGCTCTATCTCATCAATAAATTGGTACAAGCAGTCTTCTGGATAGCCAAATTTCTTTTCACCATCTTTGCTTCTATCTACGAAAAGTTGGTGGAATCACCTGAACTCTTTGCAACTTATGTCTCTGACATTATCTCAGCGACAGCCTCTATTTTTGACAGTCTTAAGAATGTTCTACTTCCACTAATCGGCGCAAGCATGGCCATCTACCTTGCTTATGTCTATTTCATCAAGCATGGGTCATTCTTTAAAACACTCATCAGACTATTCTTGGTTTTTGCCTGTTCTATTCTATTTTTCTCAAAATACAGTGATGGTACTTATGTTATTGCTCGTTTCTACACGAATACCACATCGATCACAACTAACTTATCCTCTACCGTCACAAAGAGTTTAACAGGAACCTCCATTAAAGCCAAAAATGCGGATGGTGCTTTAACAGAATATGCTAAGTCCGCTATTTGGACACCTTATCAGTATATGAACTCCGATATGGCGAAAACAGACAATGGTTTTGCCTTGACAGATAAACAGTTCCAAAGTCTTGTGAAATATAATGATGGTGATGATGATTTCAAAGTCTCTAATGGAGAGTCAGAAACATCAATCAAAGACTTAGCTGGAAGTGAAGATGAACCAAAGAACTCGATGCTTAAATCCAACTGGGGTGCCATGTTTTCTTACGCTATTGTAGCAGTCCTTGAAGCCTTGCTGATGGGCTTAATACTCGTTTTCTTTGCCATCATGCAGTTTATCCTGAATGTTGCACTGCTTATCATATTGGTGTTTACTCCCTTTGCTTTAATCCTTGCTATGGTACCAACTTTTGAAAATATTCTCTTCAATATCACCAAAAAAATAGGTGGAACGATTGTCCTTTCTGGTCTCATGACCCTACTTGCGACAATCGCTCTCTACTTTAACAATATCCTAACAACGATTACCACTGCTATCGGTTTTGATAATATGATTGTGGGTTACGTCCTAAAAGCCATTGTCCTCATTATCATCTGGAAAAAACGAGACTTCTTCCTGTCTATTCTGACAGCAGATCGTATTCGTCATATCTCTAATCGTTTCACAAGACGTATTGATAGTGCTGGACGAAAACTCCAAGAAAATACCTTAGGACGTGTACAAAAGAATACACAGGCAAAATTAGCGGTTGCTGGCAGTGTTCTAGCAGGTTCTACGACACTTGCCAAAGAAGGACTGAAGACCAAGACTCGACAAGTAGTTAATTTGGGTTATCACAATGCTAGTCAAGCCATTTCAGATTCCCTTGCAAAAGCCAAAGCTAGACGAGCAGAACAAAACGGAGAAAGTTATGAGGTAAGCTATAAAGAAGCAAAAGCACAACAAGCTCACCGTAGTGAACAGGTTTCCTCAGCTTTTCTTAATCTTAGACGTGGACTCAAGAGCGCTGAATACGGTGTTTATTATGCTAAATCAGTCGCAACCAATGATGATCAAGATAAGGTTAGAGCTAATGAGGCTCGTAACCGATTAGATGAGTTAGGTCAGGTGATTCAAGACAAGCGTGCTAGGGTCTCTCAGCTCCGTCAATCGGCTTACAATCAGAAAACCAAGGAAAGACTTCGCGCAGAGCGTAGGAGCCGTCTAGAGCGCCCTGAAAGGCAATTCAAAAGGTATCTTGAGAAAGAACAAGCCATGCGTGAGCAACTATCTCAGTTTCGTTCGGGTAATGTTAGAACTCAGGAGGTATTATCATGAAAATCTTCAAACGATTTAGCCTCCTATTCTTCTTATCGGCACCACTTTTTGCGGTGCTTTTTCTTTTTATGGGGGCAAGTTCCCCTACTTCAACATCTTCTACTTCTGCGGTAGACGGTATCAGGTATACAGAACATTGGTCTGATGGTGACCCCTACACGCATAACCTTTTAGTCCATCGCTATGGTATTACCTCTGAACAACTAGATGGATTTTTAGATTCTACGGGTATTCCCTATGATAAAAGTCGTATCAACGGAAAACTTCTACTGGAATGGTCTAAACAGTCTGGTTTAGATGTCAGAGCAATTGTAGCCATCGCTCAAATGGAAAGTTCTTATGGAACGGCTGGGGTTGCCACTATGCCTGGGGCAAATATGTTTGGTTACGGTGCTTTTGATTCAAACCCAGAAAATGCGGTTCATTATAATGATAAAACCGCTGTAGTAGCATTGACCCAACAAACCATAATTAACAATCGCAACCAAACCTTCAAAATTCAAGATGAGAAAGCGCAGAGATTTGCCAGAGGAACCCTTAATGTTGCAACTGATGGGGGCGTGTACTTCACAGATACGTCTGGTTCGGGAATAAGACGTGCAGAGGTGATGGCAAAACTCAACCAATGGATTGATAACCACGGTGGTACACCAAAAGCCCCTACGTCTGTTGCAAAACCTAGAGATGGAGGTGGTGTGACCTCAAGTGATATACCCACAGGGTATAGCCTAACAAAAGCTATTAATACCTCTGGATATATAACAAGCTCATATCCATGGGGGCAATGTACTTGGTTTGTTTGGAATCGTGGCAAAGAACTTGGTATAACCTTTGACCCTTATATGGGCAATGGTGGCGACTGGAAACATAAAGTTGGTTATACAACGACTAATATACCGACAGAGCATAGTGCGATAAGTTTCTCTCCAAGTGAAGCTGGTTCGGATCCTACTTATGGCCATGTAGCATTTGTCGAACAAGTTAGGTCTGATGGTACAGTTCTTATTTCAGAATCAAACGCAGTAGGGCTAGGTATCATATCTTACCGTGTCTTTGACGCTGGGACAGCTAAACAATTTACTTATGTCATTGGAAAATAAACGAGAAAGGAATATAGCATGCAAGTTATCTTACAAGAAGAACAAGTAAATGAAATTCAACATCTCATTGGTCGTCTTATCGAAGATGAGATTGAAAAATTTAGAGAGGATAATGGAATAAATAGTCCATTTTTGAACAAAAAGCAAGCCTGTAACTATTTAGGTGTTTCAAATAATACTCTAGATACATGGATAATTCGAGGATTACCAGCAATTCGGGTTGGAAAAACCGTTCGCTTTGATAAAGGAGAGATTAGAAAGTGGATGAATCAATTACAATACTAGGAAGAGGTAAATATGGCTATCAAAAAATTGAAGACAGGAAGTTACCAACTGAAACTCTATATCCCACATGATATGCAGAAAAAACTAGGTATGGGACAATACTATGTCAAAAGATTTAAAACCAGAAAAGAAGCTAAGATGGCAGAATCTGAAATCCTACTAAAAATTTCTGATTTACGAGTTGGACGTGATGTAAACTTGTCGCAAAACGAAATGACATTCAAAGAGTTCTATGATAACTACTGGCTTGATGCCTATAAAGCAGGTCAGACTACAAATACCAATACTCCTCCTGTTACTAGCACAGTTTTTCAATCTGAAAATATGTTTAGACTACATATTCTACCTATGTTCGGTAAATATTCACTAAAATACCTTATGAGTAATAAACAATTAGTTCTGAACAGACTTACCAATAAAGCTAATGAATATGCCAATTTTAAAGTCATACGAAGCTATGTCAACTCCGTATTTGATTGGGCAGAGGAATTAGAAATGATAGAAGGAAATAGATTGAAAAAAAGTATTAGTCGTATAAAACCTGTTAAAAAAGTACAAATTGAACGAGCAAAAGACGAGGAGGAAATGTACTTGAATGGTCATGAATTGTCTCAATGGTTAAATGCCGTTGAAGAAGACCTGAGTAATGGCGACCTTACCTATATGGATTACGCCCTTTTCTACACAACTTTCCTCCTCTCAGACAGGAAATCTGAGACTTATGCACTTCAATGGAAACATATTGATTTTATTAACAATAAAATTTTTATTGTTCAGGCTCTAGATAGGTTCGGCAATGTCAAAGCTACCAAAGGTGAGAAGAAGACAAGTTTCATTGTTTCTAAATTTCTAATGACCATTCTTGAAAAATGGAAAGAAGAACAAAAATTAATCCTTAAAAGATACAAAATTCGGCAAACTAATAAACAGTTTGTCTTTACCTATGAAGATAGAAAAGGAGGTGTCAACAAGCGACTTCATATTGATTATTTAAATTATAGAATGAAATCAATAGAAAGACGTCACCCTGAGCTAGCTCATGCTACACCACATATGTTGCGTCACACAGGAGCTTCATTAGCCAAATTGGCAGGATATTCTCTCAGTCAAATTTCAGAAGCACTAACTCATAGCGATTCTGAGACTACTAAAAGCTATATTAATATCATTGAAACAATACCAAAAACAGTAGGTGAAATTGCTTTAGAAAATCTTCCTAAAAACCAGTAAGGCAAATATCAGGCAGTTTTTCAGGCAGTTTCTGAATTTTTGAATAAAAAAAGACACCCAAGATAAAACTCTTGAGTGCTTGAAACATTGATATATAGCCGATATTAACGTTTTGAAAATTGTGAAGCTTTACGAGCTTTCTTAAGACCTGGTTTTTGAGCCAGTCATTATACCTGTAAGCAACTGCTTTTATTTAAGCTAATTCTTGACCGTAATATATAGGCTACTTTTTATCTAATTTCAAATACTTTTATCGGTTTAGGGCAAAAAAATGGTGTAAAACTAACTAAAATCGAGTCAAAAATATCAAAATTTGCCCTAGTGGAATGCGATAAATTGTATAGCTTTAGTCAATAGTTATAGGACAAAGGGTATTAGTGAACTAGTGCCTTTTGTTGTGTGTCTATTGCAATACCAAAGCCCTCAACTATTGCGAGTAGTTAAGGGCTTTTTATGCTCAACCGTTTAATATTTTTCTCTTTTGTAAAGTACAGGTTGTCTGTTGACTGCTTTATACTTTGTAGCACAGTTTGTGCATTTGAAATTTGGAATATTATTGAAAAAGAGGAGTTGAAGTTTACCGTGTCTGCACTCTTTACAGTTTTCTTTTATATCATGAAGTGATAGTGTGTTCATGACATTAGCTGTCTCAATTGGAAAAGCTTTTGAGAGAAGAGCTATGAACCCAATACGATCAACTAAAATTACTCTGTCTGCAAAATCTTCAATAGTCTTTGGGTAAAAGTAAGATGTCGTCAGAAACATTCTACAGTCTTTATAATCTTCTGTATAGGCTACAAAATCTGATAAAGCACCTATTTTAATGCGGTCTTTTGTATTTTGAGGACTGTACGATTTGCATTGTATAACTAATATCGGCTTATCATCATCTTTATTTTGAAAAATCAGGACATCTTGCTTTTTATCATTGAACCCATCATTTATTTTGGTATGATATCCAAGTTGATTAAAAATATAGCTGACTAGCTGAACTAATTTTTTACCACCTTTATCTTCTTGTGAGCTTAGTACATCTAGGATTGTTTGTTCAATTATACTAGAGATGCCATTACTTGGTCTTCTTACTCTAATATCTTTAATATCCAATAGCTCTTGAAACGTCACTTTATTGTTAGTTGCTTTTGTTTCCGTAGGTTGATTTTGCTTTTTGAATAAAGCAAACATATTATATCCTCTTTTCTTTTTTGTTACGATTGTAGAACTGTTTTGACATTTCTTTAACAAGGTTTTCGTATCGGCTCGGAACTTGAGCAAATTTCATGTAACTGACATAGTTGAAAGTCTCGTCGATAGGGTATTCTTCATTGACAAGAGACATAAAATTGATAATTCTGTCTTTCTCAGCTTCATGTTCCAGATGGTGCGCATAGGTTGGAATTTGGCTGAGAATGTTATTGAGGTGGTCATTTTCATAGTGAGATAGTTCATGCAAAATAACATTGTAAGTCGTTAGATTATCGAGACTGTTATCAATAAACATTATAGGTTGACCGTTAACCTCTATCAGTCGACCAGGTTCGTCAAGACCGTTTAAGAAAATGACGGTGATGCCTTGTTTTTCGACTTGTTTTATAAGTTGCTTGACGTCCACCTAATCACCTTTCTTTGCAAAGTAGTCCTTTAAGAAATCGGTGATAATTTTCTTATCGTTATCAGTGATTGGTTTACCATCGTAGGCAACGGAGCGCTGAATGGCTTCTTCAATATCTTGTTCTAAACTATTTTTATAGTCAGTGTTGCCTAGCAAATAGTCCGTAGACACGTTGAAGAAGTTGGCTAGTTTGTCTAAGCTGTCAGAGTTAGGTGTCCGTTTTCCGCTTTCCCACTGCTGATACGAGGGCTGAGAAGTACTGAATTTTTCAGCCATATCTTTTTGAGTTAAACCAGCTTCTTTTCGTAAGGTTTTTAAGCGTTCGGTAAAGATAGGCTGTTTAGATAACTCGTTTTCTTGTTCAGCGTTTTTAACATCTGAAAGACCTAGTAAATAGTCCGTAGACACGTTGAAAAAACGTGCTAATTGTTCTACTGTAGGGAATATCGGCTCTCTTTTTCCGTTTTCCCAGTTTGAATAGGAGTTTTGACCAATTTTTAAAGAAGTAGCAATCTCTTTTTGAGTTAAACCAGCTTCTTTTCGTAAGGCTTTTAAACGTTCGGTAAACATCGAGTACCTCCTAAGTGTGATGTGATGATTGAAATAATATTCATAATTTGATATAATAGAAGAAAGGAGTGCTATCGTGAAAAAAATATTATCTGTTTTAGCTTTATTGCTGTCCGTTGTTTTTTTGGTTTCTTGCTCTAGTTCGCCGTCTGTTTCAGATAATATGGACGGTGAGTACTTTACTTATTCTAATAATTTAAATAAGATGAGAGAAGAGGTTGAAGTTATCGTTGAAGGCAATACTCTTACTTATTATTATGAGCCAAATGATAAATACTTATTTAGCATTGACAAGGAAAAACAAACCTTAACTGGTGGGGCTAGTGGCAAAACGGTTGCCTATACCTTTGATCGCGGTAAGCTGAGTTTTGCTTTTCTTGATTCAGTTAATGATTATTATTTGAAAGATTCTCCTGCTTATCAGGAGCTTTTGAAACAATCCAAATAGTGTAGCAGTGCAGCTAGAAAATTCTAGTTGCATTTTTAAATTTTTTTAGAAAAAACACTTGACACGTATATCTCATTGAGATATAATAGAAGTATCTCAACGGGATATTAAAGATTGGAGATGTCCTTTACAACTTTTTCAAAAAATGGAGGAGTTGCTGAATTTATTCAGTGGATAGCTGGTTTCCCTGATAAGTCACTTTACTATCAGAGGAAATCATATCCAAGTTAACATCATCTTTACGCTTTGAAAAAAGTAAATAATAACTTGTTTGAGGAGTGATTATTCACAAGAACATTGAAAACTAAATAAAAAGCACGCCAGCCGCAGAATGACTCTTGCTGACCAACGCACAAATAAAAATTGAACACTTTTATTATAAGCGTTTTATGTCAAAAAGTCAAATTTCGTAGGCTGGCTTGTGGATTGATTAGAGCTTGGTTATGAAAAAAAAAAGTCAAGAGGAAGACGGCCGAAACCGCGGCTATACCACTTGACATTGGTCTTTATTAGCCTAGCTAGTAGGCGACTATCCTCCTTTCTGTAGATTTGTTGAAATCCTTGGAGAAGTTTTCAGTTAAATTATACAACGAGGGACTAATTTTTTTCAACAGCCAAGTTCCAATCAGTCCACAATATTGCTAGGGTTTATGCTAGTTTTCCTGTGTAGAGCGAAAAACTAGAACTGCTGTGGAGACACGGAGGCCCTATCTGTTAAGAAACGTAGTGAGGCGGATAATACAGGTAGAACTATAGGCGGGCGGTGTGTGAGCTATTTTAGCTTGCTAATGGATAAGGTGAGATAAAGGTCTAATGGAGGTTTGTTAATTGAAGTTAGGGGCTGAAATCGTGACTTATCCGAACGAGTAAGAACGTTGTGAAACGTACCGAAAGGTTGAGTGTGCGAAGATACGAGCACGCATTTTAATATTGAAATGAACTGCCGATAGTAGAATCGGCTATTTATCTAGTCCTGAACCATCTAGGTTTCGTCCTGTTTAGGACTAGATGATTTAGAAAGACCAACAAAGACCTTGCTGGTCTTTTTAAGTTAGTCAAAACTTAGGAAAGGTAGTGTAAAAAATTGTAAAATCACATAAAAAGTGGTACAATATAAAGTACAACAAATAAAGGTGGTGAATACTATGGAAGCTGTGGCTTATTCAACGTTTCGTAAAGACTTACGATCCTATATGCGCCGTGTCAATGAAGATGTTGAACCCTTGATTGTAACAGCCAAAGATGTCGAAGATACAGTAGTTGTCTTATCTAAGAGGGACTATGATAGTATGCAAGAAACGCTGCGTGTTTTATCAAACAACTATTTGGTTGAAAAGTTAAAGCGTGGCGAGCAACAATTTAGAACTGCTGGCTTTCGTGAACATGATTTGATTGAGGTAGAGGAATGATAAAGGCTTGGTCAGATGATGCTTGGAAGGATTATCTTTATTGGCATGAGCAAGGCAATAAGCAAACAATCAAAAAAATCAATAAACTTATTAACGATATAGACCGTACTCCTTTTACAGGTATCGGAAAGCCTGAACCGCTTAAACACGACTTATCAGGATTGTGGTCTAGGCGTATTTCCGACGAGCATCGTCTTATTTATCGTGTTGAAAATGATACTATCTATATTTATTCTGCTAAAGACCATTATTAGTAGTAAATGCCATAGAGTTAGGAGAGTACAACGATGAAAGAATCATTTGGAGAAACAGTTCTTGAACTGTCTAAAGAAGACATGAAATTAAATCCTAAAAATCCCCTTGTCAGAATGTACGATGATGGTGATTTGATTGGCAAGTTTTCATTGAAAACTTTGGAGGTTGTAGAGAATATTGATTTAGCTGATTATGATATCCGCTTTGCTCAAAAGGAAATTAAGCGTAATCAAACAAATTGGCTTGAGACTTGGAGAGATTATGTGGGGATCTTGAATGCCTAGAAATAGTTTTGAAAAGTTTATTATTGAAATTCGTACGAATGAGCATAACCATAAAAGACAACGAGCGCACCTGCATATTTATATCCATGGTGAAGAAGTTGCCTCAATGTTTTTAGATGGTGAATTGCGAGATGGTTATCTCAAATCAAAAGACTACAAAAAAGTTGCCGAGTACGTGAGGCAAAATGCTGATCGTTATCAGATGATGTGGGACGAATTTCAAGACAGTGCATATTAAATGACAAGACTGGCAGTAGCTGGTCTTTTTTATTATAAAAGGAAAGGAAAAATATGGTTAATATATATCATTGCAATAGGTGTCATCAGCGTATTTTGGCGTTCAATGTCCAGCTAAAAGGCTGTTATGATTGTTCCAGTGAGCTGGTATTAGAAAATCGAGGAGGAGACAGTTATGTGGTTTCTCCTGTTGCTATTTAGTTTGTTGATTTGGATTGTATGGGCAATTGTTCATGTCGGTGTCAAATCAGAGTTGACAGTATTTAGAAAGTAGGTGTTTATTATCGCTACACAAGTTGTGAAAGGTGGTGGTGTTAAGGAAAAGTTGGAGCTTACCATTTGCTCTAAGAGCGGTTCTGGGGGTAGACAGGTGTTTGGAATTGCATTGCTGGCTGATAATCAGTTAGTACGTCTTCCAGTTTATCCATTTGTCACTCATGAAGAACGTTTAGATGCCCTTGAAGAGTTTGTCACTCTTTATAAATCGAAGTTGTTGGAGTTTTATTCTAAAGGACATCCGACTGATTTTGCACATTTTCTATATGGTTTTAATACTAAAAGAAAAGATGAGTTTAGGGCAGAATGGTTTAAAAAAGGGGTTTTAATTTATTAAGTTTTTGCTTGAGATAAAATAATTAGGAAGGGAAGACAATTTTTATGATAAGTATTTCTTTTATTTTTGGGAGGGAACCGCCGTTTTTTAAAATTATTGCATAAAAATATTATACAAACATAACTACTCTGATATTGAGTGGTTTTTTTATTTAGAAAGGAATACAATGGATAGAACGTTTTCACTTAGAAAATTTGGTAAAAATCTTGTTGCAGTTGCTATTGCAGGTCTATTATTTGGTGTAATGAATCATGTTAGTGCGGATACATGGGTCGCTAATAGTCCTGAACAAATCTACATTGGATTTGGTGATACAAGTTATACTTTGAAACCGGGTGACACTCTTTGGGCTATTGCGCAAAGGCTTAATTTAACTGTTGATTTTCTTGCGGAAGTCAACGGTATTAATCTTTCTTTGGGGGAGGAACGATATCTTCCAGTTGGGCGTGTGATTAGTTGGGATGTGAGTGACCAAGAAAAAATGTATCTTGATAAAGTAGTTAATCCTGTTACTTATACTCACGAAAACATTAAAACTGAACTAGCTGATTTGTATGAATTTAGCTATATTCCTGTTATATTTGAGGAAAGTACACTTGATCCATCTGGAGAAGAAGATGCGAGAAGCTTCCTTTCATTGTCTCAAAAGCCAATTTCAGAAAATCTTTCTGATTCTGAGTTTTCTCAAGAATTATTGGTAAATATCCTTGATTTTGGTGCAAAAGGTGATGGTGTGACAGATGACATTGATGCTTTTTATCGAGCGTTGGATTTTTTGAAATCTAGTTCTCAGACAAAAACTTTATTCATTCCTAAAACACAGCACTTTTATCGAGTAACAAGTCAGATTGAAGTAAACAAAGAATTAAGTGGTCTTAATATTCTTTCTGATGGGGCTTTAATTCGCTTGACTCAAAAAGCCCCTAGAGGTCATCTTCTTGGTTTCTTATCTAGTTCGGATAAGGAAGGTATTGATTATGAGGATGAGTCTGATTGGGTTAGTGATATTACTGTCCAAGGATTAAAGCTAGATGTTGCATTTAAGTCTGATGACTGGCATGATAATGCTTTAGGTGTTGCGAAAGGTAAAAATATTCTTTTTAAGGATATTGAAATTCTATCAACTCCTTTGGCAGGAGTGACAATTCAGCATTTTGGTAAAAATATTACAATGGATAATGTTCATGTCCGTCATGCTAAAAATGGTTTGACAATCACTTATGGAGATATTACCAATGTTTTGGTAAAAAACTCTACATTCAATAATAATGCTCAATCAGGCATTATTATTGAAACTAAAAATGATGGATATTATTCTGTCAATAATATTACACTTGATAATGTTGAAGCGAGTTCGAATGTTACTTCTGGTATGTTATTGAAAAATGCTTCTGATATTATTGTTTCTAATTTTTCGTCTAATGATAATGGTGAATTTGGGATACATGCTCAGGGTGTAAAAGATGTAACGTTTAAAGAGTCTGAAGTTACTGACAATGGTTTGGCTGGAATTGCTATTGTTGGTGGTTCTGAGAATATTATCGAAAATAGTCTTGTAATCAATAACAGTAAAGAAGATGCAAATAAACGTGGAAATTTATTTATTAATGGTAATGGTGTTACTGTTAATAGTGTGGATGCTTCCGAAGGTGTTCGTTCCGTTACGGATTGGTCTAAGGACAATCCAACTGTTTATTATGATAACAATTTTGAAGGTACAGAAAATCCTGTTTCTTCTGATATTTCAATTTCTGAACAAGCCAACACAGATCTTTCTTATAAGGATAATGAGGTTGGTTATAAAAATAATTAATGAGGTGAACTATGTTTAATAAATTTATGGAGACTAAATCAATTCAGCATAATCGTAAAGCTAAAGGAGGTCTTGTTGCTATGGCTCTTCTTGGCTCCGTTATTATTTCTTGTAATACTACAGCTTTAGCGGATGAGGTAACAACATCTGCTGTTACAGTAATCCAGCCTGAACCGCTAGTTTCATCTGTTGTAACCAATTCGGTTTCCGAAAATACAATGAATGAAGAGCCTGTAAGTGTTACAACTACTGAGGGGGTTGAGCTTCAAGTTTCTGGAGATATCTCAGTTGATTCCGTTGGCTCAGGAGAGTCTCGTTTTTCTGTTAATGTAAAGACTGAAGTTAAAGGTAACTTAAAAAGTGGAGATAGTGTTGATTATAACTTTTCTAATCTTCCTTTGGATTCTGAAACAGGCTTAGTTAATAAAGAGATTTTATCTGAAGATGGAGTTGTTATTGGAAATTTGTCAATAATTGATTCTTCTGATTTTATTCCGAATGAGCAACTCAATGCCTTGGAAAATAGTGATCCTGCTAAACAATCGGTTGATTTGGATTTTACAAGTATTGGTAAATTAAGGGTTACATTCAATGATAATGTTGTTAATTATCGTGATATTTCTTATGTGTTTGGTTATGATAATTCTCGATTTCTTCATTTAATTGCGAATAAAGATTATTCGTATGAATCAAGTATTAGTGTAGGTGATAAGATACTATCTTCGACTATTGTAGAAGTTCCTAAAGTTGATTTTACTAATGCAACTTCTAAAATAGAGGAAGGTTCAGGAGGTTCGAGTGCACGTGTATCTAGTAACGGTTCAAAGGTTGAAGGTGAAAGATATTATTATGTGCTTTATACAGATTCTTCTAAGCCTGTTTTAGCTGGTACTAATTTATTTTTTGATTTAGATGCTAGCTCTGGTATTTTGTTTGATGCTTCTAAATTAAAAGTTGGTGATGTTCTTTCTGCGACTAACTCTCGTGGATTATATGAAAATAGCCAGATTAATCCTCAAGGTGTTGTTTTGACTAAAGTTGTTAAGGGGCAGTTTGAAGTTGTTGCTGTAGCACCAAGGCGTATTGCCTTAAAAGTATTGAATGATATTGATGTATCTGGTACTTTTTCTATTGATTTGGGTAAGGTTATGCAGCTGGTTGATAGTTCTGAAAAGACTTTAGATATTCAAAATAAAAAAATTATTGGACTTTCTACTACTGGTACAATTGCTTATACCGATGGCTCAAATGTGACTAATAAATTCAGGCATTATATTAATTTAGTTGGTGATAAAGTAAATTCTTCTGCTCTTATGATTCCTCGTTCAAATGTTTATGTTGAGCATGTTTCTGAAGACGGTAGAATATTGAAGGCTAAGGCTAATGTTTTGCGCGATGTTAATGTTGGTACTGCTTACTCAACCTCTGAGTTGACCCCAGATGAATTGAAAGTTTTGTCTCCTGATCCTAAAATTGTTGAGACAGATGATAAGATTGAAACAATTACTTATTCTTATAAGTTAGTAGAAATCCCTTCAAATTTTAGTGGTAATTCTTCTTTAGACGACATTCTTGTTAAATATATTTATCGTCTTAATGAAACTGTTAAAACAGTTATGAAGCGTGGTTCTGTTACAGTTGAGCACGTTACTGAAGATGGTAAAGTGCTTAAAACAAAAACTGATGTTAAGCGTGATGATGTTGTTGGGACAGACTATGCTGTTACTGAATTGACTAGTGAAGAGCTGAGGGCTTTAACTCCTGTAGATAAAGTTGTTGAGACTGATTCTAAAATTGTTATAACATCTTATTCTTATGAGCTTGTAAGAGTTCCAGAAAATGCTGTTGGTAAAGTTGTTGAAGGGGAAACTTCAGTTAAATTTATTTATCAACTTGTCGAAAATGTTGTTGAGAAGTCTAAAAATCCACAAACACCACAAACACCAGAGAAACCAGTACCGTCAAATACTCCTCGTCTTCCTGAGACAGGAGAAGGAGGAAGCTTATTTACGGTTCTAGCAGGTGCATTGAGCAGTATTTTAGGTTTACTTGGTTTTGGTCGTAAGAAAGATTAATTATTGCATTTCTCAAGGCTAGTAGTGGAATCTAGCCTTGAGCTTATTATTTGAAAGGAAAAAATTTATGTTACAAGAAACATTGGTATTGAAAGACGACTTTTTGGGAACTTTTTATTATGAAGGGCGTGGGCAAGCGCCTCGAACAGTAAATGGTAAGGCTGGGAAGTATGCTAGACATATTGTCAACAGTGAGCGTCATGGTGTTGTACATATCATCACTGATGATACAGCTGATGTTATTCCATTTGATGCACAGGTTAGGGTTGTAGGGGGACTTCTTTATCCAGATTATGCTTTAAATGGTCGAAATGTTGCCCCTGCTCTTAACGTATTGGCTAAAAAACTTGAAATTATGAAAGGTGGTAATTAAACATGGCAAAGATTGGATTAGACTTCGGTGAAAAAGTAGAGATTGGCGGAAAATCTTATCGTGGATTAAGTCAAGCTATTGACGTGGCAGCTGCTTTAGGTGAGCTTCGCTTTGGAAAAATTGAAGGCGATGAGATTGTTTACGAAGAACAGGTTGAAAACGGTCGTACGGTCTCTGTTAACACAGGAGAAATTCGTGGGGTGACGATTTCTGCGACATCAATGACACAAGAAGGGACTGTTTTTATCTTATTGACAGAAATGACAAAAAATGATGTAGAAAGTCTTGGACTAAAACATCGTGAACCTGTGTCATTAGAACACCTAGACATGACTTATTCGTCTATTGATGGTCGTGACATTTACAATCTATTTGCGACTAGGGTCATGAAGAAGGCAACTAATCAACCTGGTCAAAATCATCAAAAACCAGACGAAAAATCTGACAAGCCAAACAAATAAGGGGGTAGCTAATGCTTCGTAGGCTTTTTCCTTATCGAGGTATTCGTGTCCGTTCTTTTTACAAAAACATCAAGGCGATAACTTATTTTGTTATGTTATCGCCTGTTTTGTTTGGCATCGCAGGCTTTGCTTGGTTAAATCAAGATTTAGTCACTAAACAACCTCTTTTTTATGGTTCATTGTTGGCAGGCTTATTACTTAGTAGCATGTTGATGTTGTTTTTTATTCAAAAACAGCTCTATCATTCTATATTGTTTTTTAATCGCTTGGATAATCTGGAAGTGATAACTAATTTCTTGATTAATAATGGTTATTATATTGCTAAAAAAACCAACGGTAGAGAGAGTATTAAGCTACCCAAAGTCTATCTTAAGCGTAACCGATATTTTCTTGATGTCACTTTTATTTTACGAGGCAATAAGTTTCAAGATCGCTTTTTACGTTTAGGAAGTGACCTTGAAATCATGTTTGATGGTGACTTTATGGCTAAAAACTTTACTAAAGGCTTTGTCACGTACACTATCGCTATTGACCAGTTTTCTGGGCGTATTAATGTTTCAGACGTTAAGATGACTGATAAAGGTCTACGTTTGATGGCTGATGTTTATTGGGACTTCAATGAACAGCCACATTTGTTGGTCTCTGGTGGTACTGGCGGCGGTAAAACCGTTAGCTTAATGTCTTTGATTTACGGCTTAATCAAGATTGGTCATGTTTGGATTGCTGATCCCAAAAAATCGGATTTTGTTGGTCTTAAGGATATTCCAGTTTTTCATAATCGTGTTTTTTGGGAAAAAGATGACATGGTTCAAATGTTAGCGGATGCTGTTCAATTTATGAATCAACGCTATTTGCAGATGACACAGCATCCAGAGTATCAGGCAGGGAAACGTTACTCTGCTTATGGTTTTAAACCTCTTTTTCTTATTTTTGATGAATGGGCCGCTCTCATGGCAGAACTTGAAAAAGACTATAAAATCCGAGAAGCAGTTATTGACTACTTAACTCAAATTGTCCTGAAAGGTCGTCAGGCTGGGGTCTTTATGGTTGTTGCGATGCAACGTGCAGACGGTGAGTATATTAAAACTTCTTTAAGAGATAATTTTATGAAACGTTTGTCTGTTGGGCATCTTGAGGATTCTGGTTATGTGATGATGTATGGTGATGCCAACCGTAATAAAGAATTTAAGAAAATTGATGAAATTGACGGTAAAAAAGTTTACGGACGTGGGTACATTGCTAATGCTGGAGAAATTGCTCGTGAGTTTTATTCTCCGTATGTACCATTTGAGAAGGGCTTTTCTTTTGTTGATGAGTTTGCGAAGGTAGAACCGCTTGAGCCGATTTGGACAGAGCAAACTAGTCAATCAAATTCTAATCAGCCCTATCTTCCTCATCAGTCTGAAGAAGATTTTAGCGATTTCGAAGAAACTGAAGATGTCGAAACGATTGATATGACTGTATTGTCAAAACAACTTGGTAAAAAACCTCAAGTTATTCGCCATCTTATTGGCTTAATGGAAGAGGGAGAATATTACCAGTTTTTGATGGTAGATGGCAAGTATCAATTTTCTGAAGCGGATAGTGTTGTTTTAGGCTCTCTTTTTAGCCAAAAAGAGACTTTTGATGGCACTTGGAAAGACCTCTTGTCCCTTTATTTTGGGGAGAAGTAGGTGGCAAGGTATATTTATCTCCTTGCTAGAGGTAGTAGTGCTAGTGGCAAGTGGCAATCGAGGGCGAAGCCCTCGTGCCGACACGCCGCCACAGCAACTGCTATTTCTAGCAAGGGGATAAGGATTAACCCCCCAATTTCTAATAGGGGGGTAGAAAATCAAAAAAACACGAAGTCAGACCCCGTAAACGTAGGTGGGACAAGGGATTTGCCCGCTTCGACGTTGTATTACTTTTGCCAAAAAAGCGTATGACTTTTTCGGCTAAAAAGGAGGAAAAATGCCAAAAGATAGGTTAGTTGATAGAAAGCATTTAATCGCTTTGCGAAAAGATAAAATTAGGGTTACTCAACATGAATTCTCTGAGCTAATCGATTTACCAGTAGCGACTATTCGAGCTTACGAACAAGGTAAGAGGTTGCTGACAGCTGATAAGTTTCGTGACATCAAACAAAGACTGGGTTATTTAGATTCTAGCTCTGGGAGTTTACGCATCATGATTGACTATGTGCGCTTAACATTTAAGCACGTTACCGATTTAGACTTCTTCTGTCAAACGTATCTTTACTGTCCGCTATCAGACTTTGTCAGTGTTGAGACTAAACTGATGAAGTATTCTAACTTGTGGCGACGAGGAGACATCTGGATATTTGATTATGCAGATAAGACGAAGACAGGTAACTATCAAATCACGGTGCAACTATCTGGTGCAGGTTGTCGTCAGTTTGAATTGTTGTTAGAACGTGAAAACAAGACTTGGTTACAAGCACTACAGAAAATGGCTTTTGAGCGCTCGGATATGAAGGTTACTCGCATTGACTTAGCTCTTGATGAACTCTATAAGGGTTATGATCATGAAGAAGAACATCTTCAACTGTCAGACTTGATTTCCAAAGTCTATAAAAAAGAGCTGACACACGGCCGACTTAGAAAATGGAATTTTATCGGTGGAGGTGCTCTTGGTTCTGATGACGAGGTCGATGATAGTAGTGAAGGTATATCGATTTACTTTGGTAGTCGACAGAGCAACTGCTATTTTAACTTTTACGAGAAGCGTTATGAGTTGGCACAGAAAGAGCGTATGACGGTTATTGAAGCCTTGGAGGTCTTTGGGATTTGGAATCGCTATGAAATTCGTATGAGCCAGTCAGTTGCTCATGGCTGGGTAGAAGAATTTATTTCAGGTGTGCCCTTAGAAGATTTATCCAAAGGAATTATCTCTAAAAGCTTAGAATTTTATGACAGTACGAACGATTACGGTGCATATTTGCCAGACGATAAATGGCAGTCTTTGTTTGGTGGTGTTGAACCTGTCAATTTAGCAGTCTCTCCAGAGCCATATTCTTTAGAAAAGACGATAAAATGGCTCATTTATCAAGTTTCAAATTCGCTACGTTTAATTGAAGAAGCTGATAAGGTGATGAATACAGCTTATTTGGACATTGTGCTGGAGGCTGGTGAGTTGACGGAGGAGGCTGAAACGATTTTAGCACAGTTATCTCCATCAGATGCCGATTATTTACGAGAACGGTTGGCAGAGTATGCAAGTTGATCCCATTGAAACATACTTAGCGACTAACATTGACCAGCTCGATTTAATTATTCATCAAGTAGTGTCTCTATTACCTGATGCTTATTTTTATAAATCAGAGTTGAGGTCAACCGACTTTGTAGCTCGTCGTCAAAGCTTGGATTTGTTAAGCCAAAAAAGTCGCTCATTAGCTTATAAAGGCGATAAGTCCATTAAGTACACTTACAAAAAAGAGGTGAAAGACTACGAAATAGCATTAGCAAAGGAAGCTGAAAAACAGCGCTCTAATTTTTTGACAACACTGTTGTCAGAAACAGACGATGTTAAGGCTGCTTGTCTCTATAATTTAATCAGTTACTATCGCTTGTTAAAGCACTTAAGAACATTTAATCGGTAGTTATCAAATATCACAAGGAGTTTAATCATGAAAATCAGAAGCCCACCACCCTATCAAAGTTAAAGATTTGTTATAGGATTATTTTAGAAATTAAAGAAAGATAAAAGGTGATAAAAATGGCACAACGTACCGATGCTGATAAAAAATTGCTACATGTTGCTCAGGAGTTTTCAACTTGCTTGACCTCAAGAAACTATGATGAGGCTTGGACGAAAGCTGGAGAGCTGAATGAATTGCTTAAAGAAAAAAATCGTGAGGGGTTGACTTTGCCACCTTATATGGTTGATATGCTTGCTCAACATTTGAAGTCCTACTATTATCAGAATAATGTTGTCTCTAAAGCTCGTAAAGTGATGAGTGCAATTGGTCATAAAGTTGCTGAATTTAACTAATTTTATGTGGAGGTAAGGTGCTAGTTTCCTTACCTCTTTTTTATTTAAGGAGGACGTTATGTCAGTTACAGTTGTTTATGATTTTTACAGTGAAGTCTGTGAAAATACGATGTATGGTCAGCATTTCTTAGAACTTCCAGAAGAAATGATTGATCGCTTAGATGATTATTTTGATGGTCTTGAAATTCCGACAGCAGGTGGTATTCACCCAAACAATGTTTATGTCAATAGCTATACGATTGAAAACGATAGGGAGGTTGCCACTTTTTGGACAAAGCTGATAGACGAGGATGACTATGATCGACTTGAAGCTCAAGGTCAATTAGAGAGCTGGTTAGATTATCATCGCAATGAGATTGAAGAACGTCTCAGTGATAGGGTATATGTTTTAGGTTATGTCTCAGGTGAGTGGCATTTTTTACAGTGAGGAGGTAACTTATGATCCAGATTTACATTGATCTCCCAGACTTTAAACGTTGGTATAGTCTGCCAATTACTCCTGAAGCAATTGTAGAAGATATTGAAAATCCTGTGACCAGAAAACAGTTTTTAGCACAAGGAACTGATTATGAGATTAGTCGGTATACCATCTACGATGTTGAGCATACTGAATCTTTTTATCTCTATCAGTTTCAACACGCTTTTGAGGTGCTGCAAAAATTTGATTTTGTTCCAAGGTATATTGAAGCATTCTTTGAATTTTTCCATGTGACTGATGTTGAGATGTTAGAAACAGTACAATTTTACGACAGTCGTGAAGAGGTTGTTGAACGTATAGCTGAAAATCTCGGTTTAATGGATATTAGGTTATTTAACGCAAATGTCTATTATTACCTTGATGATGAACTTATTTTACGTGACTTTTTCGATGGCTCTTATGAAGCTCGAAATGATGTTATTTTTGAATTTATCTAAGGAGGCAAACGATGGAATTTTATGCTACTATTAAAGAACTTGGAACAGGGAAAATCGTTCATATTGATTTTCCAACATCACTTGAGGAAGTAGCTGCAAAACTTGGTTTGGAAGATGACCGCTTTGAGTATATTATCGTGGATTCATCTAGTCATTTAATCTCTGAACACGATTCAATCGAGATGCTTAATCGGTTTTATGAGTTAGCTGAAACAACAGATGACGACTTAGTTGAAGCAGTTCATGAGGTCTTAGGTTATAAGGCTAAAGACTTTGTAGCTTATGACTTCAATTTTGAGGATTGTAGCCTATTACCTGATGTCAACAGTCAACGAGAACTTGGTGAGTATTGGGTTGATCAGCTTGGCTTTTCAAATATTCCCAGAGAAGTTCTTGAATTTCATTTTGACCATGAGGGCTATGGCCGAGATATTGACCTTGAAAATCAAGGTGGCTTCTCTAGCAAAGGCTATCTTCAAATTAATTAGCATTATCGGTGAACTATGATTGCAACTATTCGAACTCACGCTAACGGTAATAGCCATTATTTATGTGATTTGGACTTAATGAAGTTCTCCGAGGAACAGGTAAGAGAACGGATGCGTGAAAGAGGTATCAGCGATGATGCCTTTTTCATTTGTGGTTTTAAGGATTGGGGTATTGATAGCATCCTTAGTCTGAGAGAAGCCTATATGTTGAAACTCCAAATCGAGCATTTGTATGATGGTGACGATTATCTTATTCGCTTTATGTTGCGGTCGCGTAAAAGTCTGTATGATATAGAAACTCATTATTACAAGTTTTTCTCAAAAGATGAGCTGGCGGTTATGCAACATTTGCTAAAGCATGCAGAAACAGCACCTCTCTTGGAAGCTTTCTTTAGAGCGGGTTCGTGGGTTAATTTTATGTTAGCCTATGTTGAAGCAGGTTACATCTTAAATACTCCTCGTGGGTTTTATCTCGATGGAAATGTGTTTAAGATTTAATGTTTAGACGAAGATTTGATGTTATCATCAAGTCTTTTTCTTTTTTAGAAAACAATGGAGGAATTATGTGAAAATTTTTCAAAAAAATAAGGGGAGTTCAACGATGCTCCCTAAGTTCAAAAAGGAAAAGGTTAAGGTTAGGACACGAGTTATCAGTCAGAAAACCTCTAACTTTATTTTTATTGGTGGCTTGCTTGGTTTAATCCTTTTCGGCTCAATAAATATTGCGCTTAACAGCTATCGCTTGTTGCAGATGGAAAAGAACAAGCCTGTTGTGGTCTCTGCTAAAGACTCACGCAATATTTCAAACAAAGTTGGTCTATTTATGTCTGACTTTTTGAGTGCTTATTTTAAGCAAGGGCAAGACGTCAATAGCAGTCAGTTGACTTCTTATTACGGTGCTGGCATTGATATTAAAAATAAAAATACAGCATTTGTAGAAAGTCGTTTACTTAGTGCGACATTAATTGAGATTACAGATCGTTTAGCGACGTATCGTGTCTCTTATGAAGTAAAAAAAGACGATGTCCCTCAAACGACGACAAAAGTGATTACTATTCCTTATGCCGAGAAAGATGGCAAGTTCTATGTTTCAGGACTTCCTTATTTCTCAGATATAGAATCCTATGTTGCTGAGGGTGTAAAAAATGACTATATGCTCAAAACGCAACTAGAGACCAGTAAATATCAGTCAGAAAAATCCTACGTTGAGGCTTTTTTCAAGGCTTATGCTAGTGGTGATGAGACGCAACTCGTTCCTTTCTCAAAAACTATAAAACCGATTAGCGGTTTTCAGTTCATGTCACTAGATTATACTTACTTTACAGAAGAGAATAATAAACTTATCGTCTTATGTCAAGTAAGTTTCTCAGATGATGCTGGGTTTACGCATCAAGAAAACTTTACTTTAAGCTTAAGTAGGCAAGATAGCGGCAGTTATTTTGTTGAAGATATACAACATAAACACATCGACATCAAAGAAGAAGAATAGGAGAACAAAACATGTCAGAATTATACAAACGCCTTGCGGAAGAATATCTTTTTTGGATTATTGCTGGGGGAGCCTCTGTCGGAAGCCTGATAGAGTATTACAAATCAAAATCTTGGGGCAAAACAGCTTCAGTCTTTATCTTGGGTATGGCTGTTGGTTGGGCAGTAACCAGTATTCCTACTGTTAAGGAAAAGGTAGGACAAGCTCTAATGTGGATTATTGGCTTGCTGAAGTTTGGGTAAGTCCTATGTCAGAAAAAAAAGATAAGAAAGTTTACAACTATACCAAAGCCCTTAATCAGCCTATCTGGTTTCAAAAAATAACAGATAACTTTTCCTTACCTGTAGCTATTAAGATGTCCACTATTGTTTGGACACTCTTTTTTTCTTATTTTGCCCTTAGAACCGCTACATTTTTAGGTAAGATTACCCCTGCTCCCTTTGCGTTTTGGTTTATCCCAGCCTTAGCCTTATCATTTTATCTTGCTGTCTCGGTTTCTGATTTTACGATTGATAAAAAGCCATTCCTACGTTTCATTGGCGACTATGTAAAGTTCTATCGAGCTTATGCGATGAAAAAGAAAGGGTATTTCATCAACGATGGGCTATTTTATCCTAAACCCTATAAACTAATCAAAAAGGAGGAAAATCATGTCAATCGGAAATGATATTGTCTCTATTCGTGACAATCTAATCCTGAAACGTGATGGCAGTGTTTGGGCTTTATATAATATTCCCAACCAAGTCATCAATATGGTCTCTTCTTCTGAAAAGGAGAAGCACAAACTAAAAACACAGGCTTTCTTTTCTGGTCTAGAAAATTATGCAGATTTTGATATTGCCATGTTTCCCTTTTCAAGGGATTTAGTGGCCATGTATCGTCGTTTAGGTCAAAACTTTTCACCAGATACAGAGGATATCGCTAAGTATGTGGTCACAAAGTCCTATCAATATCTTAAAGAACGTCAGGAACTCTATGAGTACCATTATTTCATGGCCGTACCTTTAAAGTCCTATCATGTCTCTGTTGACCTCAAGGAAACGGTCAAACAGTCATTTTGGACAGTTGCTAATGCAGTCAGTCAAAACTTGGGATTTGCGGTGAGTATTCCGTCTGACTGGGATTTGGGCTATGTCAAGCAACGTGACGAGCTTGAGAAACAGTTACGCTTGATGAGCGCTAAACGCTTAACAACGGAAGAAACAATCTTTGTTAATCGTTACCTTTATCTGCGCCAGATTGAAGTTGATAAAGCCTATCAGGTTGCAACCGTTCAAAACCACATCGGCAACCTCGGTGATACTTCTCTTCATTTTGATGACCTTGATGTTCTTAAACTGGTCACTGACGAAGGGGAGCAGTATGTTGCAAGTTTGCCAGTTGCCCAGTTGCCAGAGAACATGTCTTATCTGCACCTGATGGAAGAAATCCAGTCTGTGGGTTTTCCTGTTGAAAGCTTTGTTAAGGCAAAGTTCTCACGAACCAAAGGTTTACCCTTTAATAATATCCGTTTTAAAGGCGGTGTCGCTCGTGGTCGTCTAAAAAATACCCAGCAAGAATCCTCAGAAGCTGGGGCTGTAGCAAAACGTTCAATCGCTCGAGACCGCTATCTAGTTGAGGATATGGAGCGTAAGATTGATGATGGCGTGCAGATGATCACTTACCTCCATACCTTGACGGTGTTTGATGCTGATTTGGGCATCTTAAAGAAAAAAATTGAAATCTTACTCGATACCATGAAAGGTATTTCAGTTGGTCTCGCTCGTGCCTATGCAGACCAGCTGTATCTGTTTTCAAAAAATAAATTCGGCGAAGTTTTATTGCCTGTTGATAAAAATTTTATTCAGATTGTTGAGCTACCAGCCTTTGTCGAAAATCTCTTTTTTGTTGATAAAAGTATCGGTCAAGAAACAGGTTTCTATCTCGGTAAAATTGATGGGCAAACAGAATCTTGGCATGGTGAGTTCAAAGATGCCTTAGCATCTAGTGACCGTCCATTCTTTGTCAATATCTTTGAGGCTAACAAAGAGGGTATTGAAGGCAAGGAAACATCTAACCCACACATTCAAGTCTCTGGAGACACAGGTTTTGGAAAAACATTCATGGTCTCTCTGATTCACTTGTACTCTAGTCTGTTGACTTCGCAAACACTCTATATTGACCCAAAACGTGAGAAACGTAGCTGGTACACAAAAGTGTTAAAAGAGTATGAGGAACAAGGTATTTATCCAGAAATCCAAAACTATATCCGTAGCCTTAATTTTGTGACCCTAGACAGTCGTGACGACAAAAACTTAGGTGCGCTCGATCCACTTGTTTTTCTGAATGAGAAAGAAGCTAAGGGTCTGATTATTTCAATGATTGATGAGATTATCAATCTTGATGATGAAAAACCTTTCCGAACTGCTCTATCAAAAGCCATCAAAACATTTGCTTATCGTCGTCTGCAAGGTGAGCAAGTTGGTACATTATCTATCCTAAAATCCCTGCAACAACATGAGGACAAAAGTGTCCGAGAAACTGCCGATTTATTGGTTGAAGAAATTTCTGATTCCATTCTTGGTCTTGTCTTTTCAGAGGGTCAAAATCCAGCTGTTGACTTGAATGCTCGCAATACCATCTTAGAGATTGCAGGCCTGGAGTTGCCAGATAGTGAAACCGCAAAGCTCACTCCAGAAAATAAAAAGTCAATGGCTGTCATGTATGCTTTGGGGCGTTATTGTTTGGCGTTTAGTGAGCAGGATTATTCCCAAGAAACGGTCGTCTTCCTTGATGAAGCGTGGGTCTTTAAGATTACTGCCTATGGTCGTTCCATCATTGACCGCTTAAAACGTATGGGTCGTTCTCAAAATGCCTTTTTAGTCTTTGTCTCTCAAGAGCCTGATGATTCTGCTCTTGGTGATGGACAGGCAACTGCCTTTGGAACATACTTCTGCTTTAAGAATGATGCGGATAACTCAGGTGAGAAAATTCTCAAACGCTTGAAAGTAGAAGTGACAGAGGAAAGTTTGCTTTGGTATGGCAACATGACGAAAGCCCAGTGTCTCTATAAAGATACCTTTGGTCGAGTTGAGAGGGTCACAATTGATGGCTTCCTACCAGAAATCAACGAGATGTTCAAAACGGTGGCAACTAGAATGGTGGTTTAGATATGAAAAAACAACTAATTAAATCCATCGTTGCCGTTTTTATGGCTCTTGTGTTACTCACGTCATCATCGGTGCTTGCTGTTGGACCAGCTCAACCACTTCAACCAGCAACCGTTCAAAACCCTAGACAACAATCACCTAGGGAAATTTCTGATTTGGGAGAGGAAGCTGACCGAGCAACTTTTGAAAATGTCTTTAACAATGCCCCAAAGGCAAAAGACATTAGCGAACTTGCGCCGTTTACATCTTACCTCTATGTTGATAAGGGCTTTTTTGGTGTCGAAGACCCTTTCCCTAAAATCGCAAATGCCTTTGTCCAAGGTCTTTTCTTTTTAACAAAAATCATCTATATTTTAACCACTATCATTCTTCAAACAGTTTTCAAAGCAGAAGTCTACCAACAACTGGATAACATCGTCCAGTTTTCTGGTAACCTGTTTGAAGCTTTCCGTGATACTTGGTTAACCTATATCTTGATGGCTCTAGCTTTTAGTGCAACTTGGCAATACATTCGTCGAGGAAAAGTTCCCCTTAGCCTCTTTCGTTTTCTGGGGGTTATGTTACTCGGCATGTTCCTTTACTCCAAAAGCGCTATCCCAAATACAGGTCTAGCGGGCAATTACCAGTCAGAGTATAACCTCTCCAAACTAATCCGCACGCTGGATACGGTCTCTGCCGAACTCACCGCTAGCATGTTAAGCAATTTTGATAGTCTGGACAGTGATAACAACTTCACTGATCAGGGAGGTCAAAGCCTTGAGAAAGTCACCGATAAACTCTTTGACGAACTGGTCTATACGCCCTTCCTCCATCTTAACTTCAAAAATGTCAACCAAGTCACTCAAGACCAGACCATTGCTTTATTTGTAACTAGAGGTGACAAAGACAAAGTAAAAGAGATTGTTAAAGATTATAAAGAACTCAAACCACTCTTGTCCTTTACCTATATCGGTCACAAGGTTCTGGTCGCCTTAGCCTCACTCTTTAAAGCCATTGTTATCGGTTTTGCGGTCATTATTTTAGGTCTTATTAGTCTTGTCTTCAAGCTCTTAGCCTTGGTCATGGTCGTTTTCTCCGTCTTCCTATTTTTCTTTGCCATGGTACCAGGTCTTGAACATATCCTTGGCAACGCTGGTAAATCTCTAATTCAGTTTATTGTTATTGGTGGTCTTGGTCTAGTCTCTGTGCGAGGCTTCCTTTATCTGGTGACGATTATTGACAAGATGGTATCATCGATGGCAGATGCCTATTATTGGGTGGCTGTCTTACAGGGCTTAGTTCTCTACCTCATGTACCGATTTAGAGGTCTTCTTTTAGGTATTTTCTCTCGAGGTCTTGATAAAGCTAAAGAGCTAGGCGAACGAGTGCAGTCTCAAGTGTCGGATGTCGGTGCTTACCTAACGTCTGGCGGTCGCAACAGTTCCCAGTACACCCATCGCCCATCAGGTCTCAATCGTGCTGAAGATGATGTTACCCCTGTGAGGACACCTTCCCCTACTCGTCGTCAAACGCTGTCTCGTGCTGGTCGCAACGTGATGAAAAACGCCGCTAACAAGGCTCTCGACACCTATGATAACTTCCGCTATGGTGAGGGTGACACTCTCGAAAAGGGCTTTGTTCATGAAGAACGACAGCGAAATAAACAGTCCATCAAGGATAAGTTTGGTCACGCTAAAGACAGTCTTGTCAGTATATTTACTCTTGAAAGTGTCCGAAACAAAGTCCATGATTTGGCAGGTGATGAAGAAACCCCAACCCAGATAAAACACCGTGAACGCCAGCAACGTCAACTAGAGCGGAAGCAACGCCGTGAAGAAGAACGTGACCAACATATTGAGTTCCAACAAAATCGTCCTGATGTGGATAGAAAAGCCTATAAAAGCTACCGCAGACAGTTATTTGAAGATGAGCACCCAGACCTCCCTAGCAAGAAAGGAAACTTTTCTAAGGATAAAGCTATTGAGCCTATTTTTGATGAGAAACCATCAGCTCCTGACTTGTCCTTAAAACAGGATACTCGTTTAAATATGAAGGACAAGATTGAACCGAAAGAAAAGACAAGACAAACTAAACCAGTTGAGCTTGTCTTTAATGACCAATCAACGTCCTCTGAACCATCAACTAGTAAAGACCATCTGCCTAAAAAACAAAGACAAGCTGATAAGAAACAACCTCCCAAAGCTGTCGAGTCTGTTTTTAATGATGAAGCTCTGATTTCTCCAACTCCTAGTAGAACTTGGTTCAAGAAAGGTAAAAAACCATTAACAAATCAATCTTCGGCAATTGAGGAGGTTTGGTGATGAAAGTTATTAAACGTGGTATCTTTAGTGTTTTAACGATACTCTTTCTCTTCACAGCCATGAGTGCCTTGGTTGTTAGTGGGACAGATGTAAAAACTTTTGATGCAACTGTAGGTGGTATTCGCTTAACACCTAAAGAATTTATTGAAAAAACAGGTTTTCCCATTTCGGAAGAACAAGCTCAAAACGCCTTAGAATTTGCGTCACGCTTGATGTCTCGTCATAAGTACACTCTTGAACAGACTAGTGGGGTCTTATCGGTTGCTTATCGTGAAAGTCGCTTTGATGTCACAGCAGTTAATCCTAGTGGTGGTGTCGCAGGCTTCTTCCAGTGGTCTGGTTGGTCTAATACCATAAATGGAGACCGCTGGGGGATGGCTTCCAAACGAGAGCTGACCTTGTCTGTCCAGTTAGAGTTGATGACGAAAGAACTAGAAACTACTCATAAAAAGACCAGTGAAAAAATGCTTGAGGCTAAAACGCCGTTTGAAGCCGCTAAGGTTTGGTCTTATTGGTATGAGGGTGTTGAACTGTCTGATGGACAAAGCGCCTTAGGCGATATTGAAAAATGGTCTGAAACGATTTATCAAGCCCTAAAAACAGGTCAAACCCAGTATTTTGAAGGTGTCAACTCCAGCGCTTCTAGTCTAGCTATCCCAGATGGTTGGTCTATTGATAACCCATATAATAACAAGGATTATAACCATTCAGGTTCTTATCCTGCTGGTCAGTGTACATGGTATGTCTATAATCGTGGCAGACAACTTGGTATTGTTTTTGATGACTATATGGGTGACGGTGGTAACTGGTTCCATAAAGCAGGCTACAAAACGAGCCAAACACCTAAAAAACATACCGCTGTCTCTTTCCCGACGACAATGCCTGGCTATGAGCCTTACGGTCACGTCGCTTTTGTGGAAGAGATAAGGTCAGATGGTAGTATTTTAATTTCTGAAATGAACATGTCAGGCGTCCCTTACCTGACCATGTCTTATCGTGTCTTAGATGCCCAGTCTGCTAGTCAGTTGTGGTATGTAGAGGGAAAATAATATTAACAAAGAAAGAAGAAAAAACAATGAAAAAACAAACAATTATTAGTACACTTGCTCTATCAAGTGTTGCCTTACTAACAGCTCCAGTAATTTCTGCTAATGAAGTGACAACCTCCAGCGAAACAGTTGCTGTTGTCGCAGATACTCCAGTTGTTACTAGTCCAGTTGATGTTCCTATCAATCAACCAACTGAACCGATTGATGAAAAGCCTACGCCTACTCCCACACCTAGTGAGCCAAGCGGAAAGCCGATAGATACACCTACTGTTGAACCGATTATTACTAGCCCAGTAGATACACCGATTGTGGAAGCTCCTACTGAAAAGCCAAATGTTGAAGAAAAGGAAAAACCAACGGAAAAAGAAGAGAAAGAGAAAGAAACAGAACCTAAACCTGCTGAACAACCAAAACAGGACGACCTCCCTAGAACAGATAAAAAAGAGGAAACCAAGCCAGCTGAACCTGTTTTACCAGTTGAGCCAACAGTTATTCCAACGCCAGAGACCCCTGTAATTGCGGAGACAGGGGCTTTGATTGTCAGCACTCAAGATAGTCAAGTTATTGTCAGAGAAACTACAGGGGAGCTAAAACAAGTCTCTCCTGAAAGCATCGGTGCAACGAAACAAGCTAATGGTACAATCGCTATCAAAGACAATACTGGGAAAATGCAAATTTTACCAGAAACTGGTGACGATGCTAGTGTCCTTGCTTCAACTCTTGGTATGATGAGCCTTTTCCTTAGTGGGGTTCTAAAGGTGTTGAAAATTAAGTTTATCCGAAATTAACAAAATATACTTGTTTGAAAAAGGCTAAAAAAATAGTCTTTTAGCTAGGAGGTCTTATGTCTTTTTGATTTTCATATTGGTCAACGGCTGTCTTTTGAGGCAGTCGTTTTAGACTTGTTTATACGCACATTCAAAGTAAGAGGGCAAGTTCATGAAGAATACATCTGTCTAGCAGGTCATATAAAAGAAAGACAGACAGGTCAACTGTTTAGAGACCACTGCCATATCAAAGTGACCAAGTCTATTTATGAGTTGTTGAAAAACCATTCTTCAAGTTGCCCTGTTTATTTTGTTGGTAGCGTTTATCGTTACAGCAAACTAGTTGAAACAAAACGGTATAGCTATCGTAAATTTCAGCTAGGCTTAGAGCGAATAAATCTTCTTAGTCAGAGGTGACACATTGTTACCTCTTTCTTTTTTTGTATAGAATGCTAAATTTTGATAGAATAGGAGAAATAAATGTTAGGAGATTATTCAATTATGGATTGGGCTAACTTAATCGTTGCTTTTGTACAAATCGGTACAGCTATGGGGGTGCTTGTTTCTCTTTACAGAGATAATAAAGCTATTGAAAGAAAATTAGATAGCTTATCTAAGGAACATGAAGGCTTATCTAACGAGCAGAATAGATTATCTAGTGGCTTATCTAAAGAACAGAACAGATTGTCTACTAGTTTGTCTGCAGAACATAATAGATTATCTAAAGAACATGAGGCTATTAAGCAAGATACAACCTATATTTCTGATGAGATGAAGTTGGAAAAAATGGCACGTCAAAATCTATATCACAGCACATCACGAGCAAAAGAGATTTTGGAAACAATGGACATCATGAAAGAAGTTGTCCTCCAAAATGCCAAATTATCCGATGAAGTGAAGGCTTTGGAGATAGAAAATCAGACACTGAGAGTGGATCAAGTTGAAGAACAAAAGCAATTACTTGGACTTTTAAGAAGTATTGACAGTCGACTATCAGCCTTTGAACAATACTCTGAAACGGAAGAGATTCGATTGCTATTAAGGAAAATCTCTAATGATTTATCGGAACAAGTAAGATAATATGAGCAGGTATGGTAGCCTGCTTTTATTGTTGACTTTAAAGGATGCTAGTTCAACAGCGTTATAAAAAATAACTTGAGCCAGTAAGGCTCTTTTTTTAAGGAGAAAAATCATGTCAGAAAAAATTATCACGATTATCCAGATAAAAATGTCACTAAAAAGGAGAGAACCATGAAGGTCATTTTACTTGATGAACAAGTACAAGAGATTCAGTTGTTGATTAGCGAATTGATACAGAATGAAATTAGACAATTTAAAGAGAATATTGGCTTAGAAACACCATACATGAATAAAGAACAGA
Organism: Streptococcus entericus DSM 14446; assembly: GCF_000380025.1. GTDB lineage: Bacteria > Bacillota > Bacilli > Lactobacillales > Streptococcaceae > Streptococcus > Streptococcus entericus. Next base: position 49,472 of record NZ_KB904185.1, read on the forward strand.
CTTGTATTTATTTAGGTATAGCAAATAATACCCTGGATAATTGGATAAAGAAAGGAATGCCTGTTATCAAAATTGGTAGAACTATCAGATTTAATAAACATGAAATTGATAGATGGCTTTGTCAGAAAGTCATGTTATAATAAGGTTTATGATATTTTCTGGCTCGATTAAAAGGAGAAAAATCATGACGATAACAAAAACAAGTAGTGATACTTATAGCTTAAAAGTGTATATCCCTGTTGAAGTTCGACCCAAGCTGGGAGTGAAAGGAAGTCATTTTGTTAAACGTTATAAAACTAGGAAGGAAGCTAAAGAAGCAGAATTAGATATTTTAACTAAAATCAATCAAATAGAAAATGGTGGTAGTCCCTTTGTCTCAAAAGACGGTAGCATTCTATTTCGTGATTTTTATAACCAAGTGTGGTGGGGGGCTTACAAGGCAGGACAAACCACATCAACGAATAAGCCACCAACTCAGCCCACGATTGATAATACTGAGATTGTTTTTAGACTGCATATTTTACCCATGTTTGGAAACTTTTCTATTGATTTTCTAAACCAAAACAAACAGGTTGTCCTTAATCTTATGACAGCCAAAGCTGAAGAGTATGCAAATTTTAAGGTCATCCGTAGCTATGTCAATTCAATTTTTGACTGGGCTGAGGAGCTAGATTATATTGAAAATAACCGCATTTCCAAGACCATTAAACGTATCAAGTCAACAAAGAAGATTAAGCTCAAAGAGGCTAAACGTGACGAGGATTTGGCTCTATCTAGTGCTGAACTTCAGTCCTGGATTGAGGCCTTTGAAACTGACTTGGCAGCTGATAAAATTGAGTTGAAAGACTTTGTTTTGTTTTTTACAACCTTGATTTTAACAGACAGAAAGTCCGAATCTTATGCGTTACAGTGGAAATATATTGATCTGGAAAATAACACGATCAATCTGCGTTATGCTCTTGATAAATACAAAAAATTAAAAGCCACGAAAGGCAACAAAAAAACACTTTTTCATATTCCGATGGTTTTGACTGATTTGTTGTCTAATTGGAAGACTGTTCAAAAAACTCAGTTAGCTCATTTTGGCATTATCCAAACACCTAACCAATTTGTTTTTACTTATATTGATACCAAGGGAAATGTCAATAGCCCACTGCACGCTGATTATCTCAACAATAAAATGAAGTCGGTTAGGAGGCGGCATCCACACCTAGTACATGCTACGCCACACAAACTACGCCATACGGGCGCAACACTTGCTAAACAAGCTGGAATGAGCTTAGAAGCCATTTCAGAGGCACTAACCCATAGTGATGTGCTGACAACCAAGATTTATGTGAACACGACTAACGTTGTTCCAATGACGGCTGGTCAGGTAGCCTATCAAAATCTTGGAAAGTTATAGGGCAAATTTAGGGCAAACTTTAGGGCAAACTTTAGGGCAAATTGGGTCCCGAAGCATACAAAAAAAGCACCCATAGGGCAAACCCTTGAGTGCTTGAAACGTTGATATAATGCGGATATTAACGTTTTGAGAATTGTGATGCTTTCCGAGCTTTTTTGAGACCTGGTTTCTTACGTTCAACCTTACGAGCGTCACGTGTGAGCAAACCAGCACGTTTCAATGAATCGCGGAAGTCTGGGTCAACTTGCAAGAGGGCGCGAGCGATACCGTGACGGATAGCGCCTGATTGACCTGCATAACCACCGCCAACAACGTTAACGAAAACGTCGTATGAACCAGCAGTAGAGGTTACTGCAAATGGTTGGTTAATAACGAGACGCAAGTCTGCGTGTGGGATGTACTCTTCAACGTCTTTTTTATTGACAGTGATTTTACCAGTACCTGGAACGAGGCGAACGCGTGCAACAGCGTTTTTACGACGGCCAGTACCTGCATATTGTGCTTGTGCCATAATGTGTTACTCCTTTCTCTTAGATCAATCCTGAAATGTCAAGAACTTCTGGTTGTTGAGCAGCGTGGTTGTGCTCGCTACCAACAAAGACTTTCAGTTTCATGCCTTGTGCACGTCCAAGAGTGTTGTGTGGCAACATACCTTTCACTGATTTTTCAATCAGGCGCACAGCATTTTTAGAACGCAAATCACCAGCAGAGATAGCCTTCAAACCACCTGGGTGAAGTGAGTGGGTGTAATAGATTTTGTCAGTTGCTTTTTTACCAGTCAATTTCACTTTTTCAGCATTGATAACGATAACAAAGTCACCAGTGTCTGTGTGTGGTGTGAAAGTTGGCTTGTTTTTGCCGCGAAGAATGCTAGCAACTACCGCTGAAAGGCGTCCAAGAGGTACATCAGTTGCGTCAACAACGTACCATTTGCGTTCAACTTGGCCTGGTTTAGCCATAAATGTTGTTTTGTTCATGGGGTCTCCTATACGAATTCGTTTTTGTTTACAGATGATGGGTGTTCCGTCCCATCGAAGGTATTTGGAAGGTTCCGGGGCCTTTCAAATGGGGTAAACAATACCGTCTTATATCATACCAAAATAAACTGTTCTTCGTCAAGTCATTTACCTGATTTTTTACAAAAAACACAGCAAAGGTTCCTGAGTCGAAGTTGCTCATTGGTTTTTCGTGGATAAATACGGTATAATAGCTCTATGAAAACCTACGAAATTATGTTTGAGGAACTGATTAAGACAACCGATTTTGTTCGCGGGCAAGATTTGGCTAATCGTTTAGGGCTGTCACGGACAGCTATTTGGAAAGCGATACAAGCATTGGAACACCAAGGCATCATCATCGAATCGGTTAAAAATAAAGGCTACCGTTGGTTGGCTGGTGACTTGTTATTACCGAGTCGTATCGCGCAAAATTCTGGATTAGCAGTTAACTATCAGCCTGTCAGCCAGTCAACACAGCTAGATGCTCGAATCGGCATTAGTCAAGGGTTGACTGCGCCTAGACTGTACTTGGCTTCCCATCAAACAGCTGCAGTTGGTCGGTTTGGGCGTTCTTTTTTTACCAGTCCACAAGGCGGCATTTACATGTCCCTCCATCTCAAACCCAACCTTAGGCATGCCCAGTTGCCGCCCTACACCATGATGGTGGCAGCCAGTATCGTCAAAACTATTGACAAGCTCTGTGGTAGGTCTTGTGGGATTAAGTGGGTCAATGATATTTATGTCGGGCAAAAAAAAATAGCTGGTGTGCTAACTGAAGCGATCACATCTGTCGAAACAGGACTGGTGACCGATGTGATTATTGGTCTTGGTTTAAATTTCCACATCACAGATTTCCCTAGCGAACTCAGAGACAAGGCCGGGACGCTTTTTACTGAGCAACCGCCACTTTTTCGTTACCAGCTTATTACAGAGATTTTGAACATTTTCCTAAAGAGTGATGAGCAAGAGTTGGTCGCCTATTATAAGGAGAAGTCACTCGTTTTGGGACGTGAAATCGCCTTCTTTGAACAAGGGCAAGCTGTGACTGCGACAGCTATTGACCTCACTGATAAAGGAGAACTGGTGATACAGCTAGCTTCTGGCGAGACAGCCGTCCTACATGGCGGTGAGATTAGTCTCACTTCTTGGGAGGCAAAAGCAAGCGACTGAGGCGGTCAATCATATAAACACGAACCAGGTTGCGCCCTAGTAAAATTCCCCAGAAGAGAGTGAGCAAAAATTGCTCAGCTGATAGGGAAGCAGTAAAGAGAATGGTTTGAATGGCACATGTTAGTGCCATCATGACGAAATGACGAATTGGCATAAGCGTATTATACCATAACTTGACGAGTTTCAGTTGTTCAAAACTTAGCAACGTTGACCACCAGTTTGTCACTAATGACCTAGAAACAATCTAAAAGGATTAAACCCGAGGATATTCATGATTACAAAAGAATTTGATACTATTGCAGCCATTTCAACGCCACTTGGTGAAGGAGCCATTGGCATTGTGCGTTTGTCTGGTAGCCAAGCCATCGCTATCGCTGACCAAGTTTTTAGAGGTACAGCCCTGAAAGCAGTAGCTAGTCATACCCTGACCTACGGTCATATTGTCGAAAGAGATGCCATCATTGATGAAGTGATGGTGGGGGTGATGAGAGCTCCTCGCACCTTTACCCGTGAAGATGTGGTTGAGATTAACACCCACGGCGGTCTGGCAGTGACCAATCAGATTTTACAACTACTGATTAAGCATGGGGCTAGATTAGCCGAACCTGGTGAATTTACCAAGCGAGCCTTTCTCAATGGGCGCATCGATCTGACCCAGGCCGAGGCCATCATGGATTTAATCCGTGCCAAGACCGACAAGGCCATGGCGGTGGCCGTCAGTCATTTAGAAGGGTCCCTCAGAGAACTGATTGACAGCACTCGTCAGGAGATTCTAGCCACTCTAGCTCAGGTTGAGGTTAATATCGACTACCCTGAGTACGACGACGTGGAAGAGATGACCACCGCTATGGTGCGTGAGAAAACGGCTGAATTTCAGGCTTTGTTAGAAAACTTGCTCAGAACAGCAAAACGAGGGAAAATTCTCAGAGAAGGCCTAGCTACAGCCATTATTGGGCGCCCCAACGTTGGTAAATCCAGTCTCTTAAACAACCTTCTACGTGAAGACAAGGCCATTGTCACCGATATCGCAGGAACAACGCGGGATGTCATTGAGGAGTATGTCAATATCAAAGGCGTCCCATTGAAGTTGATTGACACGGCAGGCATTCGTGAGACGGATGATGTCGTGGAACAAATTGGGGTTGAGCGTTCCAAAAAAGCCTTAGCTGAGGCTGATTTGGTACTTCTTGTCCTTAATAGCAGTGAGCCTCTCACTGATCAAGATAGGCAGTTATTAGCACTCAGTCAGACCAATAATCGCATCATTCTGCTCAACAAGACCGATTTGCCAGAGCAGATTGAGCGCAAAGAACTCCCAGATGATGTGATTGACATTTCGGTATTAGAAAACCGCAACATTGATCAAATTGAAGACCGTATTAACCAACTCTTTTTTGATAAAGCAGGGTTAGTAGAAAAAGATGCGACTTATTTGTCAAATGCCCGCCATATTTCCTTGATTGAAAAAGCCTTGGACAGCTTGCGTGCGGTCAATGAAGGACTTGAGATGGGTATGCCAGTTGACCTCTTGCAAGTTGATTTGACCCGTTGCTGGGAAATCTTGGGAGAGATCACTGGCGACGCTGCGCCAGATGAGCTCATTACCCAGCTCTTTAGCCAGTTCTGCTTAGGCAAATAACCCACGGACCGATTGAACAGCCTTTGTACAATAGACTTTTTAAATGTGTCATAACATTCTTTTGTATCTAGATGTCATCCCTAACCCCAAAAAAACATTACAGATAAAGATAAGTCGATTAGACATACAAGGGTCATTAGAGATAGAGAATATATCGTAAAAAAGGTCTCTAAACAATGATTTTCCTGCTTGTTACCCAGCGAGATAAACGGCTTTCTCTTGAAAAATTTTTCTAAAATGTTATAATAGTAGGGTTAATAGAAAAGGAGACTAAAAATGAACCCAATAACTTTAGTAATTTTGATGACTATTTTTTTAGGTTTTAGCTTTTTTATGCAGTACAGACAGCGCAAACAAATGCAAGAGCGCTATGAGCAACTTAAAAAATTGTCAAAAGGTGATCAGGTAATTACCATTGGGGGGCTGTATGCAACCATTGACCATGTTGAACCAGAACAAGGCAAGGTTGTTTTAGATGCTGACGGTATCTTTCTGACCTATGAGTTGATCGCCATTAAACATGTTGTTAAAGCTCAATTAGCTGATGGGAGCATTGAAACAACAGAAACAGCAGAGACTGCTGTCGAACATCAAGAGTAGCAAAAGGAACTTTCTAGATTAGTCAGCTAGAAAGTTTTTGTTTGAGTACAGAGTTATCACAAATGGCTTTTTTTATGGTAAAATGGTCTTATCATACACTAAAATAGGAAACATATGCTTAATTTATTCAACAAAGAGGAAAAACTCGCTGATTTAAAGGTTCCTCATCACATTGGGGTGATTATGGATGGCAATGGCCGCTGGGCTAAAAAGCGGCTTCAGCCTCGAGTCATGGGACACAAGGCAGGTATGGATGCCCTCCAAGCGGTCACCATTGCTGCCTCCAAACTCGGTGTCAACGTGTTGACGGTCTATGCATTCTCAACAGAAAATTGGTCTCGTCCAGAAGATGAGGTTCGTTTTATCATGAAATTACCGGTGGAGTTTTTTGATAAATACGTGCCCGAGCTAAATCGAAATAACGTCCGTGTTCAAATTATGGGAGAAACGAATCGCCTACCAAAGGATACTTTAGAAGCTATGGAACGTGCAATCGCTCAAACATCTGAAAATACAGGACTGATTTTAAATTTTGCGCTTAATTACGGTGGACGTGCCGAATTAACCTTAGCCATGCAAGCAATCGCCGAACAGGTTAAAACAGGACAATTAGAACCTCGTGACATCACCGAAACCATCATCAGCCAGCACTTGATGACCGCTAGTTTACCGACGGACTATAGGGACCCAGATTTGATTATCAGAACCAGTGGCGAAGAGCGGTTGAGTAATTTCTTGCCTTGGCAAGCGGCTTATAGTGAATTCTATTTTACCGAGGTGCTTTGGCCTGATTTTAAGGAAGCTGAACTGGAACAAGCGATTAGAGATTATAGTAGTCGTCATCGTCGCTTTGGCGGTATCTAAAGGAGGATGCGTATGCAACAACGTGTGATTTATGGAGCGATAGCAGCAGCAATTTTTTTACCGATTTTGATTTTAGGAGGTCTACCATTGCACCTCCTCTTGGGAGGGCTAGCCATGCTTGCTGTCGCAGAGCTCTTCAAGATGAAAGGATTAGAGCCTTTTTCATTCGAAGGTGCTCTAGCTATGTTGGGGGCTTTTGTGCTAACCGTTCCATTGGGACATTATTTCAGTGCCTTACCGTTGCAAGCTAATGTTTCAGCTTTTACAGTCATCGCTTTTATCATCTTAGCTGGTATGGTCTTCACTTTTCCTAACTATCGCTTCGAGGATGCGGCATTTGCGATAGCTGCTAGTTTTTATATGGGTATTGGTTTTCACCATCTGGTGCTTGCCCGCTTGGCAGGGATTGAACATGTTCTGTTTGTGCTCTTTATCATTTGGGCAACAGATATTGGGGCGTATATGATTGGCAGTCGATTTGGCAAGCGACGCTTGGCACCTCAGATTTCACCGAACAAGAGTATCGAAGGCTTTTTAGGCGGTATCTTGTCTGCTATGCTTATTGCCGCCATCTTTATCCTCATTAGAAAAACAGTAACGCCTTATTCTTTGCTAGGAACACTTCCTCTCATCGCACTATTTAGCGCCGTTGCACAGTTCGGGGATTTGGTAGAAAGTGCCATCAAACGCCACTATGGGGTAAAGGACTCTGGTAAGCTGATTCCAGGGCACGGCGGCGTATTTGATCGTTTTGATAGTGTCATTTTTGTCTTACCCTTGATGCACTTCTTTGGCTTATTTTAACTTAGAAAAGAGGCGATTATGCAAGGTCTAATAACCTTTATTGCTATTTTTGGTATTTTAGTGATTATCCATGAGTTCGGACACTTTTACTTTGCCAAACGTGCTGGCATCCTTGTCCGTGAATTTGCGGTTGGCATGGGCCCTAAGATTTTCTCTCATACAGCGGCTGATGGCACATTATATACTCTGCGTCTGTTGCCATTAGGCGGTTATGTCCGTATGGCTGGCTGGGGGGAAGATAAGACAGAGATTAGAACTGGACACTCTGCTAGCCTATCTTTCAATGAAAAAGGTCTAGTTAGTCGGATCAATTTGTCTGACCGTGTGGTTGATCAAACAGCTCTTCCGATTGCCATCACCAGTTATGACCTTGAAGACAGTCTCGAAGTGATGGGATTAGTTGCCGGTGAATCTAAGAGCTATGCTGTTGACCAAAACGCGACCATCATCGAAGAAGATGGCACTGAGGTGCGGATAGCGCCACTCGACGTCCAATATCAGAACGCCAGTGTCTGGGGACGCTTGATGACTAACTTTGCTGGTCCTATGAACAACTTTATCTTAGGTATAGTTGTCTTTACCTTGATTGCTTTTTTACAAGGTGGCGTCAGAGATTATACGTCAAATACCTTTCTAGTAGCGGACAATGGTCCCTTGTCGCAAGCAGGTTTGTCTGGTCAGGTTACAATTTACCAAATCAATCATCAGCCTGTGACGGATTGGGAAAGCCTGAGTCAAGCGGTACAGGCAGGCGGCTCCACCATGGTTCTGGAATTATCAGATGGAGATGGAACCAGCAAAAAAGAAGTAACTATCACGCCGAAACAAGAAGATGACCGCTACCTCATTGGGGTATCCCCTGACCTCAAAACAGGGTTTTGGGATAAGCTAAAAGGTGGATTTGCCATGGCTTGGGAGAGTGCCTTCGCTATTGCAACAGCGCTAAAAAATCTCATTTTGAAACCTGATGTGACAAAACTCGGTGGACCAATAGCCATTTACCAAATGAGCAGTTCAGCTGCCAAAGAAGGTCTGCTTTCTGTGTTGACGCTGATGGCTATGCTGTCTATGAATTTAGGTATTTTCAACCTCTTGCCTATCCCTGCCCTTGACGGCGGGAAAATCTTGCTTAACATCATTGAAGCCATTCGTAAGAAGCCTCTCAAACAAGAAACAGAAGGCTACATTACTCTGGCAGGGGTCGCACTGATGCTCCTGCTAACCATTGCGGTCACCTGGAACGATATTGTCCGCACTTTTTTCTAAGAAAGGAATAACTCATGAAACAAAGTAAGTTATTGATTCCAACCTTGCGTGAGATGCCAAGCGATGCACAAGTCATCAGCCATGCACTGCTTGTGCGAGCTGGCTATGTCCGCCAAGTCTCTGCTGGGATTTACGCCTACCTGCCTCTGGCCAATCGTGTCATCGAAAAAGCCAAACAAATCATGCGCGAAGAGTTCGAAAAAATCGATGCTGTCGAAATGTTAGCGCCCGCTCTTCTAACTGCTGACCTCTGGCGGGAATCTGGACGTTATGAAACCTACGGAGCTGACCTTTACAAACTTAAAAACCGTGATCAGTCTGATTTTATCCTAGGTCCGACCCACGAAGAAACCTTCACCATGCTGGTACGTGATGCCATCAACTCTTACAAGCAATTACCACTCAACCTCTACCAAATTCAGCCCAAATACCGTGACGAAAAACGTCCTCGAAATGGTCTTCTGCGTACCCGTGAATTCATCATGAAGGATGCCTACAGCTTCCACCAAAACTACGATAGTCTGGATGTGACCTACGAAGATTACCGCAAGGCTTATGAGGCGATTTTCACACGAGCTGGTCTCGAGTTTAAAGCCATCATCGGTGATGGTGGAGCCATGGGCGGTAAGGACAGCCAGGAGTTCATGGCTATTACCCCTGACCGCACAGACCTTGGTCGCTGGCTAGTTTTAGATAAGTCGATTCCATCAATTGAGGAGATTCCAGAAGACGTTCTAACTGACATCAAGGCAGAGCTGACCAAATGGATGGTCTCTGGTGAGGATACGGTCGTTTATTCTGACCAATCCAGCTATGCTGCTAACCTTGAGATGGCAACGGATTTCTACCAACCAAAACAAAAAGTGGTCACCCAAGAAGAGTTGACCAAAATCGAGACACCAAATTGCAAAACCATTGATGAAGTGGCAAGTTTCCTATCTGTTGATGACACGCAGACCATCAAAACCTTGCTCTTCATGGCTGATGACAAACCAGTGGTCGCACTTCTTGTCGGCAATGACCAAGTCAACGACGTCAAACTAAAAAACCACCTCGGCGTGGCTTTCTTGGAGCCTGCGACAGAAGAACAAGCTCAACAATTCCTTGGTGCTAACTTTGGCTCACTAGGACCTGTTGGTCTGCCTGAGGACATCCAAATCATCGCCGATCGCAAAGTACAGGACTTGGCTAACGCTGTTGCAGGAGCTAATAGCAATGGCTACCATTATACAGGCGTTAACCCAGGTCGTGACTTCACTGCTGATTATACCGACATCCGTGAGGTACGCGAGGGCGAGCTCTCGCCTGATGGTCAGGGTACCCTACACTTTGCTCGCGGTATCGAAATTGGACACATTTTTAAACTTGGTACACGCTACTCAGCTAGCATGGGCGCTGAGGTTTTGGATGAAAATGGCAGAGCAGTCAAGATGGTGATGGGGTCCTATGGTATCGGTGTGAGTCGTCTCTTGTCAGCTGTTATTGAACAACACGCTCGGCTATTTGTCAACAAAACACCAAAAGGTGACTACCGCTACGCTTGGGGCATCAACTTCCCAGAAGAGCTTGCACCTTACGATGTTCACTTGATTACCGTCAATGTCAAAGACGAGGCTTCTCAACATCTCACCAATCAAATTGAAAAAGACCTGCAAATGGCAGGCTATGAGGTCTTGACAGACGACCGAAACGAACGTGTCGGCTCTAAGTTCTCTGACAGTGACCTCATCGGACTGCCGATTCGTGTCACCGTTGGTAAAAAAGCCGGCGAAGGCATTGTTGAAGTCAAAATCAAAGCCACAGGCGATAGCATTGAAGTCCATGCTGAAAACCTGTTGGAAACATTGACGATTTTAACAGCGAAGAAATAGTTAAGACACAAAAAACCTACCCCACTAGTTGAAAAGCTAGCGAGGGTAGGTTTTTACTTTAAGTCAAATCAGCTCTAAAGCTCACCAGCTAATAAACAAGAACTGAGCTTTAGTGAGAACTTCAGCTCTGAACCCGTTTCATGTAGTCTTGATAACTTTCTGTCTTCATCAAGTTTTTAGCATTTTGCACTCGTTCCTTGGTTGGCGGTTTAACGCCTGCCAACGGATAAGGAATACCAAGCTGTCGCCACTTAAACTCACCCATGGTATGGTAGGGGAGAACCTCAAAACGGTTGACATTTGAGAGAGTTTCAACAAACTTGCCCAATGCAATCAAATCCTCATCAATATCGGTTAAGCCAGGCACTAGCACGTGGCGAATCCAGACGGGAACCCCTTTTTCAGAGAGGTATTTGGCACAAGCAATGATATTGCGGTTGGACTGACTGGTGACTAGTTTATGCCGCTCATTTTCAATGGCTTTGATATCTAGTAACACCAAATCGGTAACGGCGAGAAGTTTGTCAAAGATGGCATGGTACTCTGGTTTATCGCGAAATGGCAGAGCACAAGTATCCAGTGTACAGTGGATGCCTAATTTTTTAGCTTCCGTAAAGAGGGCTGTCACGAACTCAATCTGAAGCAAAGCTTCACCACCAGAGACCGTTATCCCGCCTTCCTTGCCCCAAAAACCACGATAACGTAAAGCTTCTTTTAGCACATCAGCAACTGTTCGCTCACGAGAGTTATTGGTTTCCATTTCCCAAGTATCGGGATTATGGCAATACTGGCAGCGCATCTTGCATCCCTGCATAAAGACGATGAAACGAACACCAGGTCCATCAACTGTTCCAAAACTCTCTGTCGAATGAATCATCCCCGTTACTTGGCTGTAATCAATATCAGTCATCGCACACCTCTGAAAACGTTTTATAGCCTTATTATAACAGATTTTTAGAAAAATAGAAAGACTTGTGAGAGAATTCTCATAAAAACTGTCCTGAGATAGGACAATGTGTGCTAGAACAGCCCTGCTAATCAGTATTTAGACCAGGCTTTTTTGCTAAAGAGCAAGAGGAGCGGAAAAATTTCCAATCGCCCAGCAATCATCATGAAGGACATGACTAATTTTGAGAATGGGCTAAAGAAGGCAAAGGTCTCTGTTGTTCCCAATATTGGCCCAATATTGTTAAAAATACTGGCACTGGCACTGATAACCACCAAAAAGTTGTTACTATCAAGACTAAGGACAAAGACTAATCCGATAAATAGGGCAACGTAGACCACAAAATATTTCATGATGCTATGCTGAGTGCCCTTATCTAAGGTGCGGTCATTAACATGGACGGTCATGATGCGATTGGGATAGAGATTTTGTAGGGTTTGGAGTCGGATAATTTTAGCTAAGATCAAGACCCGCATCACCTTAAAGCCACCAGCGGTCGATCCTGCCATCCCTCCGATAAACATGAGCATGAGCAAAATCATCTGAGAAAACATCGGCCACGACGATATGTCAAGCAAACCAAAACCAGTGGAACTTAACAAACTTGCAATTTGGAAGAAGATGACTTCCAGAGCCTTACCAGAGCTTGCAAACAAACCTCCGATATTGAGAAAAAGCAGCGCAGCACTCCCAAAAATTACAATAAGATAGGCCCTTAACTCTTCATCTTTGAAAAAAAGTTTGATTTTCTTGAGCAAAAGGAGATAATAGAGGTTAAAGTTTACACCAAAAACAAGCATACCAACGGTTACAATCCCTGTGATCAAAGAACTATTGTAATGGGCAATGCTATCGTTATAGACCGCAAAACCGCCTGTTCCAGCTGTTCCCATACTAATAATCAGACTATCAAAGAATGGCATACCAGCCCAGTAAAGTAGGAGGGTTAAAATGGCAAAAAGGCTGAGGTAAATAATGTAAAGGATTTGGGCAGTGTCCTTCAATCGCGACACTAACTTACCAAAGACAGGCCCAGGGACCTCTGCTCGCATGATTTCGAGATGACTATTTTTCTCGTTATTGAGCAGGGCCAAGGCAAAAACCAATACCCCCATGCCGCCAATAAGGTGCGTAAAGCTCCGCCAGAAGAGGAGTGACGGGGACAAAACGCCAACATCCGGTAAAATCGTTGCACCTGTTGTGGTAAACCCAGAACTCACTTCAAAAAACGCATCAACTAGAGATGGGATTTGACCACTAAAGACAAAAGGAAGAGCACCAAAAAATGACCAAAGTACCCAGCACAAAGAGACAATTAGCATGCCTTCTTTGGCGTAGATTTTTTCAGTTTTGGGTTTGATGAGACTCCCGAAAAGACCAATCAGCGTTAACAGCCCCATTGTGATCAGCAAGGCTCGAAAAACCTTTGCTTCTTCGTGGTAAATCATGGCAACAATTAATGGGACGACCATCAGTGCCGCTTCAATCAAGAGTAATTTCGACAGGGTACGGCGAATAATTGAATGATTCATATCGCCTCCTAATCTAACAAATCACAAATATTGTGGATGTTTTTTTGCAACGTCGCAACGATCACCTTATCATTGATTTGGAAGCAATCCTGTCCAGTTGGGAAAATAGCTTTCCCTTTTCGGATAATAGCCATGATGACAATATTTGGCTTTAAGCGTAGACTATCAAGTGGTTTGTCCGTCGCTTTATTATGATCTGTAATGTCAAACTGGAGGGTCTCAACCTTACCTTTCGCCACATGGTGGAGGGCTTCAAGACTTGATTCTTGAGCATTCTTACGGCCACGAATAAAGTGCATCATACTATCAACGGCAATGAGTTTTGGGGTGACAATGCTCGAAAAATCGCGGTCTCCGATAATTTCTAGCAAACTTGTTCGGTTAATCTTAGTGATATTTTTAGGAATACCGAGACTGTCTAAGTACATCGACGCAATGATGTTTTCTTCGTCGACCCCAGTCAAGGTTGCGACAGCATCGTAATGCTCAACGCCCTCTTCAAGCAAGACATTTTTTGCAGTGCCATCACCTTTGACCACATGCAGATGTGAAAAAGTTTCACTGAAAAACTCCGCCCTATCTCGTTTGAGTTCAATTAACTTAACATTGATTTTTGTATTTTTGAGAATGGTCATGAGATAGTAAGCAATCTTGCCAGCTCCGATAACCATAAAGTTTTTGATGACCTGTGTTTTTATGCTGTTGTGGAAATTAACCATGGCTTGACGTTGCCCTGTCACAAAAATTTTATCATTAGCTTGAATGGAGACCAGACCGTCAGGAATGATGACCTCCTTGCCACGCACAATGGCACAAATCAGAATGTCTTCAAATTTTTTCCGGAATTGCTGCAAAGACAGTCCAACCAAACGACTGTTCTCGGCAATCTTAAATTCCATCAACATAATGCGACCGTTGAAAAAATGCTCAACCGACAGGGCATTTGGAAACTCGATAGCATTAGCAATATAGCGAGCTGTCAACAACTCAGGGTTGATAATTTGTGAAAAACCAAGAATATTGTGGTCACGAAAATAAGGGTTTGAATATTCGGGATTACGCACCCGCACAATCGTCTCCTTGGCTCCCATTTTTTTAGCCAAAACAGCAGCAATCATATTAACTTCGTCCTTATCCGTTAGGGCAATAAAAATGTCGCAGTGACGGACATCTGCTTCATCTAAAATTTGAAAATTCACCCCATTACCAACAATTCCCATCAAATCATGACGCTTGGTCACCGTCTTAATGACTTGCTCATCCTCGTCAATCAGGGTCACATCATGGTCTTCGTCAATCAGAGAACGGCAAAGGGCGGTACCGACCTTTCCACCTCCGACGATAATTATTTTCATGTCTTATCCTCTTTTAGGAAAATAGCAGAGCTTTTCCTTCTATTTTGTGAGTTGTCACTCCTTTTCATTATACCTTTTTTTAGAAAAATTGCACCTTTTGACTCCTCTTTATAGAACAAATTGGAGAAGAAAATTCTCTTCAAAATAATCTGACTGAAGCATCTCTCCATTTTGTCCTTTACTTGTAGCCATTATTCTAAAAAGCTGAAGCATTTCTGCTCCAGCTTTTGACTGTTTATTCTGTTGATTCTTTTGGTAAAATCAAATTGAGCAAGACACCAACAATAGCTGCTAGGGCTGTCCCTGAGATGACCAAGCTAGAGCCGAGCTGCAAAACCGCTCCGCCAAGACCGAGCACCAGCATCGCAGAGGCGATAACAAGGTTACGCGAAGCCCCAAAGTTGACTTTTGACTTGATCAATACTTTAAGACCGTTGCTGGCGATAACCCCATAAAGAAGAATGGACATCCCTCCCAATACTGCTGTTGGAATCGTTGAAATGAGCGCGGTAAACTTGGCACAGAAGCTAAGACCAATAGCGATGAAGGCTGCGTGACGGATGACTGACACGCTGGCAATCCGTGTCATCCCAATAACCCCCGTATTCTCACCATAAGTCGTATTAGCAGGACCTCCGATAAAGGCTGAGAATGCCGTTGCCACCCCGTCACCGATTAGGGTACGATTGAGCCCAGGTTCTTTCAAGAAATTCCGACCAGTAATTTCACCTAGAACCATGTGGTCGCCGATATGCTCGGCAATGGTTACAATAGCAATCGGTAGAATAGCTAGCGCTTCTGGACCAAAGTAAAATTTGTACTGACCAAAACTCTCGATACCAGTGGCAAATGGTAGGCTAATGGTCGGTAGAGCAAACCACGCAGCTTCCTTAACAGGAGTAAAGTCAACCAACCCAATCAAAGCAGCCACGATGTAGCCACCAGCAATGGCAATCAAGAAGGGAATGACCTTCATAAAACCTTTGCCCTTGGTTTGAACCAAGACGGCAATCATAAAGCTGACCCCTGCTACCAGCATGTTGCGCCAGTCACCGTCTTTAACAAAACCTGCGCTAGTTACAGCAGTATTAGCCAACCCAAGACCAATCACAATAATCATCGGCCCGATAACAACAGGTGGCAAGAGCCTATCAATCCACGCTGTACCGACCTTACCAACCAACAAAGCCACAAGGACATAGACCAAACCGACAAGAATAATACCTGTCTGTGCTGCTGAAATGTCTCCTCCCATCTGCTCTTTGGCAAATCCCATCGCTGAAATGTAGGCAAACGATGAACCTAGATAAACCGGAACACTGAATTTGGTTGACACCATATAAATCAAGGTCCCTATACCAGAAGCTAGCAAGGCTGTTGACACCGACATTCCTAATAGCAGTGGCACTAAAATCGTTGCGCCAAACATCGCAAACACGTGCTGAATACTGAGCAACAACCCTTTCCCCAAATCAGGGCTCTCGTGAATATCAAACAATAATTTTTTCTCTGCCATGTCTTCTCCTTTTCTTGATGAGACTGATTTTTGGCATAAAAATAAGTCCCAATGATACCGAAATGAGACTTACTTGGTTATTCGATGATACAGAAAAATCCAATACCTTTTTCTTTTTACTGTCGAAGTCCCTTAGTAGGCTCTCTGTCCCACCTTAAAAGTCCTTATTTCTTGAAATATTTTATCAAATTTTCAGATAAAGTCAAGTCATTTTTTGAAAAAATATTTTTTAAGCTCCGATGCCACAGCATATCGTAAAAGTAAACAAAAAAACAGACACTAGTTTACAATCTCAGTAGTGTAAACTAGCATCTATCAACTAACATTAGTGTAACGTTTTAAATAATGGCATTTGGAAAAAACTCCCCAGCGCAATATCTAATCTAAAGGGGCTTCCCCTACCGATTCCCCCAAAACAGTCTGGAAGTAGACTGTTGGAAGTTGGAAATCAGCAAAGAAACGAGTGACCGTTACTTGGTAACGATGCTTACAAGTTTGATTGGTTTCATGCTAGTATTAATCTTTGTCTTTTGACTGACGGCTGTTTGCTTACGGCAACCTGAAGTCTTAATTTAGTAAGCTGGCTAGTTAGGGCTGTTTCGACCTCACTAGTAAGAACGAGAAACTCGCTGGTCACAGGCCTGAGTGGTGTGTCGGTGATTAGTTAAAGCAACACATCACCTATGGTTGTAGACGAATGTGTTGGCAGGTGTTTGGACGTGGTTTCGACTCCCACCGGCTCCATAGATAAGACAAGTGCTTAACGACAGCTGAAAAGAGAATGGGACAAACCGCCATGATGACAGGACAATCATGGCAATCTGGCCCATTCTCCTTCCTTTTATCGTTCTTTTTAATCATCCTCTCGAATAAGATTTATACTCATCCAAATCCAAAAATAGATATGGGTACCCATCGTATACGGACATCAGAAATAATCTCATGATGATTTCTTCAATAACTCCACCGTAGGTTATAGATGCTACCCAAGTTGCTAATGTTGGTTTGTCAGCATAAGTCTGAGCGATTTGAGAAAGATGTCCGAATAATGATTTGTCCAAACTGAGGATAAATCCATTTACTATTGCTATCACTGCTGTTACTTTCAAACCTATTTTCTGAACTGTAAAATCCTTGATAAGCCCAATTTTATGGGCTAATAAATACCCAATAGAACCTAAAATAATGGCATAAGAGAGGGATTGGAGTGTCATCAGGACAAGATACATCGTAAATGAGGGTAATTTGGAAAGGAGTAACATCCTATTTTCAGTAGTCAAATTTTCCCAAGTATAAATAGCAGTAGAGTAACCTGCAACAAGTGCTAGGGGTGACAGGGCTAAAACAAATTTTAGCGCAGATTTATAAGAGGTAAGCAAGTCTTGTCCTCCTTGAGTTAAGGTGTACTGGTTTCTTTCACTATTTCCACGCAGTAAGTTGTCTGGTGACAATGTGGGCAGGTCAGCTTGCGGGTGCGAGGGGTGTGTCTTGCAAAGAAAAAGGTTTTGAAGTTCGGTTTGAAGGTTTCTTTGCAGAGGGGGCAGATATAGCTAATCTGTTGATAATAGTTCCAAATCCAGTAGCCGATTCCCACTAGATAGAGGAGGATGGCTGGGAGCATGAGCCAATTTTGCCCACTTTTTCCAACCAACAAAGCCAGTCCGATAAAGCTAAGAACTAGAGGGAGCAATTTAAGCAATTGTTTGCTGATAAAACGATGCCAGCGATGATTTTGTGTCATGGTTAGAGAAATGCCAGGAAGTTGGTTTAAGGTAATCGGCTGGTCTTCTTGAAGTCCTTTTCGCAAGGTATAAAGTTCTCGGAGCTTGTCCGCCTGCTCCTGAGCAGCTTTTTCCAAGTCAGCGATGTGGCTGTCCAAGAGGGTTACGAGGACAGCAGTCGCTTCTTTTTCATCAAGCAAATCCTTGATTTGTGCCAGTGAAAAGTCTAGCTCACGCAGGTAGCAAATCAAGCGGAGCTGCTCCAAGTCTCCCTCTGTGTAGAGCCTACGACCGCCCTCAGTCCAGTCAGACGGGCTGAGCAGACCTTGTTTGTCGTAATACTGAACCGTGCGAACAGTAACGCCAGCAATTTTAGCCAATTCACCTGTGGTATAGTGTGACATTTCTTTCACCTCCTTTCTAAGTATAGCTTATCATGTGACCTTGGGTCATGAGCAAGTCTTTTTATCAAAAATTTTTCTTTTTTCCTATTATATCAAAAATAGCAGAGCTTGACAGTAGGTTGACAGGGTTGTCAACTTGGCTGGTTTTTATGCTATAATAAAGAAAAATTGGGGAGGGAAACACGATGACAGAATGGTTTGCGATTGGGGATGTGACAAGTGATGTGATTCAGACCATCACAAATTAAGTGGATTTAAGAACCAGGCTCTCAGACCATCGCAAGACATTAGTGATAGACGACAAAAGGTCATTTGAGGACGACATTGGGCAATGTTGAAAGTAATTGTCCCTATTCTCTTTACTCATTTGGAAAGCATTCTACCGCCACTCAAAAACAATCCCTAATAACGTACTGATATCCTGCAATATTCTGACTGCCCTACTCTTTGCTGCTGGTCATCTCCCTGCGACTAAACTGATGTTCGGAGAGTTAACCCTCTTCTCATCTTCCGTTCTTTTTTACTAAACGGAATCAGCGGACTCGGTTTTGGTTACCTCTATCGGAAACACGGCATTCATTATGCTATGCTTGCTCATGCTGGTACGCATATCATCTGGAAAACTATCTGGGTTTTATTTTTATAAATTGGTTCAGTTGATCATCCACTCAATACCCAAAAAATCCGCCCGAAACGGCGGATTTTCAATTTCTATTTCGTCACAATATTAACCAATTTGTTTGGCACAACAATGACCTTGACCACCGTCTGTCCTGCAATCTCGGCTTGGACTTTGCTATCTGCCAGAGCAGTTTTCTCCAGCTCTTCTTGGCTCAGGTCTTTGGCAACCGTTAGGCGAGCTTTGACCTTTCCCTTGATTTGGACGACGATTTCGATTTCGTCTTCGACCAGCTTGCTCTCATCATAGGTTGGCCAGGTCACATAGGAAATGCCATCTGTTGCACCTGTCACGCTTGCCCAAAGTTCCTCACCCAAGTGCGGTGCAAATGGTGCTAGCAGCTGGATAAAGCCTTTGGCATAGTCGAGATAGAGCTGGTCTTCTTTGTTGGCAGCGTTGACGAAAATCATCATTTGGGCAATGGCTGTGTTGAACTTGAGCTCTTCAATATGCTCAGTGACGACTTTCACTGTCTCATGGTACACCTTGTCCAGCGCTCCGCTGTTGTCCACAACCAATGACTTGGTCGTAATCAGGCGGTAAACACGGTCGAGGAACTTGCGGCTGCCCTCCAGACCTTCCTCGCTCCAAGCGATAGACGCATCAAGTGGCCCCATGAACATCTCGTAAACCCGCAGAGTATCCGCTCCGTACTGGTTGACCACATCGTCAGGATTGACCACGTTCTTGAGGGACTTGGACATCTTGGCTGGTAATTGTACTAGCTCTTCACCCGTTTCCACATGGAAGAAGCTGCCATCACGTTTTTCTACCTTGTCACTAGCCACCAGCGCCCCACGGCCATCACGGTAACTAGTCCCCAAAATCATCCCTTGGTTAAAGAGTTTTTGGAAAGGCTCCTTGGTCGGCACCACGCCAATGTCGTAGAGGAACTTATGCCAGAAGCGGGCATAGAGCAGGTGAAGCACGGCATGCTCAGCCCCACCGATGTAAATATCAACTGGCAACCAGGCCTTGAGAAGGTCTTCGTCTGCCAATTTTTCGCTATTTTTCGGATCAATGTAGCGCAGGTAATACCAGCTTGAGCCTGCCCATTGCGGCATGGTGTTGGTCTCACGACGACCCTTGACCCCATCTTCACGGGTCACGGTCAGCCAGTCCGTCAGGTTGGCCAATGGGCTCTCACCTGTCCCAGACGGCTTGATGTCACTGGTTTTCGGCAAGATCAGCGGCAACTCGCTCTCAGACAGAGCTGTGCTGATGCCATCTTCCCAATGGATAATCGGAATCGGCTCACCCCAGTAACGTTGGCGGCTGAAGAGCCAGTCGCGGAGGCGGTAGCTGATTTTCTCGTTACCAACGCCGTTTTCTTCTAACCAAGCCACCATCTTAGCGATAGCCTCTGCCTTATCCAGTCCATTCAGGAAGTCAGAGTTGATATGAACGCCATCTTCTGTATAAGCTGCTTCTTGGACGTTGCCGCCCTCAAGGACAGGAATAATCTCAAGGTCAAAGGCCTTGGCAAAGTCCCAATCCCGCTCATCATGGGCAGGAACCGCCATGATGGCACCTGTCCCGTAGCTCGCTAAGACATAGTCCGCAATCCAGATGGGAATTTCACGCCCATTGACAGGGTTGATGGCATAGGCACCCGTCCAAACACCTGTCTTGTCCTTATTGAGGTCTGTCCGAGCCAAATCCGACTTGAGACTAGCTTGGTGCTTGTAGTCTGCAACAGCTTGGGCTTGATCAGCAGTGGTAATCTCTTCGACCAGGACATGCTCTGGCGCCAAAACCGCATAAGTCGCTCCAAAAAGGGTATCAGGCCGTGTGGTAAAGACGGTGAAGTCCTTGTTGGTGTCTTTAATCTTAAACGTCACGTTGGCACCTGTTGATTTGCCAATCCAGTTGCGCTGCATGTCCTTGATGGATTCTGGCCAGTCCAGCTCTTCCAAGTCATTGAGGAGACGCTCTGCATAGGCGGTAATTTTCAGCATCCACTGGCGCATCGGCTTGCGAACGACTGGATAACCACCCCGTTCAGACGTGCCGTCTGGCAGGACTTCTTCGTTGGCGATGGCTGTCCCCAATTCCTCTACCCAGTTGACAGGCACTTCAGCTTCATAGGCCAGCCCTTTTTCATAAAGCTTGGTAAAAATCCACTGGGTCCATTTGTAGTAGTCAGGGTCAGTCGTATTGATTTCCCGATCCCAGTCATAGGAAAAGCCTAGAGCGTTAATCTGACGTTTGAAATTGGCAATATTCTCTGCCGTAAAGTCAGCGGGGTCATTGCCCGTGTCCATAGCGTACTGCTCAGCCGGCAGACCAAAGGCATCCCAGCCCATAGGGTGAAGGACATTGTAACCTTGCGACCGCTTGTAACGGCTGAGGATATCTGTCGCTGTATACCCCTCAGGGTGTCCCACGTGGAGACCTGCTCCTGATGGGTAAGGAAACATGTCTAGGGCATAAAAATTCGGCTTGCTACTGTCTGTGCTTGTCTTAAAGCTGTGATTGTCTGCCCAGTACTTCTGCCACTTGGGCTCAATGTCTTTGTGATTGTAAGTTGCCATAAGGTTCTCCTTTATCGTGTCGTCTCTAGTCTCACCTCGACATGTTACTGCTAGAATAATATCGTCATGCTAAACCAGACAAAATCAACTTGATTTAGCAGCGTTACTCAAGCCCCCACGTTACCAGGTGCCCCTTTATTCTATCATATTTTAAAACAATTTGATAGCTGGATTCCCTAAAATTTTCTGATTTCTCTGACCATTTCGCCAAAAAAAAGCCCCGCAGGGCTTTGGAAAAATAGCAGAGCTGTTCTTATAGCTCTTCCAGGGCATCTTTCACCTTGTCAAAGAAACCTTTGCGTTTAGGATGGACATCATCCAAGCCGCTGGCTGCCGCAAAATCTCTGAGCGCAGCTTTCTGACCGTCGTTGAGCTTGGTTGGGGTCACGATGTTGACGGTCACATGCTGGTCGCCAACTGCACCACTTCTGACATGTGGCGCCCCTTTACCTTTAAGGCGGAAAGTCTTGCCTGTCTGTGTCCCTGCTGGGATGCTCATCTCAACAGCACCGTGAACTGTTGGCACCTCAACTGTATCACCGAGAGCCGCCTGAACAAAATTGATGTCCATGCTGTAGTAAATCGTTGTGCCATCGCGTTTGAATTTATCGCTCTGGAGAACGGTGATGATGACATATAAGTCACCGTAAGGACCACCATTGAAACCTGCTTCTCCGCCACCTAAATGACGTAGTCTGAGCCCGCTTTCTGCTCCAGCAGGTATTTTCACTGATAGCTTATGTACTTTAGTCTCATGACCTGTACCGTGACAGGTCTGACATGGGTCTTTGATCTCCTTGCCTCGTCCGTGACAGACATCACAAGTCATCTGACGACGCATCATGCCAAGCGGTGTTTGCGTATCAACATTGATCACCCCTTGACCATGACACCGTCCACAGGTCACAGGACTGGTACCTGGCTTGGCCCCTGACCCACTACATGTCCCACAAGTGGATTGACGTTGGTAGCTGATTTCTTTCTCCGTACCAAAGATAGCTTCTTCAAAGCTGATACGGATTGGATACTGAAGATCATCGCCCTGACGGGGGGCATTGGGATTCCGAGAACCACCGCCACCACCGAAAAAGCTAGAGAAGATGTCCTCGAAGCCACCAAAACCGCCGCCAGAGAAGCCATCAAAGCCGCCGAAGCCACCGCCACCAAAACCACCGCCTGCTCCAGCAGGTCCAAACTGGTCATAGCTGGCCCGTTTTTGCTCGTCACCGAGCGTCTCATAGGCCTCTTGGATGTCCTTGTATTTTTGCTCCGCCCCAGCTTCCTTGTTGATGTCTGGGTGGTATTTTTTAGATAATTTCCGATAGGCCTTTTTAATCTCGTCTTGCGACGCAGACTTGGAGACGCCTAATCGGTCGTAGTATTCTGTGTTATTCATAATTTTACCTTTCGGTTTTTTCTTGATACTTTTCTTAAGTAGCACGGACGCCAGCGATCTCCTTCGGAGTTCCATGGCTAAATTCTGAGCCAAAATCTCAGAAGACCGCCGTGAGAATTGCGACAAATCGCTATCCTCACTCTTGCTACGACGAAAAGTATCCGTTAAGAGCTCGCTTCGTTCGCCATAGCAGAGCAGCAAGTCACATTTAGTTGGAAAGTTTTTCCATTACCCGAAAACCAGAGGCTGGGTGTCAACCTCTGGTTTGTTGGTAAAGTGCTAATCCTATTTATAAAATTAGTACATTGTCCTGCCTGACTTGGTCGGCATGACCTCTTGAATCGAATCCCAGTGTTCTACAATTTTACCCTCTTCAAAACGGAAGAAATCCATGGTCACATACTCCTTATTCTCAGGAGCCCCCCAAGTTTGATGGGTGTGAAGAGCAACTAAATCACCTTCTCCGATGACTCTAACAAACTCAATTTCCTTATTTGGACAGTATTGCTTCATTTCTTCAAAATAAGCAATAAATCCCGCTTTGCCATCTTCCACTTTAGGATTGTGTTGGAGATAGTTTTCTCCAACATACCGTTCCACTGCTTCCCTAGGATTCCCCAGATAGGCTGTTTCATAAAAAGCAACAGCGTTCCTTTTATTATCTACCAGTGACATAACAATTCCTCCTACTGATGTAAGTTGTTGAAGGGACGCCGATCTGCGACCTATTTTCATACGAAGTTTAAACGGTCTATATCTTTTATTTCTCCGTAAATTCGCCGTCTACGACATCGTCACCTGCTGGGTTAGCTTGGCTAGCACCTTCTGCGCCTGCGGCAGCTTGTTGAGCTGTTGCGGCTTGCTCATACATTTTCACCGCCAAGGCTTGCGCTTTCTCATTGAGGTTGTCAAATTTAGCTTTCATATCGTCCAAGTTGTTGGCTTCTTGGGCAGCTTTGAGTTCGTCCAAAGCAGCTTGGGCAGCGTCACGCTCAGCGTCAAAGCCTTTGCCTTCGGTTTCCTTGATGGTCTTTTCAGTCGCAAAGATGGCTTGGTCCACGTTGTTACGAAGATCCACTTCTTCTTTACGCTTCGCATCGGCTTCAGCGTTGGCTTCAGCGTCTTTCATCATGCGCTCAATCTCTTCTTCAGACAAGCCATCGTTAGACTTGATGACAATGGTTTGCTCTTTTTGGGTACCAAGATCTTTGGCCTTAACAGACACGATACCGTTCTTGTCAATGTCGAAAGTTACTTCGATTTGAGGGATACCGCGAGGTGCTGCTGGAATGTCAGTCAACTGGAAGCGACCAAGTGTTTTGTTGTCTGCTGCCATCGGGCGCTCACCTTGAAGAACGTGGATGTCTACAGCTGGCTGGTTATCAGCGGCTGTTGAGAAGACTTGTGATTTAGAAGTTGGGATGGTTGTGTTGCGATCGATGAGTTTAGTGAAGACCCCACCCATAGTCTCGATACCGAGTGACAATGGCGTAACGTCTAAGAGAACAACGTCCTTCACATCACCAGTGATGACACCACCTTGGATAGCGGCACCCATGGCAACCACTTCGTCAGGGTTAACAGATTTGTTTGGTTCTTTACCTGTTTCCTTGCGGACAGCTTCAACTACCGCTGGAATACGGGTTGACCCACCAACAAGGATAACCTCATCAATTTCAGAAGCTGACAAACCAGCGTCAGAAAGAGCTTGGCGAACAGGCACTTTGGTACGCTCTACCAAGTCATGGGTCAATTCATCAAATTTCGCACGCGTCAGGGTCATTTCCAAGTGGAGTGGTCCAGCCGCTCCCGCTGTGATGAACGGCAAGCTGATTTGGGTCTGGGTCACACCTGACAGGTCCTTCTTGGCTTTTTCAGCTGCATCTTTCAAGCGTTGAAGAGCCATCTTGTCAGCTGACAAGTCGATGCCGTTTTCTTTCTTGAATTCAGCCACCATGTGGTCGATGATTTTCTGGTCAAAGTCGTCACCACCGAGTTTGTTATCACCAGCAGTTGCGAGAACGTCGAAGACCCCATCACCAAGTTCTAGGATAGACACGTCAAAGGTACCACCACCAAGGTCAAAGACCAAGATTTTTTCTTCTTTGTCTGTCTTGTCAAGACCATAAGCAAGAGCTGCTGCGGTTGGCTCGTTGACGATACGCTCTACTTCAAGACCAGCGATTTTACCAGCGTCTTTGGTCGCTTGACGTTGCGCGTCGTTGAAGTAGGCAGGAACAGTGATGACTGCCTTAGTCACTTTCTCACCAAGGTAATCTTCTGCATAGCCTTTGAGGTATTGCAGAATCATGGCTGAGATTTCTTGCGGAGTATATTCTTTGCCGTTGGCAGAGACTTTTTCAGATGTTCCCATCTTAGATTTGATGGAGATGATGGTATCTGGGTTAGTTACTGCTTGGCGTTTTGCCGCATCACCCACGATGATCTCACCATTTTTGAAAGACACAACAGATGGCGTTGTGCGGTTACCTTCTGGGTTAGCGATGATTTTGCTTTCAGTTCCTTCAAGAACTGCTACTGCTGAGTTAGTTGTACCTAAGTCAATACCGATAATTTTAGACATGTGTTTTACCTCTTATTTTTTATTTTTTTGATGTTTCTCTTAGGTGGCGGGACCGCCGTGAACTAAGTCTGTGACGCACAAGCAAAGTCTTTGTGTCAACTATCGTTGCCACAGACTTTCCTGTGCTCCATCAGACTGGATTTCACCGGCTCAATGTTGAGCCTGAAGTCTCAACATTATCCTCTATGTCGCCACGGCGAGAAATATCGGTTAGCGAGTGAAGCTCGCTAAATCATTAATAGCTTTACATAGTTTACCGTCATTTCGGACGAAATAGCATAAGAATTAATCTAAGTAGTTTTCAACCTCTACAATGAATTCAATTTTATCCCAATGCTTTAAGAAATGTTTTAAATTATATAACCAATCGCGACATTCTCTACTCGTATGTATAGATTGTATGCGTGACTTATTAACCTTTCCATATGCTCCTTTTTTAGAACTACGTATCACAGTACCTTGATTCCAAGACTTAAACTGATTTAATTTACTAATTTCAAGTCTACTAACGAAATAATGCCTTGTACCATCTTCATCTATTCTAGTTGTCCTAATAGGTAGTGGTTCTCTTTTTATACTTTCTATGAGATATCTAAAGAAGTTTTTAATAAACCCTATGACAAGTCTCAGAATCGGAAGACAAAGGAACCAAATAACAACAAATAGTATAATTAGTCTAGGTAAAATAAACCAAAATTTGTCCGATAATTTATCAGCAATATTATTAACACTTGGTGATAGATAACTCTTCAGAAGGCTCCAAATATCATTATACTTGTCAATAAAGACCTCAATAACAGGATTGAGAATTTCTAAAATTTTCTCCAAAACAAACCTACCTCAGCTTAACTATACACCACCACCATAGCTGGTCTAAGCAGGCGTTCATGGAGTTTGTAGCCTTTTTGGAAGACTTGGGCGATCGTGTCTGCTGGGTTGTCATCCTCAGCTGGCAGGGTTTGAACCGCCATGTGGAGATTTGGATCAAAAGTTGTTGTCTCAACCTCTTCAACACCTTCTTCTTTCAGAGCTTGGAGGAGACTATCCTGCACCATTTCGATGCCTTTTTTGACGTCGTCCGTCAAGCCTTCAACAGCCAAGGCACGCTCTAAGTTGTCCAGACTAGGCAAGATTTTTTTTGCCAAGTCCTGCGAACGGTAGCGTTGCAGGGTCTGGCGTTCTTCACTGGCACGGCGCTGAATGTTTTGCATTTCAGCGTGGGCTCGCAGGTATTTGTTTTCAAACTCTTCTGCTCGCTCCGTGGCAATTTCCAGCTCTGTTTTTTCTGGGCTTTCAGTGACTTCTTCGGTTACTTCGATTGATTCGTCGACACCTTCTTCTTCAAGAATGTCGTCTTGTTTCACTTCTTCTGACATGCTTCCTCCTTTAATGTACTTCGTAATGATTGCTATTGAGATAGCGGTAATAGTCTTGCAGCTTCATGAAGAGGACTCGACTGATGACATTGATGCGGCTCATCTGCCGATGGTAATCCATGTCAATCGGTCCAATCAAGCTCATCTGCCCCATGCCCCGATAAGGGACTGGAAAGCGGTGATGAATGACGGTCAGCTCACTCAAGACAGGCTCTCGTGCATCACCGACCAAGATAGCGGTCGGCTCCTGCTCTGTCACGGTTGACCGCAGGCTGACCGCCAAGGCTTGTGGGCTATCCAAAAACTGATAGGTCTCTGGACTGCCGTAGGTCAGCGCAGCCATTTTCCCAGCGACAAAGACAGTGTCTTGGAAAAGAGGCTGAAAAAGATAGTCCATGACATCCAGCACATTATCTGTCGTGGTGAAATAGCGCTGCACCACTTGAGGAATCTCCGTCCGCAGGCGGTAGTGGATGTCCAAGACCGTTTGCCCGGTGAAACGCTCATCGACCAACTGCTTGAGGGTCGCTAAATCTCGTGTCAACCAGTTTTTTGGAATGGCAAACTGAACGGTGACAGGCTTAGAAGCATCGAGTGTCAAGACAGCTAAGGCGTCATGGCTACTCAGCTGCACCACATCAAACTTGGTCAAGCGTTGCTGGGTCGGCTCCACATCGAGCAAGACAGCCGTGTAGCCTGTCATCTCTGCCAGCACCTGTGCCGCCCGCTCCAAGATGTCCTCTAGGCGAAAGGCTTCAAAGTCAAAGGCCTTGACCACCTGATAGACATCGGCCTCGTCCATCCACTCTCGATTGAGCGTGTGGGTTACGAAATACTGAAACCCAGCTCGACTAGGCAGACGACCGCTTGAGGTATGCGCCTTTTCCAGCAAGCCCAACTGCTCAAGTTTTGCCATGTCGTTGCGAATGGTCGCCGAACTAGATGACAAGACGTCTTTCAAGGCTTTGGAGCCAATCGGCTCATGGTGCTGAGTAAAGAGCTCCACAATCAGATTCAGAATCTCTGTCTGCCGTTGGGTAATCATAACGAGCTCCTTTCTATTAGCACTCTAAAGTATCGAGTGCTAAATCTTATACTCCTATTATACACCATCCTCTCTCCTTGTCAAGAAAAAATTAGCACTCTTTTGCCAAGAGTGCTAATTTCAGTCTTAAGACCGAGAAGACTTCTTTTGTCTGAAGAATCGCATCACTAAAAGTGACATCAAGACTAGCTGAACCAGAGCCAGAAGATTGACCCCCCAGCCAGATAAGGTAGTGGCTACCAGATTGGTGCGAGGCAGGGTAAAACTCAAAAAAGTTGCTACATTTAATTGGAACACTGGAAGGACTGTCTCCTGTTTCTGTTTGTTTTTCTGACACATCTCACATACCTCCATATTTCCTTTTTAATCGGTAGAATCGATAAGCGACATAGAGAGCGATCGGTACATCTATCAGAGCGACCATCAGCACAAATCCGATTTGCCTAAACCAAAGCCCCAGACCCAATAGGATTATCACGGTCATGACTAGAACCAGAAAACGCCTCTTAAAAATCTGACCAATCATGTCCCAGCGACTCATCACGTCGCTGAAAATGTCATCATTTTCCACTTGGCTGGCAGGTTTTCTAAAAATTTCAAAGCTGTTACAGGTGGTCACAGGTTCCCAGCCGTAGTCTTGATAGAGTTGGTAGTAACTCTCCTGATCTGCTCTGCCATTGTCCTTAAAGTCAAGCTGGTAGACCACCTCTTCAGGTGCAGTTGCTTCAAAATGAAAGAGGCAGTCAAAGCTAATCTTGGTCAACTTCCAGCCTTTCCGGTGCATGGCCGCAAGGTAAGCGGCTTCTTCCTCAAAATCCGTGATAAAAAAGAATTTTAATGCTGTTTTGGTGCTCATAGGCTTTCTCCTCTACTGGTTTTATACAAACGCTCAATCCGAGCGAGTTCAATCGTTAGGACTTCTTTGCCCAAGTCTGTAATCTGATAAAGCTTTCGCTTGTCGACTTCTCTTACAAAACCAATCAAGCCATCCTTTTCCATCTTGGATAAGGTACCGTACATGGTACCAGGGCTGATGACGACCTGTCCAGCAGTTAGCTCCTTGGTCCGCTGGGTAATCTCATACCCGTGCCGCTCCTCTTGTAAGGCAAAGAGGATATAGAAGGCTGATTCGGTCATGGGAATGTAGACCCGCTTAATCTTCTCCTGCATAGCACTCCTTTCGTCTCTCGATATATCGAGGTTCGTTATACATTGATTATATCGCAGTGCGATAGTCTTGTCAAGAAAAAAGCAATCAGTTTACCTGATTGCTTTTCCTTTTATTTTTCTTATTTCCGACGTCCTGGGCGTTCTGCGTAGCCGTAGTAGGCATCTTCGATGATTTCTTGCATGTGGTCAACCATTGGCAAGCGTGGGTTAGCTGGTGAACATTGGTCTTCGTAAGCCAGAAGAGCCAATTCACGAGAGTATTTCTTGAGTTCTTTCTCGTCGACACCTTGGTCACGCAGGTTCATCTTGATACCGACACGCACACCGAGGTCATACACAGCCTTAGCATAAGCCTCAACCGCTTCTTCTGGTGTAGCGCATGGCAAACCAAGCATACGAGCGATTTCTTGGAATTTCACATCAGCCTTCCAGTAGTTGTACTTCGGCCATGTTGTCGTCTTAGATGGGCGAGTACCATTGTAGCGGATGACGTATGGCAAGAGAATGGCGTTTGTCCGACCGTGTACAGTGTGGAAGCGTCCGCCA
Organism: Streptococcus entericus DSM 14446; assembly: GCF_000380025.1. GTDB lineage: Bacteria > Bacillota > Bacilli > Lactobacillales > Streptococcaceae > Streptococcus > Streptococcus entericus. The sequence goes on from NZ_KB904185.1 coordinate 78,893, forward strand.
ATCTTGTGCGCCATAGAGTGGCTCATACCGAGGAAGGCGTTGGCAAAGGCCATACCAGCCATGGTAGAAGCATTGTGCATTTTCTCGCGCGCTTCGCTGTCAAAATCATTGACTGATTTTTCAAGGTATTCAAAGACTAACTTGATGGCTTGAAGAGCGAGACCATCTGTGTAGTCGTTAGCAAAGTTTGAGGTATAAGCTTCTGTCGCGTGGGTCAAGACGTCCATACCGGTATCTGCCGCGATAAATCCTGGCACAGTCTCTACAAGAGCTGGATCCACAATGGCAATAGTTGGTGTCAATGAGTAATCCGCCAATGGGTACTTGCGGTTATTGGCCTTGTCAGACACAACCGCAAATGGCGTTACTTCTGAACCCGTACCAGATGTGGTTGGGATACCGATGTACTTAGCTTTTGCACCCAATGATGGGAAGCGGAAAGCACGTTTACGGATGTCCATGAATTTTTGAACCAAATCACGGAAGTCCACTTCTGGTTGCTCGTAGAAGAGCCACATGATTTTCGCAGCGTCCATTGGAGAACCACCACCTAAAGCGATAATGGTATCTGGCTCAAAGGCACGCATCACTTCGGCACCACGACGAACAGTGGTGATGTCTGGATCTGGCTCAACATCTGAGAAGACTTGAACCGTCACTTTGTTAGAACGCAGGTTGAGCTGGTCAATCACACGTTGCACAAACCCTAGTTTTTCGATGGACTTGTCTGTCACAATCATGACACGCTCAAGACCTTCTGCAGTTTGCAGGTATTGAATAGAATTGCGCTCGAAGTAAATCTTAGAAGGTACTTTGAACCATTGCATGTTGTTTCTCCTTTTTCCGACTTTCTTGATGTTGAGGAGGTTGACAGCACTCACGTTGTCACCAACTGAGTTGCGACCGTAAGAACCACAACCAAGGGTCAATGATGGAATAAAGGCGTTGTAAACGTCCCCGATACCACCGAAAGTTGATGGAGAGTTCCAGATAACACGCATGGCACGCACACGGGTACCAAATTCTTTGGCAAGAGCTTCGTCTTTAGTATGGATCGCCGCAGAGTGACCAAGACCATGGAATTCGACCATTTGACGGGCTTTTTCAAGACCATCTTCGGTGTCCTCTGCTTTCAAAACAGCGATAACTGGAGAGAGTTTTTCACGAGTTAGCGGTTCGTTTTCACCAACTTCAGCACATTCTGCCGCTAAGATGTTGGTACCTTCTGGTACTTTGAAGCCTGCTTGCTCTGCAATCCATGCTGCTGGTTTACCAACGATGTCCGCATTGAGCTTAGCACCTGCACAGTTTTTGCTGTTGGCTTTCACGCCGAAGCAGAACTCTTCAAGGAGGGCTTTTTCTTTCTTGTTGACAAAGTAGGTGTGGTAAGATTTGAATTCGTCCACGAAGTCATCGTAGATCTCTTTATCGATAATAACAGCTTGCTCAGACGCACAAACCATCCCATTATCAAAGGACTTAGACATCACGATGTCATGTACCGCTTGCTTGATGTCTGCAGATTTTTCTACATAAGCTGGGACGTTACCTGCACCAACACCGAGCGCTGGTTTACCACATGAGTAGGCTGCACGCACCATGGCGTTACCACCTGTCGCAAGGATGGTTGCGATACCGTCGTGGTTCATCAGAGCTGCTGTTGCCTCCATAGAAGGCTCAGTAATCCATTGAATACAGTTTTCAGGAGCACCTGCTGCAATCGCTGCATCACGCACGATTTGCGCTGCATGAGCTGATGATTCTTGAGCTGATGGGTGGAAACCAAAGACGATTGGGTTACGGGTTTTCAGGGCAATCAGAGATTTGAAGATAGTGGTTGAGGTCGGGTTGGTTGTTGGGGTAACACCGCAGACTACACCAACTGGCTCAGCGATTTGTGTGATACCTGTGATTGGATCATCTGAGATAACTCCAACAGTTTTCACACCACGCATATTGTTGACCACGTGCTCACAGGCAAAGAGGTTTTTGGTGGCCTTATCTTCAAAAACACCACGTCCTGTTTCTTCGTAAGCATGCTGTGCCAAGATACCGTGCGCATCAAGGGCAGCAACAGATGCTTTTGCCACAATGTAGTCAACCTGTTCTTGGTTCAGTTGACGGAAAGCATCGAGCGCAACAAGACCTTTTTGCACCAACTCATCCACGTGAGCTTGAGCTTTAAGTGTTTTGTCTTCTGGTTTAACTGATTTTTCAGCCATGGGTTTTCCTCCTCTGTTTAACAAGATTTTTCTTGTTAATTTTTTCACATTTGTTTTACATGTTCATTATACAACTTTCCCATTCATTTGTAAACCCCTTTTTGTGATTTTTTTAACAAAAGTTAACAGGTTTTTTATTTTAAACAAGAAAACGCTTACTGGTATAGTTTACACCGTTCCTTTAAAAAAATCAAGTTTTTATATCAAGTCAATAAATTATCTAATCATTACTACCCAGTTTTTGAATGTTCTCAAGCAACTCCTGCCTAGCAAACTCTTATTCTCCGAAGCACAGAAAAAACGATAAGGATTTCCCTGTTGCTGGACAGGTTTAATCCTTATCGTTACTTTTTTTAAGGTTTAAAGCTCGTAAGACCAAGGCTATAGTGGGTGAATCCATCTTAGGAATTATGGACTGCACACCTAAAATTAGGTCAAAAAAATAACTTTGGTGTACTTTTTATGGTTTCTAGCCATAAACATAAAATAAGAGAGGATAAAATTTATCCTCTCTCAGGCTTAGGTGCAATCAGTCTAATACAGTTAATAAAGAGCTTAATTTCCTAGTAACCATCATTCAAATCAGTTGACATTATCACTAAAATTTTATGTCATCTACTTCTTGACCAGGTCATCAAGGAGTGGTAGAACTGCTATTTTCAAATTTTTTATCACAATTTCTTTATTTTGTCTGCTAAGCCTATAAATCTAATCGTTTTTTGATTCCCTCTAGGATATTATGCTTATTTATGCCTTACGGTGTAGAACAAAAATTTAAAAGATAGATTAGTTACTTAGTTTACTTTATTGAAGTTTCGCTGTTGTGATAACTCGAAGCGATTGTAGCCTTCTAAAATTTCCCGTCATTACTCTTTTTTATGACAAATTTTCTGTTTGGAAAATTAGTTATGAACTGAGAAGTAAAGATCAAAAGCAGGATGAAGAGAGCAGCGACCAAGTTTCATCTGAGTTAAGACTGTGATAAATCGCAATAAAATGAACTATAGCTTTTGATGGAATTGATCTAAGGATTTAACTAATGGGTTCAAAAGTCCTAAATTACCATAACTATTAGACATGATGGAGACAATGTAATCACCTTTTGTTGTATAGATGATGCCCGCATCATTAGCTGCTTGATAGTCCAAGTCTCCAATCCATCCCGCCTTGCTCTGGGTTTTATAAGTTTGTCCTAAAACAGACTTAATCGGTGATAGATTTGGTGTCTCAAACATAGCACCAATCTGTTTACCATGAGCCCCCTCTTGGATGTACTCATAGTTGCTTTCCCAAAGAGCATGGAGTTCTTTTGGAGTTAAATCTGGATATCGGCGACTAATGCGATCACGACTAATACCTGATTGATCAGCCCAGTGATGTATAACCGCTTGACCATAGTTCTCGTGCAATTGAGCATAGCCACTATTGCTCGATTGCTTAGCAACAGCCTCCATAACTGTACGGTGCTCTGCAATTTTCTCAGGATATTGCTCTGCTAAGCTGACTAGAAATGGTGCTTTAATGGTGCTCGCACTATAGAAGCGTTTATTGGCATTATACTCAATTCCTTTATTTGTACGAACATCAGAAAGTTTGAAACCAACTTGATACCCCTTATCTTCGATATGTTTAATTGCTGAAACGAGAGGCGATAACATATGCTCGTTTGCTACATAGTCACCAATTACATTAAATAATTTACCTGCAAATTGTTGGTTTTTTTCCTTGTAACTCCCGCTAGCTGATGATAATTTAATCTTACCGAGGTCTGTCCCAATAGTCACTTTGTCTTCATAGGTCGTATAGACATGGACGTGGTAGTCATCTGAGGTATTGGAATGATTTTCTTTGTTAACCTTAACACTTGCCTGATTATTAAAAACCTTAGGCTCATACCATTTCAAATCATCTTGTCCCTTGTCTGACGACCACACAGCGACGCGGACATGCTGGATTTTACTGCCACCATGAGTCCCTGTGACCTGAACTCGAAAATCTTTTTTGCCTTCTTCATGATCCACAACTTCAACATTAGCTCGTTCACCTTGAGGGCGTGTAATTTTATAGGTTCCTAAATTGCTACCGACAGTTGTTTTGTCCTCATAGGTAGTGTAGACATGAACATGATAATTATCCGATGTATTGGAATGATTAGAAATATGAATCTTAACTTGAGCCTGGTTGTTAACGACTTTAGGCTCGTACCATTTGAGGTCATCTTGTCCCTTGTCTGCCGACCANACCGCAGCGCGCACATGGGCAATCTGCTTGGTGTCAGGTGTGCCTGTGACCTTGATGGTAAAGTTGGTTTTATACTCGTC
>NZ_KB904186.1 GCF_000380025.1 Streptococcus entericus DSM 14446
GAAACCTGAGCTTCCAACTGTCCTTTGCCATTGTCTTTAACTGTTACAGTAACTTTTACAGGGGTTTCATCATAGGTAATTGTTGAATCAGTACCCTTCACTTCTGTGATGGTGTAATTATAAATCCCAGCCTTATCAAATGAGAGTTCTGGAAACTTAATATTCCCAGCGCCATCATTCGTCACTGTCTTGATGACCTCACCATCTTCCTTGGCAAGTTTAAACGAGAATTCATCAGCCAACAAATCTCTATTTTCCAGTGTTTTTTTGGCAACAATGGTAGCTGTTGTTGGGGTAGTTCTGTAGGTGTTTGTGACAGTATAACCTGTTGTCGCATCACCGCTAATTTCAGAAGTGTAACCTTTCGGAACAACCACTTCTTTGATGGTATAGACGATTTCTTTACCGTCTTTCATTTTTGGAAGATCAGTAAAAGTTCCTTTCCAATCAGAAGTAGCATCTAACTTAAGAGTCTTACCTGAAACTTCCTCACCATCTGCTAAGAGTTGAACGGTAATCGTTTCTGGACGCATCGTTGGCTGGTCTCCTTCCCAAATCTTTGTGACTGGGATAGAGATGGTTTCTTGTTTGTTAATAATTTGTTTGGTTGCTAATTTTGTATCTGCATCAAAGTCTGATGGATTAATTTTCACATCTTCGGCTTTGACATATCCTCTTGGTGCCTCTGTTTCTCTTAAAATGTAGGTATCGTTCAGGAGATCTCCAAGTGTTCCTTCTCCTTTTGCATCAGTAGTGATGGTACCAACAGAACGACCTGTCCGCTCACGGATAACATCAAAAGTTGCTCCTTCTAATGCTTCCCTTTGTTCGTTTACTTTTTTGATTTTTATCTTGTAAACATAACCTTCAGCCTTACCACCGGCTGCATAGAAAGTATAGCCAGAATGAACCAGTTCCTCAATTCCTTCAGCAGTTGTCAAAGTCGCATCGTTGAGGAACTTCTCACTATCTACTGGAGTATGTCCCAATTTCACATCATAAAATATGCGAATACCTTTATCTTTCAAAAGGTTACCAAAGTGAAGCGTAAATGTATTGCTATTTGCGACCGCATCGCGATCTGGAAGAACTTCATCAGTGATGAGTTCTTCGTCATACATTCCCCAGTCACCATTCCTAAAATCAAGGGTTCCTCTATAAATTCTGAAACTGTCAGGGATGTAGGTTACATTTGGGTCTTTTAATACATCAACCAATTTAATATCTGACATATCCTTGTTGCCTCGGTTAATGTCGATGTAAAAATGTCCTATTTTAGGATCATCTTTATCTTGCCAACCTGACTTGGCTATATCAGATTTGTCGATTTGACCGATACCCTCATAAGTGACGTTCCCAGCATGCATGATCTTGCCACTGACTTTAATATCAATTGGGACTTCTTTGCGTGTCGGAACAACATTAAAATCAAACTTTACATAAAAATAGAATGACCCCTTAACCCCAGATTTAGTTTCAGGATATTTGGTATAGGTAATGATAATTTCACGAGGATTGTTATTATTTACAACACCTGTACCTACTAGCTCTTTCTGCTCATCTCTAAGTTCAAAAGTCGCTTGACCGCTAAATTGTATTTCGGGAGGTAGAGTAACTGTTGTTGTGTCACCTGCCTTTACAGTATTATCTGGCAAGCTAAACTTACCGTTGATACGAAAGGTCTGCCATTGACTAATATCTCCTGTGATGGGTTTCCCTTCTGCATCTGTGACAGTCATTTCAGTAATGACATCTCCCTGTTCTTGTGCCAGCACATTTGACACACTTGGAGTCAATAAACTCAGAAATAGGCTGAAAATTAGGATAAATGGGATAAATATTTTTTTCCTCATATCGCTTTCCTTTATAAAGATATTTAATTATTTTTATACCACTTAAAGCAGTATACAAACATTATCATTTTAACAAATATTAACTAGTTTCGCAAGTAAATATACTCACAAGGTCTACAAAAAGTCGCACTTTGATAATAACCAGAGAAACTAGAGATTTTATTTTACCTCATCCGCCCACTCGTAAAGTCGGGAACAACCGCATCCCGACATAATAAAAAATAACGCACCTGTACCCGCGGGCACAAGTGCGTAAGCATGACTAATCTCTGGATACGATGACAACATAACGTTCTGGATCTTCACCTTCTGAATAACTCTCAACACCAGAAATTTGAGAAATCGTTTTATGGATAATTTTACGCTCGTTGTTGCTCATCGGTTCCAAACGATGCGGACGTCCATTATCTAGCACTCGGCGCGCAGAGCGATGAGCCATATCGACCAGAGTTTCTGTACGATGTTCTAGATAATCGTGAACATTAAGCATCACATTGAAATGGCGAGAATAGCGATCATGCAAATAGTTCTGAGCTAAAAGCTGTAAAGATTTCAAAACCTTGCCATGATAGCCGATAATACGACCTGGCTCAGGAGTATCAATCTGCAAAATGATCTGGCGTCGACTTCTTTTAATGCTAATATCAGCTTCTAAATCCATATCATAAATAATCTGTTGAACATAAGACAACACATCTTCTTGAGCCTGTTCAATCATTTTGGGGCTTTCGACAGCCTCTTCAATCCCATCAAATTCCTGAGCAATAAAAGCCTCAAAGTCCTTATCTTCCTGCTTTGGTGCAGTTTTCTCTGTCTGCTCTGACAAGGACACTTGCTCGTCTGCAACAACTTGACTAGTTGGTTCCTCAACTTGGACAGGCTCTGAAACCAATTCTTCTTGCTCACGGTTTTCAACCAGTGGAGAGATCTCGACTTGAGCTGGTTTCTTACCAAATAATCCTAAAAATCCTTTTGATTCCTTGGCTAAAATAACAATATTTGCCTGTGAACGTGTTAAGCCTAAACTGGTCAGACCTTTTTCAACTGCTTCTTCAACGTTGGACCCTGTAAATACTGCCATTGTTTCCTCCTTGATACAACTGCTTTTCTCTATTTCATTTTCATACTTGACTAAGGTTAGCGACGCTTAGCCATTTTTTTCTTAGCTCGTCTGATTTTTGCTTCTTTTTCTTTAACCGCACGTTCAGCTGCTTCACGCTCTGCAATAACCTTAAAGGGGTTGTTAAATAGCAAGAGCTGGGCCACTTGAAAGGCATTAGAGGCTGTCCAGTAAAGGGCCACACCGCTAGCAACCTGCACAGCGAAAAGTAAAATCAATCCAGGGGCGATATAGGTCATTACCGTCGTCATCGTATCCTTGTTTGGGTTCGCTTTGCTGGTCAGCCAAGTTGATAAGAACGTAAATCCAGCTGCTAAAATTGGCAAAATAAAGTATGGGTCTGGCTTGGCAATTTCTAACCAGAGAAAATGTCCCTCTCGTAAAAACTCAACGCGAGTAAGGGCTTGGAAGAGCGCCATTAGAATAGGCAACTGCAAAAATAGTGGCAGAAAACTTGCCCAAGGGTTGATCCCTTGTTCCTTATAGAGAGCTTGTGTTTCCTCCGACAACTGCACCCTGCTGTCCATATCCTTGCCAGGATACTTGGCTTGCAAAGCACGCAATTGAGGTTGAAGTGCTTGCATTTTCTGGCTCGATTTAATCTGCATATTGTAAAGTGGTAGCAGAACAATCCGAATAACAATAGTAAACAGGATGATACCTAAGCCAGTCAGACCTCCAAATGATAGACTTTTAATCATTTGAGCAAAGAAAAAGACAAACTTTTCCCATAGAGAGGTTGATGAACTAGTAATATCTGCGACTTGGCTACTTGATTGACAGCCAACCAAGAACAGCAGGCTGAATAACATTAAAATGGTTAATTTCCCTTTTTTCAAGCGATCGTCTCCTTATAAAGCTTTGCTTTGGTTAAAACATGAGAGAGGTGTTGCTTCATCTGCACATAGGTCAAGTCTTCGACACCCTTGCGAGCGATAATCACCATGTCATAGGTTTTCAAATCAGGCTCAAATTCCATGATGAGATGGCGCAGTTGGCGTTTCACTCGATTGCGACGAACAGCATTTCCGAGCTTTTTGCTGACGGATAACCCTAATCTCAAGTGATCTAATTGCCTATTTAAACTGTAGACCACAAACTGGCGATTGGCATAGCTCTGACCTTCTTTGAATACAAGCTGAAAATCCCTGTCACGCTTCACTCGATAAGATTTTTTCATAGTATTCCTCAATCTAATCTTTAGTGCTATTATAACATAATTTTAAGAAATAAACAGCCTAAATTGAATTGAACAGAGGAAAATTATCGGTCTCTCATCTGTAAAATGACACTCAATAAAAGGACATCTTTATCTGCTCTCAGAAACAGTATCAGAAAGAGAGGAGGATGCCCTTTTAAGGGATATTATAAAACCATCTATCAAAACCTGAACGAAGACAGAGACAAGTCTGCTTAAGCATTACTCAAGAAATGAGCGAGGTCACTTCGACTAAAATCTGAAAGAATAGAGTGGCAACAGCAGTCATCAAAATCCTTTATATTTTGGATTTTTTTCAATTTTTATTGTACAATATTAAATAAAAAAGAAAGCGGTAACACTATGTTTAAGGCAGAAATTTTTTTTGTTTTTTTACTTTTGACTATCATCGAAACTACAACCTTGTTATTTTTAAAAAGAGGTCTCGAGATGGGTTATTTAGACACAAAAGCTATCATCCTCACCGTTTTTTCATTTGCCTTTTTTAACCTCTGTTCATTCGCTTGGGTCTACTTTGTCATTAAAAACAGAAATAAGTAGACTTATTTTTAAAAGTCAGAACTTCTCAAAAAACGCACTTCCTTGCACCTGCTCCGTAAATGTGTCATATTGTTTCCGCGAAAGGATGATGTTTCCTAGACCATGAGCAACGGAAAGCCTCAGCATTTGCAATGCTGAGGCTTTTTTGCGTGGTTGCCAAACCACGTCCTGGCCAGTGGCACTTAATCATCGGATTCTACCATTCCGTTTTTACGTTGTAATGGCATACCTGTTCTTTCTGATACATCCTCGATTTTTCTTGAGAAAGCCTTATAATCAGAACGATAACCTAGCTTAAGCATCACAAACTAGCCTGAGCAACAATCACTAGCAAGACCTGTTAATCCTTTACCCAAATACCAGCCCCTGTTGGACACGGTAACTGACCAAAAACAGCACAACTTCGGTGAACACTTTTGCCAGCACCAAGCCAAGCCCTAGACTGACCAGAGCTTGCAGGAGCAAGGCGTTGCAGGCAAGGAGGGTGATGACCAAAAGACCATACCGCAGGAGTGAGGTGACTGTTCGTTTGTTCTGGTGAAAAACCAGTTTGGCATTAAGCAGGTACTGAAGACCTGCGCTAAGAAGGCGAGCCACAATGACAGAGAGCAAGAGATTTTGGGTCAAGGTCATCATAACCACCAACAAGCCCATATCTAACAAGGCTGCCGCACCACTACTCGCTAAAAATGTGACAAATGGTGCATAAATCCGCAGGGAATCTCGAATCGGTCTGAAATGCGAGGACTTATTTTCTTCGATGTAGATGGTTTGAATGGGTTCTTCAACAAGCGTAAAACCAGCACGCTTACTGTCCAGAAGCATATTGAACTCGTATTCAAAACGCTCGCCAGACAGGCTGAGTAACCAATCCAAGTGCTGGGTCGAAAAACCACGTAAGCCCGTCTGGGTGTCGGTTACTGGCTGACCTGTTGCCAGACGAAAGAGCACTGCAGTGACCTTGTTTCCAAAACGGCTTCTGGCAGGCACCTTGCCAACAAAGCTCCGAGCCCCTAAGACCAGACGCTCTGGTTCTGCCTGCACCCGCACAGCTACCCGTGCGATGTCCTCAACCAAGTGCTGACCATCGCTATCTGCGGTGACAATCACCGTCTCCTGCTCTGCCATGTTCCTAATATAGGCAAAGCCAGTCTTGAGCGCCGCCCCCTTGCCACGGTTGACCGCATGGGTCAGAACCGTTGCCCCAAGGCCCTTAACCGCCTCAAAGTAAGGCGCATAGGCAGGGCCACTGCCGTCGTCGATAACCAGGACTTGAGCGTTCGTGCGATGAGTAATGTATTGAACGATACCGACAAGCTTCTCGTCGGGTTCATAAGCAGGAATAAGAATAATCATAGGCGTTTCTCCTTTCTGTGGGGAAAGAGGTGACCAGCCACCAAGCTGAGGGCGAGAAAGGCGAGACCTGCCCACCAGTAGGGGGTGTCGATGGTCGTTGACCGCCCAGATATCTCGATGATGCCCTTGACCAGACAAGCGCTGATGGCGATGGCTAGGCTAGAGTTGAAGAGACTAACAGCTGCACGGTTGCGCAACCATGCCAGACCTAGAGCTGACAAGAGGTAGAGTCCCGCCCCAAGCAACGGTATGACAAACATGAACCGCATATAGAGCGAACTCTCCCCGTAGCTGAAACTCTCGTAAATCTGATTAAATAAGATGAGGAAAAGACTAAGTAAGGTTAACATCACCATGCTTTTTCGCTGTGTTTGTCTAGTAACCGATGTAAACAATATCACTCACCGCCCTTTCTTTAATTGTGTTGCCATTGGTGGTCGGTTTGTTGACCACCTGACCGTTGAAGTACATGGTAGACGAGCCACCGCCGTCTAGGTTATAGGCTAAATCAGCGCCATAACTCTGCATGACCTCAGCCAGTTCATAGAGGGTCAGACCAGAGCTCTCATCGCTGCGGCCGTCAGAGACGACGATGAGATAGTGAAGAGAGCCGTCCTCTTCCTCGATAATTCCAATAGCTGTCCGAGGATTATCTGCCATGGCACGACCAACCTCGTCAGTTGTCGACACAGCAATGTCACCATCCTTAACCAAGGTTGGTCCAAAGGTAAAGGTATTGACCACACCACTGTCCAATAAGGCTTGCGCCGTCGTGTCACTCTCTGAAATCACACCCAGCCTTCCATCGGCATACTGCACCAAATCCTCATAGTCACTGCTTCTAGCCACATCACGGTAGAGTACCCCATTTTTGATGACATAGCCCGTCTGGTTTGCCCCGTAGTAGTCTCCATTGACGGCAAAGATGGCCTTGTTTACCGCCGCTGTGCTAGAGGTCGTCGCTGTGATATTGGTCCCATAGGTATCCTGCGCCAGCGCCGTCTTGAGCAAGCTCGGATCACTGATGCGCACATCCGCCACGTAGACGGTCGTGTCCTGTTGACGAATCGTCTCGATACTAATGGTAATGTTATCATCCGTGTAGCTAGTATCGGTCACTGTTGCTGTGCCTGCGGCCATAGCAGAGCTACCAGTTGTTGTTCCAGTGCTGGAGCTGATGGGCGTTGCCTGCACTTGACCGGTTTCTGCTACCCTTGTCACCGCTGTTGGCAGAACAAAAGTTTTTAGAAGACTATAGGCATTTGCCGTCAGCAAGACACTGGAAAATAAAATCGTATAGGCATGTTTTTTGATTTGTTTCATTAAGCAGTCCCCTTCTTTTTTGATTGCCCTAGTTTACATCGCTAGGTTAAAAGAAAACTTAAAGAATTCTTTATAAAATCTTAAATTTCTGTTTTTTCAGACAAATATGGGTTTTGTCCAATAAAAAAAAGAGGACTATCGTCCTCAACAGTCCTGTATGACATTCACTGTTCGGCTGACTTCCTGAAAGCCGAGTGCTTGATGACAAAAATGACTCGCTTGGTTGTCTAGGGCATAATTAGAGGCAATCTGGCTCAATCCCTGTCCTTTTGCCCACTCTCTCGCAAAAGTAACCAGTTTTCTAGCCAACCCTTGGCGACGATAACTGGGTAAGACAAACACTCCTTCTAAGAATGCAACAGGAGAGCCTTTTGCCCCTTCAACATAGTCCTTTCGGATAGACAGACTGATAAAGGCAACTGCTCTGCCATTGTCCCAAAAAAGAAACTCATACGGGAATCGACCAGCTAAAAAGTCTGCCACCAAGTCCTGAGGCTCAGGCGACCACAACTGGCTGGCGAGGTCTGCCCAATGCGTTACTGTTTTTGCGGTAACAGGTTCAATCATCAGTCACTCCTCCCCATTCCTTTGCTTGTGTTAAAAAGTTTACTGAACCTCATTGCACTTTTTTTCAGGCGATGACCCTAAACTCCCCATTAAGGAAGTCTCACCTTTGCCTTTCTAAGCTCGGGTTAAAATAGCCTATCCGTAGGCTATTTTAATACTCTTTCTCATTATATCCAAAGTCAGCGAGGTCAAGCTTCTTGTCGCGCCAGTTTTTCTTGACTTTGACCCAGGTTTCCAGGAAGACTTTGTCGCCTAGCATGAGTTCGATGTCACGGCGGGCAAGGGAGCCGATTTTTTTCAGCATGGCGCCACCTTTTCCGATGACAATCCCTTTTTGGCTGTCCCGCTCGACCATGATGGTCGCTTGAATATGAACCTTGTCAGTCTCCTCATCTCGCTTCATGGACTCGATAACCACCGCTACCGAATGCGGAATCTCCTCGCGGGTCAAATGCAAGACCTTCTCCCGAATCATCTCCGACACCAAGAACCGCTCGGGATGGTCGGTAATCTGATCTTCTGGGAAATACTGGAAGCCCTCTTCCAGATTGTCCTTGAGAATCTCCATCAGGCGATTAACATTGTTCCCTTGAGTGGCTGAAATCGGCACAATTTCCTTGAAGTCCATCTGACTCCTGAAGTCATCAATCTGCTCCAAGAGCTGGTCAGGGTGCACCTTGTCAATCTTATTAATGACCAAAATAACAGGGATATTGGCCTTTTTCAAGCGCTCGATAATCATATCATCGCCCTTGCCTCGCTTCTCATCAGCAGGTACCATAAAGAGCACCGTCTCCACCTCACGCAGGGTCGAGTAGGCCGCATCTACCATAAAATCCCCCAGAGCCGTCTTGGGCTTATGAATCCCTGGCGTGTCAATAAAGACGATTTGCTCCGTCTCAGTCGTATAAATCCCCATGATTTTATTGCGGGTCGTCTGAGCCTTATCGCTCATGATGGCAATTTTTTGTCCCATCACATAATTCAAAAACGTTGATTTGCCGACGTTTGGTCGACCTAAAATAGCTACAAAACCTGATTTAAACATAACTTAAGATACAAAGGACGTCAAAAGCAAAGTCAAAATAGGGAATGACCCGAAAATCCTGATTGTCGAGGTCGTTCATCTTTTTGACACAGCTTTTAGTCCGTGTTCAGTTGGAACACAAACCCGTCCCACTCCTTTCATTTTCTATTACTTTTAGTGTCCCATGGCAAAGCTGCCAGACACATATTCTTCAATCATCAAACGGTGGCTGTCAAAAGCCAATGCCAACTGGTCAATCTCCTCTTTTGTGAAAAAACGTAATTCTAGGCTTTCATCATCACGGTGAGCGCTAATGTCATAGCTCTCTTCTGCTACCATTTCATAGATAAAGGTGATGGACTGGCAAATATCACCGTTGAGATAATGATGCTCGCTGTTTGTATAAACGTTAAGCAAACGTTTGGCAGTCACCTTAATGCCTGTCTCCTCAGCAAACTCACGAATGGCTGTTTCCAGAGAACTTTCACCGAGTTCCATAGCACCGCCTGGTAGACCCCATTTGCCAAAATCCCCACGTTTTTGCAGTAAAATCCTACCAGCATCATCGGTCAAAATCCCACCAGCAAAGGTCAGCATAATCTTGTCATGTCCAACTTTTGAGCGGATATAAGAAATATAATCTTGCGTCATAATGGTCCTTTCTCAGGAGAACAAAGCCCATAACTTGGGCAAAAAGATAATGATACCGACGATCAGGGCTTCTGATTTGCATGACAAATTGCCCCTGATCATTTTCGACTAGGCACATGTTGGTTAATATGACTTGGGATGGACGAGCCATAGAGTTCTCTTTTTTATATCAATGATTCTAGAATTTACTGTTCTAATCGTTATTAACTGTTCCATTATACCAAAATTCATTTAAAAAGGCCAAAGAATCTTGTCTTTGGCCTTGAAGGAGTGGCAAGAATAAGATTGTTATCAACAATCCATTTTAGATATCAATCGTTGTTTGTGATAAGACGTTTTTTGCTTCTGTGAACAAATCTTCGATAATGGCAGCACATGGTTTGATTTCTTTAATCAAGCCGGCAATTTGCCCGCTCATCATAGAACCATTAACTACATCCCCTTCGTAAACAGCTTTTGACAGCGAACCAAGCGTGATTTCTTCTAACTCTTCACGGTCTGCTCCATTACGCTCCAACTCGATATATTTTTCAGTCATTTCATTTCGAATACAACGAACTGGTGCTCCAGCAATGCGTCCTGTAACAGCAGTTGCGGTATCATTGGCATCCAAGACTGCTTGTTTATAGGCATCTGAAATAGGACATTCTTGCGAAGCAAGGAAAATAGTTCCTAGTTGAACACCTTGAGCCCCGAGTGCAAACGCTGCTGCTACGCCTCTTCCATCTCCCATACCACCTGCTGCAATAACTGGTATATCGACAGAATCAACAATTTGTGGAATCATAGACATAGTGGTGCTTTCACCAATGTGTCCACCCGCTTCACAACCTTCAGCGACTACAGCATCTGCTCCTAACTCCTGCATTTTTTGAGCGTGTTTGACACTGGCAACTACTGGAATAACTTTGATACCCGCTTCCTTTAGATAAGGCATGATGAACTTAGGTGTTCCTGCACCAGTTGTCACAACAGGTACTTTTTCTTCAATAATCACCGTCACAATTTCTTCAATATTTTTCATCATGAGCATGATGTTAACACCAAATGGTTTGTCGGTTAATTTTTTTAATTCTTGAATTTCATGGCGCAACTCTTCACCAGTCATACCACCAGAAGCAATAATCCCTAACCCACCGGCTTCTGATACTGCAGCGGCCAATTGGTAATGGGCAATCTGGGCCATTGCACCTTGAAAAATAGGATACTGGATCTTCAGCAATTGTGTAATCGACATAATAGTTAGTTCCTCCGTTTTTTAAACTATGATAACGCTTTATTTATAGGAAGTCAAGGCTGATTTTTGCTAAAAATGGGAATATAGACAGGCTCATTTCAACAATAGTTGATCTTATCCACTTTATTATAAGAAAAACTTATATTTCCATTATGAATTGTTATAGTTGAAATCGGCTCATGTTGAGTAAAACAAAAGCCGTCGATAGTAGTAACGGACTTTTGGAAATGAGTTATGACGCGTCTGTCACATCCAATCTTTTTTCTTGTTTTTCAGTCCAATCAACAATTGGTTTTCGGATGCGTTTGACACACTCTCTTACTTCCTGGCCAGTTTTATCAAATTGCAAGACTGCATAGAACTGGTCATGGTAAAAGAAGAACTTGTATCCATTGGCATAGGCTTCATTAACCCATTTGGTTTTAGCAGCGATTGAATCCATAGGGTAATCATCCACCGCTGCAACCCACAGTGGATTGCGGTGAACATGGGTCAATACCAAGTCCGCCATATGGATCATGGTCTCTTCTCCCTGTTTCAAAAGGATGATGGAGTGACCGTTGCTGTGGCCACCTGTATGGTGCAATTCAATGCCAGGGACCACTTCCATTTCCTCTGAAAAGGTTTGAACTTGTGGCTGAATGGCCTCCCAATTCTCTTTAAGGTATGTTCCCCGTGTTCGTTTATTTGGATGACGTACCTCGTTCCACTCAATTTCCTGAATATAAATGGTGGCATTTGGAAACGTAGATACGATTTCACCATCTTTTAGCGAAGTTAAACCTCCAGCATGATCATTGTGCATATGGGTCATCAAGACTACGTCGATGTCCTCAGGTCTTAGGTCAAGGGATGCTAAGCTTTCAAGAACACGATTTTCAGAGAGGACACCTAAATTCCGCCGTTGCTTCGCATCTAATTTTTCAGTTCCTAAACTGGCATCAATCAAGTACTGTTTTCCCTGATAGGAAATGAGGATCGGATCGGTTAGTTCCGCCATTAAACCATCATCGGTTGTCGGATAAAATCGAGACCAGACTGCTTTTGGAACTGGTCCAAAAAGTGTCCCAGCATCTGTATATTTGTCGGCACCTCTTAACCACGTAAGCGTCATATCTCCAAATTGGTAAGTTTGTAATTCCATAGACTCATCCTTTTCTAGTTCTCTAGCCAAATCTGAGCAATATTTCGTTTCAAACTATCTGCTGCACCTCCATAAAGCCCAATCACTTTGGCATCATGCACATAGCGTTCAATATCATTATCGGCAATAAAACTATAGGCTCCTGTGATCCGCACCACTTCATCTGCTACTTCTTGAGCTGTTGAAGTGGTCAGTAATTTTAACATGGACACTCGACGATCATCCACCATACTCCCTCGGATATATTCATGGTAATAGGCTTTGCAGGCAGCTAATTTCATTTCTATCTCAGAAAATTTGAATTGGTTAACACTCACATCAATCGGTCGTCTACCAAATCCACGCTTCAACCTACTATAATCCAGCCCTTTTCGAAAGACCCCTTCAGCAATTCCTAGGGCTTGTGCACTGATTGCTAATCGCATTTTCACAATAACCTGAGCCAATACCTCGAGGGCGTCTAAGCGATTCCCTAGTAAGGAATCCTTGGCTAATTGGACACCGTCAAAAGTAACAGGAGCAATCGGCATTGCCTTAACACCATATTTTTCAATTGCTTTTCCCACAGTCACTCCCTCTTGATGAGAATGAACAATGAAAATACCAGTCCCTTCTTGACCCTCTAGGGTCTGTGTACGGGCAAAGACGAGCAGGAAATCAGCCAGACTAGCATTTGAAACCATGTGTTTTTGACCTGTCAAAATCCAACCTGTCTCTGTTTGGATAGCAAGTGTTTGAGGAAGTTCTTTTTTCAGACGAATATCTTGTTCCGAAAAAGCAAAACCTCCAAGTATTTCACCAGAAACAAGACTTTCTAGATAGACTTCCTTTTGCTCCTCTGTTCCAAAATGCTCCAAGGTCCAAATAGCATAAATTCCTTGTGTCAATAAGATGCTTCCCAAAGAAGCGAATTCTTTAGAAATAATACGGATTGCTTCTAAAAAGGTCCGAAAAGAACGAGGTTGTGCATCTTTTGTAATTAAGCAATCAAATAAACGCAGATTTTTGCTTAAATAATGCCAGTGTTCCTGCGGAAAAGTTTGTGAATCATCAAATTCTCGCGCCTTTCCAGCAAGATGAGTATGTGTGTATTGAGATACTTCAGCAGTTAAATCTTCGTGAAACAAGTGTCTGACCTTTCTAGTCTGATACAGGCATATAAAACAGTTTTAGAAATTCTTCATAAACAAAGTTTTCAACATCATTTGCTCTTGTTTTATAGGGACGACAGAACCAAATATTAAAAGGAATAAAGTCCCTAAAACGAACGACCTTAAAACGATCATAATCTAATAAATTCTCAATCGGAGCAGGCAAAATACTGATGATGTCTGTTTTATACGTTGATTCCACTAAGTAATCCCAACTAGATGATAAATGAGCTAATTTCGCATTGATTTTTTCTTTTTTTAATTTTTCCTCTACAAGGCCATAAGTTGTAAAGTTTTTTACAAAGGTTCCCAATTGATAAGCTTCTAGATCTTTCCATTCTAACAAGTCTTTTTGCGCCAGTGGATGATGTTTATCCATAAAGGCTACATACTCATCCATCTGAATGATATGTTGTTCGTATTTTTTAGTATCAAGGCTAGTTGGCTCAATTAATAGAGCGTAGTTGAGTTCTTCTGCCAATAATTTTTGACGCAAATCCACTCCACCACTCTCAACAATTTGAATATCAATATGAGGATGTTTCAATAAGAAGTTTGGTAGGATATTTGAGAAATAAAACCGAAGAATCAGAGAAGGGAGCCCCAAACGAATCGTTCCTTTTTGCTTGGCTGATTCACTTTGGATGGCATTTTGCATCTCTTCGTACTTGCTGATAATCTCTGTGGAATATCGATAAATCCGCTCTCCTGCTTCTGTTAATCCGTCCAAACGTCCATTTTTTCGATGAAATAGCTGAATATTCTCATTTTCTTCAAAATTTTTAACAAATTGACTCAGTGCTGATTGGCTAATATGAATTTTCTTTGCTGCTAAGGAAAGATTACAGCTGCATTCGACAATATTCATAAAATAGTACATTTGAATAATATCCATATTGGCTGCTTCACCTTCCCTTAAAATATTTTACACAACTAGTATAACATAGAAGTAGTTAACTATTAAGTAGTTAACTATAACTAGTTAGAGATTCTGAATTTCAATTAATAAGTTAGGAAACTGACCATCAGCTCCCTAACTTATATTAAATCGGCATGGTGATGAGATTTTCAGATACAATCACATCTCCAGCAGTTTTTTCCAACACTTCCTCAACGGTCACGCCCGGTGCAAGTTCTTTTAACAAATATTTTCCATCTTGGAAATCAAATACTGCTAATTCTGTAATGACACGAGAGACGACTCCTTTAGCTGACAAAGGAAGAGTACATTCTTTTAAAATTTTAGAATTGCCATTCTTATCGACGTGCTGAATTGCTACAATCACACGTTTGGCACCAACGAGAAGATCCATTGCTCCTCCCATACCTGGAGCAAACTTTCCTGGAATAATCCAGTTGGCAATACTAGCATCTTGGCTCACTTCCAAAGCTCCCAATACGGTTGCATCTACATGTCCACCACGAATAATGGCAAATGATGTTTGGATATCAAAGGTAGAGGCACCTGGCATTAGGGTAATGGGAGCACCACCTGAGTTTGCAAGATTGGGATTGTAATTCTCTTTCGTTGGTGTCTCACCAAAACGAAGAGCACCGTTTTCAGCTTGCAGTATCACATTGACACCTTCTGGAATAAAATCTGCTGAATAGTTTGGAATTCCAAATCCCAAATTGACAACGTCCCCATCACGGAACTCTAAAGCGACACGACGTGCAATAACTTCTTTTGCGTTCATCTTCTTACCTCACTGCTAATTTCTTTGTCTCAGTCCACAAATCACCCATCATCTTATGATGCTCGCTTGTAGAAAGACCTTGGACAATATAGTCTACCAAGATACCTGGAATATAGATATCATCAGGTGAGATGTCGCCTACTTCGACAATTTCATTCGTTTCTACAATCACTACATCTGCAGCGAGTGCCAATTGACGTGAAATATTCCGAGTTGTTCCATCGATGAATAAATTTCCGTATGCATCAGCTTTCGTAGCCTTTATAAGCGCTACGTTCAACTTGAGTGGATCATAAATGAGGTAATCACGGCCATTCCGAGTAATCTTTTCTTGTGTTTCTTCAAGAATGGTTCCAACACCTGTTGGAGTAAGAACGGCCCCCAGCCCAGCTCCAGCAGCATGCAATCGCTCAACAACTGTTCCCATTGGTGTAAATTCAACTTCCATGGCTTCTTCAAAGTAAGCACGTTGAGCAGCTGCAGATGTTCCCACGTGGGCTGCGATGTATTTTTTCACTTGATAATTTTCACAGAGTCGACCTACTCCCACTTCTTTACCAGGGTGCGAGGTCACAACAGAGACCAGTGTTAAATCACCTGTGTTTTGTTTGACCAATTCTTCAATTAATTCAAAGGGTTCCCCAACACCAAGAAAACCTGAAATTCCGACAACATCTCCTTGTTTGACTAAGCTAATTGCTTCTTGAACATCAACAATCTTTGCCATGTCTTCTCCTCCCTTATTTCCGTTTAAATGCTGCTTTTCGTTTTTCTACAAAAGCTCCCATGCCCTCTACTTTGTCTTCTGTTGAGAAGAGGAGTGCTTCTGCTTCTGTTTCCAAACGAATGGCATTTTGAAGGGGAAGATCAATACCAACAGTGATCACATGTTTTGCTTTTTCAACCGCAAGCGGAGCATTCTTCATGATACTACGTGCAAGATTTTCAGCTTCTTCAAGAAGATTTTCAGCAGGGACCAAACGATTTAAAATGCCTAGTGCAACTGCTTCTTCTGCTTTCACATGGCGAGCTGTGAAAATTAATTCTTTTGCTTTGCTTGTTCCGATAAGGCGTGGCATGCGTTGCGTTCCAGCAAAACCAGGAATAATCCCTAAACCAACTTCTGGGAAGCCAAGCAAGGTTTTCTCATGACCAAGACGAATATCTGTTGAGAGAGCTAACTCCATACCACCACCGAGCGCATAGCCATTTACAGCTGCAATCGTTGGTTGGCGAAGTTGTTCTAATTTAGAAAAGACGTCGTTCGCATAAGTCATATATTCAAAAGCTTCTGTTGGCGTCATTTTATCCATCTCTTTGATGTCAGCGCCTGCGACAAATGCTTTTTCTCCAGATCCTGTCACGATAACAACACGAATGTCATCATTTTCTTTTACATCATCCAGTACCTTATCCAAGTCTGATAATACTTGTGAACTAAGTGCGTTCAAGGCTTCTGGTCGATTGATTGTGATGTAACCAATTTGCTCCTTTACTTCCAGCAAGACAGTGTTACTCATAGTGTGTTCTCCTATTTTGAATTTTTAGCGAAGGTACCTAACGTCAACAAATGTACCTTACTTCACTTCTTCAAAATGTAAAACGCTTACAATATTATTGTACCAGCAACTTCAATTTTCGTCTACTTAAATTAAATTAATAAACCTATAAGCTAGACTTATAGATTAGTGCGATAGAAATTAAAAAAGTTACAAGAAAGCTTAAACTTGTAACTTTATTGAATCATATGAAGGAAAATGGGAAATCTATTAAGATTTCTTAAGCTTTTTTATAAAGTAAAGTTGGAAGAGTATCCCAATAAGAGCCATTGCAATTACAATGAAGAAGGCAAGGGTATAATCTCCGTTATTGGCAGTTTTGATGTTGGTAGCCAATTGCGGGCCAAATAGAGCAGCTACGCCGTAAGCGGTAAACATCCAACCATAGTTAGAACCTGCATTCTGAACTCCCCAATTTTCAGCAGTAATTCCAGGGAAGGCTCCAAGGAAACCACCGAAAGAAAGTGCTACCATCATTACACCAATAATACCTAAACTAGCACCAAGCGATTGATTAGAAGCAAGTAAGAATAGGCCTACTGCTATAACCATAAACATGGCAACAACGGTAAAATAGCGTCCAATTTTATCAGAAATCACTCCCCAGAAGATACGTCCGAAAGTATTGGCTAAACTGACTAACATTACAACCAGTACAGGGTCGGCTAATGCGTATGTTTTGGCAATATCACTTGCCGTACCAATCATCATCATACCTCCTGTCGCTCCAAGAGTGTAAATCAGCCAGAGTAACCAGAAGTTTCCTTCTTTGAGCATTTCTTTGTAGGTCTTGCCATCTAGCACTACTTGTTCTGCTGCTCCTTTTGTTGTAGGTGCTTTTTCCATCACAATAGAAGCACCACAAATGATGACCAATAGAACCAAACCAAGAATGTTAAAGGTACGATAGACCCCTACTGAAGCAATCAAGCTCTTGATAATGGGTGAAAAGATAATTGGGCCTGAGCCAAAGCCTGCTGCTGTCAAACCACCAGCCAAGCCCTTTTTATCAGGGAACCATTTTACAGCAACTGATGTTGCTGCACCATAGGCTGAGCCAATACCAAGCCCGAGAAGGACACCGTAAGTTACATAGAGAAGTGGAATACTAGTAGCAAATCCTGTCAAGAACATACCTAGACCGAACAAGATACCGCCTAAGAAAACAAATTTCTTTGGCCCTTGCGCATCTATTTTTGGTCCAAAAAGAATCATTCCAACAGGGACCATGGCAAAGGAAATACTGAAGGCTAGGGATGTCTGTGACAGTTCCCAACCCTTACTGGCATTGGTTTCCAATAAGGCTGCTTGGAAAACAGACCAGGCATACCCTGTTCCCAATGAAAGGTTTGTGAGAATAGCAGCTGCTAAAATCAGCCAACGATTTGGTTGTTTCGTCATCGCTACTACCCCCTACTACCGTTCAACGATTACAGCAGTCCCCATACCGCCACCGATACAGAGAGTTGCTAATCCACGTTTGGCATCACGTTTTTGCATTTCGTGAAGTAAAGTAACGAAGATACGAGCACCAGATGCGCCGATAGGGTGTCCTAGAGCAATTGCCCCACCATTAACGTTGACAATATCTGTGTTCAAACCGAGTTCTTGGTTGACTGCGCATGCTTGTGCTGCAAAAGCTTCATTTGATTCAATCAAATCAAGGTCGCTGACTTTCAAGTCTGCTTTTTCTAAGGCTTTACGAGTAGCGTAGATGGGGCCACAACCCATGTATTCTGGTTCTAAACCAGCACTTGCATAGGATTTGATAGTCGCAAGGATTTCAAGTCCAAGTTCTTCCGCTTTTTCACGAGATGTTACGACCACGGCTGCTGCACCATCATTGATACCAGAAGCGTTCCCAGCTGTTACTGTACCATCTTTCTTGAAGGCAGTACGCAACTTAGCCATACCTTCCAATGACGCATTTTCACGTGGGTATTCATCCGTATCAAATACGATTGGGTCACCCTTACGTTGCGGCACAAGAACTGGAACAATTTCTTCTTTAAAACGACCAGCTTTGACTGCTGCAACTGCTTTGCGTTGTGAATGAACAGCAAAGGTGTCCTGTTGTTCGCGCGTGATGTTATATTTCTCAGCAACATTTTCTGCGGTGATTCCCATATGGTAATCGTCAAACGCATCCACCAAACCATCACGCAAAAGGGTATCTACAACCTTGCTGTCGCCCATACGCGAACCCCAACGTTGTTGTTGCAGGACATACGGTGCTTGACTCATGCTTTCAGCTCCACCTGCTACGATGATATCTGCATCCCCTAGCATAATAGCTTGCGCTGCCAATTGGATGGTTTTCAAACCTGATCCACATACTTTATTGATGGTAAATGCGGGACTTGAAATTGGAATACCTGATTTTACGCTGACTTGGCGTGCCATATTTTGGCCAAGGCCACCACTCAAGACATTCCCCAAAATGACTTCATCTACTTGTTCTGGTTTCAAGCCAGCGCGCTCAATTGCACCTTTTACCACTGTCACACCTAAATCAACTGCTGAAACATCTTTTAATGATCCACCGAAGCTACCAATCGGTGTCCGAACTGCTGAGACAATTACTGCTTCTTTCATATTTTTACCTCTTTCTAACTCTGCTCTCTCTTAATATTTAAAGAAACCTTCGCCTGTCTTACGGCCAAGTTTACCTGCTTCAACCATTTTCTTAAGGAGTGGTGCTGGACGGTATTTTGGATCGTTGAAACCATTGTTCAATACGTTCATGATGGCCAATACGACATCCAAACCAATCAAATCACCAAGTGCCAATGGACCAATCGGATGGTTGGCACCCAATTTCATTGCTTCATCAATTTCTTCTGCTTCTGCCACACCTTCACCGAGCACAAAGATAGCTTCATTGATCATTGGAATCAAGATACGGTTGACAACAAATCCGTAAGAATCCGCAACACGAACCGCTGTCTTATTGATTTGACCAGCTAATTCTTCCATCAAGTGAACAGTCTCAGTTGATGTCTGGATGGCTTTAATAATTTCAACCAATTTCATCACTGGTGCAGGGTTGAAGAAATGCAAACCAACAACTTTATCAGGACGACCTGTCGCTGCAGCGATGTCTGTAATAGAAAGTGAAGAAGTGTTCGAAGCCAGAATGGTATTTTCACCAGTGATTTCATCCAATTGTTTGAAAATGCTGAGTTTGATATCACGGTTTTCAGTTGCTGCTTCAACAACCAATTCTACGTCTTTCGCATCTGCATAATCCACTGAAGGAATAATGCGGTCGAAGATTTCTCCCGCTTGTTCTTGTGTCAAACGCTCACGGGCTACTGAACGAGCCAATTGTTTTTGGATGCCTTTCAAACCACGTTTTACAAATTCTTCGTTGATGTCATTGAGATAAACTGTGAAACCAGATTGTGCAAATACTTGAGCAATACCGCTACCCATTTGACCTGAACCGATAATCATTACTTTTGAAATTGTCATTGTTCTTTTCCTTTTCCTCTTAAATATTCAACAAGAAAGGAACAGTCGAATGGCATCAGCCTTTCAACCATTCCTTCACATTCCTTTTTTATACGAATGCACCGATACCTGTCAATTCACGAGCAACGAGCATAGCGTTGATTTCATGCGTCCCTTCGTAAGTGTAGATTGCTTCTGCGTCAGTGAAGAAGCGTGCCACCTCTGTTTCAAGAGTGATACCATTACCACCACATACTTCACGTGCCAGGGCAACTGTTTCACGCATACGAAGTGAGTTGTGCAATTTCGCAAGAGATGAGTTGAGCATCACTTCTTGACCTTCTTCTTGCAATTCACCAATACGGACACTGTACGCAATAGCTGCTACTACGTTTGCTTGCATACGAGCCAATTTTTCTTGTACCAACTGGAAGCCAGCCAATTTACGGCCAAATTGCTCACGAGTTGTTGTCAAACGAAGGGCTGCATTATAAGCACCAGCTGCTGTTCCCATTGCGATGTACGCTACGTCTGCACGAGTACGGACAAAGATTTTTGCAACATCGCCGTAGCCGTTGATATTTTCAAGACGGTCAGCTTCTGCTACTTCAACATCTTTTAATGTGATGTGTCCGTTATTTACCAAACGAAGCGCAATTTTGTGTGGTACGTTTTCAACTGAAAGTCCTTCACTACCTTTTTTAACCATGAAACATTTGATTTTCTTCGTTTCTACATCACGAGCAAAGACTGGAATGAAGTCGGCTGTTTTCGCGCCACCGATCCAACGTTTTTCACCATTTAAGATCCATTTATCGCCACGGCGCTCAGCAGTTGTTGCCAAACCACCTGCGATATCTGAACCATGATCAGGCTCTGTCAAAGCAAAACAAGTTTGTGCTTGGAAGGTGCGAACAGGTGTACCGAAACGTTCTCTTTGCTCTTCATTACCACCGATAAGGATGGTGTTGTATCCCAAACCACCATGTACTGTATAGAATGTTGCTACTGAGGGATCGAAGCGAGCCATTTCAAGGTAAAGGAAAGTGTTGTAGATTTCACGTGATTTCCATTGACCTTCGCGACCTACAAATAAGTCTGGGTGATCCATGATGCGAGCTGCTGCAAATGCACCAAGAATTTCTTCACGTGGTAACAATGCTTTTTCGTAGCTCTCAATGAGAACTGGACGAATACGTTTCTCCATTTCTTCACGAAGGTGTTTCAAAACCTTCAATTCACCTTCCGTTAGCTTTTCAGCATAACCAAACAAATCCTCTGGGTACAATTCACGTGCTAATTCTTTAACTGACATCGTTAAAACTCCTTTTATATTTATTTTTAATATGTAATTTTTCCGTGTAAAGCGTTTACATTTTTGTTGACAAGTTAATCATAACTCGAAAATCCTATAAAGTCTACTTAATTAAAGTTAATAGAATTATAAGCTAAATTTATAGACGTCCAGAAATGCTTTATTTTCAATGATTTACAAGATTTCTCCTTCTCAAAATTGACTTTTATTTTTTGAAAAAATAAAAAAAGTCGATTTCTGACAATCAACTTTTCCTTTATAATTTGTGTTTTCATACTAGTTTCCCAAGGCATAACTATCTGCAAAATATTCTGCTATCATGAGCTGGTGTTTATCAAAAATCGGCTCCAATTAAGCAATCTCCTCCTGGGAGAAAAAAGCAATTTCAAGTGTTTCTTCATTGTGAAAATCGGTAATGTCGTAGTCTTCCGTCTCTTCCACCTCATAAAGGATAACCACTGTTTGAGCCATGTCAGCATTTGGATAAGAGGACACATCCTTGGTGTATACATTGAGCAGACGCTTGACCTTAACTCGAATCCCTGTTTCTTCGTAAAATTCCCGTTCACAGGCGTCGACCGAACCTTCTCCTAGTTCCATAGCGCCTCCAGGTAGACCCCATTTGCCAAAATCCCCACGTTTTTGTAGTAAAATCCTACCTGCTTCATCGGTCAAAATCCCACCAGCAAAGGTCAGCATAATCTTGTCATGTCCGACTTTTGACCGGATATAAGAAATATAATCTTGCGTCATGATGGTCCTTTCTCAGGAGAACAAAGCCCATAACTTGGGCAAAAAGATGATGAAGCCAACAATAACAGCTAAAAACGACATCATCAAAACCGCTCCCGCTGCCATGTCCTTAGCATTTTTTGCTCGCATGGAAAAATGGTAATCACTCGCCAAGTCAACAACGTTTTCAATAGCTGAATTGACAATTTCCATGCAAATCACTCCAAAGATGCAAAGCAACAAAATCAGCCACTCGGTCGTAGACACCTTGAAAAACAGACCAGCAAGAAGAACTAAAGCTGCTGATAACACATGCTTTCTCATGTTGCGCTCTTGCACAAAACTTGTCTTTATGCCTGACCAAGCAAATTCAAAACTATTGATGAAATTGCTGTTTTTCCACTTTTGACGCTCTGCTTTGGGCTCAATGGGGTCAGATTTTTGATAAACCTTTACATCAGTCTCTTTTAAGTCCATAAGCTGTCAATATCTCCTCTTGCAAGCCAAACATTTCTGCTTCTTCTTCTGGTGTCTGATGGTCATAGCCATTGATGTGCAAAAAACCATGCACTGTTAGAAAGCCCATCTCTCGTTCGTAGGAATGGTCATACGCTAGAGCCTGCTCTGCCGCCTTGTCAATGGAGATAAATAACTCACCGATGTAACTATCAAATTCTGCCATCATCTCCATTAAATCAGCATCTTCTGCTAACTCATCATCAAAGACAATGGGCATTTCTGGCTTATATTCTAAACTGATGACATCGGTTGGTCGGTCTACACCGCGATAGAGCACGTTTAACTCGTGACTGCGGGCATTGTCCACAAAGGTCACTGCCATTTCCTTGCCGACCTTGCCCAACTTAGCTGCCGCAAATTCTAGAATTTCTCTAGTTTGGGTCAATATCTCCTCAGAGACCTGTCCAGTTTCATCAATGAGTTCAATATACATGACACAACTCACCTCTCTTCTTTACTTTGCCTTATTATAACATACTTCCCTATAAAATGCAGAAGATAAACCAAGAAAGAAAAGGCAGCAGACCGCCTGCCACCTTTTTACGCTCATCTTGCAGTAAACTGTTTAATGTTGTCGGCCTGATAGTGATAGCGATTCAGCTTTTCCTGAGAAAGCTCACCGCTGACAACTGCTGCCTTAACCGCACAGCCAGGCTCTGTCTTGTGCTGACAGTCTGAAAACTTACAGCTGTCAGCCAAAGCCACAATATCATCAAAAAGGCTACCAGCCGAAACCGCCTCTTGACTGTCAATCCCCTTAAAACCAGGACTATCGATCAAACAGTAATCCAGCTCCTCCAAAACATGGAGGGTCGTCCCTGTCGTGGTGTGCTTGCCCTTGCCATCACGCTTCTTCACCGCCTTGGTTCGCTCCAAATCCCTCCCCAGCAAACAGTTAAGGAGGCTGGACTTTCCTGCCCCTGAAGCACCAATCATCAAACCTATGCTTTGTGGAATGAGCTGACGCTTAACCACAGCAAGGGATTGGTCATCAAAGATGCTTAAAGCTGTAAAGCGAACATGAGGATAGAGACTGGATAAATGCGCTAATGTGTCATCCACCTGCGAACATAAATCCTTCTTAGTTAGCAGAACATGGAGTTCTTGTCCGTCCTGCTGAAAGACAAGGATAAATCGCTCTAGCTTAGATAGAGAGAAATTCTGGTCAAGCGCAATCAGGATAAAGAGCTGATCCACATTGCTAGCTAGAATCTGACTGGCTTCTAACTGACAATAGTCTTTCAGGCTATGATTAACTGCTTTTTTGACCACCTGTTCACGCGCCAACAAGCGTTCAATCACCAATCGCCCCTTCTGTTCAGTTAACTGGACAAGGTCGCCAACCACATAGTTGGGCTCTCCATAATGTTTCTTGACCGTAATCACCTCGCCTGTGACCAAACCAATTCGGTAGCTCTGCCTGGTCTCAGACACTAGTCTACCGTCTTGTTTTTGGTCTGACCTCGTTTTTAAACCATAGCCATAGTTTTCCATCAAATCACCTAAACGTTCTGTTGAATCTGATACATGTGGGCATAGACCCCATCTTGAGCCAGCAAGTCCTCATGCCTGCCGCGCTCAACGATACGCCCCTTATCCAATACTAAAATCTGGTCAGCGTGTTGAATGGTGGACAGGCGGTGAGCGATGATAAAGGTTGTGCGACCTTCTTTGACCACTTCCATGGCTCGCTGGATAACCTCTTCTGTCTCTGTGTCAATATGCGATGTCGCCTCATCTAAGATTAAGAGCTTGGGATTGGAAAATAGCGTTCGAGCAAAGGCAATGAGCTGGCGCTCGCCGCTGGAGAAGGCTGCTCCCTTTTCCACCACAGGCTCATGGATGCCCTTGTCTAGTCTGGCTAACAAATCGCCTGCCCCAACTTTCTCCAGAGCTGCGATAATGGCCTCGTCATCTACATCCGCCTGATCCATGGCAACATTGCTAGCAATGGTACCTGTGAATAGGTAAGGATCTTGCAAGACAATGCCCATATAGCGCCGCAAGCTTTCTCGTGAAAACTGGTCGATGGCTTGACCATCCACCAAAATCTGTCCCTGAGTTGGCTCATAAAAACGGTAGAGCAAGTTCATCAGAGAAGACTTACCAGAACCTGTATGTCCGACCAGAGCGATGGTCTGCCCTTTCTCAGCGACGAGGTTGATGCCTGACAGGGTCGCTTGCCCCTCTTCATAAGCAAAGCTAACATGGTCAAAGATTACACGACCATCTGTCATCACCAGCTCTGCTGCCGCATCCATCTCGGTCTCCTCACCCAGCAACTCTTGAACTCGCTTACCAGTCTCGATAGAGCGCTGAATATTGGGAAATTGCCGCACCAGCGCACCCATCAAATCAAACAAGTCCACCATGTAGTTGAGGTAGAGAAAGAGCCGTCCAGGGGTAATGGCTACCTCTCCAGAGAGAAACTGGTACCCCACCAAGGTCAAAATGACTGTCACGACCAGATTACGAATAAAGTCTGTCAAAGGCCAAGATGAAATAGACTGTCCCCAAATAATCCGCTTGTCGGCATCCAGCAAATGACCTGCAGTTGCTTCAAACTCGCTTAGAACTGCCTCCTCCTGACCATAAAGTTGCAAGAGACTAGCCCCATTCATGGTCTCGTTGACCTGAGTATTGACCTGACTTCTGGCCTCAAAAAAGTCCTTGGTCGGCTGATCTGTCAGCTTCTTGTAGAGCAACTGTACCAAATAAAAGACTGGCAAGAGTAAGAGCAAGATAGCTCCCAGAGCAGGATTCAAATAAAAAACAATCCCATAGGTTAAAACCACCCGTAAGAAATTGGTCAGGAGATTGACCAAAATTCCGTAGAAATCATTGCGCAAAGTCTCTGTGTCGTTGACAATCCGTGTCGCCAACTGCCCTGCTGGCTTGTCTGAAAAGTAAGCAATCGGCAAATTCTGCATCACATCGTAAGCGCGATTGCGCAAATCTGCAACGATTTGATTGCCCGACCGCCTTAGCAAACGTGACGCCCAGTAAGTTAATCCCGCTCCCATGAGTAAGAGGAGCAAGTAGCCACTCATCAGTTGAAGAAAAGCTGCCGCTTGAAAGACAGTTTGTCCCGTCAGTGGACGCAGATGAGCATCAATCGCTGTCTGAAGCATCATGGGGGCTAACTGACTGGTCATCGTTCCTAGTAAAAAGAGCACGACTGCCCAGAAAAAGAGCCACTTAACCTGCTTGATCTCCTTGATTAAGGTAACAATAACGTTCATTATTGCCCTCCTTTCTGTGTTTGCTGGCGGTTGTACTGGTCGGCATACCAGCCACCTGCTGCCAGCAAGTCTGCTGGTCGTCCCTCTTCGATAATTTGTCCATCATCTAAAACCAAGACCCAATCCGCATGGTGAACCGCAGATAAGCGGTGGGCAACGATGAGGTTTGTCTTGCCCTGACGCTCCTCTTGCAAGCGCTGGATAATCTGGCGTTCAGTCTTGGCATCAACTGCAGACAATGAGTCGTCCAAAATCAATAGCTCTGGCTGACGAATCAGGGCACGAGCGATGGAAATCCGCTGCTTTTGCCCACCTGAAATGGACAAGCCCCGCTCCCCAATCATGGTCTCCAGACCATCTGCCATCCGCTCAACATCCTCAGTAAAGGCCGCCATCTCAATTGCTGCCGCCAGATCCTGAGCTGACGCAGCAGGATTTCCCAGCAAAATGTTATCTCTGACCGACTTAGAAAAGAGCACATGCTCCTGCGGCACATAGCCAATCAAGGCTTCCACCGAGCTCCGCTGATAGTCTAAAACAGACCGCCCATCAATGATAAATGCTCCTTGACCAAGAGGGTATTGGCGTAAAAACTGGCGGACCAAGGTCGTCTTACCTGAGCCTGTTTTTCCGACAATTCCAACCGTTTGACCTGCCTGCAAGACCCAGTTGATGTCCACTAGACTAGGTCGCTCTGCCTGCGGATAAGTAAACTGATAGTTTTCAAAAGCATAGGTCTGCGGTTTTGTCAGCACGAGCTGACCATCTGCTTCCATGTCGTCACCGGTCTCAATCAGTTCATGGATTTTTTCAAAAGACGTTTTCCCTGTCTGATAGACCAGTATCAAATCTGCCAGCATCATAAAAGGATCAACCAAAGACACCATGTACAGTTGTAAGGCCAGCACTTGACCGAGACTAACAGTTCCTTTTTGCAAGAAGTGAGCCCCTATCCACAAGATAAGGACAGTTGACACCCCCAGCAAGCCTACAACCACTGGACTGTACAGTGACTGCCAGTCTCCAATGCGGTTGCCTGTCTCTGCCAACGTTTGGGTCTGTTTGCGAAACCGCTTCTCCTGCACCGCTTTTTTGCTATAGGCACGAGTAACCTGTACCCCTTCGATGGCTTCTAAAACCTCATTATTAAGCTGGGCGACTGCTTCACGGTTATCATCAATCAGCTGGTCTTGCTTGCGACTAATCATATACATCAAGACCATCATCAGCAGCATCGGTAGCATGGCTACCAAAGTCACCTGCCAAGATAAAACCAACATGGCTGGTAAAATAAAGGCAATCACCCCCCCAGCATAGACCACTATCATTAGCCCATAACCAATGACTTCAAGTAGCCCTCCCACATCCGTTGAGAAACGGGTCAGGATGTCGCCTGAACGAAATTTCTCATAAAAAGGGGTTCGCATCCGAATCAGCTTTGCAAATGCTCGCTGCTGTAAGTCGAACTTAAAGGTCACCGACCCTTGGAAAAGCTGATAATGCCACAGATGGCCTGAGCCATAGTTAACCAAGGTAGCAACTGCCAAAAAGGCAATATCGCTCACCAAGCGCTCTTGGGTTAGGCTCTTCTGAGAAAGCTGATCCACCAACCGCTGCGTCACCTGTGTCGGTACTAGCAAGGTCACATCATGCACCACAATCAAAACCGCAATCCATAAATAGCGCCACTTGTGTTGCCGCATATAACTCCAAATCAAACCAAACATCTCTTCCTCCTTAAAAACACAAAAAACCTAGATGGACATAGCCACCCAGGTCAACGGTCTACAAAAGTAGACCTATTTCTGCTTGTCTGAAAGGAGGCTTGTTCCATGTATACGTCTAACATTGATCATGATTACTATGTTCATGGCGATACTCCTTCCTATTTTGATTGTATTTATTATAACATAGATTCTTGACTTGTCAAGGGAATCGTGACATTTTTTTATGTCATTACCCGCTGTCGCTACTCGCTATTTTTCCACTAATCTTTTCCAAAACTCACGAAAACGCTCTGCTATTATTCTTAAGCTTCTGCCTCATACGCTCGGATAATCTCTGCTACCACAGGATGCCGGACCACGTCTTTAGCGGAAAAATGCACAAAATCAATCGCAGCAATGCCCTGCAATTTTTCTGTGGCATCTATCAAGCCTGACTTGACCTTGCTGGGCAGGTCAATCTGACTGGTGTCACCATTGACAATCATCTTAGAATTGAAGCCCAGACGGGTCAGGAACATCTTCATCTGCATGATGGTGGTGTTTTGTGCCTCGTCTAGAATGACAAAGGCATCGTCCAGCGTCCGTCCCCGCATGTAGGCTAGAGGGGCAATCTCAATAATCTCCCGCTCCATCAAGCGAGCGGTCTGCTCCTTGCCCAAAATCTGGTAGAGGGCGTCATAAACAGGGCGCAGATACGGGTCAACCTTTTCCTTGAGGTCACCTGGCAAGAAACCCAGACTCTCACCAGCCTCAACCGCAGGGCGGGTCAGGATAATCCGCTTGACCTGTCCCCGCTTGAGGGCTGTTACCGCCAAGGTCACCGCCAAAAAAGTCTTTCCTGTCCCCGCTGGACCAATCCCAAAGACGATATCGTGGCTCTTGACACTATCGACATAGACCTTCTGACCCAGCGTTTTGACACGGATAGGCTTACCGTAGCTGTCTTTGATGATGTCCTCTTCATAGAGAGCGACAAATTTGTTCATCTCACCGCTGCGTGCCATACTGATAGCCGTCACAACATCAGGGGTTGCAATGACCATGCCTCGTCCGACTAACACCAGCAGAGCCTCGATGACCAATCTCGCCAACTCAACCGCTGCCTCCTCGCCCAGCACCTGCACCACTTCCGTCCGAGCATGCAGAGCAACACCAAGCTCTTGCTCTATTAGCTTGAGGTGGCGCTCATTACTGCCAAACAGGCTCAGCATATCATCAGGGTGTTTTAAGCGAATGTCCAATGAAAAATCTTCCAAGTTTTTCTCCTTTTTTCTCTTTCGTCTATTATACCATAAAAGCTGTGTTTTTTTGGGAAATAGCAGAGCTGTTCAGGCAGACTAACTGACTATTTCTCAAAAATAGATGGGGACAATTCGACAGAAATTGATTAGCCGTTACCCCTCTCTGAAAAGTTAAGTAGGACTACTCAGCTGACAACATCTGCTTGTCAGGGACCAAGGTGTTCACGGTTCAGCTTTCAAAGATTATACACCTTGAGACACTTGACAACTAGACATTGGCACGAAAGCGCCTAATAACCCGTGCATGGGCAACTCTAAAATCAGCAAAGCCGGTAACAGTTGCTCCAACCACTCATCTTGCTTCGTTAGCGCGAATAAAATGAAAAAACCAGGATTGTTATCCTAGCTTCCTCATTTTTTAGTTCTTATTTCAGATCATTATTCGTCATGATTTCATCAATAAATCCATAAGCCAAGGTTTCCTCAGCTGTCATCCAGTAATCGCGTTCGCCATCCTTATGAATCTGACGAACAGTCTTACCAGAATTATCTGCCAAAATTTGCTCTAAACGTTTACGGGTCTTGAGCAAGTGCTCAGCAGCAATAGCCATATCGGTCTGCTGAGTACCGCCACCAGTACCTCCCATCGGCTGATGGATCATGTACTCGGCATTTGGCAACATGAAGCGTTTCCCTTTAGTTCCACTTGAAGCGATAACTGTTCCCATGCTAGCTGCCATCCCCATCACAATCGTCTGCACATCAGCTTTGATAAAGTTCATGGTATCCACGATAGCAAGACCTGCAGAAACAGATCCCCCAGGGGTATTGATATAGAGGTAAATGTCTTTGGTTGGGTCTTGAGCATCTAGAAATAACAACTGGGCAATGATAGAGTTTGCCATATTATCCTCAACTTGTCCTGTCAGCATAATGACACGATCTTTTAACAAACGAGAATAAATATCGTAGGAACGTTCCCCACGGCTGGTCTGCTCAATAACTACTGGAATCATAATGTCTCCTTTTCTTGTTTCAGTATAGGTCTATTATAAGCGATTGGTCAAAAATGGTCAAATAAAAAACTTATCATTTTTAGCAAAAAGAAAGGAAGGTGATTTAGCTATCCCCCTCTTCCCTTCTGTTGACTAGTATCGACTAAACTATCTTTAAGAACCTGTCGGTATCAAGACCTACTTAGTCCCAAATAAACGGTCACCCGCATCACCAAGACCTGGAACGATATAGCCGTTTTCGTTGAGTTTTTCATCCAATGCTGCCGTGAAAATTGGCACATCTGGATGGGCTGCTGTAAGGGCTTCGACCCCTTCTGGCGCTGCAACCAAGCAGACAAACTTGATATTAGTTGCGCCACGCTTTTTCAGAGAATCAACCGCTAGGATGGCTGAGCCACCAGTCGCCAACATCGGATCAACCACAAAAATCTGACGCTGGTCGATGTCCTCTGGCAATTTAACCAAATACTCAACAGGTGTCAAGGTTTCCTCATCACGGTACATACCGATGTGCCCAACCTTAGCCGCAGGAACAAGGCTCAGAAGACCATCCACCATGCCGATACCTGCCCGCAAAATTGGCACAATAGCCAACTTTTTACCAGCCAACTGTTTCTGCACAGTCTTGGTAATGGGGGTTTCAATCTCAACATCCTCAAGAGGCAAATCACGCAATACCTCGTAACCCATCAACATGGCAATTTCATTAACCAACTCACGAAAATCCTTGGTTGATGTTGTTGTCCGCCGCAGGATAGACAACTTGTGCTGAATCAGCGGATGCGAAATAACCTGACATTTTTCCATGATGAAAACCACCTTTTCTATTTTGTTATCTTAACTATTATAGCATAGTTGCGCCCGTTTTTCATCTCTGATATGCATTCTTTTGAAAAATAGCAGAGCTCTTTCTGGACATTCTGGGATAAACATCATTAACTCATTTTTCTGATTGAACCAGCAAAAAACCGACAGCTTTTGTAGTTGTCGGTCTTATGTTTGACTAGTTAATCTTACGACGATGAACCAAGCCAAGGCTTGCCAAAGTCGCTACCAGACCCAAACCTGTCAGGGCAAGGGAACTAGCCTCACCTGTTTGTGGTAAGGTGTTTTTGCTCTCTGTTTTTGCTTTTGTTGCTTCAGTAGCTGATGTGACTGGTTTGGTCAGTTTGGCAAACTGAGCCTTGACTTTATCCAAATCTTCAGCCGTTTCAGCAAAACTGATGAGAACTGCCAAGTCGCCTTTTTGCTCACCAGTCAAGTTGGACTTGTCCACTTGAGCTAAGAGCTGGTTGCGAGCAGCTGATAAATCCGCTGGCGTTACTGTGGCTGATGCGGTGAGCTTTGCCAACTCAGCCTTGATGCTATCCAGCTCCTTAGCCGTTTCGGCAAAGGCAACTTGCTCTGCCAAAGCACCTTTTTGAACGTCAGTGAGGGCTGACAGGTCGAACTGCGCCAACATCTGGGCACGCACAGGCGACAAGTCTGGTGCTTGTGTGGCTGGGGTGATTGGGGTTGGGCTTGTTGTGCCGTTATTGCCTGTGGCTGGTGGTATAACTGTGTTCCCACTACCGTTGTTAATTGGTGAGTTTTCGGTATTTGCGCCATCGTTGGCTGTTGGCGGCGCTGGTGGGGTAACCTCGTCTTGATTTCCATTATCAGCTGGTGGTGGAGTTTGATTGTCAGGCTGGTTATCTTGGTTATTACCATTGTTAGATGGTTCTGGAGCAGGATTATCTTTGGAGTAACTGAATCCAGCCAAAGCGAAACCTAAGGAACTATCCCTTTTAATGTCTTCATAGGTATAGGTGAAACCATTTCGAGATGTCCCATTATTATTAAAATCAATAAATGTAAATCCTGGGAACTCCTTAGCTTCAACTGTAACTGACTCTCCTGGAGACAGCAAAAAAGTCTCACTTAAAAGTGTCACCCACTCGCCATCTTCAGAGTAACCATATGATGCTATAACTTTCATTTGAGCAACATTTTCCTCAGCCCTCACAACCGTCGTACCAATCACGGGCAACTCAGTTGCTGTTGCAACTGCCCCAAGCGCTACCAGTGTCAGGCTGGTCACGCCATATTTTAGAAGTTTTTTCATAAACTCCTCCTTTTTTTATAAATAGTTGCTGTTTAGAAGAGCTTGGCTTGAAAAGTCAAGCTCTATATACTAGTATATAGGCATTTTGTCAAGTTTTTTGTTGAAAAAACAGCAAAAACCTGCCGAAGGCAGGTCTTTTCAGTGATTTTCACGAATTTTCAAGCACCCCTCAGGGACTTTAGATCTTTCCAGCTCACTCTGCTCTGCTATTTGACAGACAAAAAACGGCCGAAGCCGTTATCTATCATCGATCAGTGTGCCACAATCTCCTGAGCAATCTCACGACCAGTCAAGCCAGTCTCGTAATAGGTTGGCCAGTTGTCCAGCTCCTCGAGTAAGACCTTGTGATCCTCAGCCCCCCAGTAGATGTGGAAGTGCTCAGAGTCTTGCGGTGCGATGGCGTGGTCGCTAAACTGAATGTTTTTGAACTCACCAGCATCAGCGTCATCCGTTGTAAAGAGGTAACGCACGCCACGATTGCCTTTTTTATAAGTCAACACTTCGTAGCCGACATACTTGTAGGTAAAGGTTTTCTTCTCGCCACCACGGACAAAGGTCATGGTGTTCTTGTCGCCGTCAATGATGATGTTATCAACATCGGTCTTGTAGCCAACGGTGTAGTAGTCCTTATACTCGCTAGCTGTCATGGTCTTACCAGTCTTAGCCTTGTAGTCCCAGACAGGGTCAAGTGTGCCATCGACCAGATAAGGGTAAACCGACTGCCAATCACCATCCCAGTCCGCTAATGTGCGGTCAGTGATGTCTTTGTCCTCAAAGTAACCCTTATAAACCGTCTTAGTCTTGTCCTCTTCAGGCTTGATGGCATCGCCAGCTGTTTCTGTGGTCAATAGCAGAGCTTTCAGGTTGTCTCGCATGACAGAGAAATAATCAGCTCCCTTAGCCATCTCCTGCTCTGTTAGGCTTTCCAGCGGGTTGAGGACAGCTGTCTCCACTCCAACCTCATTTGCCAGAGTTTTGGCAACGTTTGAAGAGGCATTTTCTTCAAAATAAATGTACTTGACGCCGTTAGCCTTAACGTATTCAGCTAGCTCAGCCAAGCGCTTGGCTGAAGGCTCGCTGTCTGCCGATACCCCAGCGATAGGGATTTGGGTCAGGCCATACTCCAGTGCCAAGTAGCCAAAGGCGGCATGTTGGACAACGAAGCTGGTTTGTTTTGGACTTGCCAGAGCAGTATCGTATTCCTTGTCCAGTTCTTCTAGTTTAGCGATGTAAGCAGCAGCATTCTTCTCAAAAGCGTCTGCTGATTTTGGAAATTCTGCCTTGAGGTCATCACGGATATTTTCCACCAGTTTGATGGCCAAGCTCGGTGCCAACCAAACGTGGGGATCAAGTTCATGGGTGTGTCCCTCTTCACCGTGATCGTGGTCAGCGTGGTCATGCTCCTCTTCAGCGACACCAGGCGCTAAAATCATGTCCCCAGTCGCCTTGACAAAGGTTACCTTATCCGTGTCAACAGCTTCCTCGACATCATGCACCCAGGTCTCCATGTTCTCATCATCATAGACAAAGGCATCAGCGTCTTGGATTTTGGCGATGTCCTTGGTTGATGGCTCAAAACCGTGTACTTCAGTCCCTGCCTTAATCAAGAGCTCAACATTACCCTCATCACCAACGATGTTTTTAGTGTACTCATAAATGGGGTAAAAACTTGCAACCACCTCTAGTTTCTCATCCGTTTTGGACGAATTGTTCGCCGAGCAGGCTGCCAAGCCCAATGTCGACAGACTTAGTAAGCCAACAACTGCCAGTAGTTTTCTTTTCATCTCTTTCTCCTTTCATTTTAACCAGTTAAAGGTCAACCAGTAAATTATATCATCTTGACCAAATTTGTCAAGCACAAAATTTGCTGCTTTTATTTGACAACCAAAGTATTTGCCTTTTAATAATTTCTATGAGATAATTAGCATTCAATCAGAGTTGTCCTATTTAAGATGGGGTAGTAATCACCCAATTACAACTGAGGTTGAACCATTTATAACTGATATCTTATAAGGAGATTTTATATGAAATTTGTCGTTAACTATGCCGGCTCGCTTGTCCATCAGGCCTTTGATGTCATTGATGAAGCTGGAAAACTTGCCTATAAAATTCGTGGGAACACCTTGATGTTCGGTGCAAAAACGACTATTTTTAATGCAAATGACCAAGAATTAGCCCTGCTCAAGCAAAAAATCTCGTTAACCCACTACAGTTACAATATCCTACGAGATGGTCAATTAATCGCCAACGTCACCAAGAAAAACCTATCCTTAAAACCAAAATTCACCATTAATGGTCTAGACTGGTCTGTAGAAGGAAAGTTCCTATCACGTGAGTACAAACTCTTTAACAACAACGGTGAGGTTATTGCAATCATCGATAGGCAAGGTCTTCTGCAAGAAGGCGCTTATGCTTTTGAACTTATTGACCAAACCGTTGAGCCTGTCACAGTCCTTGCTGTTTTAACAGCTATTGATGCTGCTCTTATGCAGAAATAGTGTGGATTTCTTATCGCTCAAAACGCCCTCAGTGTCCTGTTTCTCACTGAGGGCGCTTTTTGTCTAAAGGGTCTGTACCATAAAACTTCTACTTTCCAGCACTTTCAGCATAGCCTTAGCCGTATCTAAAGCGGTGAAAAGCGGAACGCCATTTTCAATAGCAGCCTGACGAATTTTTGCCCCGTCCTGCCCTGCTGTTCGATCGAGACCGGAAGTGTTAATCACGGCTTGAACCTTGCCCTGACGAATCAAGCTTAAAATGTCAGCTCCTCCATCACCGATTTTGGGCACTGTCTGAACTGGCAAACCTTGCTCAATCAGGTAACGCGCTGTGCCTGCAGTTGCGATTAAGCCATAACCGATAGCTAGGAAACGTCTTGCGAGATCTAAAGCCTCACCCTTGCTCTCATCAGCAATGGTAAAAATAATGTTGCCATGACTTGGCAGATGAAGATAGCTGGCTTCAAAGGCTTTATACAGCGCTTTTTCAAGCGTACGGTCTGTCCCCATCACCTCGCCTGTAGATTTCATTTCAGGACCAAGCAAGCTATCAACCTTGGCTAACTTGGTAAAGGAGAAGACAGGAGCTTTGATATGAACCTGCGGACTTTCTGGGTAGAGACCATCAGCGTAGCCAAGCTCATCTAGTGTCTTGCCTAAGATCAGTTGGGTCGCGACCTGTGCCATTGGAATCCCTGTAACTTTAGAGAGAAATGGCACTGTCCGGCTGGCACGCGGGTTAACCTCAATCACATAGACTTGCTCATCTTTGATGACAAATTGAATATTCATCATACCGATACAATTGAGCCCAATAGCCAAGCGCTTGGTGTAATCCACAATGGTGTCTTGAACCGCCTTTGTCAGAGTCTGCGGCGGGTAGACAGCCATCGAATCCCCAGAGTGAACTCCTGCCCGCTCAATGTGCTCCATAATGCCTGGTATCAAAACTGTCTGACCATCCGAAATGGCATCAACTTCGCACTCTTGACCAATGATGTAGGAGTCAATTAGGACGGGGTGGTCTGGGCTGGCTTTAACTGCCGTCCGCATGTAGTTGCGAAGGTCAGCCTCCTTGTCGACAATTTCCATGGCACGACCACCGAGAACATACGATGGGCGCACAAGCACCGGATAACCGATACGAGCGGCAGCTTGCACCGCACCTTCTTCATCAACAGCAGTTTGTCCTGGTGGTTGCGGGATGCCAAGCTCTCGCAGGGTCTGCTCAAAAAGATCACGGTCTTCTGCCCTGTCGAGATCCGCCACCTGTGTCCCCAAAATCTTAACACCTGCCTGGGCAAGAGGTTCAGCTAGATTGATTGCCGTCTGTCCACCAAATTGCACCACGACCCCAATCGGTTGCTCAAGGTCAATGACATGAAGCACATCCTCCAAAGTCAACGGTTCAAAGTAGAGCTTATCTGACACTGAAAAATCGGTCGAAACCGTTTCTGGGTTAGAGTTCATGATAATCGCCTCATAACCTGCCGCCTGAATGGCCTTGACCGAATGCACCGTCGCATAGTCAAACTCTACCCCTTGCCCGATACGGATAGGACCAGACCCTAACACCAGCACAGACGGTCGACCAGAAGCCACAGACTCATTCTCAAGACCGTAAGTAGAGTAAAAATACGGCGTCTCAGAAGCATACTCACCCGCGCAAGTGTCCACCATCTTATAGACCGGCGTGATGCCGTTTTCCAGACGTTTCTGGCGAATAGCAGAGCTATCCACCTGCCACAGCTCTGCTATTTTACGGTCGGAGAACCCATTTTGCTTGGCAAGTTTCAGGAGCTTGACATCATCAGGCTGGCTAGCCAAAGCAAGCTCCAACTGGTAAATGTTAACCAATTTCGTGAGGAAGAAGCGATCAATCCCTGTTAAGTCGTAAAGCATATCCAGTTCCCACTCTCGACGAATAGCTTCAGACAGGTAAAAGAGGCGGTCATCTTGTGCCTTGCTCAGTCGCGTCACAATCTCATCATCTGATACTTGACGGAGTTCTGGTAGTTCATTGTGGTGAACCCCAATTTCCAAAGATCTAACAGCTTTCAGCAAGCTCTCCTCGATGTTACGACCGATAGCCATCACCTCCCCAGTTGCTTTCATCTGAGTCCCTAACTGGCGATCTCCAAACTCAAACTTGTCAAATGGAAAACGGGGCAGTTTGGTCACCACATAATCAATGCTCGGTTCAAACATGGCATAGGTTGACCCTGTGACTGGATTTTTCATCTCATCGAGGGTCAGACCAACTGCTATTTTAGCGGCTAACTTAGCAATCGGAAAACCTGTTGCCTTAGAGGCTAAGGCAGACGAGCGAGA
This sequence comes from Streptococcus entericus DSM 14446, assembly GCF_000380025.1. Classification (GTDB taxonomy): domain Bacteria; phylum Bacillota; class Bacilli; order Lactobacillales; family Streptococcaceae; genus Streptococcus; species Streptococcus entericus. Next base: position 36,623 of record NZ_KB904186.1, read on the forward strand.
TACGCGAGGGTTAACCTCAATAACATAATACTTAAAACTATGCGGATCAAGCGCTAACTGAACATTACAACCGCCCTCAATTTTTAAGGCTCTGATAATCTTGATACTAGCATCTCGCATCAACTGGCACTCGATAGCAGACAGGGTCTGCGTCGGCGCCACCACAATCGAGTCTCCTGTGTGAATACCCACTGGATCAACGTTTTCCATATTGCAGACCACCAAGGCATTGTCTGCTGAGTCACGCATCACTTCGTATTCAATTTCCTTGTAACCTGCGATGGACCGCTCCACCAAGCACTGGGTGACTGGTGAGAGTTTAAGGCCGTTTTCTGCAATTTCTCGTAGCTCTGCTTCATTGGCACAAAGTCCACCCCCAGTACCACCAAGCGTAAAAGCAGGGCGAACAATGAGCGGATAACCGATACACTCAGCAAACTCAAGGGCCTCATCAACAGTTGTGACAATAGTAGACTCTGGAATCGGCTCACCCAAAGTTTCCATCAACTGCTTAAAGAGATCACGATCCTCTGCCTGGTCAATGGCAGATAGCTTAGTCCCCAAGAGTTCAACTCCCAACTCATCTAAAATACCTTCTTTGGATAACAACATGGCCATATTGAGCCCGGTCTGACCACCAAGTGTCGGCAGCAAAGCATCTGGTCGCTCTTTGCGCAAGATGCGAGAAACAAATTCTAGGGTAATTGGTTCGATATAAACCTTGTCCGCAATTTCTCGGTCAGTCATGATGGTGGCTGGGTTGGAATTAACAAGGACAACCTCATAACCTTCTTCCTTGAGTGCTAAACAGGCCTGAGTTCCAGCATAATCAAATTCGGCTGCCTGGCCAATCACGATTGGTCCAGAGCCGATTACCATGATTTTCTTAATGTCTGTGCGTTTTGGCATAGTGTCTCCCCCTACGTTTTAGATTTGCTCTTGTCTTTTGGTCATGAGTTCTTGCCAGTCCATAAAGGTCTGACGTGTCGGCTCATAGTCAATGCCCATCACAGCGAGGCTCTGGTGTCTGGTCGTTTGAATGCTTTGGTCATTTAAATGACGGGCTAACACCTCTAGTTGCTCTGGCAAGTCAGCGTCCACTACCGCTTCTGTTTGACTCTGCAAGGTAAAGGTCACACGTCCCGTCTCCTGTTCACGCACCGCATGGTTAGTCCCCTGATGTCCAACAGTCAAACGCTCGACCCTAGCCCCATTAGCTAGCGCCAAAACACGATGACCTAAACCAAGTCCCAAAATTGGCAGACTATCCTGCAAGCTCCTGACTAGTTCAACCACCTGTGGCAGCTGATGAGCACTCCCAGGACCGCTGGACAAAATCAGTCCACTTGGGGCTAGGGCTAGAATCTGTTCAGCTGAGCTATCCCAAGGCACAACCGTGACTTGCCAGTCTAAGTGTTTAAGTGTTTTTAACAGGGCTTGTTTCAGTCCCAAATCAAGAATCACAACACGACGACCTGTCCCTGGTAAGGCATAAGCTGTCTTGGTCGATACCCTGTCAACGAGATTCTGCTCAATTGCTTCGACCTGATTGGGCTCATCTCGCTGGTCGGTCAACTGTGCTCTAATAGAGCCTCTGTCTCTAATCAAACGCGTCAGCGCTCGCGTATCCAAACCAGAAATACCTGGAATCCCTTTGCGGCGCAAAAACTCATCTAAGGTCATCTGATTGCGCCAGTTACTGCCCTCTTTTGCCCATTCGTAAACAATAACACCTCGGCAGTCTGAATAGAAAGAATTATCATCATCAGCATTTAGCCCATAGTTGCCAATTGTTGGGTAAGTAAAAACCACAAGCTGACCAGCATAAGCTGGGTCTGTAATGGTTTCTTGGTAGCCAACCATACCTGTTGTAAAGACCAGCTCACCAGTTGTTGTTACATCAGCTCCAAAGGCTTCTCCCTCAAAAACTGTGCCATCTTCTAAGATTAAATACCGTTTTGCCATGTTCTCTCCCTACAAATAGTGCAATTTCCCACGAAAATCATCTAAACATTCGTAGCCTTTTTCAGCCATGATGCTCCGCAATTCTGCCTCCAAGCGGTCAAAAATCGCTGGACCTTCCTCCTGAAGAGCTGTTCCGACCTGCACCAGACGTGCACCGCAGAGGATATGCTCAAAGACATCACGACCAGAGGTCACACCACCTGTTCCGATGATAGCAATCGATGGTTTCAACCGCTGATAAAAGGCATGGACATTGGCCAGAGCTGTCGGCTTGATGTAACTCCCCCCAAGACCCCCAAACCCATTTTTGGGCTTGATAGCTACCGTCTCGTCCTCAATGTAGAGGGCATTGCCGATACTGTTGACTGTATTGACAAAGGTCAAGGGAAACTGATTGAGCACCTCGGCGATTTGGTCAAAATGAGTGAGATCAAAGTAAGGTGGTAATTTCACTCCCAAAGGCTGGTCAAAGTAGGCGAAAACTTCTGTCAGGAGGTCGTTGACACCTTCGGTGTCATAGCCCAGCTGGGGCTTGCCGATAAGGTTGGGACAAGAAAGATTGAGCTCCACAAGACCATTGTAGCTAGAAGACTGGATTTTCCTGAGCAAGGTATGAGTTTCCTCACGAGACAGCCCCGTCACGGATAGGAATGGCGAGCTCTCCCCAACCTCCACCGTTTCGAGGTAGTCCAGATAGTAGTCGATGCCCAAATTTGGCAAGCCCATGGAATTGATAGAGCCTAGCGGTACTGCCTTGTAACGCGGTGTCGGATTGCCCTCGCGTGGATTGAGCGTAGCAGACTTGGTGACAAAGGTGGTCGCCTTTGATGCCCTCAAGTCATCCAGTTCAGTTCGGTCATAACAATGAACACCAGAGGCATTCATCACACAGCTGTCAAAACTAAATTGTCCAAGAGTGGTTTGTAATCTGGTCATGTTATTTCTCCTCGTAAACGATTTGTCCTTGATAAATGGTCACCAATGCTTTCCCATAAACGGTCTGTCCACCGTAAGGGGTATTTCTGCCTTTGCTGAGAAACTGGTCTGGGTCGATGGCATAAGCCGTCTCGGTATCTAAAATCACCATGTCAGCAGAGCTGCCTACCGTCAACCTACCATAAGGCAAATCAAAACAGGTTGCCACGTCCTCGGTCATCAGCGCCAGCAATTTTTCCAACGGTAACATCCCTGTCCGCACCAAATGAGTGTAAAGCAAGCCAAAAGCCGTTTCACTACCGACGATACCAAAAGCTGCTTGGGTCATGGAGCAGTTTTTTTCCTCAGGCGCATGCGGCGCGTGGTCAGTGGCGATGATGTCAATGGTGCCATCCAAAAGCCCCTCAATCAGAGCCTGTCTGTCCTGAGTTGACCGTAAAGGCGGGTTCATCTTCCACAGGCCAGTATCGTGAGTAATGTCCATCTCGTCGCTAACCAGATGGTGAGGGCAAACCTCGCAAGTCACTCGAATGCCATTTTTCTTGGCCTCGCGCACCAAGCGCACCGAGGCTTCGGTGGAAACATGGCAGACATGATAATGGCAACCTGTGGCTTCCGCCAATAAGATGTCTCTGGCAATCTGCACGCTCTCACAAACAGACGGAATGCCTGGCAACCCTAACTCCTGACTACGTTTGCCCTCGTGCATACAACCGCCTCGTATAAGAGAATTATCCTCGCAATGAGCGACAATCGGCTTGTCCAATGAAGCTGCCAAACGCATGGCCTCATACATGGTGTTGGCATCTTGCACCCCACGCCCATCATCACTAAAGGCAAAAACATGCTGTGCCAAGTCCGTCATATCTGCTAAGTCCTGCCCCATTTCTTCCTTGGTAATCGCACCGTATGGAAGCGCCCTGATAACACTGTGCTGGGCAATCAAGTCTAGTTGCTGCTGCAAATGTTCTCGACTGTCTGGGACAGGATTGAGGTTTGGCATGGGCATGACTGTTGTAAATCCACCTCTGGCGGCCGCTCGACTGGCCTGAGCAATGGTTTCCTTGTGCGGAAAACCTGGTTCTCGCCAGTGGACATGAACATCAATGAAGCCTGGCGACACATAGCGACCAGCCGCATCAAGCACCTCATGCCCTATCGGATCAATCCGCTCGGCTATTTCTCCGATATACCCTTGGGCAATGAGAATGTCTCGCTTAACCCATTTTCCGTCTAGGAAAATCGTGGCATTTGTGATTAACATCTGTCCCTCCTATAAGTTGTTGCTGGTGATGATATGCTCTAAAATCGCCTGACGCATGAAAACACCAGTGGTCATCTGTTCAAAAATAACTGACTTGTCCGCTTCCACCAACTGGCTAGCAATCTCCGCCCCACGGTTAACAGGAGCAGGGTGCATAACAATCGCCTCTTGTTTGAGTTTCTTGTAACGTTCCAAGGTCAGCCCATAAGCCTGATGATAGCTTGTTATGTCTGACAATTTCGTTCCAAAATGCCGCTCATGCTGCAGACGTAAAAGCATGCAAACATCCAACTCTGGCAAAACGGTGTCAAAATCAACCATCTCACCTAAGGTCTTATCCTCAAAAGCTTCTGGACCGACAAAGACAACCGTCGCGCCTAGCCTTTTCAGGGTATGGTAATTACTTCTAGCTACTCGAGAGTGCTTGATGTCACCAACAATAGCTACCCTGAGCCCTTCAATGCGACCAAAACGCTCATAAATGGTCATCAGATCCAACAGACACTGGCTGGGGTGTTCACCGCTGCCGTCACCTCCGTTAATCACTGGCACCGTCAGACCCGCTAGTTCCTCAGCATAATAATTCTCCTTAGGGTGGCGGATAACCAGCACCTGACAACCAATAGCTGCCATGGTCTGACAGGTATCGTAGAGACTTTCGCCTTTGTTGACTGAGGAAGTATCCGCGTCAAAATTGATGACACGAAGCCCCAGTTTTTGCTCTGCCACCTCAAAACTGTGTTTTGTTCTTGTGGAGTTTTCAAAAAAGAGATTAGAAACGAAGAGATCTGAACGATGCAGGGGTGGGCTACCTGCTTTCAGCGCCAAAGCTCGATGGATTAGCCCATAGACTTGCTCAGTTGTCAGGTCCGACATGCGGATAAGGTTGATCATCACAACTCCTTTCTTACCCCGTAGGGTTGGTTTAGGGAAAATAGCTGAGCTAAACAGATGAGTTTTCTAGCTCGTGTCAATACTCAGCTTATCAGCTAGGGCTTATCAAGTTCTTGAAAAAAGTGCTGAACCTGAGATAAGTCCGATTGTGCTAAATAGCCCTCTTCAACAGCCAACCTCAGCAAGGTTTCTCGGTCAGACAGGGTGTACAGTGGCACGTTTGCTGCTGCAAAGGCCTGCTCGGCTCTCTTGAGCTGATAGGTAAAAATCGCCACAACTCCAACCACTTCAATACCAGCTTGACGCAAGATGTGAACGGCCTCCAAAACACTACCTCCAGTTGAAATCAAGTCTTCAATCACGACGACCTTGGTGTTTGGGATTTGATATCCTTCAATTTGCTGGCTACGACCATGTTTCTTTTGACTACTTCGGACATAACCCAGTGGCTTATTGAGATGGTCTGCTAAGATAGAAGCCATCGGGATACCTGCCGTGGCAGTCCCCATGATGGCGTCATAATCTAGGGATTGAATATGGGCAACTAAGGCATCCCTCACCTGACGACGTTGTTCAGGAAAAGCCAGTACACGGCGATTGTCACAGTAGATCGGCGACTGGATACCGCTAGCCCAAGTAAAGGGCTGATCTGGTGATAGAAAGACAGCCTTAGTCTCTAAGAGCAGTCTTGCAAGAGCAGTTTTTGTCATAGAAGTTCCTCCTCAATAGCTAGATAGGTTTGGTAAGGGTGTGCTGATTGGCTAATGCTCCGCCCAACGACAATATAATCAGACCCAGCTGTCTTGGCAAGAGCTGGTGTCGCTACCCGTTTCTGGTCAGCTGCTCGGCTATTGCCAAAAGAAATCCCAGGCGTCACACAGATAAAGTCCGCCCCACAGGCATCGTGAATGGCTGCTACCTCATGGACACTGCACACCACCCCGTCCATACCAGCTGCTTTAGCGTTTCGAGCGTAAGCTAAGGTTGTCTCTAGGGCAGGTTGAGAGAGCCCAAGCTCTGTCTGAAGTTGCTGATCATCAAGCGAGGTCAGGATGGTCACTGCAATACAGAGGCTATCTGGATTGACTGACTTGACAGCATTGACAGCCGCTGTCATCATGGCTATGCCACCTCCAGCATGCACGTTTAGCATGTCCACACCCAGTGTCGCCAGTTGGGTCATGCCTTGGGCGACGGTGTTTGGGATGTCGTGGAGCTTGAGGTCAAGAAAAACCTGAAACCCCTTAGCTTTCAACTCACGAACAAAATCAGCCCCTAGAGCGTAGTACAGCTCCATGCCAACCTTGACATAGATCGGTTCTGGAAAATCAGCAAGCAAATCCCATGCTTGATCGGCAGTAGACACATCCAGTGCCAGTATGGTTTTTGTCATCACGCCTCCTTAATTAGCCTCAGGCAACAAAAAAGTGCCCTGTCATTGACAAGGCACCTGTAAATGGCTTCACAACAAGTTGGATACAGCAAAGACATCATCAGCAATAAAATTTCTGGTGCATGCTCTTTGACTGCTAGGGTCAGCTGGTTGTTTTTCTATCGTTACCCTATCGTTCGGGTAACACAATAACACCTAGAAAACATAACCCTTTTCCCATACGCTATTTGTCAGATTCAGTTACCTTGCTCGCCTCTCTGGACGAATTTAAAGATATTCTGAATTGACTTTAGCATATTCTAATAAAAAATGCAAGAGATTTTGTTTAGAATTTCAAATATTTACGGACAGATAGGCTAGACCCAATGGCACCAATCACAATCCCGACAGCAAATAGTCCGCCGACAACATAGTAGAGGAAGGGCACTGGAGGGTACAGAGAAAGGTTCTGCACAACTAACCCAGGATTCCATTCGCTATAGGCAAAATGGTAGCCAAAATAAACCAATAAGGCAGGCATGATTGCCCCAAGTAAGCCAACAAGAGCTCCCTCAATAAAGAAAGGTCCGCGAATATAGCCACTCTTAGCACCAACCAAACGCATAATCTGAATCTCACGGCTGCGTGAGATAATGGTCATTCTGATGGTATTGGAAATAAAGAATATGGCCATGACTAAAATAAGCGCTGTAATGCCTACCCCCCAAATTCGAACAGTATCGGCCAATTTGAAGAGAGCTTCAGCTTTCAGACCGCCGTAAGACACTGAGTCAACCCCAGCAATTTTTTCAATGGCAGCTGTGACCGACTTAACTGAATCAGGTGTCTTAGTAGAAACAATGTAAATATCTGACAGAGGGTTATCCTGATCATAGATTTCCCAAGCTTCACCCATGGTTTGTTTCAAGGCAACGAGCTGCTCATCCTTACTAGAAAAAGTGATTTGGTCAACATCTGGCAAGGCCATGATTTGATCATAAACCTTGTGATAATCAGGGTTTGGCACTGTTTCTCCACGGTCATTGACAATCGTTTCGTTATTATCCGTTGATTCGTACAAAAGGAAGGTGTTGATTTGAACATTGCCCTCAACGCCTGTTGTTAGGCGCTCCGCATTGATGACAACAACTGAGAAGAATGCCAAAAGGGTCAAGGTTAGGCTAACAGATGATGTCGCAATCACACTCATCAAGCCGTTTCGAATCAATCCTTTCACGGCTTCCCAAAAATGTCTAAATGGTCTAATCATCGTAACCGTAATCTCCTTTCTCTTGGTCTCTGACCACGCGCCCATTTTCAATGGCGACAACGCGGTGGCGCAAGGTGTTGACAATCTGGCTGTTGTGGGTCGCCATTAAAATAGTTGTCCCTTGCATATTGATGCGCTCAAGAAGCTTCATGATTTCCCAAGAGTTATCAGGGTCAAGGTTACCTGTCGGCTCATCAGCAATCAAGAGTTTCGGATTGTTAACAATAGCTCGCGCGATAGCCACACGCTGTTGCTCACCACCTGATAATTGGTCAGGAAAGGCACGCATCTTGTGCTTGAGACCAACAAGTTCTAGCACTTCAGGAACACGTTTTTTGATGGTTTTACGTCTTTCACCGATAACTTCCATAGCGTAAGCGACATTCTCAAAAACAGTCTTACGGGGCAGAAGTTTATAGTCTTGGAAAACAACGCCAATCGAGCGACGAAGATAGGGCAGGTGTTTGGGTTTGAGGTTGGTGACATCAAACTCACCTACCTTAATACGACCACTGGTCGCCTTTTCCTCGTGATAAATCAGTTTGATAAAACTTGATTTACCAGCCCCTGAGGGGCCAACGATATAGACAAATTCGCCTTGGTTGACATCAAGGTCAACACCGCGCAAGGCAGTTGTCGAGCGATGGTATTTCTTGGTCACATCGCGTAATTCAATCAGTGCCATAGACACTCCTTTCGTTTTTCAGCTCAGAGCAGTTGCTCAGCTCTGCTATTTCTCAGAAAATCCTAAACCTAAGAGGTTCAGATAAATAAGAATGCAAAGGGCAGAACTTCTCCTCACTCTCTCGTTTTCAAGCTCAGGCTAAAACAAGCCACTGGCTTTCCCTCGCCACCTCATTTTCATGCTCGGGCTAAAACAAGCCACTGGCTTGTTTTACTCATCCACACCCATTTTCCACTTGAGGTAGGCGTCGATAAAGCCATCAATCTCTCCATCCATGACCTTGTCCACCTGAGCAACCTCATAGCTGGTGCGGTGGTCTTTGACCATGGTATAAGGGGTAAAGACATAAGAACGAATCTGGCTACCCCATGTGATTTCTTTCTTGTCACCTTTGAGGGCAGACACTTCAGCCGCCTTTTTCTCTTCTTCCAACTGATAGAGCTTGGCTTGGAGCATCTTCATGGCTCGGTCTCGGTTGCCGTACTGGGTGCGATCAACGGTTGACGCGACAACAATCCCTGTCGGAATATGGGTCAAGCGTACACCAGTTGAAACCTTGTTGACGTTCTGACCACCTGCACCACCTGAGCGGAAGGTGTCCATTTTGACCTCATCATCACGGATAGCAATCTCGATGTTATCGTCTAACTCCGGCATGACCTCAACAGAGGCAAATGAGGTATGACGACGTTTCGCCGAGTCAAAGGGTGAAATCCGTACCAAACGGTGAACCCCCATCTCTGACTTTAATAAGCCGTAGGCATTTGGCCCTTGGAAAGACAGGGTCACTGACTTAATCCCAGCCTCGTCTCCCGCCTGATAGTCTAGGGTCTCTACCTTGAACCCTCTGGCATTGCCAAAACGCATGTACATGCGAAGCAACAAGTCACCCCAGTCCTGAGCCTCAGTACCACCAGAGCCCGGGTGAATCTCCAAAATAGCGTTGTTCCTATCATAGGGTTCTGATAAGAGTAGCGTCATCTCGTAGCTGGTCATCAGACCCTCAAGCCTCGTCAAACTGTCAGACAACTCCTCCAACAAACTCTCGTCCTCTGCCCCCATCTCCAGCAGCAACTCGCACTCGTCGCAGAGCTCCGTCATGTCATGAAAGGTCTGGTAGGTTGTTTTGAGGTCATTTAGCTCCTGAGAGACCTTTTGCGCCGCCTGATTATCATTCCAAAAATCTGGCTCAGTCATACGGTGTTCTAAGGTCGCGATGTCCTCTTCCAAACGGTCGAGGTCAAAGAGACCTCCCAAAGCTGGTTAGCTTTGCACGCAGGTCCGCAATCTTGTTGCGGCTGTCAATCATATCCATAGTTTACCTCGTTGGTTCTTTTTTTAGGGCAATAGCAGAGCTGCACCCCAGTGTTAGTCCGTTTCGGTTAATTGGCAGGAAACTACCATAACTTTTCTATTCTATCATATTTTTAGCTAACTTGCCATTTTTGAAGCAGTTGCTCACGCTCCGTCAGAATATCAGCGTTGTCCGTCTTCACCGCCAGCACCAGCTCTAGCATATCATCGTTCGGTGTTTTGATGATTTCCCCCAAGGCCCAAAGCGCTGTCGCCGTGTGAATGGGGTTATTGTTTTTATCAATGATTTCCAGGAGTTTGACGACTGCTGTCTTGTCGTGAGCATTGGCAAGGGCGATGATGGCATTGCGTTGGAGGATATTTTTCCCTCGCCAAGAACCGGCAATCATGCCAAACTTTTCCTTGAAGGTTGAGTTGGTCAATTCCAAGAAGGGAATCAGCTCTGGCCAAGCCAGTTCAGGGTCAATCTCGCTGGCCAAGGGATTGTTTAACCCTTTATTATAAGGGCAGCAGATTTGGCAGATGTCACAACCATAGATAACAGTCTTGATTTTCTTGCGAAATTCCAGCGCCATCATGCCCTTGTCCTGGGTTTGAAAGGATAGACAACGCTTGGCGTCCATGCTCCCATCCCCAATCAAACAGGACGTCGGACAGGCATCCAAACACCGTCTACAGTCCCCACAGTCATAGTCCACAGGCTGGTCGGGCTCAATCTCCAGATTGGTAATTAGCTCTCCCAGATACATATACGAGCCGTATTCTTTGGAAATGACCAAGCCATTTTTACCGATAAAACCAATCCCTGCTCGTCTGGCTACCGCCGTATCAACCAGAGCGCCCGTATCCACCATGGCCTTGTGCTCTAGCGGAAAATCCTTGCACAGCTCTCGAATGCCTACCGCTAAACGATTGAGCTTGTCTTGGAGGACATAGTGGTAGTCAAGTCCCCAGCTGTTTGGGGTGATTTTACCCCGCTTGTAATTGGTCTTTTGAGGTTCAATCGGCAGTTTATGGGGGTAAGCAACCGCTATGGAGATGATGGTTTTGGCTGATGCCAAGCTCAGCTTGGGATCCAAGCGTTCCTCGATGTTCTTATGCTCAAAGCCTGACAACCTGTCCTCATCAGCTGCCGCGCGCAAGCTTTTCTCCAAATACGAAAAATCATCAGCCGTGGTAAAGCCGATTTTTGAAATGCCAATCTCTCGCGCGAGTTGCTGAATCTGAGTCTTTAAGTCCATACTCTCATTGTACGCCAAAAAGGTAACAAGTGCAAGAAGCTAGCGTTACAAGTTGGTGACATAAAAACCAACCCTTTCGGATTGGTGAACAAAAAAATGTTTGACAGATAAAGATACCCATTTCAGACAGAGTAGCCAATCACCTCTCGACAGACGGTATCAATCGTTTCGCCATCGACACTGTCAATCCTCAAGCGGTAAACGTGATGCAATCGTGGGTTGTAAATTCCAAGATAAAGAAGCTGCTTAAAATGATCATCATCAGATTGGAGACCCATCAAGTAATAAACGAGTACCTGAAGGGTGTGCTTTGCTGTTGGTTTTGCCTTACTTACCTTAAAATCCCACAGGGTATCACTGGTTAAAAAGTCTCCATCCCCACTATCAATGGTTTCTGTATAACCTCCCAGCATGTTAAAACCGTCTTTAATAACAGGACCATAATGATTGAAAAAGACTAAACTTCGCTCGACCATTATTCTAATATTTTCGATAGTCCACATATCCGGAACGATGCTCTCAACAGGCTTATAACCAGAGCGACCTGCACGGAAGACCACATCATAGCCGACCAATTGACAAGCGCAAGTAATGGAATAACTATCTAAACCAATGATGCTCTCCAACAATTCCCAAGCATGCTCAAGTTCATCTATCATCTGAGCACCATAGAGGGAAATCCGAAACGCCTCCTCAGCCCTTGTGCCCAATGTAAAACGCGTTAAATAATCAACCGCCAAACCAACCAAGCTGCTATGGATATTTTCAGCAGGTGCTAACTCTTCACCAATAGGCAACTGAGTGACCTCAAAACGAGATGGTTTAACATAACCACCTCTTGGCTGTTTAATCGCACTGATACGTTGTGTCACAGAAACCATCATTCTCTCCCATTTTTTTGATTTTATTATATCATATCCCCTTCTCTGTCAAGAAAAAAGAACCCAGCGAATCGCTGAGTTCGAGGGTTAAATCGCATTTTTGTCTTGACCGGCAGCACGCTGCACAGCCTTGACAAGCTCAACCACCACAATCATAAGGGCAGAGCCTATCACTGCAACCAACCACTGGGTCGGTGTCAGCACCGTCACGTGGAAGAAGGTGTTAAAGCCTGGCACCACAATCGTTGCCATCAACATGAGGAAGGCCACTACAATCGACCAGTTGAAGAGCTTATTCTTAAATGGACCGACTGTAAAGATAGACTGGTAAACAGACTTGACGTTAAAGGCGTGGAAGAGCTGGATGAGACCAAGGGTCACATAGGCCATGGTCAAAGCGTCTGCGTGGATGGCATGGTGGTCACCAACATGCTCTGGGAATTGCAAGGCAAACCAATAAACACCCAAGACCAAGATGGTTTGCAGGATACCTTGGTAAATGATGGCTCCTAGCACGCCACCTGAGAAGAAGCTGGACTTGCGTCCACGAGGCTTGTGGCTCATCACTCCTGGCTCAGCAGGCTCCACACCCAAGGCAATGGCTGGCAAGGTATCGGTTACCAGGTTAATCCAGAGCAGGTGAACTGGCTCCAGAACGTCCCAACCAAAGAGGGTTGCAAGGAAGATACAGAGCACTTCTGCGGTATTGGCTGACAGGAGGTACTGGATGGTTTTCTGAATATTGGAGAAGACCTTCCGACCTTCTTCAACTGCCACGATGATGGTGGCAAAGTTGTCATCTGCCAGCACCATGTCAGAAGCACCTTTTGAAACTTCCGTACCTGTGATGCCCATCCCGATACCGATATCAGCTGTTTTGAGCGACGGTGCATCGTTCACCCCGTCACCCGTCATGGCAACAACCTTGCCTTCATTTTGCCAAGCCTTGACAATACGCACCTTATGTTCAGGCGATACACGGGCATAGACAGAGTATTGCTTGAAGACTTTTTGGAACTCTTCATCGGTCAACTCATTGAGCTCTGCTCCTGTGAAGACGTGATCTTCCGTGTCATTCGGGTCAATGATGCCGAGGCGCTTGGCAATAGCTTCCGCAGTATCCTGATGGTCACCTGTGATCATGATCGGACGGATACCCGCTTCTTTCGCCACAGCAACAGCTTGCGCTGCTTCTGGACGCTCTGGGTCGATCATACCGACCAAGCCTGCGAAAATGAGGTCATTTTCGACCACGTCTGTCTCAAGTGTCGGAATGCTGTCCACATACTTGTAAGCCATCATGAGGACACGAAGTGCTTGCTTGGCCAGCGATTTATTGGTCGCAAGGATGGCTTCACGGTCAGCGTCTGTCAGGGCACGCACCTGATCCTTGTCCTCGATCTGGGTAATCCGCTTGAGGAGCTGGTCTGGCGCACCTTTGACCGCTACAAAGTAGCGACCATCTGCCTGTCGGTGAATAGTGGACATGAGCTTACGCGTTGAGTCAAATGGCAACTCTGCCACACGTGGTTCCCCTGCTAAGACCTCACGCACATCAAAGTTCTTGTCCAGACCAAACTGCACCAAGGCTGTCTCCGTCGGGTCACCGATGAGCTTGCCTGATGGGTCAATCTTGGTGTCATTGGCAAAGTTCATGACACGAAGGGTTGAGTTGCTAGCGTCAAACGCCGCTGACGCATTGAGCAATTCACCATTTGTATACACCTTCTCAACGGTCATCTGGTTCATGGTCAGAGTACCCGTTTTATCCGAAGCGATAATCTCGGTTGAGCCGAGGGTTTCCACCGCTGGCAACTGACGGATAATGGCATTGCGCTTAGCCAATACTTTTGTCCCAAGTGACAAAACAACTGTCACGATGGCTGGCAGCCCTTCTGGAATGGCCGCAACCGCAAGGGCAATCGCTGTTGTCAAGCCTTTCAGAGCTGGTGTTCCTTGGACAAAGACACCAACAGTAAAGGTAATGGCTGCAATCACCAAGACCGCATAGGTCAGCACCTTAGACAACTGATGGAGGTTTTGCTTGAGCGGGGTATCGCTCTCATCTGCATTGGCCAACATACCAGCGATATGACCGACCTCAGTGTACATCCCTGTGTTGGTCACAACTCCAGAACCACGACCGTAGGTCACATTTGAGTTCTGGTAGGCCATGTTGACACGGTCACCGATTGGAGCATCCGCAGCCAAGGTGGCTGTCAAATCTTTCTCAACAGGCACTGACTCACCCGTCAGAGCAGCTTCCTCGATTTTTAGGGAGTTGGCTTCCAAGAGACGCATATCCGCTGGCACCACATCCCCTGCTTCTAACATGACGATGTCGCCAGGCACCAAGTCTTTGGAGTCAACTTCGATGACATGACCGTTCCGACGGACGCGGGCAACAGGCGAAGACATGCTCTTGAGGGCTTCAATGGCAGCCTCTGCCTGTCCTTCTTGGTAAACACCAAAGGCGGCATTTAGAACGACAACGGCTAAGATGATGATGGCATCCGCCAAGCCGTGCATCCCTTCTGTCACCACGGTCAAAATCGCCGCTGCCAAGAGGATGATAATCATCAAATCCTTAAATTGGTCGATGAATTTCTGCAAGAGGGTGCGTTTTTCCCCCTCATCGAGCTCATTGCGACCATAGTCTGCTAGACGAGCCTTCACCTGATCATTGGTCAGACCATCAATGCTAGTCTCCAACTCTGCCAACACGACGTCTTCATGCTTGGCATAATAGGCGTCACGTTTTTGTTCTTTTGACATGTGTTCTCCTTTTCTAGTCTTTTTCCATGTCAATAGAAAAAGACCTGTTTTTATAAAACAAGTCTCGCGGTTTCAGACAGCGCCGGAAAATAATTTTCGGAATGACGACACTGCCCAGCTGTTGCCAGCTGCTGCTACTCCCTTGAATATGTCTAATAGTTTACCAAATCATCAGCAAAATAGCAAGATTTTCGTCAGTTTATTTTTGCCAAGAAATGTGTAACTCATAACTAGCAAAAGGCTGCTGAGCTTCTGGTGAGGGCAAGAGGTCATAACTGACAAGAACGGTTTGCTGACTTGCCGATAAGTTAAACGCTCTGCTATTGGTCACTAACCGCTGAACCCCCATCGGTGTCGGAAGACTGGCCGTACCGATGCTGCCAGCAACCAACCTCAGTTGCGTCAAGGGAGTGGAATAACGGGTCATCAGCAACTCATTAGTGTTGAGTTTGATGATAACTTTCTCCCCTTCGCTGTTATGGTAAATCAAGTATAGCCAGTCACCTTTGACGACTAAATCGCCTGTATGCGTTTCGTGAATCAACTCGACATCATCATCTATCTGAATTTTATTTTGAATGGTAATCTGCACAAAGCCTCTCCTTAATCTTTCCCTTTATTTTACCAAAAAAGACCAGCCGTGGCTAGTCTTCTCATCGTTGTCTTATTGCACTGCCTTTTTCAGGTCTTCCATCTTGTCCAAACGTTCCCACGGAAGGTCAATATCCGTCCGCCCCATGTGCCCATAGGCCGCTGTCTGACGGTAAATCGGACGTTTGAGATTCAGCATCTGGATGATGCCAGCTGGTCGCAGGTCAAAAACCTCTCGAACCGCAGTCTCTAACTGACTCTCCGCTACCTGCCCAGTACCAAAAGTATCAATGCGAACAGAGACAGGGTGGGCAACTCCGATAGCATAGGCCAGCTGAACTTCTACTTTTTTAGCCAAGCCTGCACCGACAATATTTTTAGCGATGTAACGGGCAGCATAGGAAGCGGAACGGTCAACCTTGGTCGCATCCTTGCCAGAAAAAGCACCGCCACCATGACGAGCAAACCCACCATAGGTATCCACGATAATCTTTCGACCCGTCAGACCAGAATCTCCCTGCGGTCCACCAATCACAAAGCGGCCCGTCGGATTGATAAAGAACTTGGTCTCCTCATCCAGATATTGAGCTGGGATAACTGCCTTAATCACCTGCTCAATCATGTCCTTGCGGATTTGCGTATTGGTCACCTCTGGGTCATGCTGGGTCGAGATGACCACCGTATCTACACGGACTGGGCGGTCTGCTTCATCATACTCCACCGTCACCTGCGATTTGGCGTCTGGTCGTAGGTAGCTGATGGCGCCTGATTTGCGGAGCTCGGCTAATTTCCGAACCAAGGCATGGGACAGCGAGATAGGCAGCGGCATGAGTTCAGGCGTTTCGTCAATGGCAAAGCCGAACATCAGCCCTTGGTCTCCCGCACCGATGAGGCTCAGGCTATCCGTATCACCATCCCGCACCTCTTGAGCCTCATTAACCCCTTGGGCAATATCTGGAGACTGCTCAATCAAGGATGGGTGTACCCCAACCGACTCAGCTGAAAAACCATAGTCATTTTTAGTGTAGCCAATCTCTGCGATGGTATCTCGTACCACCTTGTCAATATTGACATAGGCTGTCGTTGAGATTTCTCCAAAAACATGCACCGTCCCTGTGTAAACAGCTGTCTCTGCTGCCACGTGGGCTTCTGGATCTTGGGCTAAAACCGCATCCAAAATCGCATCTGAAATCTGGTCAGCAATCTTATCAGGATGCCCTTCCGATACTGACTCAGACGTGAATAATTTCCGTTCTGACATAAAATGTCCCCCCTAAAATGATGTATGCTCGCATTGACCAGGTCAACCACCAGCACCAAGACGGGAGGACACAGCAAAAAACAGCCTATCCCCCCTAAAACGAGTTACAAAGCACTAGCTTGTGGTCAGTCCCTCATAAACAATGCTCGTCGGCGCAAACAACTGCTCCGACCAACTGTACAAAGACTAACCCCAAACTACCTTTTCGGGACTCATTATGACTATTAGTATAACACATCTTGACCCTATTTGCTACCTAGTAACTGATAAATTTTGGCTATCACTGTCAGCGCTATTATCCTACTGGCGCACTAATTCTGCCAAGAGTTGGCGCATTGTTTTTTTCAAAACTGGATGGGTATAATGGGGAGCAATTTCCGCTAACGACTGCAAAACAAATTCTCGTTCAGCCACATAGGGATGGGGCACAAGTAAATTGTCAGTGTAGATGGTCTTATCACCAACAAATAGAATATCCAAGTCAATGACGCGGGGACCCCACTTGACCTCACGTATCCTGCCCATCTGAGCTTCGATAGCCAATAAGGTGTCAAGCAAGGCTTCCGGTGTCAACCAGGTTTCTATTTCAATCACTTGATTGAGAAAACTATCCTGCTCCACACCGCCCCAAGGCTCAGTTTCTAGGACACTAGATTGCTTAACGATGGTCAGACCCGCCTGCCTCATCAATTCTACGGCCTGAGTCAGGTGAGCCTGTTTGTCCCCCAAGTTTGTCCCAAGTCCGATAAAAGCTCTGCTCTTTTCACGCGTCAGCGTGACCGAACAAGTCTCTAAGGGCAAATGCACAGGTGCCCAAGGCTTTTTGAGGGTAAGGGTGACTGACTGACTAATCGGGTAATGCTCAAAAATCTGCTCCACTAGCCGATAAGCCGCCGTCTCAATCAGGTCATGGCTAGTTGCCTGCAACCAGTCCGTCAGCTGCTGGCTGAGCTCACCGTAATGAACCGAAGCCGTTAAATCGCCTGTCCTTGCTGCCTTAGTCATATCATAAGTCAGTGTCAGGTCAATGACGAACTTCTGCCCTAACTCCTTCTCTGCTGGAAAAACACCGTGATGAGCAAAAATCTCTAGCCCTAAAATCTCTAGCCTGTCCATCTTAGACCCCCATGAGGCGGTAGGCCTCGTTTTTCAAGTCCTTATCGGTGTCAAAAAGCCCTCGAGCAACACTGGTCACTGTGAGCGTGCCTGGTTTTTTAACCCCTCGCATGGTCATGCACATATGCTCCGCCTCTATGACGACCAGAGCGCCCTTGGCATTGAGATAGGTCATGAGGGCATCAGCAATTTCCATGGTCAGGCGCTCTTGAATCTGCGGTTTTTTGGCATAAACATCAACCGACCGTGCTAGTTTGGACAGCCCTGCGACACGACCGTTAGGAATATAAGCGATATGAGCCTTACCATAAAAAGGCAGAAAATGATGTTCACACATGGAGGTGAAGGTGATATCCTTCTCGATGACCATGTGATCATCAACAATTTCAAAGGATTTCGATAAGTGCTCCTCAGCTGTCTGTCCCAAACCTGAAAACACCTCCGCATACATCCGCGCCACACGGGCTGGGGTTTCTTGCAAACCTTCCCGCTGTCTATCTTCGCCAACTGCGTCAATAATCTGTTCTACTGCTGCTTCAATCTTGCCTAAATCCATGGCAACCCCCTTCTTTTTATCTTTTTATTTTACCATTTTTTCAAAGCACTTTCAAGCTAAAAACAGCCCTCAGGGGGCTGTTCCTTATTTCTTGTAAGCTGATAGGTGCTTATCCGTCTGTTCTTGGGCGTGGGCAATGGCAGAGCCCATCAGTAGACCCAGACGGTGAGCCGCCGCATCGTGGACACGCAGGACTTCGACCCCCTGACTGGCAGCGATAGCCGTGAGGTAACTGGAACCCAGATCACGATTGGCAAAGCCTGCTGGGCTGGCGATATCGGTCTCTAACCCAGCCTCCTCTAGCAGGCTCATGATGAACCGTTTACGAGATACCCCGAGAAAAATAGGATAGCCCCGTTCATGAAGCACCGACAGGTGTTGCAATAACAACAGATTTTCCCGTTGCGTCAATCCAAAGCCAATTCCTGGGTCTAAGACCAAGCGATCAGCTGAAATTCCTGCCTGCTCTGCTATTGCTATCGAGCGAGACAGGTAAGCCTGCATCAGATCAAGGATCGGTAGCTTCTCAAAGGTCTCCAGCTCTTCTCCCGTAAATGCCCAGCCCCTCCCAAAGGTCGGAAAAATCTGACTGCTTGGATTTTGGGGACGAGCGATGACTGGGTTAAACATCAGAATGGCCTGTTTGCCATGCTGGGCGACCACTTGAGCCATCTGGGGATCTCCCAGAAAGCCTGTGATGTCATTGACCACATCTGCCCCTGCTTGCAGGGCAGCCGCCGCGACGTCTGCCTTCCATGTGTCGATGGAGATGAGGACATCGCTGATGGCTCGAATGGCTCGGATAACAGGCACAACACGAGCAATTTCATCAGTCACAGCAACATAGTAGGTTGACCCTGGTCTGGTCGATTCCCCGCCGATGTCCAGCATCGTGGCTCCCGCTGCTATCAGTTCTTTGGCCTGCTTTACAGCGGCATCTACCGCCAGGTATTTTCCCCCATCAGAAAAAGAATCAGGGGTCACATTGATAATGCCACAAAGGGCAGGAGCCTGCCCGCGTTTAATCTCTCTCATCAGAATAACCTCCACCAAGTCCAGTAAATGCCCAGGAGCAAGAGCGGTGTCAAGACCGTCATGACAATCCCGTAGCGGAGCATGTAGCGGTCAGGGTAGTAGCCCTTGCCAATCCCCAAGAGCATAATCGCATGATGGAAGGGCAAGAGAAAATGAATGTTGACAAGGGTATAAGTCATCAAGGTCACTAAGTGCGCTTGATAACCTGCGGCCGCCATCAGAGGTACGACAATCGGCAGAACAACCGACATGGTCGCTACCGATGACCCAATCAAGATATGGAACAACATGATAAACAAGATAATCGCCAAAAGGTAGACAGGCGATTGCCGGCTGGGAATCAGAACCTTCATCTGTTCAAAGACCAGCCCTGTAATGCCAGCCTGTCCCAGCACCTTGCCGATCGAGAAAATAGTCGTTAAAAAGAGGATAAAGTGCGGGTTAATGGCAGACAAATCATCCCTGGTCAAAATACCTGTCGCAAAAAAGATGACCACACCAACCACGACCGGCAACCAGGCTGGCAGCTGGTGCCATCCAACTATTGTCCAAGAAAGCACAACCCCTGCGATGACTAGCAGGCTGAGGCGCTGCTGGTTGGCAGATAAACTCTGATGAGACTTATCTGGTTTTAGGAGCATGGCAGAGCTGAAGGCTGATAGCTCTTTTTTGAAGAGCATTTTTGTCACTAAGATGGTCACAGTAGCGGTAACCACAACTGGCAAGCTCATGAGTTTGAACCAGTTCCAGCTGGTCAAGGTCGCTGCAACGTCTTGTCCACCGAAACTGATAGCTGACAAATTGAGCAAGATATCACCCTGCCGCACCAGCATGTAGGCAATCGATACACCGATAAAACCGTTCATCATCAGCACTCGCTTGGCAGCCATTTCCTCTGTTGTTCTGGCCTGCAAGAGACCATCCAAAATCGTCCCTAAGATAATCACACGCACAAAGGCTTGAGGAATCAGGATAATCAAGACCAAACCCAAAGCGTAGGGCACTAACAGCAAGAGATTAGTATTGTTAGCTGATGTCGCCAGCCACTTTTCCACATAGGCCTGAATCAGACCTGTCTTCATCATGCCCATGCTGAGCAAGGTCGTGCTCATGATCAGCAGGTTCATATCCCCCCAGAGAAAGCCAAATATCTCGACAGGAGGCGTCTGTCCAAAAACGATAAAGCTCGCTAGTAAAAAGAGACAGGCTAGGCTCTTGTGCACCGCATCGGTCGCCCAAGACGCAACCGTGATGATAAGACTTGACACTAACACGGTCTGATTGAACGAAAAGCCCATAGGGTTCCAAATGGCAAATAGCAGAGCTAAGCTAATGATAATCGTTAACTCACGTCTTCTTAAGTGTTTCATCAAAACTGCCCTTTCTTAAAAAAGATTGAACTTTTATATCATTAAAATAACTCAGTTGTCAACATAGAAATGACATCAAAATTAACTGGTCGACCCTATCCTAGTGGGCTAGGTAGTCTTCCCAGATCTGGTCAAAGTCACTGAGTGAAAAGCTAAAACTAGCTTCCTGTTCCAAGAAACGGCTGATGGTGTCAAAATCATCAGTGTGCTTAGGAAAATCACTCTCTGAGAAAGCCAAATCAGCCAGTATCGCTACTGGGGCAGTTGATTTCGGATGGCGTTGCGTCATCAACCAATGGTAGAAGGATGTTCTCACTGCCAATTCCTCGCAATAAAGGCCTCACGCACCCCACTGCTCATCTTGTAACGAACAGGATTTGTCTTGTAAAAGGCCTGGTGATAGCCCTCCGCTGGGTAGAAGGTCTGGGCTGGCTCAATCGTGGTCACGATAGGACGATCAAAGCGTCCAGAATCAGCTAACGCCTGCTTGGACTGCTCTGCTATTTCCCGCTGGGCATCGGTCGTATAAAAAATCACAGGACGGTAGCTATCCCCTCGATCCTGAAACTGGCCAAAAGCATCAGTCGGATCCGTCTGGCGCCAGTAAAGCTCAACCAAGTCGCTGTAAGAAATCTTCTCAGGGTCAAAGATAATCTCAACCGCCTCGGTGTGCCCTGTCGTTTTGCTGCAGACCTGCTCATAGGTCGGGTTTTCAACATGACCACCCGTATAACCCGACAAGACGGAGAGAACCCCATCCGTCAGTTCAAAGGGCTTGACCATGCACCAAAAGCAACCACCTGCAAAAATTGCTCGTTCCATACTATTCTCCTTTATCTTGATTGATCCAAACGGATACCTGACCCGCTGGTACTGTAAACTCACCAAAGCCATCAGGGGCGATGGTAACTGTTTCTTCGTGATGCCCCATGGCATCATACCATACTTCACCTGCTCTATTTTCCCCGACAAAAAGACGTTTCTGTGCTTGGTCTGCTGTGTTCACCAAAACTGCGCAAGCACCTGGATGTTCTGCTGTTCCTCGTCTAACCCAAGCCAAGCAAGTCGGGTCATCAGCATAATCATCTTGAGCACCATAGGCATGTTCCTTACGAAGATGGAGTAATTTATCCAATACCTCTTTGTGCCCTTCTTGCCCGTCTATACCATAGTAATCACCGTAAAATAAGCAAGGAAAACCTGCTTCCCTCAGTAAAATCAAGGCATAAGCATGCGGCTTAAACCAGGCGTCAACGAATGATTCTAAGGCCTCCCCAGGTTGCGAATCATGATTATCCACAAAAGTGACCGCCCTTGTCGGGTTCTGGGCGACAACTGTGCCGTCAAATATCTGACGTAAATCGTAATTTCTACCTTCTAGGCTGGCTTGTCTAAGGTGTTGGTGCAAGGGTACATCAAAACTATCCACTTTTCCAAAGGTCAATCCAAAAAATTCGTCTAGTTGCCCGTAATCATGATGCCAATACTCCGCTACAAAAAAGAAATCATCACCATGTTCCTGCCGAACATAATCGATTAACTCCTCTAAGACAGTCGCATCAATATGCTTTGCCGCATCTAACCTTGCCCCATCGACACCAGTTTGGGTGATGAACCACGACAGCCATTTTTTGGTTTCTGCCATGACTTCTGGATGACTGTAATCAATATCAGCATTCATCAGATAATCATAGTTGCCTTTTTCGCCGTCAACTGTTTCGTTATCTGCCCAACCTTTACCTTCGCCTTGAATCATGTAAATCGCTGACTTGCCGTTTTCATTATTGAAATCCAAACCTGAAAAATGGTACCAGTGCCACTTAAAGGATGAATAAGTCTCGCCACGTCCAGGGAAGGTAAATTTTGTCCAACCCTCAATATCGTAAGGATCTGTTAAAACCTCTTGACGGCTATTTGGGTCAACTTCAACAACTGTAAAACGCTCTAGCTCGTCGGCTCCTCCTCGGTGGTTTAGCACCAAATCAGCATAGACCTGAATGCCACATTCATGCAACCGATCAATAGCTGCTAAAAGCTCCGCCTTCGTGCCGTACTTGGTTCGGACAGTTCCTTTTTGGTCAAACTCCCCCAAATCATACAAGTCATACACGCCATAACCAACGTCATTTTGATCACCACCCTTATAGCAGGGTGGTAGCCAAACCGCTGTCACTCCCAACTCCGCCAAATGCTCGGCATCAGCTGCCAGACGATTCCAGTGCTCACCATCGTTTGGAGTATGCCACTCAAAATATTGCATCATCAACCCGTTCATCTCAAACCTCCTTCAATGTTCTTATTAGTCTACCATAAAATTTATCGTTTGTCTTGAAAACCTCACTAAACTATGTTATACTAAACCCATCTTAAACGAAAGCGAGGACTAGACTATGCTAAATATGATGACCCCAACCCCAACTCATTGTCGTCAGGAAAACACGTACGGTCTAGTGCCTTGTTAACATCAGATGTTTCATGAAACATCTGATGAACAAGTCATCAACCGATGGACGATAGCGATTGGAGGCTGGCGCTTGCCTGCCTTTTTGTCTGCTCTCTGCTTGTTTTCCTTTACCTGAGGGATTTCCCTACTTAGCCCTGTGAAAGGAAAACCATGTCGATCACAACTTATCTTCTTCGTTGCAAATGGGAGAATGCCAAACTGCTCTTTTGGCTTGTCCTTAACTCACTTTGCGTCTTGGCTAACGGGCTCTTGTCCGCCCAAGCCCTGACCAGCCTCGTCAACCAAGATGTTCGAGCTTTTCTCCTATCTACAGGCCTGAACCTCTTGGTCTACTTACTCTGGATGCTTCAGATTAAGCAGATTGCCCCTGCTCGTGAGCGTGCCCTACAAGCCATGAACCACGAGATGCGGACGGATATTCTCACACGACTGAGTCAGACCAACTATGAGCAGTTCCAGCGTGAGTCTGCGGATACCTACACCTCTTGGTTGACCAATGACATTCTGACGATTAACGAGCTGGGTTTTGAAACCTTAGAGCTCATGCTGACGCAGTTGCTGAACCTTATCTTTTCTGCAATAACCTTAATCTCTTACCATCCAAGTTTTGCCCTCTCAGTTCTGCTTCTCACTGGCTTGATGAGCCTCCTGCCTAAACGCTTTGAGCAGAAACTGGCAGACAAAGCTCTGCTATTTTCCGAAAAAAATGACCAACTACTCGCCAGCATCAACCACACCCTAAAGGGCTATGGGGTCCTCTTTGGAGCTGGGCGTTTAGGTGAACTGGTGCTGCGCGTGGGCGCTCCAGAAGCTGCCTACGCCACTAGTCGAGTGAGCTATCAGCAGACGCTGGGCAAGATGATGGCAACACAAAATGGCCTGAGCTTTCTCAGTCAGCTAACCATTTTGGTTCAGGCTGGTCTTCTCTTTGCCCTCGGACGAGTCCCCATCGGTGCCGTGTCCAGCAGCCCCTACTTTGCCTCCATCACCTTTGCTGGTTTGACTGGTTTCTTTGCCAACTGGGCAGAAGTGCGATCGATTGCGCCGATTTTTACGAAGTTCCAGAACATTCCTGACGCGACCGAATCTAGAGCAGACCAGATAACAACCATGGGCACAACGCTCACAACCCATGATGTACAACTGATGATCAACGAGCAGCTGACCCTTGACTTTCCTAATATCACGCTGACCAAGGGCAAGCACTACCGCCTAATGGGACCATCTGG
This sequence comes from Streptococcus entericus DSM 14446, assembly GCF_000380025.1. GTDB lineage: Bacteria > Bacillota > Bacilli > Lactobacillales > Streptococcaceae > Streptococcus > Streptococcus entericus. The sequence goes on from NZ_KB904186.1 coordinate 60,842, forward strand.
TTCTGGCAAGTCCACACTGCTCATGCTCCTATCTAGTCGCTTGACCCCAACGACAGGACAGCTAACGATGGACAGCCTACCTGCTAGGACAAGGGCGCTGACCCAACTGACCACCTATGTCCCTCAGGACAGCTTTATCTTCACCGACACCCTCCGCTACAACCTCACACTGGGGCGGACTATCCCCGATGAGTCCCTGCTTGATGGCTTAGTCGCTATCGGTTTGGGGCAATGGCTAGCGCAGCTACCAGATGGTCTGGATAGTCAGATTAGTCAGGAGAGCCTATCAGGCGGACAGGCACAACGGCTGAGCTTTTTACGAGGTGCCCTAGAGGACAAACCGATTTGGTTACTGGACGAAATCACCTCAGCCCTTGACCCAATCAGTCGACAGACCATCAACGCCTATCTTGATAAACAGCAAGACAAAACCATTCTCCTCGTCAGCCATCAGGAGAGCCTCAATAGCTCAGACAAATGGATTGACCTTGAGATGACCTAGACAAAAAACCAACCTGAACTGGACACCTTAAATCCATTCAGGTCGGTTTTTATCATCATTCCACTTTTAAAAGACTAATCGTTAATGTCAGACTATCATTTGATAGAGGAACAAGATTTTCAGCTTTCAACTGTTTTTAAAGCAGAAGCACTATATCATGTTCCTGTCTTGGATTTTACAGCAACCAAGGAGTGTGCTCTGACTTAACCGATCACTTCTGTTCCAAAAGCATCCTGTTTAATCTTTCCAGCCTTCATCAGACCACCGAGAGCCTTTTTGAATTGCCCTTTGGAAATACCAAAGGTAGCCTTGATCTCGTCTGGACTGGATTTATCATTTAGGGTCATGAACCCGCCCTGTCCCTGCAAATAAGTCAAAATCATCTGAGCATCATTTTCCAACATCTCAAACGAGCGCGGTTTGAGCGAGAGATTGAGCGTGCGGTCAACTTCTCGGAAACCAATGACACGCACCGACAACTCCTCCCCCAGACGCGGTTCTGTAAAACGCTCGCTAGGATGGATAAAGCCCAACATGTTATTATCAGGCAGGTAGACAAAGGTGCCTGACAACTTTAGGCGGTAAACAATGGCACGCAACTGCTGATTCTGCATGTTGTCGTAGGCCTTACCAGCTAAGCGCTGGAAGACTTCTGGCTCAGCAGGCAAGGCCCAGAGACGGTCTTTCTTGTCAACGGTCAAGGTGACATAGAGCTTGTCGCCTTTTTTAGGCCAGAGTTCTTTGAGCTCAGGTAGGACATCCAGAGACACCACAACTTGCTTATCTGGTAAGCCTGTATCAACAAAGACGCCCAAATCCTTACGAACATCAGTCACCTGTCCCCAGCCATAACTGGTCTGGGTTGCTGTCTGCTCTAAGGTCGTCAGGCGATTTTTTTGTGTCATATCCTGATAAGCAAAGCCAGTGATCATCTCACCGAGTTGATGAGACCCTTCCGCCTTTGCTAGCGCATAGGTGACCCCGTCTTTTTGAACAAAATAATAGTCCTTGTTCTCATCGGTCACCATGGCTGTTATAGTTTTTGCTAATTGTATCGTCATCATGTTCCTTTCTTTGTGTCACATTCCTTTGTTATGGCTAAGCACCTTTTGGTCATCAAGAGATTTCTATCAGCCTCTTTTAGACAAGGTTATAGCGCTCTGAGTGCTAAGCTAGCCACCAAACTGCCCAAACGCATACATAGTCTTAAAAGCCTCAAACGATAAGGCATGGTCAAAGGTATAGAGGCGCTCATCAACCTCAATAAGCTCTTGACCAAGACTGATATGGTCTAAGATATCCTCCAACTTAACAATCTCACGCAAGCATCTGGTCAAACGGTGGTTGTCTGCCGTCTGGTAACTGAGAGCCAAGCTCCTGTCGTACTCTGCTAAGAGCTGGTCAAGAATATCTCGTCTGTCATCATATAAAATCCTTGAATAATCCAGATTCATTTTAGCACGACCGATGATGATCAACTCCGAAAAAGACGAATAATCCGACCGAGGAGGGTCAAAAACCATTTCTGTCAATACTCTAGCCAGATAATACCTCATCGTATTCAATCTCCTTGTCTGTGATCATTTTGCAGGTCCAACAAGAGCTTCAAGGGCTAGCGCTACTAACATCAGCTAGTCGTCGCAGCACTCGTTAATCTGTCGTCATCTTTATCAAAAATAGCAGAGCGACCAACCTGCCACCCTGCCAAATCTTTTTCTCTCTTCTTAACTAACGGCTTAGATGTCCAACAATTCTTTTTCCTTGTCGGCAATCATCTTGTCGATGTGTTTAACAGCGTCGTCTGTCGCTGCTTGGATATCCTTTTCTAATTTTTTCAGCTCATCTTCAGTGATTTCTTTAGCTTTTTCTTGTTTTTTAGCCTCGTCCATGGCATCACGACGGATATTACGGATAGCAACCTTGCTATTTTCGCCGACTTTTTTCACTTCCTTAGCCAAGTCACGACGAGTTTCCTCTGTCAAGGCTGGGATGACCAAACGAATCACTGAACCATCGTTGGCTGGGTTGATGCCGAGGTCTGACTCATTGATGGCACGCTCAACATCTTTCAAGACAGACTTGTCAAAGGGAGTAATCAAGAGCACACGCGCCTCAGGCACAGTGATGGAAGCTAGCTGATTGAGCGGTGTCGGTGCCCCGTAATATTCTACTGAGATGCGGTCCAAGAGACTGGCATTGGCACGACCAGCACGGATACCAGCAAGCTCACGAGAGAGGGACTGGTGAGAGTGTTCAAAACGTTCTTTAGCTTTGGCAATAATTGTCATTGTATTCTCCTTTTTTGATTAGCAACGGTTGGAAACAGTTGTTCCGATATTTTCCCCCAGAACAACACGTTTGATGTTGCCCGGTTCATTGAGGTTAAAGACCACGAGGTCAATGTCGTTGTCCATTGACAGGGAGCTAGCGGTCGAATCCATGATTTTCAAGCCTTGCTTGAGGACTTCGATGTGGGTCAGCTCGTCAAACTTGATGGCATCAGCGTTTTTACGAGGGTCATCGTTGTAGACACCGTCTACCCCATTTTTCGCCATGAGAATGGCATCCGCTTCAATTTCAGCAGCCCGTAGAGCAGCTGTCGTATCAGTTGAAAAGTACGGAGACCCTGTCCCTGCAGCAAAGATAACAATTCGTCCTTTTTCCAAATGACGAAGGGCACGCCCTCGAATATAGGGTTCAGCCAGTTGTTGCATGTTAATCGCTGTCTGTACTCGAGTATCCACACCGCACTGCTTGAGGCTGTCCGCCATCACCAGCGCATTCATCACTGTCCCAAGCATGCCAGTGTAATCTGCTGATACCCGATCCATACCGGCTGCTGCCGCTGGCTCACCCCGCCAGAGGTTACCTCCACCGATAACCAAAGCAATCTGAATGCCTGATTCTGCTACTTCTTGGATTTCTCTCGCTACGCTCTGAACGGTAGGTAAATCAATACCAACACCACGCTCACCAGCCAGAGCTTCGCCTGATAGCTTAATCAAGACACGATTGTACTTGGGTTGCACCATTTTTAGGTCCTCTTTTCTATTTGCTTCTTATCCTTTCCATTTTACCATATTATCCCTCAATACGGTAGTGGGAAAGTTATTTTTTCACAACCTGGCTTTGGATAAGTTTTTTCGCGCTATTGCCAAGGTAGCCTTGTTCAAGCTTGTCATGGCGTCATTGCTTGCTGCAATAGCAGACTTGCTAAGCCGATACTAAACCAGACCATAGCACCCAATAACATAGGTTTTAGGCCTGCACGTTTAATCTGTGCAATGGACAGCTTACTGCCGACAGCAAAGAGGGCCATAGCCATCAACCATTTCGATAGGGGTTGACTAAGGTCTCTCAAGGCATCCGGTATCAGCCCCAAGCTTGTCAGTAAAGAAGCGAGTAAAAACAGGAAAACAAAGGTCGGAAAAACCTGTCTCAGTTGGCGTGTTCTGCCGCTCTGCCCTTTTTCAAAACGTCGAAAAGCAAAAAAGACACAGGCTGGTAAAATCAATAGTGTTCGCGCTAATTTGACCACCACTGCCACATCGCCTGCCACCTGACCATAGCTATAACCTGCGGCAACAACAGAGGAAGTATCATTGATAGCTGTGCCTGCCCAAATGCCAAAGGTTTGCTGACTGAGGTCGAGGGCTTGCCCAAGAGCAGGAAAAATCAATAGCCCCAGCAAATTAAACAAAAACACTGTCGATAGAGCGAGTCCGATGTCGTCCTCTTCAGCGTCAAGGATAGGTGCTGCTGACGCAATAGCTGAGCCTCCGCAGATTGCCGTCCCAAAAGCAATCAACAAGGTCAGATTGTGACTAAGCTTTAATTGTCTTCCCAAAACCAGCGCAACAGCAAAGGCGAGAAAAAGAAGAGGGATACTTAATTGAAACGACCACAGACCTAGGGACTTTATATCTGCAAAGGACAGCCGGAATCCTAGCAAAATAATACTGTACTGGAGACCAAGTTTACTGGCTAACCCTAGCCCAGAGCTCAAGTGTTTCTCCTGTCTCAGTAGACCTGACAAACCGAGCCCCAGTGCCAGAGAGAGGATGCTACTATCTACCAGAGGTAGAAATGAACTCAACCAAATAGCAAAGATGCCGGCGAGCCCTGATACCATTAGTCCCGAGAGGTGTTGACGCATGTTTTCTCCCTTCTTGCACGCAAAACCCCTCGCCAGAAGGCAAGGGGCACTAGATGATATTCCCTACCGGAATCGAACCGATAACTACTTCTTAGGAGGAAGGTGTTATATCCATTTAACTAAGGGAACCTTGCCTTGTTATTGTACCGTGATTTGACAAAAATTGCAAGCATCATCGCATCAGCACTCTGCCTCTGCCAACTGACGGTACTTGTCCATCTTCTCTTTGAAAAGTTCACCATTGGTCGGCGGGGTAAAGCTGATGGCATTGGCGCCTGCGGCAATGGTTTCTAGAATACTCTCTCGGCTCTGACCGCCCGTTGCGATAATCGGAAGGTCTGGGTATTGCTCACGAATCTTTCTAACAATCGTTGCGGTTTTAGCTCCTCCGCTAACATTAACGATATCAACGCCAGCTTTCAGGCGTGATGGCAAATCAGAATGCTCTGAAACCAAGGTGTAGATAATCGGGATATCAATACGATTGTTAATCTTTTTAATCGTGTCACTATCGGTCGGAGCATTAACCACCACAGCCATCGCTCCTTCAGACTCCGCAAACAAACTCATATTCGCCGAGCGGTCACCTGTCGTTAAACCACCGCCAACACCTGCAAAAACAGGAACAGAGGCAACTAACATAACACTTTTTAAGATAGCCGGGTGTGGTGTAAATGGATAAACCACCAAAATGGCATCTGCATTATTATTGGCGATAACTGCCACGTCTGTGGAAAATAAAACAGATTTAATCACACGCCCATAAATAGAAATGCCACTACAAGTTGCAATCTCTTTGGGAATTTGAACAATCTCACGTCGCAAATTGGACATCACCGCTGGAATATGTTTTTCTGTCATCGTTATCCTTTATAATTGATGTTACTCTGTTCGTAAGAAGCCAAAACTCTCGAACGGTTTCAAGCGAAAGATGAGGACACCCTTGATGTCCTGACGCGCAATCGGACCGAACTCTCTGCTATCGGTCATCTCTTGACGATTGTCGTTCAAGACAAAGTACTGCCCCTTAGGCACTGTAGCATCTGGGTCATCCAGTAAAATTGCCAAGCTGAAATCTGGCGTAAAGGGCATTTCATGACCTGTTTTTGACAGGTAAGCCCGTTTCATCTCCTCGATATAGGGCTGTTCAACCACTTCCTGATTACGGTATAAAATATCCTCAACAGACATCAGCTGATCACCTTCCTGCCCTATAACACGCCCGATGTGAGTCTCGTTGTCGACTTCATAAATCACAAGGTTGCCATAATCAGGTGTCTCTCGTCGTGAAAACAAGACCTGATCACCTGTGTTAAGGAAAGAATTGCTATCTCTCTCCTGAATCGTATAAGTCCCAAAGACAAAAGACTGAAGCCCGACAAAAACAAGAATGACTGTTATAATCAACAACATCCCTGCAATAAAATCACGTTTTACCATAGTATTATTTTACCACATTTTCAGGAAATCATAAAGCTAATCCAACAAAAATCACTAGGACGACATCAAAACGGCAACGATAACCGTTTGACTCATTTCGTGTCTCCTAACTATCAGATAAACAACCTCTGCCTATTGCTCATTTGACAGTTAAAGAGACCTAACCAATACTTTCTCATAGCTACTTCTGGCACACAGAAAAAAAGCAAGGAACTTGGCAACAGCTCCTTGCCTTGTGTTTATGATAATCTCTGTTCTTGTTCTAGTGATTGTTGAAAGGACATGGATAAGACTAGACCAACGCCGATTAAATTTGTAACTAGAGAAGACCCCCCTTGAGAGATGAACGGCAAAGGAATACCTGTTAGGGGAAGAAGACCGATTGCTGCTCCGATATTTTCAAAAATATGAAAGAGAATCATCATAATGAAGCCGGACGAAATATAGACATAAAACCGATTATTAGAAACCAGCGTGATTTTTAACATGCGATAAATCAATAGCAGGTAAAGGATCAAAAGCAGACTAGAGCCGATAAAGCCAAAATTCTCTGCGATAACCGTAAAAATCATGTCACTCTCTCGAACAGGAATATTTAGGTCAATCACGTTAAATCCTTTCCCAGTCAAGCCACCACTACCGATTGCAATCATGCTCTGGGTTTGCTGGTACGAAATGCCTTCAGCATAAGCAAAAGGATCTAGCCAAGCCGAAATTCGGTTAATCTGATAGGTATCCATTCCTAAGTTAAAAAAGAAATCCTTACCCCACGATTGTGTAAATACCCACAAAAAACCTGCAATTCCGGCAGCAAATCCTCCGACAACAGGTAAAATAAGCCGCCAACTGACACCTGATAAGAGAATGATGCCGGACAAAATTGCCAGAAAGACAAGAGATGTGCCTAAATCCTTCTGAAGACCTAACAAGATAAACACAGGAACCGTTAATAACCCGTATAGACCCAGCAATTTCAAGTCCCTTGCAATAGATACCTGAGGAAACTGCTCTTGATACCACACGGTCACAACCGCCAAGATTAAAATATAGGTGATTTTCATAAACTCAGATGGCTGAAATAAAGTCGCACCACCAAGGGTTACCCAGTTTTTAGCACCCGTTGACGAAACCAGCCCCGCATCAAAGTAAATCAGGGGCAAGACCATCAACCCTAGCCCTAACACATAGAGCAGGGGACTGACCTTCCAGAGAAATGATTTGCTAAAGAGCATGACCACCAAAGCCATCAGTAGACCGATAGCTGTCCAAGCGAGTTGCTGAATCATCACAATCCCCACACGGTCTGGATAATCATGACTTGTCGCGATAAAAACTGAAAAAAAACCTGTCAATAGCAGGAAAAAGACTGGCAACAGCAGGACATAATCAATGTGTCTCTCAATAGAAGAAATCGTCTTGAACATTACAGGTCACTTTCTAAGAAATGGCAGTTTGTGGAGATTATCAATTAGGTTTTCAACATCAGACTTAGACTTAACTCTTTTAATACCAGTCTATCTGATGGCTCATCTGATCTAAAACTCCCAGTCATGGTGAAGAATTTAATCACATAGGACTATTGTTGTCCTAAACACCTTAGGTAACAGGGAGCGATTACTCCTACCATTATAGCAAAAAAGGGAAAATAAAAACAGCTAAAAAGCTGCTTTATTCTGGTCACTGTACAACAAATATCATCAGCGAGCAAGGTCGCAAAGCTGTCACTACTCATACTGTCTCAACCAACAGACTACAACCAGTCTCCTGGTGGCCAGTTTTTTAGACATCTCTTACGATGTTTTGGTTTTTAATCCCCAACTGTACTCCCCACCTCTCGCTCATAGGTGAGGTTATTGGGGCGTTCAGGGTTATACCAGCTGGGAATTTCTCCTTGACAGACAAAGCCCATCCGTTCATAAAAAGGGATGCCCATCTGGTTATTCTGAGCAACGGTGACTTGTTGGCGGTTAATCCCGTAGGTCACCTTCTGGTGGTCGGTCAAAAAGTCAACGAGAGCACGTCCTAATCCCTTACCCTTGTGGTCTGGGTGGACATAGAGGACATAGATATGTCCTAAATTACCCTCACTGACACCGCCACCGATAGCCCCTAAGACGTGACCGTCTAGCTCAGCGACCATGTAGCCGTGCCAGTGCTGATCACTGGTTGAGCATTCTTTGGTCACTCGGTCGAGGTTGTAAAAGTCAGCGATCACCTGCTCGATATACTCTGGAGGATTCAAGTCCTTATAGGTCACACGCCAAGCGACCGAACAGATGTCACAAATGGTAGCTGCGTCAGCTAGTGTTGCAAAACGGGTGGTGATGGCCATCTTAATTCTCCTTTTCTGATAGAGACGACTGTTTCGGCGTCGCCAAGTCTTCTAAAAAATCAATCAAGAGAGAAAAGAGCCCACTCAAGCTGACTGTTAGACCGATGCCCCAGATGAGCTTGGTCAGAGATGCGGTGCGCAAGCCATCAAACAAGAGCGTCCCCAGTCCCCCTGCATTGATGGTCGCCCCAATGGTCGCCATAGCGATGATGGAGGTCGCTGCTAGCTTAATGCCTGCAAAGAGAGCAGGTACGGCTAAGGGCAGCTGAACAGTCACTAACAACTGTCCCTCGGTCATGCCCATGCCTCGTCCAGCCTCCAAAAGAGCTGGGTCAATCTCGGTCAAGCCTGATAAGAAACTCCGCACCAAGATATACTGAGCGTAGAGGGTCAAAACGATAACCGTGGTCGTCTGCCCCAGACCTGTCAGGGGAATCAGCAGGGCAAAGAGGGCAAATGAGGGCACCGCGTACAAGACAGACAAGAGATAGACAGACACTTGCTGCAAGCGAGGAAAGCGCCAGAGGAGCAGGGTCAACCCAATTCCAAAAACCAAGGCAAATCCCAGAGCCAGCAAGGTCAATTGGAGGTGCTCCAAGACCAAGCGAAAAAGCTCCTCACGATGACTGAGTACATACGCCATCAGGTCAATCCTCCTACTAGTCTGTCCTGCCGCTGAACCGTTTCGAGCAGGGATTTGACAAAGTCCGTCTGAGGGGAAGCAATAATCTCCTGCGGACGGTCAAACTGCACCAGCCGCCCCTGATCCATGACCATGACACGGTCGCCCAGATAGAGAGCCTCATGGATATCATGGGTGATGAGGACAAAGGTCTTGTCAGCCAAGGACTGGTGGAGAGCCTTGAGCTGGTCTTGCAGGTGATGACGGGTGATGGCGTCCACCGCCCCAAAGGGCTCATCAAACAACACCATCTGCGGATCAGCAGCTAGTGCTCTGGCTACTCCGACCCGCTGCTGCTGTCCACCAGAGAGTTCCTTGGGGTAGCGGTGAGCAAAGTCTCTGGCAGGGAGTTGTACCATGGTCAGCAACTCCTCCACACGTTGGTCAATCCGCTCGTTTTCCCAGCCCAAGATTTTAGGGACAGTGGCAATATTGTCTCGGACAGTCAGGTGGGGAAAGAGCCCAATCTGCTGAACCACATAGCCGATTTGCCGACGGAGGGCAACAGGATCGGCCGCCGACAAAGGCTGACCATCTAACAAAATCCGCCCTGTATCTGGCTCTAAGAGGCGGTTCATGAGCTTGAGCGTCGTCGTTTTTCCAGACCCTGATGTCCCTAAAATGGTAATAAATTCGCCCTTAGAGAGGGTAAAGGTCAAATCGGACAAGACTGGGGTATCGCCGTAGGTCTTTCCCACCCCCTCAAAAGTCACTAATGCTTGCGTCATCTGGTCTCCTTAGTTAGTGATGCTCTTGTAGAAGTCTTTGGCAACAGCCGTATAATCCTTACCGTCAACATCGACTTGAGCGTTTAGTTCGGTGACTTTTTCAGTCGTTAATTGGCTGGAAATCTTGTTCAAGGCTGTCGCAAGATTTGGCTCTTTCTCAAGCAAGTCGCTCTGGGCAACAGGGGCGATGTTGTAAGGTGGCCAGAAGGCCTTGTCGTCTTCCAGCAGGGTAAACTCATCTGTCTGAATGAGCTGACCTTCTGTAGTATAGGCTGGCGTCACATCTGCTTCGTCGTTTTTCAGCACGCTGTATTTCAAGCTGTTGTCGTAGACCTTGGAAGATTTCCAGTTAAACTCACCGTAAGCCGTCTTCAAGCCTGCCAAGCCGTCCTCACGCTGGTCAAATTCCCCTTGGGACGCAAAGCGGAGTTCGCTCGCATGTTGTTGCAGATCAGAGATGGTCTTGATGCCCAACTGCTTCGCCACGGCTGTCCGGATAACCAAGCCCTGACTGTCTGTCGCCTGGGCGTAGTCTAACCACGTCAGCTTAAAGTCTTTGGCATAGGCGGTTTTAACCGTCTGATAGACCTGCTCAGGGTCGGTTTCCAATGGCAACTTCAAAATAGCTAACAGCCCTGTTCCTGTGTACTCTGGGTAGAGGTCGATTTCCTTATTGGTTAAGGACGTATGCACCAAAGAGCTGGCGATGTTAAACTTGCGCTCAACGGTGTAGCCTTCATCTTCCAAGGCTAGGGCATAGAGCTCTGCAACGATGAGATTTTCAGTGAAATCTTTTGAACCAATCCGCACAACTGGCTTGTCACCAGCTGCAGGTGCGCTCTGCTTTTGCCCAAAGAGGGCAAATAATCCTAAACCAGCTAGGACAAGGAGGGCTAATAAACCTCCGAGGCGTTTTTTGTTTGTCATGTTTAACTCCTTTTTAGTGGGTTTGTTTGATGTGATGAATGAGCCCATCGAGGCTCAACATGGCAATGAGCGAGAGCAGGGCAACCGAGCCACCGCCCAAGAGTAAGAGATCATAGCGATAGAGCCCCAACCCTGTGAAAATCAGAGTGCCCAGCCCTCCTGCTCCGATGTAGGTCGCTAGGCTAGCGGAGGCGATGATTTCCACTAGAGCCAACTTGAGCCCTGTTAAGAGATGGGGAAGGGCTAGTGGAAAAGCGACCTTGAGCAAGACCTGCCTGTCTGTCATCCCCAGCCCCTTGCCCACTTCTTTCAAGCTCTCTGGAACTTGTACCAAGCCGACCAAGGTTTGTAGGATAATGGGCGGTAAGCCCAGCAGGACAAGGGCGATAAGGGCTGGCACTTGCCCGACACCAATGAGGGGAATAAGGAAGAACAGCACCCCCAGCGAAGGAATAACCCGCAGACCACCAGACAAGCCTGTGATGGCTTGCCGGAGTTTTGGGCGCTGGTAAGCCAGGTAACCCAAGTAGGTCCCCAAGATCAGAGCAATTCCCAGAGCCAGAAGACTAATCCAGATATGCTCCCCAAGGTAAGTCAGGTACTGGTGGCTGTTGTGTGCTAGGTAATCAACCAGTCTGGTCCACATGAGCAACCTCCTTTACTTCTTCTGACAAGAGTACGACAACCTTACCAAAACTCCCCTGGCTCTCTAAGTAACGATGGGCGTCTGCCACTTCTTCTAAGCCATGAAAAATCCGTTCGGGGCTTGTCTTGACCTCATGTTTGCCTACAAAGTCAAGAAGTTCCTGCACCTTTTGTGGGGACATATTTCCCGAATAGAAGGTTGTCAGATAGACATTGTTAGCTAGTTGCTCAATTGGGTCAAAATCGTCCAAGTACCACTGACCGCCCAACTGACCGCAGGAACAGAGAATGCCCCCTTCCTCCAAATAGCACAAACTGTCCTTAACGGTTTTTGGGCCAATAAGCTCCAGTATCTTAGTAAATGACTGGGATGATTGGAGTTGATTGTCCTCATCTAGCAAGACCTCATCGTACCCTTCAGCTAGAAGCAAGGGTTCTTTTGCCCTGTCTCGGCTAGTCCCTACCAGATAAATGTCTGGATGCTGAGCCTTGAGAAGTCGCGCAAAAGCCTGACCGACACCGCTTGTTGCGCCCCTGACCAAAACCTTATCTGTAGCACTGATATTCAAATTTTTGAGTGCGCCAAAGGCAGTATAATAAGTCTCTGGCAAGGCGACCAAGGTCGCCAAATCGAGGTCGCTGACTACAGGATAAAGCTGTGAATTAGGTAGCAAGGCATAATCAGCATAAGAGCCATCAAAGGCACGCCCCATCTCCCCCATAAAGGAAATAACCAGTTGCCCAGCGACCAAATCAGGAGAAGTCGTCTGCTCAACTTGACCGACGCATTCGATGCCCAGAATCCGTGGAAATTGTACACTTGGTGACCAGCCCTTACGGGTAAAAATTTCTGAGCGGTTGATTCCAAATCCCAGCACTTTTACCAAGGTCCAGCCATCTTTTAGTTTAGGCAGGGGAACTTGTGAGACTTGTAAGACGTCTGCTTCGCCAGGCTTTTCAACCCTAACAGCCTTCATCAGCTTCATCAATTTTCCTCCTTTGCAGATTAGCTTTTAAATTAGCCAAAATTCGCTCTTGATAGCCTTCAAAGGCAGCTATTTCTTCCTCACTAAATCCCTCATAAAAGATGGTGGACAAGCGCTCGCTAACCCGCTTTCCGATGACTTCTTGTCCCCAGCCCTTATCCGTCAGGTGCCATATTTTTTTTCGCTTGTCATTGGGGCAGGGCTGCTGTACAATCAAGCCCTGCTCCTCCAAGCGTTTGAGCATAGAGGTCAGGGTATTGTTAGCAAGCCCTGTGTGAATGGCAATATCTGTCGCCGTTCTTCGACCGTCATGTTGCCAAAAACTATGCAAAATCTTCCCCTGCTCGCCGCTATACAAGGCAGCAGACTCTTGTGAAATCAGCTGATGAAAGAGCCGACCATTTATTAAACTAAGGTGGGTAGCTTGGTATCCACCCTTTGTTGTGTCCATAGCAGAGCTCCTTTCTTTTTTTATTTCTATATCGAACAATAAAAATTATAACAGTTTATCCGTTCACTGTCAACTATTTCGATATAGAAATACTATATTCCACAAAAAAAGAGCAGGATTGTCTGCTCTCTGGTATTATCATGCTTTAATACCGTGGACGAATCACACCTGTCACGGTTGCTTTTGTCGCTTCATAATCGCCATCAACGACGACCTTGATAATGCGCTTGGCCTCTGCTTCTGGTGCTGCGACAAGGGGCAAGCGAAGTGGCCCGACATCAAAGCCCAGATAGTTTAGCACTGCCTTAACAGGGGCAGGGCTCGGATAGCTAAAGAGAGCGTTGACTTTAGGGATAAACTGGCGCTGAATAGCCGCAGCAGCCTTGATATCGCTCCGCTCAATGGCTTCAAACATGGCGTGCATCTCGTCACCATTAGTGTGAGAGGCTACCGAAATCACCCCATCTGCTCCCAAATTCATGGCGTGGAAGGCATCGCCATCCTCACCTGTATAGATGAGAAAATCATCTGGACGGTGCTCAATCAGATAGGCAATATTAGCGAGAGTTGTACACTCCTTGACCCCGATGATATTGGGGTGTTCTGCCAAACGCAGCATGGTCTCAGGCGTCAACTCCACCACGACTCGTCCTGGGATATTATACAGAATAATCGGCAGGTCAGACGCGTCCGCAATGGCCTTGAAATGCTGGTAAAGCCCCTCTTGAGATGGCTTATTATAGTAAGGAACAATGGCAAGACCCGCCGCAAAACCACCAAATTTAGCCACTTCCTTGGCAAACTCGATGGAATCCCGCGTATCATTGGTCCCAATCCCTGCAATCAAGGGCACTCTGCCCTTAACAATAGCTTGCACAACTTTGAAAATCTCTAGCTCTTCCTCATGGGTCAGGGTCGGACTTTCCGCTGTCGTCCCTGCCAGCAAGATGGCATCTGTATGGTGCGCCAGCAAGTGCTCAATCAGAGCTGGGAAAGCCTCAAAATTGATGGTACCATCTTCATGAAAAGGCGTGACCAAGGCTGTGATGATTTTAGCCTGTCGTAGTTGCTCGATGGACATAAGAATTCCTTTCTAACGATGCTACTGATTCAAGATGACTGACGATTTTGCCAGCCATCTCATCACTCTACTTCAACTCAAATACGAGCTCGTCCGTTTTTCTCACCAAACCACGCTCGTGAAGGGTCTCAGCGATTTGAACGGAATTCCAAGCAGCCCCTTTGAGGAGGTTGTCAGATACCACCCACATGTGAATCCCATTTTCCTTGTCCAAATCCTTACGAATACGACCAACAAAGGTATCACGGCTACCGACCGCATTGATGGCTTGTGGGTAGATTTGGTTGGCAATGTCATCTTCTAAAACAGCACCTGGGAAGCTTGCAATCGCTGCTTTCACCGCTTCAATGTCTGCGACTTCCTTGGTTTCGATGTAGACAGACTCAGAGTGGGCAGAGAGAACTGGAATCCGCACGCAGGTCGCAGAAACAGCAATGCTGTCGTCTTCCATGATTTTCTTGGTTTCCTTGGTCATCTTCATCTCTTCGTAGGTGTAGGCATTGTCCGTGAAGAGGTCGATTTGCGGTAGTGCATTAAAGCCGATAGGATAGTGCTTCTTATCGCCACCTGAAGGAAGGATGTTGGCTTCTACCTCTGTTGGTGCCACGCCGTCATTCAACACCGCACGCAACTGCGCCTGTGTTTCCAAGATAGCTCCCATACCTGCCCCAGAGACAGCTTGGTAGGTTGAGACGATGATGCGTTCCAAGCCCCACTGCTGACGGACAGGCTCCAGTGCCACCATCATCTGAATGGTAGAACAGTTTGGACAAGCGATAATGCCTTTGTGGTCATCCATGGCATGGGCATTGACCTCTGGAACAACCAAAGGCACATCTGGATTCATACGGAAGTAAGAGGTGTTGTCCACCACCACAGCACCTGCTTTCACCGCATAAGGTGCAAACTTAGCCGATGTCGACCCACCAGCTGAAAAGAGGGCAATGTCAACGCCTTCAAAACTATCCTCGGTTGTCAACTCAATGGTAACATCTTGTCCCTTATAGGTCAAAGTCTTACCAGCAGAACGAGCTGACGACAGCAACTTAATTTGGTCAATCGGAAGCGTGCTCTCCTCCAACATCTTAATCATCTGTGTCCCAACGGCGCCTGTCGCACCAACAACGGCAACTGTATAGCCCATGTCTTTACCTCTTTTTTCTACAGGTTAGTAAAAATTTTATCTGTTATCTTTTTTAGATAATTTTATTTCCAGCAGTCTTTGCTGATACGCCTAATTATACTATTTTTCTTTGACAATGAAAAGAGATTATTTTTGCAAATCACTCAATTATTCAGTTTTTGCTAATTTTCTGAAAAAAAATTAAATAATCTCTTGCAGAATATAAAAAATTGTGCGATAATTCATCTTACCTGACTTTTAGATTTTTTTCAGGAAATTATGTTTAGGAGGTTTGATGATGAGTCGTCAAATGACATCAAAAGTTAGGCTATTAGGCCCTACCTTGCTCACTGCCTTGGTAGCCTTTAGTCTAAATAGCTACTCAGTAGCTGCTAATGATGATGTGACTACTGCTTCTACTAGCCCAGCCATCACAGCTGTTTCTGACAGCACTACAGCTGAAACGGCTACCAGCTCTGCGATTTCACCAGAGCCACAAGCAAGCACCACGTCATCAGAGAGCAATCAACCAAACTTTGCTCTTGCTGAGCCTTACGCTAAAACAGAAGCCGAGACCCTATCTGTTGAGAGCAATGCTATTATCAATATCCAGCCTGTCTGGGAAGAAAACATCAAGGGGCAAGGCATGGTCGTTGCTGTTATCGACTCAGGGCTTGACGTTGAGCACGATGCCTTGACCCTTAGCGATATTTCCACTGCTAAATTCAAGAGCGAAGAGGAAATGGAGGCCAAGAAAGCTGAAGCTGGTATCAACTACGGTCAATGGTATAACGACAAGGTTGTTTTTGGCTACAACTATACTGACAGCAATACCGAACTAAAAGAAAGCGATGTGCGTTCTCACGGTATGCACGTTTCTGGTATCTCAGTGGGTAATCCGACTCAAACGGACAGCAGTGGCACACGCATCGTTGGGGTTGCTCCAGAAGCCCAGTTGATGTTTATGCGGGTCTTTTCTGATACTCGTGGTGGTGGTACGGCTCCGTTTCTCTACGCTCGTGCTATCGAAGATGCCGTTAAACTCGGTGCTGACTCAATCAACCTCAGTCTGGGGTCACCAAACGGCTCCCTGATTGATGTTGGCGACCACATCACGCGTGCCATTGACGATGCTCGTAAAAAAGGGGTTACCGTTGTCATTGCAGCAGGTAACGATACGGTATTTGGTGACGGCAAATCCTTGCCTTACGCCGATAACCCTGACTATGCTGTTGTTGCAACACCAGCCACAGCCCGCGATGGCATCGCGGTCGCTTCTTATAACAACACCCACCTCACTCGTGAAGTTGCCACCATTCTCGGTATGGAAGATAATACTGAGCTCAACTTTGGTAAGGTCAACTTTACCAAGGGGTCAAACAGTAAAAAAGAGTTCGCTGAAAATGTAGCCTATGACTACCTCTATGTTGGACTAGGTAAAACCGAAGACTTTGAAGGACAAGACTTGGCTGGCAAAATCGCCCTCATCAAACGTGGTGAAATCAGCTTTGCTGACAAGGTAGCTAATGCTAAAAAAGCTGGAGCTATCGGTGCTGTGGTCTTCAACAACGTGACCCAAACACTGGACTTCACCATGAACATCCCTGGACCTGAAACAGCGCTTTACCCATCAATTTTTATCCCTATCCAATTCGGTGAAGAGTTAGCTAAAGAGTCAGGCACAGGCAAGTACAAGTTCCAGTTCAACAAAGCCTACGAAACGGTGGTCAATCCCGAAGCTGGAAAAATGTCTGACTTTACCAGCTGGGGTTTGTCTGCTGATGGTGAATTAAAACCTGATGTCTCTGCACCAGGTGGAGCGATTTACTCTGCCATTAACAACAATGGGTATGCAAGCATGGACGGTACCAGCATGGCATCGCCACATATCGCTGGTGTTGTTGTCCTCATGAAACAAGCTCTGCAGGAAAAATACCCTGATTTAAGCCCTGAAGAGCTGCAAATTCGTATCAAACAGCTTTTGATGAGCACTGCTCTGCCACACTTTAACACTGACACTCAGGCCTATACTTCTCCTCGTCAACAAGGCGCTGGTATCGCAGATACCCACAAGGCGATTCACTCTGACCTTTACTTGACAGGCGAGGATGACCTGACCAGCATCGTTCTGGGGAATGTTGATGAGAGCTTTACCTTTAACGTGCGTCTCTATAACACCTCAAACAGCGATAAGACCCTCAACTACATCACTCACCTGAATACTGATCAGATTGTTGACGGTCGCGTCACCCTCAAACCACGTGAACTGAACCAAACAACTGGGACGGTCACAGTAGCTGCCAACAGCAGTGTCTTGATTCCGATTACTGTGGACAGCTCAGACTTTACAGAAGAGCTCAGCAAACTCATGGTCAATGGTTATTTCCTTGAGGGCTTTGTGCGCTTTGTCAACCCTGTTGACGGTGGGGATGAGGTTAGCATTCCTTTTGTTGGTTTCAAGGGAGCATTTGAAAACCTAGCTGTTATCGAAAAACCAATCGGTGAATTTGACTTTAACAACGGTGACCTGCCGTTCTACTACCCTGAACGCAAAGAAGGCTCAAAAATAGACGAGCTGAATTTCACTGAAAGCGAAGAGTACACCACACTCTTGACATCAGAATCTGAATGGGACCACAATAAGGGTGTCTACACGCCAGAAACCCCGATTATTGCTGGAACTTACCTAGATAATGACGGCAAGTATATCCTCTACCGTGATGAAACAGGTAAACCCTACTACATTATTTCACCAAACGGTGATAATAACCGTGATGCTGTCATGCTACGTGCTGTCATGCTACGGAACTTTACAGATGTTACTGCAGCTGTTTATCGCGACGAAGACATCGACCGTACTAATCCTGTTTGGGTCAGCGAGAATAGCCTGGCAGGAACTAAAAACTACTACGGTGGCAAACCTGCCAACTCCAAATCAACTATTCTTGATAACACGCTTTGGGCTGGTAAAGACAATAACGGCAAGGTACTTCCAGATGGTAAATATGTCTACGTCGTAACTTATCGTCCAACCGTTCCTGGAGCAAAATCTCAGGAAATGAGCTTTAACATCTTGATTGATACCTCACGCCCTGCCATTACCACTGCTTCAATCTACGATGAAGACGCGCGTACTTTCAAACCACGTCCAGGTATTGCATGGGGAGCAACCGAGATTTATCGTGAAACCCTCTACTATAATGTCAATGCCGAGGATTACAAGGAAGTCCTCGAAAATGGTCGTGAAGTAACGCGGTCAAACACCGTCCGTATCTACATCAAGCCAGATGAAAACGGCATTTACACCCTACCGACACACGACATCAACGGAAAAGAACTCCGTATCACTGATTTCTGGTACCGTATCGAAAACCGCGCAGGAAACTCTTGGGCGGCTGTCCTACCAGAGATTGTCCAAGGTGGAACAGAAAGCGGATTAGTCCGTCTGGGTATCTCAAATCCAGAAACACAGCAATTGATTGAAGCAGATTTCCGCTACATTATCCGTGATTCAGAAGGCAACGATGTTACTGCTGAAACAACCTCTGTCAACCCTGCCGAACCTTTCCACAGCCTCCCATTTGGAGACTACACTGTTGAATTGATTCTTCACGATGAAGATGAAGCCTACTTGATTGATGAGCGCATCAAATCCTTCACCGTTGATGAAGAACATTCATTGGTTGGTGTCTACTTCAAAGCAACACCACTGTCTCGCACAAGTTTCGCAGTGGACTTTGACACCATTCCACCAGTAGGGACTAAAGTTTACCTCGTTGACAGCAAGGGCAAACGCACCGAGCTCCCTCAAGGCCGTTACACCAAGGACATTTTTGAGAAGAAAATCGTCTCTGGCGACTACACCATTAGCATCGAGTTACCAGCAGGCTACCAAGCTGTCGACCTCTCAAGTGGTGAGCCTATCGTTATTGAGAACCTCACCTACACTATCGCAGGTAATAAGCTAACCGTTAAAAACTTATCACTCCAAGCTAAAGGTAATTTGGAAAATGGCGGAGCAGCAGAAACTGCTGACGACTTGCCTGCCTTTGACCTCAATGCTGACCTAGATAATGATGGTTTCTCTAACCAAGAGGAACTGACTCTGGGAACAGATCCTGCCGATGCTACATCTTATCCTCAAACAGCCAAAGGTGACCAAGAAAATGGAGGAGCAGCAGAAACTGCTGACGACTTACCAGCCTTTGACCTCAATGCTGACCATGACGGTGATGGCTTTACTACTGCTGAGGAAATGGCAGCAGGCACCGATCCGTTCCACGCAGGTACTTACCCACAAACCTCAACTGGTGACAATGCCAACAACGGTTATCCAAATCTTAACGACGATAAACCAGTCTTTGATTTAGAAGCTGACTATGATGGGGATGGCTTCACAAACCGCCAAGAACTGGATGCTAACACTAATCCATTGGATAAGAACAGTTTCCCTACCCCAACTGTTCCAGCTCCAGCACCACTACCTGTGCCTCAACCACAGCCAGTTCCGACACAACCAGATCCTAAACCACAAACACAGCAGCCTGAAACACTTGACAATCAGACCAACACTCCTCGAGAGCTTGTTGATCCAAAAACAGGCGTTCGTGTTAAACTGGCAGCCAATGAAGATAGCAATATTGTTCGGTTGCGAATTGTTCACAAAGAAACACTGGATGCTACAACACCTCTTGTTCTAAAAGAGACTGACTACGATCTATTTGATATTGAACTCATCGACAAAGCCGGTCGTGTCATTAAATCCAACTACCCTGCTGAAGTGACGTTACCTGTTGATAGCGGTAAGAGCGTCGAGCATGTCATTTACCTATATAACGGTAAGGTGACTACACTGCCATTCCGTATAGAAAATAGGTCTGACGCTTCTGAACAAATGAGACAAGTTGCAATCTTTATCGCACCGCATTTCAGCGAGTACGGCATCATCTATAAAGCCACAACAGCTCTTGCACCAACTGTTCAACCAGTAACAAGCCAGAAAGAGGAACCTACTCCTACTGAGCCGCCAAGCAATTCAGCTGTAACGCCTCTGGCAGCAACAGCTGCTTCTCCTATGACTGGCAAGAATACCCTACCAGCTACTGGTGAAACTGATTCATCGCTGCATTTACTTGGCTTTACGCTTAGCCTGACAAGCTTGTTTACTCTTATTTATAAACGTCGTCAAAACTAGGATTACTATCAAGTAAAAACACTTCCTAGCAACCTTGTCAATGACTTTATAAAATACAATACCCCCGCTTGCTGAACGGCACCTCAAACATTAGACAGAAAAAATCTAATTTGGGAGTGCCGTTCATTGTCTAGTCGGGGGTATTGTTGTGTCAACAAAAACATACTAAGATTAGTAGTGAGGAAATCTCCGACGGGAGAGAGTACTCACTACTTTTTTCATTCTCAAGATGATAAAGTAGAGGTGTCTTGTTAAGTCGTGGGGCTTTTTGACGCTAGACGTCGCAACAAAAACTGGCAAGACACCTGTTTTAGAAAGAATGTTATCAAAGTATGTGGGACGCTAGACGTCGAGTATTGAAAATGACATCTCTAAAACAAGGAATCATTCAAGACAAAGAGGTAGTATCATGCGTGCAGTT
>NZ_KB904187.1 GCF_000380025.1 Streptococcus entericus DSM 14446
AAAATGTTACAACCGCAACGAACTACCTTGAAAAAGAAAAAGTCCAAAAATCACTTCGCATTTTATCAAAGTTTACCGATAATAAACAGATAAATATCATTTTTTATCTCCTTGCTGTTGAAGAACTCTGTGTCTGCGATATAGCCTGTTTACTAAATCTCAGTATGGCATCTGCCTCCCACCATCTTCGTAAACTAGCCAATCAAAACATCTTGGACACCAGAAGAGAGGGGAAAATTATATATTATTTTATAAAAGATGAGGAAATCAGAGATTTTTTTAATCAACTAGGATAACAATCGCTCTATTCCAGTTCCTTTATCTATACTTGAAGAACTTCGAGATTTTCACAATGAAATGAACGAGTATCTTAAATTACACAATAGACCTGAAACAAAATTGATTTTCCCAACAATATACGGAAACTATATGTGTGATAGAAACGAGCGAACAACTCTCAAGAAAAGATTAGCTGGTCTAGGATTACCAGATTATGGTTTCCATTTATTCCGACACACTCATGCTTCAATGTTGCTTAATGCTGGCACAAATTGGAAAGAGCTTCAAGTGAGAATGGGACATAAATCAATTTCAACCACAAAGGATACTTACGCTGAATTAGCACCTCAACGAAAGTTAGAAGCTGTTGGTATTTATCTTGATAAGATTGCTGAACTAACGCAATAACTACTCTACCTTTTACTCTACCTTTTTTAGGTAGCACTCAATAAACGTTGATACATCAATGTTTCTAATAGCTAAAATAGAAAATACTTAACCTTTACTGAGGTAAAATAATTGAGATAAGAAAAGCCCTTGAAATCAACGTTTCTAGGCTTTTTTCTTTTGAATTTAGCAAAACAACTGAATTTTATTTGTTCTATCAAATCAAAAAGCGATAACACTTTTCAAAAATGGCATTATCCGCTATAATGAAACTTATGAAAAAACGCATATTTTTGAAGATTTTAGGAGCTCTCTGTGTCGTAGCAGTTTTGGGCTCAGTCGCTGCTAGCTTTTACTTTTTTGATGTCGCACAGGTGAGGG
Organism: Streptococcus entericus DSM 14446; assembly: GCF_000380025.1. Taxonomy (GTDB): domain Bacteria; phylum Bacillota; class Bacilli; order Lactobacillales; family Streptococcaceae; genus Streptococcus; species Streptococcus entericus. Next base: position 1,048 of record NZ_KB904187.1, read on the forward strand.
GCGAAAAATCGTTTGTGTCTAGTGATGAGACCCCTGCGGATAGCCCCCTTTATGCCTACCAAGAGGCTTTTGATAAACTGCCCAAAGAAGAACGCCAGATGACCCATCAAAATTTGAAGCAGGTGGCCTGGTATGTTCCAGCAGCGCAGGAAACAGATAAGACCGTTATCGTTGTTCATGGATTTGGTCAGACAAAGGCGCGGATGAGACCTTATGCCTACCTCTTTCATAAGTTAGGCTACAATGTTCTGATGCCGGATAATATCGCTCACGGTGAGAGTGACGGGCAGCTTATCGGCTATGGTTGGAATGATCGGTTGAATGTGATCCGATGGGCAGAGCTTCTGGTTGAAGAAAATCCGACGAGTGAACTGGTGCTGTACGGTTTGTCTATGGGGGGTGCAACTGTTATGATGGCAAGTGGTGAGAGCAGCTTGCCTGAGCAGGTAACAGCAATTATCGAAGATGCGGGTTACACCAGTGTTTGGGATGAACTTGTTTTTCAAGCCAAAGACATGTATAACTTACCAGCTTTTCCGCTCCTGTACCAAGTTTCAGCCTTGTCTAAGTTACGGGCAGGCTTTACTTATGGCGAAGCTAGCGCAGTCAAGCAACTTCAGAAAAATACCTTACCAACCCTCTTTATCCACGGTGATCGTGATAACTTTGTCCCAACTCACATGGTTTATGACAACTATGAGGCGACAGCAGGCGATAAAGAACTCTATATCGTGAAGGGGGCAGATCACTCGGAGACCTTCCAAACAAATGTCGCAGCTTATGAGGCGAGGATTGAAGCATTTTTGAAAAGTGTGAATTAAACCGGGCTGAATAGTCGCGATGACACATTGAAAATCCGCACAAGCACGCTGTTCTAACTATTTTTGCTAAGTGAGTTAGTTTTTGGGAACGATTGCGCTATGCTTCTCAGGGGATTATGTTAGGCTTGACCAACATTCTCGTCTAAGTTAGAGTAAAAGAAGAAAACTGATTGTTTTGGTGGAACAGTTAAGCCATAAAAAAATCAGTTTAACCCCTTGCCAAGTCTCTTCTTTTTTGGTAGAATGGTTGGGTATGTGGTGCTAGCACATCCTTATATATTCTACGTAGGAGGAAACACAAATGGCTAAAGTATGTTACTTTACAGGTCGTAAGACTGTATCAGGCAACAACCGTTCACACGCGATGAACCAAACCAAACGCACTGTAAAACCAAACCTTCAAAAAGTAACTGTCTTGATTGACGGTAAAAAGAAAAAAGTTTGGGTTTCAGCTCGTGCGCTTAAATCTGGTAAAGTTGAACGCGTTTAATAAAAAAGTCCGTTAGGGCTTTTTTATTTTTGCCTCATAAGGTTGAATTTGTGGTAAAATAAAAGGGATACTAGTGGCTTGATACAAAGTTGAGGGTGGTTTTGGGGCAATAGCAGAGCAACTGCCTTGACCTTTGTAGCAAACCTAGTATCAGACCTTGTCCTCAATGGAATTGACTTCTTAAGCGGCTACGTTATAGCTAGCCGTTGTATTGGAACCGGTCTATTGAAGGGCGTGTCTTAATACTACATTTATAAGGAGACACTCATGTCCAAACAAGTTTTTGAAACAACCTTTGCTGGTCAGCCACTCGTGGTTGAGGTTGGTCAGCTGGCCAAGCAGGCCAATGGTAGCGTGGTGACCCGCTACGGTAACTCAACTGTCCTGACCGCTGCAGTCATGTCCAAGAAGATGTCCACAGGCGACTTTTTCCCTCTCCAAGTCAACTACGAGGAAAAAATGTATGCGGCTGGTAAGTTTCCAGGTGGCTTCCACAAGCGCGAAGGTCGTCCGTCAACGGATGCAACCCTGACTGCTCGCTTGATTGACCGTCCGATTCGCCCAATGTTTGCCGAAGGCTTCCGCAACGAGGTGCAGGTCATCAACACGGTCCTTTCCTATGATGAAAATGCTAGCGCTCCAATGGCAGCCATGTTTGGTAGCTCGCTGGCTCTGTCTATTTCAGATATTCCTTTCAATGGGCCGATTGCTGGGGTACAGGTGGGTTATGTCGATAGTCGCTTTATCATCAACCCGACCAAGGAAGAGCAGGAGAAGTCTCTGCTTGACCTGACCGTTGCTGGCACCAAAGAAGCCATCAACATGGTGGAGTCTGGCGCTAAGGAATTGTCAGAAGACATCATGCTGGAAGCTTTGCTATTGGGCCACCAAGCCATCCAAGAACTGATCGCTTTCCAAGAGCAAATCGTGGCTAGCGTCGGTAAGGAAAAGGCGGATGTGGAGCTCTTGCAGGTCGATCCTGAACTTCAGGCTGAGATTGTCGCTGCCTACAACGCCGACCTCCAAGCTGCTGTTCAAGTTGAGGAAAAGCTGGCGCGTGAAGATGCGACCAACGCCGTCCGTGAGCGTGTGACAGCTGTCTATGCGGAACGCTACGCTGACCATGAGGACTACGACCGCATCATGCGTGACGTGGCGGAAATCTTGGAGCTCATGGAGCATGCCGAAGTGCGTCGTCTCATCACCGAGGACAAAATTCGTCCAGATGGTCGTCGTGTCGATGAAATCCGTCCGCTGGATGCGGAAGTGGACTTTTTACCACAGGTACATGGTTCTGGTCTCTTTACGCGTGGGCAGACCCAAGCCCTGTCCGTCTTGACCCTTGCTCCGATGGGAGAGACCCAAATCGTTGACGGTTTAGAGCCTGAATATAAGAAACGCTTCCTACATCATTACAACTTCCCGCAGTACTCTGTCGGCTCAACTGGACGTTACGGTGCACCTGGTCGCCGTGAGATTGGTCACGGGGCACTTGGTGAACGAGCTCTGGAGCAAGTCTTGCCGAGCCTTGAGGAGTTCCCTTATGCCATTCGTTTGGTCGCAGAGGTCTTGGAATCCAACGGTTCCTCCTCACAGGCCTCTATCTGTGCAGGCACGCTGGCGCTCATGGCTGGTGGGGTGCCGATTAAGGCACCTGTCGCAGGGATTGCCATGGGGCTGATTTCAGACGGGAACAACTACACCATCTTGACCGACATTCAAGGTCTGGAAGACCACTTTGGCGATATGGACTTCAAGGTGGCGGGTACACGTGAAGGGATTACAGCCCTGCAAATGGACATCAAGATTGAGGGCATTACGCCGCAAATTTTGGAAGAAGCTCTCGCGCAGGCTAAGAAAGCTCGCTTTGAAATCCTGGATGTGCTGCACGAGGCTATCCCAGCTGTTCGTCCAGAATTGGCGCCGACTGCACCGAAGATTGACACCATCATGATTGATGTGGACAAGATTAAAGTGGTCATCGGTAAGGGTGGTGATACCATCGACAAGATTATCGCTGAGACAGGTGTGAAAATTGACATCGAAGAAGACGGTTTGGTGTCCATCTTCTCTAGCGATCAAGCTGCCATCAACCGTGCCAAGGAGATTATTGCAAGTCTGGTGCGTGAAGCCAAGGTGGGTGAGGTCTACAAGGCCAAGGTTGTCCGCATTGAAAAATTTGGTGCCTTTGTGAATCTCTTTGAGAAAACAGATGCCATGGTGCATATCTCTGAGATGGCATGGAACCGCGTGAACCGTGTTGAGGACTTGGTGGAAATCGGTGACGAAGTGGATGTCAAGATTATCAAGATTGACGACCGTGGTCGTGTGGATGCCTCTATGAAAGCCTTGCTGCCACGTCCGCCAAAACCAGAAGGCAAGGATGGCGAACGCAAACCACGCCGTGAAAAAGCTGACCGTCCTGCAACTGGCTCTGCTGAAAACTAAACTCATTACCAAGATAAGGGAAGTTGGGCATGTTCGTTCTGTTGACCGTTTCTGTTTAGCTGGCTTTAGCGTCATCGTTAGTGAACAGATAGGCTTAATCGTGTCGAACCAGTTTCTGATGACTGAACTCCGCCCATTTCCCGCCTTTTAAGGAGAATATGATGAAAATAAAACTAACCAAGGAACTAGATAAGCGCCTGCGTGCCTTTATCGCTGACCCGACTAATTTTTTGGATGCCTTGGGTTTGGTCAATGCTTTTCATGGTGAAACTGTACTTGCCAGTGATAAACCCTATGCTATCGAGGTTGAAGGTCAAAAGGTCGTTCCGGTTTTTACAGATGTCGCTGACCTGAATCAATTTAAAGCCCTGCAAGCCAGTGCGAACCAACAGAACTGGGTCGATTGTTCGGCGCTGGATGTCTTGCGTGAAGCGATTGAAAAACAGCTGGCAGGACTGGCCTTCAACTTGAAGAAGTCAGGCGACGGAGGCAACTCCACATTGATTAAGACTAGTGATATGATTACTTTTGTCAATCACCACACGCAGGTTCTGAATCGGGTGCTAGGAGAGGACAATCAGGCTGCTGATAAACTGGATAAGACCTACCTAATCCCTGCCTATCATCGCAAGGACGAGGATGGTAATCTGGTGCGGATTTTTGCCATGATGACCAATCCAGAAGGGCAGCACTACGTCCCTGTCTTTTCTAACCTTGTCAGCTTTGCGAGATGGTACAACGATGAGAATTTTGGTGGCTTTTTCCGTCAACAAGAAGGTGTCATTATGGTCTGGGAATTGAGTCGGTTTAAGACCCCGCCAGCCGGGAAAAATATCCTAGATGAGACGACAGGGATTGCCATTAATCCTTTCGACGAGGGGATGGAACTTTTGCTATGGGAACAGCTAGAGCCGAAATCTTAGTCTGGATATAAGTTTATCCAGCTCAATGTCAGAGTGAATAGCTAACATCCTGAAGCTCTCTGGTGGACGTTGTTCATTTTTGATACACGGTTTAAACTGATTACTGATATGATATTAAAGGAGAGGAAGATATGGGCTGGTGGGCAAAAACGATTGCGATCATCAAACAGCTAGATCCTGCGGCGAGGACAACGGCGGAGGTTCTTTTGACCTATCCTGGTGTCAAAGCTTTAGCTGCCCATCGCCTGTCCCACTGGCTCTGGCAACGTGACCTCAAGCTCTTAGCACGTATGCATAGTCAGTTCTGGCGGTTTTGGACGCAGATAGAGATTCATCCAGGAGCTGAGATTGCGGCTGGGGTCTTCATCGACCACGGAGCAGGTCTCGTCATTGGGGAGACTGCTGTCATCGAGGAAGGCGTCATGCTCTACCACGGGGTGACACTTGGTGGCACAGGCAAAGACACGGGTAAGCGTCACCCAACCATACGGCGAGGGGCCTTGATTTCGGCTCATTCGCAACTGATTGGTCCGATAGAGATTGGGGAAAATGCTAAAGTGGGAGCAGCTTCTGTGGTGCTTGCCGATGTTCCTGCTGATGTGACGGTTGTCGGTGTTCCAGCACGTGTTGTTCGGGTGCACGGTAAAAAAGATGATCAGGTCATTCATCAGATTGAGGAGGAGCGTGAGTCGCTCTATTACACGTCTAAGTTGGAACAGCTGAAAGAAAGCAGTCACCAGTCATCGGAGTTGTAAGATAGGGTAGATATGGAGGTATAGAAAATATGTTATTAACGGAATTTAATCCGATTCCTGCGGTTATCGAACCAGATAATCTGGGACTCAGCCATCGTGTGGATGAGGTCTGCTCGACCTTGATTTACTCGTTTAATGGGGAAATCGTGGAGCGGGTGCGTCAGATGGTAGGTGTCAGGCAAATTGGCTACATGAACAGTATCAACGGGCACAATCCCATCTACCTCTACGAACACGATGGGCTTCGGGTTGCTGTCATGATGGCAATAGTTGGAGCTCCGATGGCAGTTGGTCAGTTGGAGGAGTTAAAGGCATTTGGCTTTGAACACTTTATTGTCCTGGGTTCGTGTGGGGTCTTGGACAAGTCGCTCAAGGCTGACCGTATTATCTTGCCAGCCTCTGCTCTACGGGATGAGGGGACAAGCTACCACTATGCTCCTGCTAGCGATGAGATTGCCTATGACCCAGCTTTGCTATTGACCATGGAAAAGGCCCTGGATGCCGCAGGGATCCCACATGTGCGGGCAAAGAGCTGGACGACGGACGCTTTTTACCGCGAGACGGCAGACAAGGTGGCGAGGCGCTTGGCGGCTGGAGCGACGGTGGTGGACATGGAAGCCTCAGCTATCATGGCGTGGGCGCAGTATCGACAAGCCAAGGTCTACCAGTTTTTCTACACAGCGGACTACGTTGACCATACCAGCAACCAGTGGGATAAGCGGGCAGGCGAGCGCACCGCAGATGCCCTGACCTTCTTTGACGTGGCGTTGGTGATAGCGAGGGGGATAGATAAGGGCTAACTGTAATAACAGTTGGCTTTTCCTTTGGTTTATTTTTGCTGGGATATGGTATAATAGAGGGTATGAAGCAATCTTTACAACCATTTACAAAATGGACAGGTGGGAAACGTCAGTTATTGCCTGAACTTAAAAAAAAATTACCAAGATCATATAATCGATACTTTGAACCATTTGTTGGCGGTGGAGCTTTATTTTTTGAATTAGCCCCTAAAGTGGCTGTTATAAATGATTTTAATGCAGAGTTGGTCAATTGTTATGAGCAAGTCAAGAAAAATCCTAAGCAACTGATAGACTTGCTGGAGGTACACCAAGAGAATAATTCTAAAGAGTATTATTTAGACATAAGATCCCTAGACCGTCAGGATAACTTTGATGAGTTATCAGCGGTTGAACGTGCAGCTCGAATTATGTATATGTTACGTGTCAATTTTAACGGTCTTTATCGCGTTAATTCTAAAAATCAATTTAATGTACCTTATGGACGTTATAAAAATCCTAAGATTGTTGACAGGGAATTGATTTTGTCTATTTCAGATTATTTGAATAGCCATGATATCAAGATTCTAAATGGGGATTTTGAGCAGGCTGTTGCAGATGTTCAAAGGCATGATTTTGTCTATTTTGACCCCCCGTATATACCGTTATCGGAGACGAGTTCATTTACTTCTTATACACATGAGGGGTTTTCCTATGATGATCAGGTTCGGTTGCGTGATACTTTCAAAACTTTAGATGATAGAGGCGCCTATGTTATGTTATCGAATTCATCAAGTCCCTTAGTTGAGGAACTGTACAAAGATTTTTATATTCATCGTGTCGAAGCTACTCGAACAAATGGTGCAACATCTGCTAGTCGTGGAAAAGTATCTGAGTTGATTATAACCAATTATGAATCCAAATAACGAATATCAGTATGGAGGAGGTTTATTAATGACCAAACCATACTATCATAAAGAACAGTCGATCTTAATTCATGCAGATACCTTTAGTTTTTTGGAAAAAATAAAACCAGAGAGCATGGATATGATTTTTGCAGACCCGCCATATTTTTTAAGTAACGGTGGAATTTCTAATTCTGGTGGGCAAGTTGTTTCGGTTGACAAAGGTCACTGGGATAAAATTTCATCTTTGGAAGAAAAACATGACTTCAATCGTCGCTGGATAAGATTAGCAAAACGGGTTTTAAAACCAAATGGGACAATTTGGATCTCGGGGAGTTTGCATAACATCTATTCTGTTGGCATGGCTTTAGAACAAGAAGGTTTCAAAATTTTGAACAATATTACTTGGCAAAAGACTAATCCAGCTCCAAATCTATCCTGTCGCTATTTTACACATTCAACAGAAACTATCTTGTGGGCAAGAAAAGCAGATAAGAAAGCCAAACATTATTATAATTATGACCTGATGAAAGAGTTGAATGACGGCAAGCAGATGAAAGATGTTTGGATGGGCGGTTTAACAGCCAAAGCAGAAAAGTGGGCTGGTAAGCACCCTACTCAAAAACCAGAATATTTGCTGGAGCGGATTATCTTAGCAAGTACCAGAGAAGGAGATTATATTTTAGATCCTTTTGTAGGAAGTGGCACAACGGGGGTTGTCGCCAAACGTTTAGGGCGTCGATTTATTGGAATTGATGCCGAAGAAGAGTATTTAAACATTGCGATTAAACGATTGGAGGCAGTTGGATGATAAAAGGCGGAATAGGTGGAGCAAACACTAATAAGACAGGTTTAAAATTTGAAAAGGATACTGATTTTTCAGAATTAGTTGATTTGTTGCCACAATACGATGTTCGGGAAATCATTTTTCACGATAAGAAAGCAACTAAAGGTTTTGAAGTTTACCGAGGCAATGATTTGGTCGGAAAAATTATGCCTCAGTACCGTTTCTATGATTTTTTAGCAGAAATTGGTATTAAAAATACAAATTCTAAACAATGGAAACCTGACGAAGTATTTATCAATTTTGAAAATCATACTGTTTATATTGTTGAGAAAAAGTGGCAAGAAACAGAAGGTAGTGTCGATGAAAAATTGTTGGGATTCGGCAACAAACGTCGATTGTATCAGCGATTACTAGATAAAGCTAAAACTCCTTTTTCAGTTCAGTTTATTTTTGTTGGTAATAGTAGTTTCTTTGGAAAAGACAAGTATCGAGATAGTTTTGAGATGTTACGTGGTGACGGCGTTAAAATTATGTTAGATAAGTATGATATGGCATTCTTTGGACTTTATTAGGAGTGGAAAAATGATATTAAAGGATTATCTAACAAAAGATCCGATAGATAGACTAAGTACTTTTCTATCCACCCTCTCAATCACCAACCGTACTCCAGAATATTATGTCAACTGGGAAAAGGTTGCACGTGAGACAGAAAAGTTTGAATTAGAATTGCATACGTTGAACTATTTGATTGGGAAAGATAATATCCGCGAAGAAGCTTTGGATTTATTTACGCGGCAGCCTCAGTTACTACGTGCCATCCCTAGTTTGATTGCCAGTCGTGATAAAGTTTTGGATATTTTATCTATGGATGAACATGATGAGATGACCTTTGACCATCTAAATTTTTCAACGATAGATACCAATCGTATTGTTGATTATGTTGATTTTATTGACAAAGCAGGGCTGTTAGAGTTTTTGCAGTGTAAAGCTAATCGTTCTCTGGTTGATTATGTTTATGGTGTTGAGACTGGTTTAGATAGCAATGGACGTAAAAATCGTAGTGGTGATACTATGGAAGGCATTGTTGGACGACATGTCCAAAAAATTTGTCAACAATACGTTTTAGAATTCAAGGCACAGGCCACTGCACCCTTTATCAGAGAGAATTGGGGAGTTACAGTTCCAGTTGATAAATCTGAACGTCGCTTTGATGTGGCAGTTTACTGCCCTATTCGTCATAAAGTTTGGTTAATCGAGACTAACTATTACGGCGGAGGGGGCAGTAAATTAAAAGCTGTTGCGGGTGAGTTTACGGAATTAAGTCAGTTTGTCACCAGTTCAGCAGATGACGTTGAATTTGTTTGGGTCACAGATGGGCAAGGTTGGAAAACAGCTCATTTACCGTTATCAGAAGCTTTTGCTCATATTGCCAATGTCTTTAATTTGTCTATGCTGAAGGAAGGTTACTTAGCTGAGCTATTTTACTTGTCTTCAATTAATGGAAAGGAGTAGCCATGACCCTAAAACTCTACGACACCATGACCCGCAGCTTGCGTGATTTTGTGCCCTTGGAAGAAGGAAAGGTCAAGATGTATGTTTGCGGACCGACGGTTTACAACTACATTCACATCGGCAACGCCCGCTCGACCGTCGCTTTTGACACCATTCGCCGCTATCTAGAGTACCGTGGCTACGACGTCACTTACATCAGCAACTTCACTGACGTGGACGACAAGATTATAAGGGCGGCTGCGGAAAGCCAAATGACACCAAAGGAGCTGGCTGATCAGTTCATCGCCGCTTTTAAGGAAGACACTGCTCAGCTCTTTGTCAAGCCTGCGACCAAGAACCCTCGCGTCATGGACTATATGGACGAGATTATTGCCTTTATCGAGGTTCTTTTGGGAAATGGCTGCGCTTATGAGGCAGATGGGGATGTTTACTTCCGTGTCGAGAAGGCTGCTAATTACGCCAAACTAGCCAATAAAACCCTCGCCGACCTCGAAATCGGTGCTAGTGGTCGAACTGATGAAGAAACAGCCCGCAAGGAAAATCCGCTGGATTTTGCCCTCTGGAAGTCTGCCAAGCTAGGTGAGATTTCATGGGATAGCCCTTGGGGAGCAGGTCGACCAGGCTGGCACATCGAGTGCTCGGTCATGGCGACAGAGCTACTGGGGGATACGATTGATATCCACGGTGGAGGAGCTGACCTTGAGTTTCCGCACCACACCAACGAAATCGCCCAAAGTGAGTGCAAGACAGGACACACCTTTGCCAACTACTGGCTCCACAATGGCTTTGTCAATGTGGACAATGAGAAGATGTCCAAGTCACTAGGTAACTTTGTCTTTGCCCGTGACTTGTTGGATAAGATTGATGGTCAGGTCCTGCGCTTCTTCCTAGCGACCCAGCATTATAGAAAGCCGATTAACTTTTCGGAGAAAGCGATCTATGATGCTGAAGTTAACCTTAAGTACCTGAAAAATGCCTATACCCAGCCTCTGACAGCTACAGCTGACGAGGCAATGCTGGCGAATTTTGTCACTCGCTTCACAGACAGCATGGATGATGACATCAATGCCGCCAACGGCATTACGGTTGTCTTTGAGCTGGCCAAGTGGATCAACTCAGGCAACTACACACCAGCTGTCAAGATAACCTTTGCCGCTATGCTGGAGGTCTTTGGCATCGTCTTTGAAGAGGAAGTCCTCGACAGTGCTATCGAAGCGCTGATTGCCGAGCGGCAGGAAGCCCGTGCCAACCGTGATTTTGCTACCGCAGACCGCATTCGGGACGAATTGGCTAACAAAGGCATCAAGCTCCTTGACACCAAGGACGGGGTGAGGTGGACGCGTGACTAGACCAGTAGATGTCAATCTGATCAACGGGATTGCCTTGGCTTTTGAGGGAGATGCGGTGTACGCCATGTATATTCGCCGTCATCTCATCATGACTGGGCAGACCAAGCCCAACCAGCTGCACCGCCTAGCGACCCACTATGTGTCCGCCAAGGCACAGGCCATGCTGGTTCAAGCCATGTTAGAAGCGCAGCTATTGACCGAAAAAGAAATCGAGATTTATAAGCGAGGGCGCAACGCTAACAGCCACACCAAGGCTAAGAACACCGACATCGTCACCTACAAGGTCTCGACGGGCTTTGAGGCGGTGATGGGCTACCTCCACATGACTGAGCAAATCGAGCGCTTGGAGGAGTTGGTGGCGTGGTGTATTGCGACCGTTGAGCGCCATCGGTTGACCGAAAAATAAAATCAAACAGGGAGCGTTTCTGCTTCCTGTTTGATTTTAAGCTATAATCGTTTGCGCTTGGCTAGGTCAACAAACTTGAACTTTTCCAGTTTATGGCGGCTCTCGGTGAATTGGAACTGTTGTCCATCTGCCAAAAAGACCTGTGACTTGACAGAAACGACGTGGGCATCCTTGCCTAAGTCAAGCAACCGTTTATCACTGTCGGTCACATGATCGATGGTAATCTCTTTTTGGGCAGAGGCAATGTCAAGGTTTAATTGATTTTCCAGATAGGCATAAATTGACCGCTCGGCTATTTCTCGTGTCATCTCAGGGACTAGGCGCTTGAGGAGGTAATCGATGTCGACCACTGCGGCAACACCATCAACGATGCGCTGGCGAGTGACCCGCCAGATGATGGTGTGTTTTGGAAAGCCTGTCAGTGAGTGGAGTTTGTCGTCAATGATGACCTTGTCGATACTAACCAGCCGTGTCGTTGAATTGATGCCAAAGTTTGTGACCAATTCTTGGTAGCTGATGAGATCAGATACCGGAAAGTTGAACCGCTCTCGCTTGCTGACCTGGGTCCCACGACCCTGCATTTTTTGGATGAGACCAGTATCGGTGAGCAATTGCAGAGCTTTCCGGACGGTGTCTCGGCTGGCCTGATGGTGCTGGCTGAGTTCGATTTCTGTTGGTAGATAATCTCCTGGCGCTAGATGGCCTGTTAGAATGTCTTGTTCCAACTTTTTGAAAATAATTTCATATTTTTTCATAAATGTAGCATTCTCTTTCAAATGTTGTTGTTTTTCCAGACAAGTTATCTTATTTTAACAAAAAAGTCAAAAAATAGCACCAAACAACTTGCAGACAATTTTGTTGTCGGTTACAATGAGGGTGTAAAAAGTTGTACGACCTTTTTCAAAAAAATAGGAGGAGCTAGTTATCTAGCGCACAAAGATAATGGGAAAATTCCAAGAAGACGCGAAACAGCTGTTAGCAGCTGTTGGCGGTAAAGAGAACATCACAGCGGTTACCCACTGTGCCACCCGTATGCGCTTTGTTTTAAAAGATGATAAAGCAGCAGACATCAAGACTATCGAAGCTATCCCAGCGGTCAAAGGAACCTTTACCAACGCTGGTCAGTTCCAAGTGATTATCGGTAATGATGTGCCGATTTTCTATAACGACTTCACTGCCGTATCTGGTATCGAAGGCGTTTCAAAAGAAGCTGCTAAATCAGCAGCTAAAAGCAACCAAAACGCTATCCAGCGTGTCATGACCATGTTGGCAGAGATTTTCACCCCAATCTTACCAGCCATCATCGTCGGCGGTTTGATTTTAGGTTTCCGTAACCTGCTTGAAGGTGTCGGCATGGAATGGCTAGGTCAAGCCATGGCAGACGGCAAGCCTGTATTTGACGCAGATGGCAATCCTGTCTGGAACACCATCACACAAGTTTCTCCATTCTGGAATGGGGTTAACCATTTCCTTTGGTTACCAGGTGAAGCGATTTTCCACTTCTTGCCTGTAGGAATTACTTGGTCTGTTACGCGTAAGATGGGAACCTCTCAAATCCTTGGTATCGTCCTTGGTATCTGTTTGGTATCACCTCAATTGCTCAATGCCTACGCAGTGCCTGGCACAGATGCTTCTGTCATTGCGGAGGAGTGGGTATGGAACTTTGGTAGCTTTACGATTAACCGTATTGGTTACCAAGCTCAGGTTATCCCAGCTCTCTTGGCTGGTTTGTCCCTATCTTACCTTGAAATTTTCTGGCGTAAACGTATCCCAGAAGTGATTTCTATGATTTTCGTGCCATTCTTGTCCTTGCTTCCAGCGCTTATCTTGGCGCACACCGTATTGGGACCATTTGGCTGGTGGTTAGGTCAGGGCTTGTCAACCATTGTTTTAGCTGGTTTGACTGGTCCCTTGAAAGCCTTGTTTGGTCTTATCTTTGGTTCGCTTTATGCACCGTTTGTCATCACTGGTCTTCACCACATGACCAATGCCATCGACACGCAGTTGATTGCAGATGCTGGTGGTACAGGTCTCTGGCCGATGATTGCATTGTCAAACATTGCGCAAGGTTCAGCAGTGCTTGGTTACTACTTCATGAACCGCAACAATGAAAAAGAAGCTCAAATTTCGCTTCCAGCAGCTATCTCAGCCTACCTTGGCGTGACTGAACCAGCCCTCTTTGGTGTTAACGTCAAGTACGTTTACCCATTTGTTGCAGGTCTTGCAGGTTCTGGTCTTGCGGGTCTCTTGTCAACAACCCTAGGCATTCAGTCTAATTCCATCGGTGTCGGTGGTTTGCCAGGTATCTTAGCGATTAAAGCGCAATACTGGGGAGCTTTCCTCGTAGCAATGGCTGTTGCCATCGTTGTCCCAATTGTGTTGACCTTCTTCTTCCGTAAGGCTGGTATCCTGACCAAGTCAGAAGACGAGGCTAAGGCAGATCGTGAGGTGACTGTAAAAAAGCCTAGTCCTGCTAAGGTTGCAAGTAAGGACATCCTTGTCCAAAGCCCCTTAGCAGGTCAGGTCAAAGCTCTTAACACGGCAACTGATCCTGTCTTTGCCCAAGGGCTAATGGGACAAGGTGTGGTGATTGAACCGAGTCAAGGTCTGTTGACAGCACCTGTAGCTGGTACGGTATCTGTGCTCTTTCCGACCAAACATGCCATTGGTTTAACAACCGATGATGGGATTGAGTTGCTTATCCACATCGGTATGGACACGGTTAGCCTAGATGGTAAAGGATTCGAGGCCCACATCAAGCAAGGCGACCGAGTCGCAGTTGGAGATAAACTCATCAGCTTTGACCAAGAGGTCATCTCATCAGCTGGTCTGATTACAGAAACGCCGATCATCGTGACCAATACAGAGCAGTTTAACATCGCTGTTATTGGTGACTTGCCGCGTGACCTTGCTCATGGTGACCAGCTTCTCATGGTGCAGACCAATTAAGCTTAACACAAGAAAAGAAGCAACTTTTGGGAGATCAAAGGTTGCTTCTCCTCACTTATGGATCGAAAATTAGATGCCCCAATCCCCAACTCAAGGGAAAGGATAAGATCAAAATCAAACCGAATATGGCTAATTTGACTTGTCTACTTAGAAGAGCCAGTAGTATATCAATAATCCCCAAGATGGGAAAGACAATGAGATAGATAAACCAGACGACATCTGACTGTCGGTCACCCAGAATATTCCAAATTGGGGTAAAAAGACTGAGCCAGAAGGCTAGGGTTATTAGGATGAGATGCCACGAATAGATGGTGATGACTGTTTTCAGTTGCTGCATGGTTTTTCCTCCTGATAATCAATAATGATGCGTTCGTTGCTTGCTCCTGATATAGCCTCCTTTCCCATCAAGCAACTAGTAATTTTTGTCAATGGTTTATTATAACATTTTTTTGCTACTGGTCAATAATTTATCGGTTCATTGCTGTAAGTTCTAAGAGCTTCCTGCATTATCATGTTGCTCTGCTATTTTTCAAAAAGAAAGGACACCTCATGACACTGGACAAGACAAAGGTGGTCTACCAGATTTACCCAAAATCCTACAAAGATACGACTGGTAACGGTATCGGCGACCTGCGTGGCATCATCGACAAACTCCCTTATTTGGCGGAGCTGGGCATTGATATGGTCTGGCTCAATCCCTTTTACCCTAGCCCTCAGCGGGACAATGGCTATGATGTTGCTGACTACACAGCAGTTCATCCGCTTTTTGGAACCATGACCGATTTTGAGGAGATGGTTGCTAGAGGTAAAGAGCTGGGCATCGACTTTATGCTGGACATGGTGCTCAATCATTGCTCGACCGAACACGAGTGGTTTCAGAAAGCCTTGGCTGGCAATGCTTTTTACCAAGATTTCTTTATCTTGAGAGACCAGCCGACCGACTGGGTATCGAAGTTTGGTGGTAATGCCTGGGCACCTTTTGGTGACACAGGAAAATACTACCTCCACCTCTTTGACGAGACACAGGCTGATCTCAACTGGCGCAATCCCCATGTCCGCAAGGAGCTGTTCAAGGTGGTCAATTTCTGGAAGGACAAGGGCGTCAAAGGCTTCCGCTTTGATGTCATCAACCTCATCGGCAAGGACGAGGTGCTAGAGGACTGCCCGATAAACGATGGCAAACCTGCCTACACTGACCGCCCCATTACCCACGACTACCTCCATGCCCTCAACCAAGCTAGCTTTGGCACTGACCCCAGCTTTATGACGGTGGGCGAGATGTCTGCGACCACCATTGACAACTGCATCCTCTACACTGCCCCAGAGCGGGAGGAGCTGGCTATGGCCTTCAACTTCCACCATCTTAAGGTGGACTACAAGGACGGGCAAAAATGGACCATTATGGACTTTGATTTCAAGGCCTTACAAGAGCTCTTTCACAGCTGGGGAGAAGGCATGAGTGCAGGCAACGGCTGGAATGCCCTCTTCTACAACAATCACGACCAGCCCCGTGCCCTCAATCGCTTTGTGGATGTGGACAACTTCCGCGAAGCGGGAGCGACCATGCTGGCGGCGTCGATTCACCTCTCTCGTGGCACCCCCTACATTTACATGGGCGAGGAGATTGGCATGCTGGATCCTGATTATGACGCTATGTCCGACTACGTCGATGTCGAGAGCCTCAACGCCTATGCCATGCTCTTGGAAAATGGCAAGCTGCCTTCGGAAGCTTTTGCCATTATCAAGGCAAAATCCCGCGATAATTCACGCACACCGATGCAGTGGGATAGTAGTGAACATGCAGGCTTCTCCACTGCTACTCCGTGGCTAAAAGTCGGCAAGTCCTATAAGACCATCAATGTTGAAACCGAGAAAAATGGCAAAATCTTCCCCTTCTACCAACAACTCATTCAACTCCGAAAAGCATACCCTATCATATCAGAGGGGGATTACCGAGCCGCCTACACCGACAGCGACAAGGTCTACGCCTTCGAGCGGCAGCTGGACGGACAGCGCTTGCTGGTGCTCAATAACTTCTTTGCTGAAAACGTGACCTTGGACTTAGCGGCTACTTATCAAGCAGGACGTGTCCTCATCAGCAACTATGAGCCGACCGAGCTCGGTGCACGCCTTACCCTGCAACCCTATCAAACCCTAGCTATTTTAACAGGAGAATAAAATGGATCTAACCGCTTTTTCATGGACACGAGAGCCTGAGAATTGGGCAGTTAAGGAGGGCAGCTTGACCCTGACCACCCAGCCCCACACCGATCTCTGGCAACGGACCTACTACCATTTCCAAAACGACAACACCCCACTCTTTCAGATGACAACGGATGACCCCTTTTTCTCCTTTACCGTCACCGTCGACTTTAAGGACAGCCATCACCGCTTTGACCAAGCGGGCATCGTCCTCTATCAGGACAGTGAAAATTGGTTAAAAGCGTCTGTAGAATATGAAAACGACGATTTTCAACACTTAGGCAGTGTCGTGACCAACGGCGGTTATTCCGACTGGGCAACCGCCGAGTTTCCAACCACGACCAAACAGGTCGTCTATCGCCTGAGCAGACGGCAGGACGACTTCAAAATCGAGTATTCTCTGGATGGCGTCCGCTTCCACCAGATGCGGATTTGCCACATGGCAGCTGCCAGCAAGCAGGTCTCCTTCGGCGTCTATGCTTGCAGCCCAGAAGACTCTCGCTTTACTGCCCGCTTTAGCAATTTCCAGCTGACCGACTGCCTCTGGCAAGCCCACGATGGACAGCAACCGGATTGATACGCTCTGTCCCTCTCGCCAGCCGTCGTCAACTCCCCTGTGACGGATAAGTGTTGAAGGCGACATTGCTTCAACGACTGAGTTAGCGCAATCTGTGGTGGATAACTTGTAGAATTTGACCTCGTCTGATGTTGATTTTCTTTGAGTATACACAAACTAAAAATCCGCTCTGTGGCAGATTTTTTGCAATCTAATCAAATCGGATGCTCAGATTTGATGTGTCCACGGTCACCTGCGCACCGATCCGCAGGCTAAAGAGCGGTTGGGTGTGGGCGAAATCCAAATCATAAAGCACTGGGATGGTTTTAAGGACAGGATGCTTGTCCAGGATGTAGAGAAGGGTCTCTTCCGTCATCTGACATTCCTTGGGAAAGCGTCCGATTAAGACGGCTTGAGGGTCAGGATAGGCTTGGAGAATGGCTGCCAGATGGCGATTAAATTCGATGTAATCATCACTTTCGGCCTCTTCTAAGAACAGCACATAGCGGTCTGGCTGCGGGGCATAAGGGGTGCCACGCAAGAGACCGAAGGTCGACAGGTTGCCACCGATGGCTGTGCCAGAAGCTCTGCCATGGGCATAAACCTTCCAAGTTGTTGGGAAAAACTGGCGTGGTAGGCTAGGGTCATACCAGGCATCACTGGACCACTCAGGACTAGGCGTTAGGTCGTAAGAGGCAAGGCTGGTCGCTGCTAGCCAAGACGCCGTTTGGTAGGGCTGTCCCTCCACCATCTTGAAACTCGAGTAGCTGGGTCCCATGATGGTCACCAGCCCTGTCTTGGCATAGATGGCATTGAGGAGGGCTGTTGTATCCGAGTAGCCACAGAGGATTTTGGGGTTCTGAGCAATCAACGCGTAGTCCAGATAAGGCAAGAGCTCATTGGCATTGCTGCCGCCGATCGTCGCCAGAATCGCATCCACCGACTCGTCAGCAAAGGCTTCGTGTAAGTCCGCCACCCGATCGGCAATCGGGACTGAGTCCAGCGCATCAGCAGGTACCAGATAATGGGATGAGAAGGACAGATGGAAGCCCAAGGCTTCCAAGCGCTCTTTAGCAGCTAGGTTTGCCTCAAAGCCCCCTAGACGATGGATAGAGCTAGACGGACTAAGCACGCGGATGTGGGAACCTTTTGTCAATGGTTTTTTAGGGAACATAGCAGAGCCTCCTTTTTATTTTGACTAGTATAGCAGATTGAGGAGGAAAAAACTAGCCTTTGTTTATTTATTTTCAAAAAAGACTTGACACTCACGTTGCGTCAGGGTGTAGAATGGGTATCAAGGAGGACATCTGTCATGAAAACAGTCAAAGAGGTCAGTCGACTGACAGGGGTGAGCGTACGCACCCTGCACTATTATGATGAGATTGGGCTTTTGCGTCCAAGTCAAGTGACTGCAAGTCTCTATCGGCTTTATGACGATAAGGCCTTGATGCGCTTGCAAGACATCTTGCTCTTTCGTGAGTTAGAGCTTCCTCTGAAAACCATAGCGGAGCTACTAGATGGCCCACCAGCGGTGAAGCGGGCGGTACTAAGGGAGCATGTCCGTCTATTGGAACTCAAACGTGAGCGCTTGGACAAGCTCTTATCGCTCACCAAGGACTTAATCAAAGGAGAAGATACCATGACACTAGACATTTTTAACCAAGAAGAACTCAAACAGCTTCAAGAAGAAGCTCAAAACCGTTGGGGCAATACTCAAGCCTACAAAGACTTTGTTGCCAAAACAGCCGCTGACGATTGGCAGAGCAGTCATCATGAGCTGATGACGATTTTTGTAGAGTTTGGGAAGCTGAGAGACTTGGCTGTTACAGCCCCTGCGGTGCAAGAGCAGGTTAAACGACTGCAAGATACGATTTCTGAACATTATTACCCTTGCACATCAGAAATTTTACGAGGACTTGGCATGATGTATGCCCAGGACAACCGCTTCACCCAGACCATTGACCAAGTAGCGGGTGCAGGGACTGCTCAGTTTGTCCACGAAGCGATTGAGGAAAGTCTAAGTTAATAAAAGGTTCGTGATTACTGTTTGACAACAAAAAAAGAAAGCGGTATAATCTCTGTATCAACAACATCAAACAAAGGAGATTTATCATGTCAGACAATCGCATGAACTACACCATTTCCAGCAACGAAAATTTTCCGCTGGTCGAAATTGCTCTCGAGCGCGGAGAGTCTGCCTATATTCAACGTGGCAGCATGGTTTATCACACCCCCAGCATCAGTCTCAACACCAAGCTCAATGCCCAAGGCAGTGGTCTTGGGAAGTTGATTAAGGCAGTGGGGCGTTCTATGGTGTCAGGTGAGTCCGCTTTTATCACGCAGGCAATTTCGTCGGCGGATGATGGCAAGTTAGCTATTGCTCCGTCGATGCCTGGTCAAGTGATTGCATTAGAATTGGGAGCAGAGCAGTACCGTCTCAATGACGGTGCCTTTCTAGCCATGGATGGCTCAGCGCACTATACCCTTGAGCGCCAGAGTATTGGTCGTGCCCTCTTTGGTGGGCAAGGCGGTTTCTTTGTCATGACCACACAGGGGCAAGGGATTTTGCTAGCGAATGCTTTTGGCTCTATCAAAAAAATCAGCCTAGCCAATCAAGAGATGACCATCGATAATGCCCATGTGGTTGCTTGGAGCACTAACCTTGATTACAATATTCACCTCGAAAACGGCTGGTTGCAGTCAGTCGGTACAGGCGAAGGGGTGGTCAATACTTTCCGTGGGACAGGAGACATCTACGTTCAAAGTCTTAATTTAGGCACCTTTGCTAGTCATCTAGGTACTTTTGTCGGCACGACCGAATCCAGCAACACATCGGGTATCGGTGGCTTGATTAACGAATTTCTCTGATAAACACATCAAACACAGAAGCAATAAACAATTGTTTCTGTGTTTTTAATTGCGACACCTAAAAACGAACATTATTTGATTGGTGTATCTGTTTTTTTAGTTATCTAGTCTTGTCTGGTGTCAGGAGTTGCTACTTTCCTGATCAGCAGTAGCGTTCTTTGTGTCTTCCTAAGGAAAACATTTGTTGGCGGTAATGCGTTTACAAAAGAGATATAGCGTGATTTAGACGATAAATGACTTGTAAAAAATGTTACAAGGTGCTATAATTTGAGTGAATAAATAAAATAATAATCATTATAGGAGAACCGATGAACAAGCGTTCACAACGGCATCGCCAAGCAAAGTCTGCAACTGGACTAACCAATCTGTTTAATTTATTTTTACTAGCTTTATACACTTTGGCGAGCGCTTATCTTGCTTTTTTAATAGTAACCTATAACTTTCTGGCCTTTCGGTCGGTCAACTGGATAGCCATAGGTCTTCTATTTCTTGTTTTTTGCCTAGGCTTGTTGCTTATTGTAACCAAAAAAGCCAAACTATTTAATAGTGTTCTCTTACTTTTGTCTAGCTTACTAGTTGGTGCAGGGATTTTCTTTGCCCATTCAGCTATTGACTTATCAAAACAATTAAATCAAACCGCGAGCTTTTCACAGGTTGAGATGACCGTTATTGTTGCAAACGATAGCCCGCTGACGGATATCAGCCAAGTCACAAGCCTCCTTGCACCTGCTAATGACGCGGCAAATCTTGATAAATTGTTAGCCAATCTCAAAGCTGAGAAGTCACTGACACCAAACGTTGACACGGTTGATGCTTATCAAACGGCTTACAACCAAATTATGTCAGACCACTCAAAAGCGATGGCGCTCAATCAAGCCTACATCCCGCTTTTGGAGGCAGTTGATCCCGAGTTTACAAGCAAGATTAGAACCCTTTACGGCACAAAAATTGAAACTCCGGCACCACCTAAACAAACAGTAACAAATGGCGATGCCTTTAACATCTACATCAGCGGCATCGACTCTTATGGGTCTATTTCAGGTGTTTCACGTTCAGATGTTAATATCATTATGACCGTCAATCGCCAAACAAAAAAAGTGCTTCTGACAACAACGCCGCGCGATGCCTATGTGCCAATCGCAGGTGGTGGAAACGGTCAGTCTGATAAACTGACACACGCAGGTATCTATGGTGTTGACTCCTCTGTTCAAACACTTGAGAACCTCTATGGTCTGCCGATTGATTACTATGTTCGTCTTAATTTCACCTCCTTTGTTGAGCTGATTGACTTAGTCGGAGGGATTGAAGTCGACAATGATCAGGAGTTTACTAGCTTACATGGAAAATATCATTTCCCAATGGGGCATATTACTTTGAACGCTGAACAAGCTCTATCTTTTGTTCGTGAGCGTTATAGTTTACAAGGTGGCGACAACGACCGTGGGAAAAATCAGATGAAGGTTATTTCAGCCTTAGTCAACAAGTTGGCTTCGCTGGAATCTATTGGAAAATATCAAAGTTTGATTGACGGCTTGAGCGGATCAGTTCAGACGGATATGCCACTGTCAACCATGATGGATTTGGCAAACGGTCAGTTGGATGCAGGTGGTCAATATCAGGTGACTTCTCAGGCAGTGACAGGTTATGGTTCAACGGGTCAGTTACCATCGTATGCCATGCCAAATGCCGCGCTTTATATGGTGAGTTTGGATGAAGCCAGTGTTGCTCAGGCTAAACAAGCAATGTTGGATGTGCTGGAGGGACGTTAATGATTGACATTCATTCGCATATTATCTATGGTGTTGATGATGGTCCTAAAACCCTTGATGAGTCATTAAATCTTTTAAAAGAAGCCTATCATCAGGGGGTTCGTCAAGTTGTTGCGACCTCTCACAGGCGAAAAGGCATGTTTGAAACACCTGAAGAAACCATATTGAGTCATTTTTTGGCGGTTAAAGCTCAGGTCAAAGAGCAGTTGCCTGACTTACAGTTGTTTTATGGTGGGGAACTTTATTATAGTCCCCAGATGATGGAGCAATTAGAAAAAGGCTATTTTCCGACCTTGAACGGGACACGATTTGCTCTTATCGAGTTTAGTTCTAATACGCCTTACAAGGATATTCACCAAGCAGTGAGCAAGGTTTCTTTGCTCGGTATCACGCCAGTTTTAGCCCATATCGAACGCTATCATGCGCTAGCTTTTGATGACAAAAAAGTCAAAGACCTGATTCAGATGGGCGCTTATACGCAAATCAACAGTGTACATGTCACTAAACCAAAATTATTTGGAGATGGTCTGAAAGAGTACAAGAAACGTGCGCGTTTCTTTCTCGACAAAAATCTGGTTCACTGCGTGGCTAGTGATATGCACAATCTAGACAGCCGTAAACCGTTTATGAAAAAGGCTTATGACATCGTTGCTCAAGCCTACGGAGCTGAGCGGGCAGAACATTTATTTATAACCAACCCGCAATCCTTATTAGATAATCAATACATTTAGGAGATACCATGGAAAATAATTCCTCAACCATTGAAATTGATGTGCTCTTCTTGTTGAAAAAACTTTGGGCGAAAAAATTTATGATTTTGTTTACGTCCTTGCTATTTGCCACGGCGGCTCTAGCGGTTAGTAGTTTTGTGCTAACGCCGAAGTATACGTCGACTACTCGTATCTATGTTGGTAACCAGCGAGGTCAAGCCGAAGGAAAAATCACGACTCAGGACCTTCAGGTCGGTGACTATCTCGTCAAGGACTACAAGGAAATTATCACCTCTAAAGATGTCCTGTTGACTGTCATTGAAAAGGAAGGGTTGAACCTCAGCAAAGAAGCTCTACTGGGCAAACTTTCAGTGTCTATCCCAACTAACACGCGGATTATCTCAATCTCAATTGAGGATGAGAACCCAAGCGAAGCGACTCGTCTAGCCAATGCTGTGCGCGAGGTCGCATCTGAGAAAATTATGGACATCACGCAGGTTGAAACAGTCAAGACAATGGAAGAAGCAGAGGATGCCTCTGCTCCGTCGTCTCCAAATCTCAAGAGAAATGCCCTTCTGGGTGCCTTGGCAGGTGGTTTTTTAGCTGTTGTCATCGTGATGTTGACTGAGATTTTGAACGATCGCGTCCGCCGTCCTGAAGATGTGGAAGAAGTGCTGGGATTAACCCTTCTAGGATTGGTTCCTGATACCGCTCAAATCAAATAGGAGATTATAACATGCCACAATTAGAACTAACTAGAAACAAGGCTTTAGACATCAAAAAAACAGAAGAATATTACAATGCTATTTGTACCAACATTCGCTTTAGTGGTGCTCATTTTAAGACCATTGTGCTGACTTCAGTGCAACCGAACGAAGGCAAGAGCACTACGGCGACGAGTTTAGCAGTGTCTTTTGCGCGTTCTGGCTTCAAAACGCTCCTGATTGATGCGGACACACGTAACTCTATCATGTCAGGGACGTTTAAGGCTAATGGTAAAATTGCAGGGCTAACTTCCTATTTATCAGGCAATAGCGAACTGCTGGAAGTCATCTGTGATACCAATGTGGAAAATCTATCCGTCATTCCAACAGGACCTTTCCCACCTAATCCGACAACGTTGTTGCAAAACAACAATTTCAAGGAGCTATTGACCAATGCTAGAAGCTGGTACGATTATGTCATCATTGACTCACCACCAATTGGTATGGTGATTGATGCTGCGATTATTGCACAGCAATGTGATGCCAGTATAGTTGTTACGGAAGCAGGCGAAATCAAACGGAAATTTATCACCAAGGCTGTTGACCAGATGAAGCAAAGTGGTGCACAGTTTCTAGGTATTATTCTGAATAAGGTCAAGCAGACCGTTGATAATTACGGCTCTTATGGGCACTATGGTGATTATGGGAATTATGGTAAGAAAGTGAAATAGACTACTTTTAAACATGAGGTAGGTTAAAAAAGGGGGGAATTTTGCGTCGTTTAATCAACAAAAAGATTAGATTAGGGAATGATTTGTTAAAGAATAATGAGCAAAATAATCAGGATGTTTTGTTAGGGGATTCTCTTGCTGAACTTAAATGCTCTCTTGCTCAACAAGAAATCACTAGAATAGTTATCCCTCAGTTTTCTAATGAGTTATTTAAAGATAATCAAGCAAAAATTTTATCCGCTGGTTTTCCTACCATAGTTTTATCACCTGATAACGAAGAAAATAGCTATAATATCCCTGAACAATCACTATCCCTTCTTTTTAAGCGCCTTATTGATATTGTTGTTTCGTGCTTGGGCCTTTTTCTAGTGGGTGCTGTCTATATCCTTATTTATCCAGTTGTTCAAAAACAGTCTCCAGGTCCAGTTTTCTTTGCCCAGACTCGTGTCGGAAAACATGGCAAGAGATTTAGCATGTATAAGTTTCGTAGTATGGCTTTAGATGCGGAGGAACGAAAGGCTGACTTATTACAGCATAACGATGTTAGCTCTGATTTGATGTTTAAAATGGAAAAAGATCCAAGAGTATTCCCATTGGGGCAACGCCTGCGAGACTGGTCGGTTGATGAGTTGCCTCAGCTTATCAATGTTTTAAGAGGGGACATGTCGCTTGTTGGGACACGACCACCTACAGTTGAAGAATATGAAAAATACGATTGGCACCATTTTAAACGCTTAGCCATGAAACCAGGTATCACAGGCATGTGGCAGGTCAGTGGACGGAGCAATATTCAGAATTTTGAACAAGTTGTTAAGCTGGATACAGCCTACATTGATAACTGGTCTCTGTGGTTGGATGTGAAAATACTGTTGAAAACAATTAAAGTTGTTTTGCTGAAAGAGGGGAGTCGGTAGGATGAAAGTTTGCTTAGTTGCTTCAAGTGGCGGACATTTGACACATCTTTATTTACTAAAATCTTTCTGGAGTGATAAAGAGAGATTTTGGGTAACGTTTGATAAAGAGGATGCTCGTAGTGTTTTGAAAGATGAAAAAATGTATCCCTGCCACCATCCTACCAATCGTAATATTAGAAATTTGTTTAAAAATACATTTTTGGCTTATAAATTATTGCGACAGGAAAAGCCTGATTTAATCATTTCTTCGGGTGCAGCGGTTGCTGTTCCGTTTTTCTACCTAGGCAAATTATTTGGAGCTAAGACTGTTTATATTGAAGTATTTGATCGGATTGATAGACCTACCTTAACTGGAAAACTTGTCTATCCAGTGACAGACCGGTTCATTGTTCAATGGGAAGAATTAAAAAAAGTTTATCCCAAAGCTATTAATTTAGGAAGTATTTTTTAATGATTTTTGTGACAGTAGGAACACACGAGCAACAATTTAATAGACTAATAGAAGAAATTGATGGACTAGTTGCTGAGGGGGACATTACAGAGGATGTTTTTATCCAAACAGGCTATTCAACCTATCAGCCTAAATATTGCAGATGGCAGTCAATGCTAGGTCATAATGAAATGAATGATTGTATTGAACGGGCTGATTTGGTCATTACACATGGTGGACCGTCGACATTTATGTCTGTTCTGTCTAAAGGAAAGAGGCTGATTGTCGTACCGCGTTTGAAAAAGTATGATGAACATGTCAATGATCATCAAATGGAATTTGTTTCTCATATATTAGAACGAATGAATTATAATTTTGAATTTATCTCAGATTGTTCAGATTTGAGTTTGGCTATAAAACAATCCATGACAGGGACAAAAAGAATAGAGACTAATAATATGCGATTCAATTCGTTATTAGAAGCAGTTGTAGAGACATTATTTTAGGATAAGGAGGAAATATGACAATTAACCTTCGTTTATTTTTTCAGAGTCTCCTTCAATTGCTTATATTGTTCTCGCTTAATGAGCAATTTTATAGTTCGGATCTTCCGACAGGGTATTATAATCTGATTTTAACTTTTGCTTACTTAGCATTCTCATTTATTTTTGTTGTTTTTGATAAACGTTATTTAAGATTTACTGATTTTCTTATCCCTGCCACAACTTTTTGTTATGTGCTCTATATGGGTGGAGGAGGCTATCATGCTCGTGTTTATGCTCTTACAACACTTCTATTTTTTTTAGCGAGTGTCTTATCATTTGAGAACTGTAAGCTCCTTTTTGGTGGTACCATTTGGATGGGACTGTTCTATTCGGTTAGACAATACTTGGATGGTATACCTCGAGTGACAGGTTTTTTTAATACTTCGCCAACCATTTTTTCTATGGTTTTGTTAATTGCTCTATGCTACTTTAACTTTTCTCCCTTAGTGACAAAAGGAGAGCGAGTTTTCTATTCGGTATTATCTTTAGGTCAAATTTATTTAACTTCCAGTCGTTCTACATTTTTTCTGGCTTTAATGCTGATATTTTGGGTCAGTATTATTCAACCATTACTGCAGACTAAGAGATTAAATACTCCTGCTAAAGCTATTCTTTTTATTACTATTACTTTGCTATCAAGTTTTCTTGTGTTCTTGCTAATCACATCATTTCAACTTCGAGAAGACGCGTTTCAAAGTAGTGAAGCTAGGCAACAAATATTTGAATATTTTTTTAGAGCGATCATTGAAAATCCTAAAGAATATATTTTTGGTAAGGGAGCAGGCTATACACTTTTTGAGACTGCTCGTCTGTTGCCGTGGATAAAAACTGAGACTTATCCTCTTCATCAAGATATACTTATGTGGTTAGTCGAGTATGGTTTTGTTGGTTTTGTCGTGCTCTATTTTGTTTTGTTCTTTAAAAAAACAATTCATTGGGTGATTTATTTGCTGTTTCTAGTAGGTAGCTTCCATAATTTATTCATTGCGCCAATATTAGTCTTATTGTTGACCATTCTTAACAACCAACTAGTACGGGAAAGGAAGCCAAATGTCTCAAATTAGTGTGATTCTCCCTGTTTATAATGTTGAGAACTATCTTATGGAAATGTTGGATAGCATTGTTTCTCAGACTATCTTTTCTAATCTTGAAATTCTTTTGATTGATGATGGTTCTTCAGACAATAGTTTAGAGATTTGTCGAGCCTATGAGGGTGTTTATAAGAATATCAAAGTTTTTCATCAGGAGAATGGTGGTGTTTCAACAGCGAGAAACAAGGGACTAGATGAAGCGACTGCACCTTATGTCATGTTTTTGGACGCAGATGATAAGATACTGCCAGATATGTGTGAAAGTTTGCTAACTTATATTAGTTCAGAACAAGCTGATTTAGCCATTACAGATTTTTCTTTTGTCACGGCTAGTAGTGAACAAAAAAAACATAGTGCAATTGTAGCAAGGTTAACAGGTCGGACTGAGATATTGATATCTTTTTTAAAAGGGAATGTGATAGAGAACACTCTCTGTGATAAAATATTTCGTCGTGACATTATTAGTAGTCTTCGTATGCAAGAAGGTTATGCCATCGGCGAGGACATGTTTTTTGTTTTCGAGTACCTATTACGTTGTAAAAATATTTTTATCAACACCGAAAAGAGTCATTATCGATATATTATTCGTGAAGATTCAGCAATGACCTCGCCATTTTCAAAAAAATATATCGATGCGGTGACGCTATCGAAACGCATGGAAACAATGGTTGGTAGCAGTATATATCCGTATGCTCAAGCCCATACCATTTATGAAATAGCAAAGCTACTTGGTCAATTATTGATAAAGAATGCTAGGCATGAAGAACAACAAATATACCGATTGTATCTATCGGAAATAAAAAACTACCCACTTGCTTCAGCTTATAGATATTTAGATAAAAAACAATTTATCAGTATTTTACTGTTAAAAATTAGTCCGTTGTTATATTTATTTGTTTGGAAACGGTTTAGAGGCTACTAATGAGTTTATAGAGGGACTAGAGTTGATGAAAGAAAAACTAAGAAAACTAGGTTTACGATTATATATAAAGTATATTTGTCCTATTCGTTTTCGCAAAGAAAAAAAGAGATTGATAAACAAAGACTTTACCATTGTGTCCGATAATTGCTGGGGAGCTAGAGTATACCAAGAGCATGGTTTGCCTTATCGTACTCCTTTTGTAGATTTATTTATTTATTCTGAGGACTATCTTAAACTAGTCAAAGATTTGAAAGGCTATCTAGGACAAGAATTAGTTTTTGTAAAAAATTCTCGTTACATTGGTGAAGTAAATTACCCGCTCGCCTTGCTGGGAGATGTAGAGGTACATTTTTTACATTATTCTACTGAGCGAGAAGCTTTAGAGAAATGGACACGACGTGTTCAACGGGTAAATTACAATAACCTTTTTTTCAAGATGAACGATAGTGATGGTGCCACTCGGTCTCTTCTGTATGAATTTGATCGCCTACCTTTAGAGAATAAAATTATCTTTACTGCTAAGGCGTATCCTGATTTAAAACATGCTGTTCAATTAAAATCGTTATCTCATCAAAATGAGATATTAAATGGTCAAGACATGAAAATTTATAGACAGTATTTTGATGTGGAGAGTTGGTTAGATCATGTGTAACATCTTAGATATTTAAACAGGAGAATTTTACAAGATGGAACATTTAATCAGTGTTATTATTCCAGTTTTTAAAGTTGAAGAGTATATCGAAGACTGTATTAATAGTGTTCTGGCTCAAACTTATACTAACTTAGAAATTTTAATTGTTGATGATGGAAGTCCAGATAAAAGTATTGAACTAGCTAAAAAAATGACTAAAGACGATAGTCGAGTAAGGTATCTTGTTAAACCTAATGGGGGCTTATCAGATGCGCGAAATATGGGGATAAAGGAAGCTAAAGGAGAGTTTATAACTTTTATTGATTCTGATGACTATATCTCACCAACCTATGTTGAAACTCTCCATAGATTGTTAACTGAACAGAAAGCAGATATTTCTGCTATCGCTTTACGTCAGGATGTTGATGGTCAGTTGAAGAGTCTTGTTGACGCTCGTAATTATCTTAGGGTCTTTAGTCCTAAAGATATCTTATTAGCCATGTACGAGAAGAAGGACTATTTTGTGGTCTCTTTAACGGTGGCTCAAGGGAAACTATATAAAAAAGAATTATTTGATAATATTTTATATCCTGTTGGGAAAAAATACGAAGACTCGTTCACAACCTATAAGTTGTATAAGGCTTCCGAAAAAATAGTATACTTGAACGAAGAATTGTACTATTATCGGATTAGACAGGGCAGCATTACCAATTCAGGGTTTTCTTTGTCTAATTTAGACAAATTGGAAATGTTTGAGGAAAAATTAGACTATCTTTCTGAGTATAGCGAAGTTATTAAGAAAGTTAGGTATGCCTACTGCATAGAATTGATTAGAGCAGCTTATTATTTACGGAACATTGAAGACGCTCAGGAGCGTAGAAACGATATTGTAGAGCGCCATAAACATTTATTTTGGAAGGTGTTTTCAGAATCTGATATAAAACAGCGGTTAAAACTGGTTGCATATCGCTATTTTCCGAGTATTGTAATTTATTTATCAAATAGGGGATAGTTAATTGAAAAAGGTCTATTTTTGCCACACGGTTTATCATCTACTAATCACACTCTGTAAAATCTCGGTAGAGGAGCAGGTAGAAATTATAGTATTTGATACCGTATCAAATCATGAGCTTATCGTTCAAAAAATAAGGGATGTTTTCGTAAATACGACAGTGTTATTTGCTGAGCAGAATACTGATTTCTCGATACTTGAGATAGATAGAGCGACGGACATTTATGTCTTTAATGATTGGACACCGATTGGTGCTTATTTACGCAAAAATAAGTTATTCTACCACCTAATTGAAGATGGCTATAACTATCATGAATATAATGTTTATGCCAATGCCCTGACCATGAAACGTCGTTTATTGAATTTTGTTCTAAGGAGAGAAGAGCCGTCAGGATTTTCACGTTACGTCCGTAGCATTGAGGTTAATCGTGTGAAATATTTGCCGAATGACTGCAGGAAATCCAAATGGGTAGAGAAGCCACGTAGCGCTCTTTTTGAAAATTTAGTTCCGGAGCATAAGCAGAAAATTATAACAATCTTTGGATTAGAGAACTATCAAGATTCTCTGAGGGGAGTTTTGGTACTGACTCAACCCTTAGTGCAAGATTATTGGGATAGAGATATCACTACAGAAGAAGAGCAACTAGAGTTTTACCGTCAGATTGTCGAATCTTATGGAGAAGGAGAACAGGTTTTCTTCAAAATTCATCCTCGAGATAAAGTTGATTACTCTTCTTTGACTAATGTGATTTTTTTGAAAAAAAATGTGCCGATGGAAGTCTATGAGCTTATTGCAGATTGTCACTTTACTAAAGGGATAACTCATTCATCGACAGCCTTAGATTTTCTGTCGTGTGTTGATAAAAAAATTACGTTAAAACAGATGAAAGCTAATTCATGAAAAAACAAACACTCATTAAATCTAGTTTAGTTTATACTCTAGGTACTTTGTTGCTACAAGGTCTAAATTTTATTACCCTTCCTATTTACACTCGAGTAATTTCTCAAGAGGTTTTTGGACAATATAGTTTATATACCTCATGGGTAGGTCTCTTTTCATTGGTCATTGGACTACAAACATCAGGGTCTTTTGTGACTGCTAAAATCAAGTTTGAAGAGGAGTATGACAGCTACGTTTCCCATGCGCTCACAGTGTCAACGGCCTTTGCCTTTGCTTGCCTGTCGCTAGTTGTTCTATTTAGGACAGCTCTGGCAGCTTGGCTCGGTTTTTCAGAATTGATTTTGCTTTTAATCGTGATACAGAGCTATTTTGGCTATGTGACGGGTTTGTTTGGTACTTATTTTATTACTTATCAGAAAGCGACAGCTAATTTCTTTTTATCAGCCTTCACAGCAGTCACAACGGTAGGTCTTTCTCTCTATTGGATAAGTAACTGGCAAAATCATCTCATGGCTCGGATTTTGGGAAATTTTATTCCCTTGTTTATCGCCACTTTTGTTGCAATAGTTTTCATCTATACCAAAGGGAAAACCCTTTTTCGCAAGGACTATCTAGGCTTTACCTTAAGAGTGTCCCTGCCTTTAATTTTCCATCACTTAGGGCATCAGGTACTAAACCAGATGGATCGTATCATGATCGGTAAGATGATGACAACTAAAGATGTGGCACTCTATAGTTTTGGTTATAATCTGGGTCTACTGATTTCTTTGGTTTTGCTAAATTTAAACACTGCATGGACGCCTTGGTTTTTTGAAGCCAAGAAAAAAGACTATGCTAAATTGAACGACTATATTTCACGTTATCTGGCAGTGGCAGTCTTTTTGACCTTGGGTTATTTGACGATTTATCCTGAACTGGCTCTTTTGATGGGGGGCAGTCGCTACGCGGAGAGTATACATTTTATTCCATTGATCATTGTTAGTTATTTTGTCTCGTTTCTCTATACTTTCCCAGTCAATATTCAATTTTATCATGCCAATACAAAGACAATTCCTGTTGGAACCTTATTTGCGGGGGTGGTTAATATTGGACTAAACTGGTTCTTGATTCCGATTATCGGTATTTATGGCGCTGCCTTAGCAACGGTGCTATCTTATCTGGCTTTGTTGGTTTTTCATCACATGATTTCAAGAAAGCGTTACGCCTATACTGATGTTAGACCCAAAACTTATATTTTCCTTATCTTGGGTGTAATAAGCTATGCAGGATTGATGGTGCTTTTTGTGCCGTTGCTTTGGTTACGTTGGCTGATAGGATTTGGTGTGATATTATTGTATATCTATTGGTTTAGGCAAGAACTAAGAGAAGGTTGGCAGAGTTATAAGCAAAGAAGAAATTGGATTAGTTAATATAAATAAGATAATGTCCTCAGAAAAAGAGGAATTTATAGAACAATTCGTTTGAGAACTCAAACCCAAGCCCGCTCTTTAGGTGACAGGATTTGCCTGTCGAAGTTGATGGCATGAGCCGTTAACTGATAGGGAAGCACTGGAATAAGTACGTACCAAATTAAGAATTAGTGTTGACGAACTTTGGTCAAGTGCTAACTCAAAATTTGTGTCTACAATCCTAAAAATAAGTTGCGGAATGCTTTTTAACTTGTGAGCCTTCTCGGAGGAAGTATGTCTTTGTCTGGTTACAGCGTCGGAATTAGTCTTTGAAGGTGCTAATGCAGTGGTGACTAAAGATGTTCCAGATGGCGCAACCGTGGTTGGCTATAATAAAATCATTCAAAAGTAAAGGAGATCTATGAAACCAATTTGCTTAATTCCTGCTCGAGCAGGCTCAAAGGGTTTACCCCATAAAAATATGCTGTTTTTGGATGGAAAGCCGATGATGTTTCACACGATTGATGCGGCAATCGAATCTGGCTGCTTTGAGCTAGAGGATATTTACGTCAATACGGATTCTGAGTTTTATAATGAGATTTGTGAGACAAGAGGGATAACATCTGTTTTGCGACCAGCTGAGCTGGCGACTGATTTCTCAACGTCCTATGACTTTACAGAGCATTTTTTGCAGGACTTTGATGATGATCAAGTGTTTGTCTTGTTACAGGTTACCTCACCCTTACGTACAGGTAAGCACATTAGAGAAGCTCTAGAACTATATCATCAGGGGATTGCTGAAAATGTTGTTAGTTTTTCAAAAATAGATAAATCACCTAAATTCTTTACAGAACTTTATGAGCATAATTTTGCCAAGGACATTTGCGGTGTTGATAAGGGTTACCGTCGGCAGAATGACCAAAAAGAGCTTTATGCCCCAAATGGTGCGATTTATATCACTACTAAAAAGGCTTATTTAACCAATAAAAGTTATTTCACAGAGAAAACACAGGCCTATCTCATGAGTAGGGAAGATTCTTTTGATGTGGATGAGCGAGCTGATTTTACCAGCGTCATCGGTCGTATTTTCTTTGACTATAAGCGACGTGAAGCCAAAAATAAAACATTCTATGCGACCCAGTATCAGTTATTATCCCAGACAACTCATCAAGATAAGCTGATTGTAGGAGATAGTCGCCTGCTAGGCTTCCAACAGGAAGGTTATGATAACTTTAGTCTCGGAGGCGTGACTCTGGCAACGATACTTGAAAATAGCGACCAGATACTGTCTCGTCAGATTAGTCATCTGGTATTAGCGGCTGGGGTCAACGATTTGATTACAGGTTATGCTTGGGATGATATTAGACAAAATATCGTCACATTGATTGAAAAAACACGGTCTAAACATATCACCTTAACCTTGGTTGAAGTGCCGTATACCTTGTTTAGGGATAGTGTAAATAATGATGATATTGCACGTTTGAATGCCTACTTGGTCGAATTAGCTGATAAGTATGGTCTTGAGCTGATTGCCACCAATGATAAACTCTCTCAGGATGGGCATCTTCGCTATGACTATACTTCAGATGGACTCCATTTTAATCTGAATGGTCAGCAGATTTATTTTGAATTAATTTCCAATTACTGTTTGCCAAGTGAGAAGTAATCGGTAAGCTCCTTAGTTTTAGCATCTTAGGTGACACGAGAAACTTTAATGGTAATTGTTGTTAAGTAATAAATAACCACAAGAGAAGACGGTTGCCGTTTTCTCTTTTTAGTATTACAAGCGAGACTCATCACAATGTAGAACAAATTTTAAGCGATAGCCTGCTTACCCTCAGCATTTCCTTGAAATTATAAGGTGATTATGATAAAATAAACTGATTGTATACTCGAAAGGAATCGACATGACAAATATCGTACGTAAGCTCGTTGAAAATGAAAAAGGCGAGTTGAGAAAACTAGAAAAACTAGCAAAAAAAGTTGAAGCCTATGCTGATGAGATGGAGGCTTTGACAGACGAAGAATTACAGGCAAAAACGATTGAATTTAAGCAGCGTTATCAGGCGGGAGAGACACTAGATCAGCTTCTGCCAGAAGCGTTTGCGGTGGTACGTGAGGGGGCCAGACGTGTTCTCGGTCTTTACCCTTATCGTGTGCAAATCATGGGTGGGATTGTCCTACACCATGGGGATGTGCCTGAGATGAGAACGGGTGAGGGGAAAACCTTGACGGCTACCATGCCTGTATACCTCAATGCCCTAGCTGGCGAAGGGGTACACGTGGTCACTGTCAATGAGTACTTGTCAGAGCGCGATGCGACTGAGATGGGGCAACTTTACAGCTTCCTAGGCTTGTCTGTGGGGATTAACCTTGCGGCGAAGTCTCCAGCCGAGAAACGCGAAGCTTACCTTTGTGACATTACCTATACCACTAACTCTGAGGTTGGTTTCGACTACCTCAGAGACAACATGGTTGTCCGCCAAGAAGCCATGGTACAGCGCCCGCTTAACTATGCCTTGGTCGATGAGGTGGACTCTATCCTGATTGACGAAGCTAGAACGCCGCTTATTATTTCTGGTGCGCAAGCCTCAGACGTCAGCAAGCTATACTTGTTGGCAGACCATTTTGTTAAGACCTTGACACCAGACGACTACATCATTGATGTGTCAACTAAGACCATCGGGATGTCAGATTCTGGGATTGATAAGGCAGAAACCTACTTCAAACTTGACAATCTCTATGACGTTGAAAATGTCACCTTGACACACTTTATCGATAATGCGCTTCGTGCTAACTACATCATGACCTTGGACATTGATTATGTTGTGAGCGACAAAGAAGAGATTCTTATCGTTGACCAATTTACTGGTCGGACCATGGAAGGTCGCCGGTTCTCTGATGGTCTTCACCAAGCCATCGAAGCCAAGGAACATGTTCCAATTCAGGATGAGACTAAGACCTCTGCCTCGATTACCTATCAGAATTTCTTCCGGATGTACAAGAAATTGGCAGGGATGACCGGTACGGGTAAAACAGAAGAAGAAGAGTTCCGTGAAATTTATAACATGCGGATTGTGTCTATTCCGACCAACCGTCCAATTGCTCGGATTGACCATGCAGACCTGTTGTATCCGAGCATGGTGGCTAAGTTCAAAGCAGTTGTCGCAGATGTCAAAGAGCGCTATGAAAAGGGGCAACCTGTCCTTCTTGGGACGGTAGCGGTTGAAACCTCAGAGCTCATCTCCCGTCTCTTGGTGCAGGCTGGTGTGCCACACGAGGTGCTCAATGCTAAAAACCATGCCAAAGAAGCTCAAATCATCATGAACGCAGGTCAACGCCATGCCGTTACTATTGCGACCAACATGGCTGGACGCGGAACAGACATTAAGCTGGGAGAGGGCGTTCGTGAGTTGGGTGGTCTTTGCGTTATCGGAACAGAGCGCCACGAGAGCCGTCGGATTGATAACCAGCTCCGCGGACGTTCTGGTCGTCAAGGGGATCCAGGTGAATCTCAATTTTACCTTTCTCTGGAAGATGATCTCATGCGTCGTTTCGGTTCTGACCGTATCAAGGCAGTCTTTGAGCGCATGAATTTGACTGAAGATGAAGCAGTTATTAAGTCTAAACTCTTGACCAGTCAGGTTGAGGCTGCGCAAAAACGTGTTGAGGGTAACAACTACGATACCCGTAAGCAAGTTCTTCAGTACGATGATGTCATGCGTGAGCAACGGGAAATCATCTACGCCCAACGTTATGATGTCATCACAGCTAATCGTGACCTCGGTCCTGAAATCAAGGGCATGATTAAACGAACCATCGCGCGTAATGTTGATGCCCATAGTCGTCTCGGACGCGAGGAAGCACTGGAGTCAATCATCAACTTTGCTCACACGGTGCTTTTGCCAGAAGATGCGATTAGCATTCAGGACATTGATGGCTTGAAATTCCCAGAGATTAAAACCTATCTTTACGACCGAGCGATTGAGGTTTATGATTCACAAATCGCTAAACTGCGCGATGAGGCTGCCGTTATTGAGTTCCAAAAGGTCTTGATTTTGATGGTTGTGGATAACAAATGGACAGACCATATCGACGGCTTAGACCAGTTGCGCAGTGCGGTTGGTCTGCGTGGTTACGCTCAAAATAACCCGATTGTTGAGTATCAGTCAGAAGGTTTCCAAATGTTCCAAGACATGATTGGTGGCATTGAGTTTGAAGTGACAAGAACCATGATGAAGGCTCAAATTCATGAGCAGGAGCGCGAGCGTGCACCTCAAGAAGCCCGGACAACTGCAACTAAAAACATTGCAGCTCAACCGATTGGGACAGTGGTGCAAGCGTCTGCAAACCTTGACTTGTCAGGGATTGAGCGCAATGCAAAATGCCCTTGTGGTTCTGGGAAAAAATATAAAAACTGTCACGCCCGACATACGGACGTGGTCTAAGCTGATACGATAGGGTGGCGAAAGCTGCTTTATCGTATTTTCGTCAGGAGGCAAGACATGATTGTTGGTCATGGCATCGATTTGCAGGATATGGGGGCAATCGCAGAGCTCATTGTCAAAAAGCCCGCCATCATTTCAAAAATTCTAAGGCCAAAAGAGCTCACCGTTTTTGAGCATCTCCCAGAAGCACGGCGTTTAGAACACCTAGCTGGGCGCTGGTCAGCCAAAGAAGCCTTTGCCAAGGCTTACGGAACAGGGATTGTTAAAGGCTGTGGTTTTCAAGATTTGGAAATTCTAGCGGATGAGAGAGGTCGCCCTATTTTTACCAAGCACCCTTTTGAAGGGAAGGTTCATGTATCGATCAGTCATTCGGGCTCGTTTGCCCAAGCCAGTGTGATTTTAGAAGGAGGAGAGCATGGTCACTAGTCTGCATCGTCCAACGTGGGCGACCGTAAATCTTAACCATATCCGTAGTAACATTCAGCAAATCATCGCCCACCTGCCAAAACCTGTCAAAACGTTGGCAGTTGTTAAGGCAGACGCCTATGGTCATGGTGCTGTTGCCGTCGCTCAATCCATTCGCGACTTGGTCTCTGGTTTTTGTGTCTCTAATCTTGACGAAGCGATTGAGTTGAGGCAAGCTGGCTTGCAGGAGATGATTTTGGTATTGGGAGTTGTGCTGCCTCAGCACGTGCCGTTGGCTATTGCTAACGATATCACCCTCACGGTGGCAAGCCTTGATTGGGTAATGGCAGCGCAGGAAGAGGGCGTTGACCTGTCGCAACTGACGGTACATTTGAAAATAGACAGTGGTATGGGGCGTCTGGGGTTCCGACAAGCGGCAGAGACCAAACAGGCGATGGCATGTTTATCAGTCGCTGGAGTGGCTATCTCTGGTATTTTCACGCATTTTGCGACAGCAGATGAAGCAGATGATCGCTACCTTAGGACACAATTATCAGAGTTTAAGGAGCATTTGAAACAGTTAGACTGGGTGCCAGAGTTTGTTCATGCCAGCAACTCAGCGGCAGCGATTTGGCAGGAAGAGACTATTTTTGATGCGGTTCGTCTGGGGGTCTCAATCTACGGGCTAAATCCGAGCGGAACTGCCCTGCCCTTACCTTACCCTCTCAAGCCTGCTCTTGGGTTAAGTTCTCGATTGGTACAGGTCAAACGTGTTGATAAAGGCTCAGCTATTGGCTACGGGGCAACCTATCACAGTGCTGGTGAAGAGGTGATTGGCACAGTGCCTATCGGTTATGCAGATGGTTATATCCGAGATTTGGCGGGCTTTCATGTACTGGTTGATGGTCAGGAGTGTCCAATCGTTGGGCGGGTGTCGATGGATCAGCTGACTGTTCGGTTGCCCAAGGCTTATCCCCTGGGGACTGAGGTGGTTCTGGTGGGAACTAGCGGTGAGCGAGAGATCACCCTCACGGAGGCCGCAGCCCACTGTCAGACCATTAACTACGAACTGGCCTGCCTGATTAGTGACCGTGTTCCGAGGGTTTATGATTAGCCTCAGACTAAATCTGGTAAGCTGTTTTGTCTAATCGTATGGAACTTCAAGGAGAAATCAATGAAACTAATCGTCATCGGTTGCCCAGGTGCGGGGAAGTCCACCTTGGCTAGAACACTCAGTAGGGAGCTAGGGTTACCTCTCTTGCATTTGGATAGGATTTGGCATGCGACAGATTATTCGCCCCAGGCCCGGCAGGCTTTTAGTCAGCAGGTCGAGACATTTATGGCTGAGCATGAGGCTTGGATAATCGATGGTAATTATGCCAATCGCCTACCTCAGCGTCTCCAGCAGGCGGATACGGTTCTCTGGCTGGACTACCCTCGCTGGCTTTGCCTTTACCGTGTGCTGGTGCGGACGCTTAAAGCGGTCTTGTTCGGGGCGAAGCGCCCCGACATGGCAGAGCAGTTCAGGGAGCGATTGGATAAAGAGTACTTGGCATTTTTACAGTTTGTTTGGCAGTTCCCGAAAACCACTTATCCAAAATTGGAACAAGCCCTGGCTGATTTTTCTGGTCAAGTTTATCGTTGCCGTAATAGTAAGCAAACGCAACAGGTTGTCCAGCTCATAAAGCAGCCACCTGCCTGACTGGCTGCGCTCTATCAGAAAGGAAATTCATGATTATTCGCCCTTACATTGCCTCTGATGAGAAGGGTTGGGTTTATACCAAAGCCCTCAGCTACCTCTTTTCCCCTTTTTTTGACGATCGTGAACCAACTAAGCCTGATCGTGACCAAACTGTTTTTGAAGATAGAATCGAGTTGGTAGTAGAAGAAGAGGGGCAGATTGTTGGTTTGTTAGACATTGATATCTACAATCCAGACTATAGCCGTAAATACCTCTATGCTCCTGCGGATAAGGTGGCGTATTTTACCAATCTAGCTGTTCATCCTGAT
Source organism: Streptococcus entericus DSM 14446 (assembly GCF_000380025.1). GTDB lineage: Bacteria > Bacillota > Bacilli > Lactobacillales > Streptococcaceae > Streptococcus > Streptococcus entericus. The sequence continues at coordinate 39,406 of NZ_KB904187.1, forward strand.
TATCAGGGGCGAGGCATTGCTCAGGCTCTGTATCAAGAAGCCTACATCCAGCTTTTGGAAAAAGGGGTGGAAAAATTGGCTATCTTTACCCGTGAGGGTGACGCAGCCAATCACCTCTACCAAAAATGGGGCGGGCAGCTTGTCTGTCAAGATTGGTTGGTGGTCGGAGTTCCAAAAGACCTTCCCCAACCGAGCTTTGCGATTGACTTAAGGGCTCAGCAAATCCGTCTGACAGGTCAAGATGGTCAACCTCAGCCTTATTATCTCCGTGAGGGGATTTATATCGTGGCAAAAGAGGCAGATTTAGCCCATTTTACGATTGACACGATGTATAAGGAATACACGTATGTGATTGAATTGCCTAAAAAGAACGACTAATGATGGTATGAAAGGAAGAGAGCATGTCCCAAGAAACGGAACACATTACCCAAATGGAAAAACAATTAACCCAGCAGCTGATGTGGCTAAACGTCATGGAGCAGCAAGTAAGGCTTGGGTTTGAGCAGCTGACAAGAGCAGAAGAGCTCTTTGCCTACTATGGTAGCCAGCAGTGGAGAGAACACCTAGCCTTAGACGAGGCAGGAAAGTTACCATCTGGCCTCAAACGAGGGGTGCTGTCAGAAGACGGCATCTACAATGCTCTGCTTGATTACAAAGAATTGGCAGAAGATCTTATCGCACTCGGTCAGCAAATGCAAGAGGTACTAGCCAAAACAGCTGACCATGCTTAGCAAGTCTTAGGGGCCTCATCACTTACCATCAGCGCCAGTCCCAGTCAAAGAGAAAGATGTTGCTGAAAAAACAGGACATTTCACTTGACATGGGACCTTGCTTGAGTTACAATAAACTTGTATCAGATACAAGAACAACTAAAAAAGGAGGAGCTCTTGGATACTAAATTTTCAGTTGCCCTGCATATTTTAGCCTATATTTCTGAGACCAGTCGACAGGTCTCGTCTGAAGCCTTGGCCCAAAGTGTGGGCACCAACGCGAGCTATATCCGTAAAGTAGTCGCTCTGCTGAAGCGAGCAGACTTGATTGTTTCCCATCAGGGGAAAACAGGCTACCAGCTGACGCGTTTGCCAGAGGAAATCAGCTTATTGGACATCTATCGTGCGACCCAAGAAGTTGAACAGATAAGGCTATTTCACACCCACCAGCAGCCAAACCAAGCCTGCCCAGTAGGCAAGCACATCGAACAAGCGATTTCCCCCTTGTTTGCCAAGGTTGAGCGACAACTTGAACTGGAATTGGCTCATCAAACGCTGGCTCAAGTGATTGCAAATCTCTACCAGTCTGCTGGTCAGCAATCTGTTTGAAAGTAGAAGGGATAGGAAACCAGTTTTTTCTCATCTGGCTTTTGACAGCCAGATTGATTTTGGGGAGAAATGAACTTGTATCGGATACAAGTACAAACAAACCGATTTTTGTTCTTATTAGTTGTTATCAAGCTGATAGTTGGCAGGGTCTGGAGCATGCCTGGCAGAGCGAGCTTGAAATCTAGACAGCTAGTACCGTCTGAAAGCGATTAGTTGAAGCGGCAGGTTGACGAGAAATTTCCGTCATGAGGTTTTTTCAGCGGAGGAGCCTAGCGGATTAAAGGAGAGGGTTGCTGATTGTCATACTGTCCCTAACAATGTATCTGTATCAAGTACAAATCAAAGAGTGGTATTCTTCACCCCATTCTTAGAAATGAACAGGCTCATACTTAGCTAGACTGATGTGCGAATCAGTCCACAAAAAAATATTAGAAAAGAGAATATTATGAAAGCAGCACAACACACCACTTATAATAAGAAAAATATCACCTTAACCTTTGCTGAACTTGCCAAGCCAAGTATCACAGCTGACCAAGTTTTGGTCAAGGTCACTGCAGCGGGTGTCAATCCGTTGGACAACATGATTTCCTGTGGGGAAGTCAAGATGATTGTCTCTTATAACTTGCCATAGACCGCAGGCAATGAAGTGGTTGGTCTGGTCGAAGCTGTTGGAAGTCGTGTGAGCCAGTTTCAGGTCGGTGACCGTGTCTTTGCCCGTTTGCCGCTGGGTCAGATTGGCGCCTTTGCCGAGTATGTCGCAGTAGATGCCGCAGCTCTCGCTACCGTGCCTGACTACCTGACAGATGTCGAAGCGGCAGCGATTCCTCTGACTGCCCTAACCATCATGCAGGCCTTGGAGCTGATGGAGGCACAGGCTGGCAAGACGATCTTCATTTCTGGAGGAACAGGCGGTGTCGGTGGTATGGCTATTCCAATCGCTAAGGCCAAAGGCTTGACCGTTATCACCAACGGTGATGGGGCAAATGCGGAGTGGGTTCTAGCCTTGGGGGCAGACCGCTTTATCGACTATAAAACTGAGGACTACACCAAGACCCTCAGCCAAGTGGACTATGTGCTTGATACCCTTGGCGGGGCAGAGACAGAGAAGCAGATGAGCATTATGAAAAAGGGCGGTCAACTCGTCTCCCTGCGAGCGATGCCAAATGGCGCTTTCGCTAAACGCATGCATCTTCCTAAATGGAAGCAAGTCCTCTTTGGATTGGTTGGTCGTCAGTTTGACAAAATGGCAGAGCGGTACGGTGTGGCCTACCATTTCATCTTCGTCGAGAGCAATGGCAAGCAGTTGCAGGAAGTCGCAGACCTCTTTAGTCAGCTCCAGATTAAGCCATCTATTGATACGGTTTACCCCTTTGAAGAGGTTAATGCTGCTCTGGATAAGGTCGCTAATGGTCGCTCACGAGGCAAAACAGTCTTAACCTTTGAAGGAGGCAAGAAATGAGTTATGTACAGACAGGAAACCAGTACCTGACCGTTTTTGGCAACAAGATTGCCTACCGTGAATTAGGACAGGGGCAGTCTCCTTTGCCTCTCGTCATGCTGACGCACTTGGCTGCCACCATGGATCAATGGGATCCGAGACTACTGGACCTGCTGGCGGAGCAGCAGCATGTGATCGTGTTTGATTTACCCGGTGTCGGAGCTAGTCAGGGGAAGGTGGCTGGCACCATTCCCAAAATGGCAGCGCAGGCCATCGCGATTGTCAAAACCCTCGGTTATGACCGTATCAACCTCTTGGGACTGTCCATGGGTGGCATGATTGCCCAAGAAATGGTGCGTCAGGAAAGTGCCATGGTCAATCGCTTGGTCTTGGCTGGGACAGGTCACCGCGGGGGCCTTGAGATTGACCGTGTGACGGGTAAGACCTTTCGCTACATGGCAAAGGCGCTGCTAAATCGTGTCGATCCCAAACGCTATATTTTTTACAATCACGATGACCAAGGGCGTTTGGAAGCCGAAAAGGTCTTGGGGCGGATGGCGCAAAGAGCAGCTGCCTTTGCAGATGAAACCATGTCGGTTCAAGGCTTCTTGACCCAGCTCAGAGCCATCAAGCGGTGGGGAAAAGCCGCAGAAGATGACCTCAGTCACATCAAGCAGCCAACCTTGATTGTTAACGGCGACAAGGACATGCAGGTCCCAACCCAAAACTCGCTCATCATGCACGACAAGATTGCCAATAGCCAGCTGATTATCTACCCCAAGGCAGGGCATGGCTCGATTTTCCAATACGCCGAAGACTTTGCCAAAACGCTACAAGTATTTTTGGAGATGACAACGTAAGTCTTCGGATTAAAGAAGAGCAAATTTGATTTACCTCTGGTGTTTTCTAGATGGAATTGTGCTATAATCATCATCAGAAAGTGAGAAAATGTATGCACAAAAAAGTTGAATTGAGTGAGCTTTTTTATGATTTGGTTTACGTCTATGCAGTCAGTCAGATTACAGGCCTGTTGCACCACGGAGAGCTTTCTTTTGGAACGGTTTTTGCTTTTACGACGGGGTTAATCCTCTATGTGAACTCTTGGATGGTACAGATGGTCTTTACCAACCGTTTTGGGAAGAATTCCCTAACCAATATTGCCTTTATGTTTGCGCAGATGGTCTGCTTGCTCCTGTCGTCAAGGGCTATTACAGAAGATTGGTCAACACACTTTATCTGGTTTATTTTCCCGATGGCTGTGATTTCAGTCTTGCTCTTGCTTCAGTATATGATAGTATACAGCACTAGCCACAAGGACGCAGATAGGCGCCTGATTTGGCAATTCTTCATCGTCTTGGGATTGCGGTCAACAGCCTTATTGTTCGTCAGTTTTCTGCCTTACCAGTACGGTCTCCCGTTAGCAGTTGGTGGAATCCTCATCACTTGGCTCTTACCTGGTTTGCTGACACGGTCATTTTCAGGAAAAATCGAAGAAGGACTGACGCTCATTCGTTTTCCCCATCTTATTGAGTGCTTAACCCTTCTCGTCATCATTACTTTCGGGGAAATGATTATCGGCATTGTGCCTTACTTTAGCTCAGCTAACTTCTCCGTGACGTCACTAGTTGTATTTTTAGTGGTGATTAGTCTATTTATGATTTACATCATTGAGATGGATCATTTGATTGAAACAAAGCGAAGCGGTATCACCGGGAATGCAGCCATTTATTTGCATTACCTCATCTTTTTTGGTCTAAGTTTTGTGACCACTGCTTTGGGCTTATTTTTAGAAGACACAGAACAGCTAGCGACCCAGTTGCTTTATGGAGGGATACTGCTCTTGATCATCGGTATCATGGGGCATTTGCCCTATAATAAGCCACAGTACCGTCTGAACAAGAGTCAACTGGCGATGATGGCTGGTTGCCTTGGACTGGGGTACGTGACGAGTTTTGTTGGGCAGCTGGACGGACGAGATGTGCTCATGGTGACAAGCCTTGTTCTCATCAGTATCTTCACCCTTCTTGCTCGATTTTACATAAAATAAGGTCAACTAAGAGAAAGGTGATCGGAGGGAACCAAATTTCTCGTCTAGCCATTGCTCAGTTGGTGAAGCAAAATGTGTTAACCCTAAGTCCATATCGTCAAGCTAACTTGGGGATTGTGAGAGATTAGCGGGCTAGTTGTTTTGAATTTCCTACATCATTATCCGTTTATGCGAGTCACCAACTAAAAACATCTGACAAAATCCTCTTCGTTTGCTATGATAGAAATGAGAGGAGGACGTTGATGTCTAGTAATGAGCATAACAAGAATACCTATTTGATGCTGTCTAGTTTCCAGTACCTCTTTGCAATCGGGGTCTTGGTGGTGCATAGTGGCAGTCTCTTTGAAAATCCTGCTTATCATTTTATCGCTAAAAGTATTTTTGCTCGTCAAGCTGTCCCTTTCTTTCTTATCAGCTCGGCTTATTTTTTAAGGAAAAAAGCCATAAATTCGCCTCGAGCAGAAACGGTCTATTACCGAAAGCTTCTCAAAACCTATGTGATTTGGAGTATGGTTTATCTGCCTTACGCTTTCTTTTATTTTCAGCAACTTAGCTTGCCTATTTACCTTTTGCCTATCGGGCTCTTGGTCGGCTTACTTTATGTGGGGGTATGCTACCAGCTGTGGTACATTCCGGCTCTCTTGCAGGGCTTGTTTTTGGTCAAAGCAGGGCGGCGCTATTTACCAAGTTGGCTACTGTTTAGTCTCATCTTATTGCTTTACTTATTTGGGAGTATCGAGACCTATACAGGTTACTTAGAGGGGACGGTCTTTGATACCATTTATCGATCTTACGCCCAAGTTTTCCTCACCAGCAGAAACGGACTCTTCTTTGCGCCACTGTTCCTCTACCTTGGGCAAGTTCTAGCGGATAAGGAAGATCACCCTATCTTTGCAGGAAATCGTGGTTGGAAAGTCCTTATTAGTTTGGTGCTTTTTTTAGCCGAGGCCAGTCTGATTTTTACTCGTCAAGGACTAGATAAAAATTTCTTTCTGACTCTCCCCATCTTTAGCCTCAGTCTGTTTAATTGGTGCCTGCATTACCCGACCGCAGTGCCCTGGTCAGGTCGCTCATTGAAAGACCTGAGTATGATCATTTACTTTGTTCATCCAATCTTCATCGAGCTAAGCCTATTTGCCTTCAGGCAAGATGAGTTAAGCAGTTGGCAGCAAGGGCGTCTAGCTTTTACTAGTGCCCTCATCGGTAGTCATGTCATAGCTCTGCTATTTCTCAAATCAAAAAGAACGAAAAAGAACATCTAAACACAAAAAGATGTTCTTTATTTTTTGTTTTTTATAAAAACCCTTGACAAACCTTTCTGAAAGCGTTACAATAAAAAGGTGGTTATAACAAGTTGGGAGGAAATGTAATGCTTGAAACAACAGGTGACAAGCCTCTCTATCTTCAGCTGGTTGACGAACTGGAAACCACGATTCGAGAACAGATGTCTGTCAATGACAAATTACAGTCCGAGAGGGAGCTGACAGAGAAATATGGTGTGAGCCGAATCACGGTTCGTCTGGCCTTGCAGGAGCTTGAGAGTAGAGGTCTTGTTTATAAGCAACAGGGAAAAGGAACGTTTGTTTCAGAGATTAGTAGCTCGGTGGTCGATTTATCAGCTGCCTATAGTTTTACTGAGCAGATGAAAAAGATGGGCAAGGTGCCATCGACGACGATTATTTCCTTTAGCCAGAGTTTAGCACCGAGAGCACTGAGTGAGCAGATGGGACTAGGAGAGGGAGAGGAGGTCTACATTTTGGAGCGGCTCAGGCTAGCCGACCAAGTGCCGATGATGCTTGAAATCTCTTATATACCAGTAGCTTATTTTCCTGAGCTCAGTCAGGAACTGCTAGAGAAAAAGCCCCTTTACGATGTCTTTGCGGAAGATTATAAGCAACCGATACGCTTAGCAGAAGAAGAGTTTTTTGCTAGTTTGGCTCTGGATTATGATGCCAAGTGGTTGGCTATTCCAGAAAACAGTCCTGTTTTGCAGTTGCAACGGAAATCGTACAATGCCAAAAACAAGCTCATCGAGTATACTGTTAGCGTCGCCAGGGCAGACCAGTTCCGCTACAAGATAACCCATCGTCAACAGAAAAAACCATTTTTTGGTCTTAATTTTAATAAAAAGAAATAGGAGGAACTTAGATGTTTGAACTATCTAAAGACAAGCTAGAAGCTCTGGGAGCCGAAATCACGACGCGTGAAATTCGCCAGCAACCAGAACTCTGGCAAGAAGCGCTTGAGCTGTATACCGCAGCCCAAGAGAAAATCACCGCTTTCCTAGACAAGGTGCGTGAAACCAGCCCAAACAAGCGTGTTAAAGTAATTTTCACAGGCGCTGGAACGTCTCAGTATGTTGGGGATACGATTCTCCCTTATCTGAAGGCCAACGGTGACCGTAGCCGTTACATCTTTGAAAGTGTCGGCACAACAGACTTGGTCTCTGTCCCTTTCCACCACCTTTTTGCTGACGAAACTCTGCTTTTGGTGTCCTTTGCTCGTTCAGGTAATAGCCCTGAGAGTGTGGCAGCTGTTGAATTGGCTAACCAAATCGTGCCAAATGCTTTCCACTTGACCATCACTTGTGCGCCTGAAGGACAGCTGGCTAAGCGTGCTGAGGGAGATGAGCGCAACTGCTTACTTCTCATGCCAAGTCGCTCAAACGATGCTGGTTTTGCTATGACAGGTAGCTTTACCTGCATGCTCCTATCAGCACTTTTAGTCTTTGATGAGAGCAAAGATTTGGCAACTAAAACAGCTGTGGTCAAAGAGATTGCCCGTATGGCTGACGATATTGCTAGCCGTGAAGAAGATATCAAAGCGATTGTCGACTTGGACATTGAGCGGATCGTTTACCTGGGGTCAGGGCCGTTGGCTGGTCTGACACGCGAAGCCCAGCTCAAAGTGCTTGAGCTGACAGCAGGAAAATTGTCAACCATGTTTGATTCGTCTATGGGATTCCGTCACGGACCAAAATCATTTGTCAATGAGAAAACATTGGTGGTTGATTTTGTCAACAACAATCCGTATACACGTGATTATGACCTTGACTTGTTAGAAGAGGTTTATGGTGATAAGATTGCTCTGAAGACCCTAGCTGTTGCCCAAAGAGGAGAGCGTAACTTTAGCGGTGACACCTTTGAGTTGATTTCTGATCAACTGATTGACGATGCTTATCTCGCATTACCAATGGTGTTTGTGGCTCAGATTATCTCACTCTTGTCATCTGTTAAGGTGGACAATACACCAGATACACCATCGGCAACTGGTACAGTTAACCGTGTCGTAAAAGGTGTTATCATTCACGATTACAACTAAAAAAGCGGGGCTTCCCGCCCCGCTATGTTTGTTAATGTTTGTTTACTGAAATCTCAAATTTGTAGAATTTCCAGTGTTTGTGACTTTCGATGTATTCCAAGACTTCCTGACTGTCTTGACGTTTGGTTGTCCGAATTTGCAGAACAGTCGGTTCACCAGTTTCAAGTGCTAAAGCTTTAGTAATTTGCTCAGGTCTTGAGAGACAAATCTCATTAGTTTCAATGAATGGTTCCTCTGACAAATGCAAGTCAAAGTCTAGTTTGAAGCGTTGGTAAATAGACACATAGTGACTTTTCTTGGCATCAGGTTTGGCGATGTATTGCTCAGGAATATAAGACTCTTGATACATATAAGGCTCTGTTTTAGCCTTTCTGACACGAACAATCTTATAGTAAGATTTGGTCTTAGGAAGATTTAGTTTCTCTAAAATTTCAGGATTATTTCCTTTAGTCATTGACAAAACAGTAACGTTATCGTCAGCGATTGGGAAAAGTTCAATGTCTGAAAATGCTACAGCCTTACCTTTTCGGGAGCGTGAGACGAAGGTGCCTTTACCCTGATGACGCACGAGATAGCCGTCTTTAACCAAGTCGTTCAAGGCACGGATAACAGTGATGGAACTCACGTCGTAGATTTTGATTAGCTCAGCTTCGGTGTAAAAACGGTCGCCATTCTCAAATTTTCCAGATGTGATTTGTTTCTTTAAATCATTTTTGATGAGTTGATATTTAGGAAGTCTCATAAAAATACTCTCTTTCTACATATTAATGATGGTAAAAATTACTTCACAACAACATTATACTAAATAAACTAAAAAAAGACTAAAAAAAAGGCTAAAAACTTTAAAAAAAAAATAAAAAAAAGTTTTCAAAAACACTTGTCATAACCAGTTGGACGTGATATAATATTAGCATAGAAAAGGAAAGGGGTTTCAAATATGAGGTTCACTATCTCAGATGACTTCTATTTGAACGACCAGCCCTTCAAAATATTGTCTGGGGCGATTCACTACTTTAGGGTTCATCCAGATGATTGGTATCATTCTCTTTATAACCTCAAGGCTTTAGGCTTCAACACTGTTGAGACTTATGTTCCTTGGAACATGCATGAACCATCAAAAGGCCAGTTTACCTCAGAAGGTATCTTGGATGTCGAACGGTTCTTGGATATAGCAGCAGAGCTTGGGCTCTATGCCATTGTCCGCCCGTCTCCCTTCATCTGTGCGGAGTGGGAATTTGGTGGGTTACCAGCTTGGCTATTAGAGGAGGATGTTAGGGTTCGGTCACGAGATGAGAAGTTTCTCAAACTCGTTGACGACTACTATGCTTGGCTTTTGCCAAAGTTAGCCAAACGTCAACTCGATCAAGGTGGGAACATTCTAATGTTTCAAATCGAAAACGAGTACGGTTCTTATGGTGAGGACAAGGTTTATCTTCGTGAGATGAAACAGCTCATGACAAAACATGGCATAACAGCTCCGCTATTTACATCAGATGGTAACTGGCGAGCAACCTTGCGAGCTGGGAGCTTAATCGAAGATGATGTGCTAGTTACCGCTAACTTTGGCTCAAGAGCACGTGAACGCTTCAAAGACGTTCAGGATTTCTTCGATGAGCATGGTAAGAAATGGCCACTGATGTGCATGGAATTCTGGGACGGTTGGTTCAACCGCTGGGGCGAAGAAGTGATTCGGCGCGATCCAGAGGAACTGGCTGACAGTGTGATGGAAGCCTTGGAGCTTGGCAGTGTCAACCTCTACATGTTCCACGGTGGGACAAACTTTGGTTTCATGAATGGTTGCTCAGCCAGAGGTCAAAAAGATTTGCCACAGGTAACGTCTTATGACTACGACGCGATTCTTGACGAGGCGGGCAATCCAACGCGTAAGTTCTACGAACTGCAAAAACGGTTGAAAGCCACTTATCCGAGTCTCACGTTTGCAGAACCTTTGGTGAAAACAGCTAAAGCTCATCCGAGTGCCAGTTTGGTTCATAAAGCGAGTCTCTTCTCCATCTTGGAACAATTACCGAGTGTTCAGAGCTTTTATCCGAAAAACATGGAAGCTCTGGGGCAAAATGTCGGTTATATTCTTTATGAGACGAACATTGAACGTGACAAGTTAGAGGATGAACGTTTCCGTGTCATCGATGCCAGAGACCGCATCCAAGTTTATGCTAATAACCAGCATGTGACCACACAATATCAAGATGAGATTGGTGAGGATATTCCCCTACCACAGGAGAAATCTGAGAACAACATCAAAATTCTGGTGGAAAACATGGGTCGGGTTAACTACGGTCATAAGCTAACAGCGCCAACTCAGCGCAAAGGAATCGGTCGTGGGGCGATGGTGGATCTCCACTACATCGGCAACTGGACGCAGTACCCGTTGCCACTAGACAACGTTGACCAACTGGATTTGACAGGGTCTTGGTCGGAGGGAGTGCCTAGCTTCTACCACTATCAGGTAGAGTTAGATGATTTAGCCGATACTTACCTTGATATGACAGGTTTTGGTAAAGGTGTTGTCTTCATCAACAATGTTAACATCGGTCGTTTCTGGGAAAAAGGACCAATATACTCTCTCTACCTACCTAAGGGATACTTAAAACAAGGACGCAATGACATCGTTGTCTTTGAGACCGAAGGCCGTTATCGAGAGCATATGACCTTCTCAGATAGACCAATAATAAAAAATTTATAGAAAAGCGAGGAACATGTTTCTATGGCAATCATCGGAACACGTATCGACGGCCGTCTCATCCACGGTCAAGTAGCTAATTTGTGGACAGCTAAGTTGCAAGCTAGCCGTATCATGGTTATCGACGACGAAGTGGCACAAAACGACATTGAGAAGCAAGGCTTGAAGTTGGCTTGCCCTCCAGGTGTTAAACTGTCTATCCTTCCAGTGGCTAAGGCAGCTGAAAACATTCTGGCTGGTAAGTATGACTCACAACGTCTTTTCATCGTTGCACGCCGCCCAGACCGTTTCTTGAAACTAGTTGAGCATGGGGTGACCATCCCAGAACTCAACGTTGGTAATATGTCACAAAGCCCTGAAACAAGAGCTGTAACACGTACCATTAACGTTGTTGACAAAGACATTGCGGACTTTGATGCTCTCAACGCAAAAGGTGTTAAATTGATTGCTCAGATGGTGCCAAACGATGCTGCTAAAGATTTCTTGCCATTGCTTGACAAGGTAAGATAAACTAAAATTGTTCAAAAAATATTAATAAATTTTTAGGAGGATGACATCATGATTCAATGGTGGCAAATACTTTTACTCACGTTGTACTCATTCTATCAAATCTGTGATGAGTTGACGATTGTTTCATCAGCTGGTTCACCAGTTTTCGCTGGTTTCGTATCAGGCTTGATTATGGGAGATGTTAAAACTGGTCTCTTGATCGGTGGTGGTCTCCAGCTCATGGTGCTTGGTGTTGGTACTTTCGGTGGTGCGTCTCGTATCGACGCAACATCTGGTGCGGTTTTGGCGACAGCTTTCTCAGTTGCACAAGGCATCAAACCTGAACTTGCCATCACAACCATCGCGGTTCCAGTAGCGGCTCTCTTGGTTTACACTGATATTGCAGGTCGTTTCTCAACAACATTCTTTGCACACCGCATTGACGCTGCGATTGAGCGCTTTGACTACAAAGGAATTGAGCGTAACTACCTACTCGGTGCCCTTCCTTGGGGTCTCTCACGTGCCCTTCCTGTTTTCCTTGCCCTTGCTCTCGGTGGTGGCTTTGTTGAAAGCTTAGTAGCAACTATCGATAACTACAAGTGGATTGCAAACGGTTTGGTTCTTGCTGGTCGTATGCTTCCTGGTCTTGGTTTCGCTATCTTGCTCCACTACTTGCCAGTTAAACGTAACTTGCACTACTTAGCAGCAGGTTTTGGTTTGACAGCTATGTTGACTGTTCTCTACGGTAACATCTCTACTTTGGGTGGTGCTGTATCTAGCTTGGTTGGTGTTGCTAACGAAGGTCTTGCAGCAGATGCCGCTATTGCTTTCACTAACAACTTCAAAGGCTTGTCAATGATTGGTATTTCTATCATTGGTATTCTCTTGGCTGTGCTTCACTACCAAAACGCTCGTCGTACAGTGGTGGCTGCACCAGTATCTAACGTAGAAAGCGGGGAAATCGAAGATGACGAATTCTAATTACAAACTTACAAAAGAGGATTTTAATCAAATCAACAAACGTAGCTTGTTTACTTTCCAATTAGGTTGGAACTACGAGCGTATGCAGTCTTCAAGTTACCTCTACATGATTTTGCCACAATTGCGCAAAATGTACGGAGACGGTACACCTGAGCTCAAAGAAATGATGAAATTGCACATGCAATTCTTCAATACTTCTAACTTCTTCCACACCATCATCACAGGTTTTGACCTTGCCTTGGAAGAAAAAGAAGGTGTAGCTTCTAAAGATGCGGTTAACGGTATCAAGACAGGTCTTATGGGACCATTTGCTCCTCTTGGAGACACTATCTTTGGTTCCTTGGTGCCAGCTATCATGGGTACTATCGCTGCGACAATGGCGGTTGAATCTGGTAGCCCAATCGGTATCTTCCTCTGGGTAGCTGTAGCTATGGCGATCAACGTCTTCCGTTGGCACCAACTAGAGTTTGCCTACAAAGAAGGTGTTAAACTCATCACCACTATGCGCGATACGCTTACTGCTATCGTTGATGCCGCTTCTGTTCTCGGTGTCTTCATGATGGGTGCTTTGGTTGCAACCATGATTAACTTTGAAGTAACATGGGCTCCAACGATCGGTGAGAAAGTGATTGACCTTCAAGACATCTTGAACTCGATCTTCCCACGTTTGGTACCAGCTATCTTCACTGGTTTCCTCTTCTGGCTCTTGGGTCGTCGTGGCATGAACTCAACTAAGGCTATCTTGATTATCATCTTCTTGGCTCTTGGTTTGTCTGCTCTTGGTCACTTTGCATTTGGTATGGCATAATGGGAAAACATTTAGTATTAGTTAGCCATGGTCGTTTCTGTGAAGAATTGAAAAAATCCACAGAGATGATTATGGGGCCTCAAGAAAATATCCATACAGTCGCTCTTCTTCCAGAAGAAGGTCCAGAAGATTTTCGTGCTAAGTTTGATGAGACCATTGCAGGTTTAGAAAATGTGGTTGTGTTCGCTGATTTACTCGGTGGTACACCAGCAAACGTTGTGTCAAGAGCCCTGTTAGAAGGTGCTGATCTAGATATCTATGTTGGCATGAACATGCCGATGGTTATCGGTTTCTTGAACGGTGTTCTTCTTGACCAAGATGTTGATTTGATTGAATTTGGAACAAGCAACATTCAACGTCTCAATGACCTCTTCAACAACGATGAAGACGAAGATGAATAACCTTTACTACTGGTTTTAAGTATCCCAGCCCTGCGATTTCGCAGGGCTGTTTTTGTGCGTCTATTGATAGGGCTAACGATAAAATCGTAATAGCACTCGTGATGAACCAACATCGTCTGTTTAACTTGCCTCAGTTGAGACGAGTAAAAAAAGATGTCCATAGCATGACGCTCATTGAGCAAGCTATGGACACAGTTTTAGGAGAGGCTGAGATAGATTGTTTTTTATCTTTTAGTGAATTAAGGTAAAGATGGCACGGCACTTGCTTTTGATTAGCAGTGCCTAGATCCTTGGCTTTTGAACTGAGGTGGGCTGTGACAGCCGATTGTTTTTACTAACGGTTAACCTGAGGCTAAATCAGATTTTAATTTTCTTGCGATTGATCACAAAATCGGAACTAATAACCTCATCAATGTTGAGGATGGATACAAACGCATCTGGGTCTATCTGAGCGATAATCTGCTTAGCTTCACGGACTTCCGTCGGATTTAAGGCAACATAAATGACTTTCTTACTTCTTCCAGAATAAGCACCTTCGCCTTCCAGATAGGTCACACCGCGCTCAAGGTTATCAAGAATTTTTGTAGCAATAGCTGGCGCAAAGTCGGAAACAATCAGCATGCCACGAACCTGATAGCCTCCGTTTTCGATGATTGTAATCACTTGGCTATAAACAAAACTGGCAATTAGTGTGTACATCATGTGCTGGATATTGATATAAGTGAGTGATAGGAGGAGAATGACGATATCAACAAGCAACAAGGTTTTTCCAATTTGTGCATGCAATACCTTTTCAACGATACGAGCAATGATATCGGTTCCCCCTGTCGTTCCACCGAAGCGAAAAACGAGGCCGCTACCGATACCAGCACATAAACCGGCAAGCAGTGAAGCAATGAGCAAATCATGATTGACATCAATAGTCAGTGCAATCCTCTGAAAGAGCCAGATAAAAGCAGACATTGTCAGAGTACCGTAGATACTCAGCACCATACTTTTACGTCCTAGGATTCTTGCCCCGAGAATAAAGAGGGGAAAATTAATCAGTAATGTGGTATAGGAAGGATCTAATCCTGTTAGGTTATAAATAATCAAGGTGAGACCTGCGACTCCTCCTTCAGCCAGATGGTTGGCCATATTAAATTGAACAAAGCCAAAGGCATAAATGGCTGTTCCTAGTGCAATCATGAAAAGGTCGCGCAGGCTAGTTTTATTCAGTTGAAACATTTCTGTTCCTTTCTCAAAGGTAAAGGTCTGTAGCTGTGGGTGCTGGTCGTCAGTTAGCTAGTATGTTAAGTGACTTGGCGATACTTACTGCGTTTGATGACAAATTCTGGACTGACAACTTCTTCGACATTGGAGACGGACAAGAAAGCTTGTGGGTCAGTTGTTGTCACAATACGCTTGGCGTCACGTACCTCATTAGGGTTCAAAATAATGTAGAGCACCTGCTTATCCTTGCCTGAGTAAGCCCCTTTGCCTTGGAAATAGGTCACGCCTCGTCCTAGGACCTGCATGATTTGTTGGGAAATGGCGTCAGGCTGGTCTGTAATGACCATCATTTCACGGACAGAGTACCCACCACGCTCGACAATATTGACCACTTGGCTATAGATAAAACTGGCAATCAGGGCATAAGTCATTTTTGGAATAGAGACGTAAGTCAGAGACAATAACATGACGATGACATCGATGCCAAGCAGGCTTTTTCCAAGCGGAATACCTAGTTTGTCTTCCAGGGCTCTCGCGATAATATCTGAGCCCCCCATGGTTCCACCGAAACGAAAGACCAATCCCCCTCCTAAACCTGCTGTGACACCTGCTAGAATAGCGATGATGGTGTTGTCTCCTTGCAGGTCAACGGCAATACCTGATAGTTGCCAAAGCCAAATAAAGAGGTAGAGCATGACGGTGCCATGGAGGGTATAGATGACGGCATTGCGACCGAAGAGCTTAGCCCCTAAGATAATCAACGGAAGGTTGATCAGATAGCCTGTGATAGTGGGATTGATGCCAAAGAGAGCATGCAAAATCAATGCGACCCCTGACATCCCGCTGTCAGCAATTTGATTGGGCATTTTGAAAATAACAAAGCCAAAGGCATAGATTGCACATCCTAGGGCAATCAGTAGGAAATTTTTAGGATGAAAAACGTATTTGTTTGACATGAGTTCTCCTTAATCCACATCCACGAAACGTCCGATAATTTGGACATTTTCAGCAACCGAGACAAAAGCATTTGGGTCAGCTTTTTTCATACGGTATTTGAATTCGTGAAACTCGGCGCGAGTGATGATCGTGATCAGCACCGCTTTTTTGCTGCCTTCGTAGGTGCCTTGAGCATCGTTGATAGAGGTCACCCCTCGATGGAGTTTCTGGTGAATCATTTTGATGACACGGTCAGGCTGGCTGGTCACGATGGTCGCCTGCATTTTTTTCTGTTTGGTGTAGATGGCATCAGTGACACGGCTAGACACAAAGATGGTCACCATGGAGTAAAGGGCGTATTGCCAGCCGAACAAGAGGCCTGCAAAGATCATGATGACACCATTTACAATCAGGGAAATACGTCCTACATCCCGCCCAGTTTTACGTCGGATCGTTAGACTGATGATGTCCGTTCCACCACTTGAAATATTGGATTTGAGACCATAACCGATACCAGTTCCCATGACTAGACCACCAAAAATCGCATTGACTAAAGGATCAGTCGTCAAGGTAATCTGGGGCATAAACTGGATAAAAAGCGAGCTCATGGTCACTGTGATAAAGGTGAAAATAGTGAACTTTTGCCCGATGGTCCGCCAAGCCAAAACCAGGAGAGGTAGGTTAATGGCGTAGAAAATCACTGCCACAGGAATGTTCATTCCTAAGGTGCGGAGACTAAGTGCTGACAAAACTTGGGCTAGACCTGTCACGCCACTGGCGTAGACATTGCCGGGTTCAAAGAAAAAGTTGACAGCGATACTAGATAGCAAACCATAGAGCAAAGACGCTGAAAATTTTTCAGCGTACTTTTCTCTGGAAATGCTACGGAGGGTCTGAAATAGACCGACCTTTTTCGCCAAACGCTTTATCGCAAAGCGACATTTTTTAGGAAGACTTGCTTGTTTAACCATTATTCTTAATCGTGAGGGTGAGCTCGTCCAGCTGTTTCTGGGCAACTGGGCTTGGAGCCTGGGTCATCGGGTCAGAGGCTTTGTTGTTTTTCGGGAAGGCGATGACTTCGCGGATGTTGTCCTTACCAGCTAGGAGCATGACCAAGCGGTCAAGACCGATAGCCAAGCCACCGTGCGGTGGGAAGCCATAGTCCATCGCCTCTAGCAAGAAGCCGAATTGCTCCTGTGCCTCTTCCTTGGAGAAGCCAAGCGCTGCAAACATTTGTTCTTGGAGGTCTCGACGATTGATCCGCAAAGAACCACCACCTAGCTCGTAGCCGTTGAGGACAATGTCATAGGCGACAGCCTTGATTTGACTGAGGTCGCCACCATTCAAGAGACCTGCTGTTTCAGCTGTTGGCAGGGTAAACGGATGGTGCGCAGACATGTAGCGCCCTTCTTCTTCCGAATACTCAAAGAGTGGCCAGTCGATGACCCAAAGGAAGTTGAACTGGTCTGGGTTGATGAGACCGAGCTCCTTACCCAGACGGCTACGAAGAGCGCCGAGGGTGTTGTTGGCAACATCAAGACTGTCTGCAACAAAGAGTACCAAATCGTTTTCAGCCAACTCCAGATGAGCTATCAAGTCACCCTCAATAGCTGGCAAGAATTTGGCAATCGGTCCATTGAGACTAGCTTCTGTGTACTTGACCCAAGCCAGACCCTTGGCGCCAAACTGCTTGGCAAACTCTGTCAGCTTGTCGATGTCCTTCCGCGAATAACGGTCGGCTGCCCCCTTGACCACAATAGCCTTGACCACTTCTGCTTCCGAAAAGACTTTGAAGTCGACGGTTTTGGCTAGCTCTGAGACATCCTGCAAGAGCATGTCAAAGCGGGTGTCGGGCTTATCTGACCCATAGCTGTTCATAGCGACATCATAGCTCATGCGTGGGAAAGGCAGGCTGACGTCGATACCTTTAGTCTCCTTCATGACACGAGCCAGCATCCCTTCAACGATGTCTTGGATTTCTTGGTCAGATAGGAAAGAGGTCTCCAAGTCCACTTGGGTAAATTCAGGCTGGCGATCCCCACGCAGGTCTTCGTCACGGAAACACTTGACAATTTGATAGTAGCGGTCAAAGCCAGCATTCATCAAGAGCTGCTTGGTAATCTGTGGGCTCTGTGGCAAGGCGTAAAAATGACCCTCGTGCACACGGCTCGGCACCAGATAGTCACGCGCCCCTTCTGGCGTTGACTTGGTCAACATCGGCGTTTCCACATCAATAAATTCCAGCTCATCCAGATAGTTGCGGATGGCGTGTGTGGTCTTGGCGCGGAGTTTGAAATTGTCCAGCATTTCTGGGCGGCGCAGATCAAGGTAGCGGTAGCGCAGGCGCGTATCGTCACTGACTTCAACACCGTCTTTAATCTCAAACGGGGTCGTCTTAGCCTCGTTCAGCACACGAAGACTGGCAACAGCCATCTCTACCTCACCTGTTGGCAAGTTCGGATTCGCCTGCTCACGGGCTAAAATCTCGCCTGTCACTTCGATGACAAACTCACTGCGCAAGCCATTGGCGATAGCCACCACATCGCTAGACGCTGTCTCAGGGTTGACCACCAGCTGCATGATGCCCTCGCGGTCGCGCAAATCAATGAAAATCAAGCCTCCCAAGTCACGGCGGCGAGCCACCCAACCCGTCAAGGTCAGGGTCTGTCCAATGTGTTCGGCACGAACACGGCCTGCATACATACTACGTGTCATATTGTTCTCCAAAATCTTATAATCTCTATTATTGTACCATAAAAGAGATGGCTTGTGGCTGTTCTTTGCTGAAAAAACGGCGCAAACATCAAAAAAACAGAGCTTTTTTTAGAGATTTCGGGGATCAAGGACACGCCAGTGTTTTGTTGTCTGTTAAGCTTTCAGGCCGACAGATTGAGAACCCTTGCCTTAGTTAAAAAGAATCTAGCCTTGAGAGGGCTAAATTCTTTTCAAATCCTAGTCAACAAGTGAAATGATGTGAGCTTGTCCTTTTTTGTCAATCAGGCGGACGGATTTGGTTTCCGGGTCGTAGGTGAAGGTATCCACACCGACACCGTGAATCATCGCAAGCTCGTAGAGCTTGTCCTCAAAAACCTCTCGGTCCATGCCAAAGGCAGTCGCTCGCTCAAGCATTTCACGGTCATAATCATCCAGGTCATCATCCTCTGTGTCAGTTGTTTCTGTTGGGAGAGGTTGAGCTGGTGCTTCTGTGTCAGGTGTTTCATCATTATCATCAGGTTCGGATTCTGGTAATGAGGTGTCTGTCTCTGCCACCTCGTCTTCGGTTTCTTCATCAGGTTCTTTTCCGACAGGGTAATTCGGACGGTTTTCCCTACTGCCACGACCTTTCATGATGTCGCTATCACGCCCCCATCCATCTTTTGAACCAGGGCGTTCATCAGGATTTTCTACATAATATTTGATAGTAGCAAAGAGATCCTCTAGGCTGTAACCCGCAGGTGCCTCAAACAAATCATCAAAGCGAGCAATAGCGATGTTGTGGTAATGGTTGTAGTGCGGAATGATGAGGTAACCGTTGTTGATTTCGACGGTGTAGGCAGAATTGTACGGCATCTTCTCAATCGGAATACGTTTGGCTGGCTCTGCTTTGTCAAAGATGTCTACAGCTCGTTCACGTGGGCGACCGTCATTTGGCTGTGGCGCTGGACGGCTTGGTTCTGTTTCTGCTGGCTTACGACTGGCTAGTTCTTGCTCAGCTGCTCGGCGTTCAGTATAGGATAAGTCCCACTTAGGAATCCAGTGGCTATGGTCCATGTGAGGGACGATGTAGGCATCGCCCTCTTCACGTTCAATGTCCTTGGCATCAAAGATATAGCCGTCTGAGGTGGTGTAACGTCCAGCAGCTTTAGCCTCAGCGATTTCTTCGGGACTGTAAATGATCTGTGAGTTTGGCTTACCTTCACGCTCAGCTACTGGCGTTGGTTTATGGTGCTCATCAGCTCTTGGTTGGCTTGGTGTTTCAGCAGAGGTGGCATTATCGGTAGAATCATGCTCATTTGATTCATCATCGTCAATAGTATTGCCCAAGTCAGGTAAGTCTTGCCCTTTTTCTTTGCTTGCTAGGACAGTCGCTTCTGATAAAATTAGATTCTCCTCACCTACCATAGGTGTGATGACATAGCCAATACCTGGCATATAGGCAATGGTGCTTGCCTTGTCACCATAGTATTGTCCTAGATAAGCAAGGAGCTCAGCTCTCTGGTCAGCAGGTTTAGGCTGAGGTTGCTCGGTTGGCTGGCTAGGACGGGTGTCTGTTGTATCAGCTTCATCTGTTTCAGAAACCTTCTCCTCATCCGTGGTTGTTGTCTCTTCGTTTGGTATTGGTGAGGTCGTTCCATCAGCTGGCTTAGTCTTATCTTTCAAGGTATAGATAACAGGGGCGTTGATGTCAACAAGACTCAAGTCAACCCCACCATGGCCGTCAACAAAAACTAGATTGCCAAAGAGAGGTCGCACATGGCTACGTGGCACCTTGTATTGCTTAGCAATGTAACGGAGTTTTGCTTCTTGCGGGTGCTTGTAGGTGACAAGGTCACTGTAGTCAACCTCGTCATAGGTCAATGGTAGGGTAATAGAAGCAAGCGGAAATTCCTTCTCCGTCCCGTCTTGGTAACTAGCCGTCACAGTTGCATCATCACGGAAAACAGCAATGACGCCCTCCTGCAAACGAATTTTCCCCATTTTCAGTCGAATGAGCAAGTCACGGTAATCCTCAGTGTTGTCAAAATCACTAGCTATCAAGCGTGTCGGATACTTCTCCAGGTTAGCTGTGTGAGAATGGTTGCCGTGTGGGATAATGACCTGATTGCCACTCACTTTAAGCAAGGCTTTAGGGACTTGGTTTTCGAGGGAAATAAAGGTTAACTTAGCATCGATTTCTGTTGCTGAGTAAGTGCTTGGCGCAGTTGCTTCAATTCCCTCACGATTGATGTAGTCTGCAGCAGCTTCAAGCTCATCGTCTTCTAATTCATGGTAGAAGATATAGTGCTCGTGGTCATCGTGTTTTGCTCGGAAACCTTCGTCATCATAGGCTATAATGCTCTCAGGGCTAAAGGTGTAGCCATCGCTGGTTGTGTAAGGTAGACCATCTTTACCTTTAGACGATTTGCGAATAGTTAACTGACTTAAGTCAAAGAACCGACGCTCTGGTAATGCGGGATTGCCGTTTTCTGGCTGATTTGGGACCGGCTGTTCTGATGGTACCGAAGGATCTGGTTGAGGAACATTAGGTTGTTGAGGGGTATGGGCTTGTTCAGGTTGCGTTGGGGCAGGTGAATTAGGCTGCTCACCTGTTCCAGGGGTCAGCTGGTTCTCAAGTGTTGGTTGAGTTGGGATTGTCGGCTTCTCTCCAATTGAACTGATTGGACGATTTGGTGGTAATGGCTGGCTCGGCTTGACCGTAAGCGCTGGTTTTGATGGTTTCCCTATCGGATTTGTCTGCAACGGTTGCTCAGAAGTCGTTGGGCGTTTTTCCTGATCCAACAAGCGTGAAACCCTGACTTCAAGCTCCGACATTTGGCTGTAGGGGATAAAGTGGAAATGATCGCCGTGTGGGACAACAACGCCCCGTTCGGTCCACTTGGTGATGGTTGCTGGGTCAAACACCAGACCATCTGCTTCAACGTGGCGGTGCGACAACGGCTGAGCATAAAGCATCTGTAGTAAGCTGTCTGGGGTATCTGTACCAGCAGGCTTAACTGGCTGACTTGTTTGCGTTTGGACAGCTTGAGTTGGCTGTGGAGATTGGTTTGACGGTGCAGGTTGAGCAGTGTGTTGTGGTTCATGAGGTTGTCGACTAGCTGTTGGAGCTGGTGTTGTTCCTGTAGAAACCTGTGGTTGTGCAGGGGAACTAGAATTGCCAGCAGGTGTCTTTTTACCATTCCAATAGGCTTGCGCAGCGGCCAATTCTGCTGGAGACAAATCAGCTTTCGGGATATAGTGGAAGTGGTCACCATGCGGCACGAGGAAGCCATCACCTAAGTCGTCAATCACATCTGTTGGGCTAAACACATAACCATCATCTGTAGTGTAAGGTTTGGTCGTTGTTGCACTTTTCTTATCTGTTGTGGTAGGCGTTCTTTGTTGCCCTTGCTGACTTGGTCGAACAGTACCTGTGCTTTGTTGCTGGCGAACGATTTCTTCTTTAGTACGGACATTGGTGGCTTTTTTGGCATCCTTTAGGTAAAGATAGTAAGTGCCGTTGACCTTGATGATGTAACCATCTTTGACCTCGTTGACAATGTCTTCTTGTTTGAGGACATAGGAGCTATCTTTCATGATCAACTCTTCACTGATAATAGCATCAAAAGGCACCTTACCATTATAGAAATGGTAGTGATCACCATGTGACGTCACATAACCCTGGTCGGTAATTTTAACGACGATTTGTTCAGCGTTAATCCCTTCTTTAGCGCTAACCTCGTCAGGACTCATGTTGGCTGTATCAGTGAGGACTTTTTTCTTGTTACCAGTTGATTGCTCTGACGAGCTGATGTAAGAGACACGGTTTTCCTCATTTTGGTCAAGGGCTTGATGATGCCCAACTTGGTAACTGATCACGGAGAGTAGGATTGCTGCAGCGGAGCTATAAACGTATTTTTTCTTCATGGGTTCCTATTCCTTTCTAGTTTCAAGGTCTTCTGCGAGAATGGTGAGATTGGCTCTGAGGTTCTCCAGATAACTGAGGTTGTTTTGTGGGTCAGCTTCCAGAGGCTCTAAGATTTTGAGGGTCACCTTGCTTGATGCCGCCAGGGCTTTTGCCATCTTGTCTGAAGCCCCTCGTTCGACAAAAATGGTAGTGACATGGTAGGTATCGATGAATTCTTTGATTTCTGCCAGTTGTCGAGGGCTTGGTTCTTGGGCAGTGACGCTAGCGATACCGAGTTGCTCTAAGCCAAAACGATTTGCTAGGTAGGCAAAAGCAGTGTGCTGAGTGACAAAGGTTTTTGCCTTAGTTTTGGCGAAACGTTGTTCAAACAGGTTTGCCAACTCTTCAGCTTCTTTTGCCAGTTTGTCAGCATTTTTCCGGTAGGTGGCTGCATGGTCTGGGTCAATGTTGGTCAACTGCTCTGCTATTAACCTAACCTCCTCCGCCACTAAAATGGGGTCAACCCAAGTGTGTGGGTCGTAGAGTGTCGCCTCATCAATCCCTTCGGTGACAGGAATATCCTCTAGACCTGGGACGCGCTTTAGGCTCATGCCTTTGGAGGCCTCCAAAACGATAACATCTGACTGCTCCAGGTTTGGATCTAGTCGTCCAGCCCAGCTCTCCAAGGTGTGGGAGTGGTAGATAAAGACGTCAGCATCGTAAATGGCACGAACATCTGCAACCGAGGGTTCGAATTCGTGGATGCCTTGCCCTGACTGAATCATACGGACATCGTTGAGGTCTCCAGACACTTCCTTTGTCATGGCATAGATGGGGTAGAAGCTAGTGACAATCCTCAGACCTTGACTTTCTTTGGGAGGTTTGTGCTGACAAGCTCCCAAGATTAGGAGGGTTAGTAAGAGGGATAGTAGGGTGCGACAAGATTTGTTCATTTAAAACTCCTTAACTAGTTAATCAAATAAAATTATATCACCGGTTAAGTAGTTTGTCAATGTTTTTTATGCCGCTACAGGAGTGAGATTGATTTGGAACACAAACTGGCTGTGCTCTAATAAGTTCGGGGTTAGGGAACAGATTGGACAAGTCCATGATTGTTCTGGCGTGGTAACCGATACTTTACATTGAGAATCACAAGATAAAAAGACCTTGTCAGTCATTGCTGACTTAATTGACGAGAAGTCGCGGGTCACGACTCCGCTGAGTTCCATTGGCGAGACTGGCAAAGCTGTTGCTCTTATCGTCAAAAAACTAGAGTTGTTAACAGCACTATCTCGACGGAAATTCTGTAATAGCAGGAAGTGAGGTTTCCAAGTGATTGTGTCCTTATTATTAAAAGAATAGTCGCTGGTAGGTGCTGTTTTCTCTCCTATTGCTTTATTATCCTAAGTCCAATTCCATCTTCTGAAGGAACTGATGACGAAAGAGGAACCGGAGGTGTTTGACATTAAATAATGCCATAAAAATACTTAAACATACTAAGATTAGTAGTGAGGAAATCTCCGACGGGAGAGAGTACTCACTACTTTTTTCATTCTCAAGATGATAAAGTAGAGGTGTCTTGTTAAGTCGTGGGGCTTTTTGACGCTAGACGTCGCAACAAAAACTGGCAAGACACCTGTTTTAGAAAGAATGTTATCAAAGTATGTGGGACGCTAGACGTCGAGTATTGAAAATGACATCTCTAAAACAAGGAATCATTCAAGACAAAGAGGTAGTATCATGCGTGCAGTTTT